>CAYPMR010000234.1:0-1679 GCA_964411665.1 uncultured Granulosicoccaceae bacterium | reverse complement strand
GATGGCTCGAATATCGAGGAAAAATCTCTGCAAATCAACGGCATTGATCCATGGCATCCGCTGCGCGCTGCGCGTAGTGAGAGCGACGCGCTAAAATTTATTTTTAATCCCGTGCGAAAAGAAGTTAAAGACACTGGCTGCACGCGCGCGATTCTGGTGGGACACAATGCCTTCTTTGATCTTAATTTTATGAATGCAGCTATTGATCGAAGCGGCACCAAACGCAATCCGTTTCATCCGTTTAGTTGCCTCGACACCGTGTCTTTGGGTGGACTCGCTTATGGTCAAACCGTGTTATCGCGCGCTGCTGAAGTTGCAGGCATGAGCTGGGACACAAAGGAAGCACACTCGGCAATTTACGATACGAGGCAAACTGCCGAGCTGTTTTGCAGAGTTGTAAATAGCTGGGAAAAACTTAACCGCGAAGGCAAAAACGACACCCGGGACAACTCACTCCAGAGCTAATCCCGGGCCCTGCCTTTCAACTTTCAATGAAAGTAGCAATGTCTCAGGGAATAACCCGAGAGGATCAATCAGCGCTATTGCTATCCTGACCAGTCGCCTTGTCAAGCATCTTTTGCAACTCACCGCTGGTCGCAAGTTCAAGCGTGATGTCACATCCACCGACTAACTCCCCGTCAACATAAAGCTGAGGAAAAGTGGGCCAATCCGAGTAACGAGGCAGGTTCTGGTGAACCTCAGGATCAGCGATGATATTCACATAGGCGAATTCGCGATTGCATTGCTTCAAAGCCTCTACGGTACGACTGGAAAAACCGCACATAGGCAGCTGTGGCGTACCCTTCATGTATAAGATGACCGGGTTAGTTTCAACCTGATCCTTTATTCGATCCATTATGTCCATTGCAAACTCTGTGTGTAAAAAATTTCAAACATCAGAACAATACTGATGTGACAAGTGTATCTGACCCATCTATGGCAGTCTGTGTCCCTGTGCCCAGCTCAGGCTGGACGCCAGGCCTCTACAGCTACAATGTAGCCGCAAACCCCACAGGGGCTAGCGGCCGGTCGATAGCTTTTGTCTTATCTGTCGTCTTAAGCGGCCGCACCAAAGCGTTCTGATACCTTGGCCCAGTCAACAACGTTAAACCACTGTTCAATGTAGTCAGGTCGCTTGTTCTGATACTTCAGATAATAGGCATGTTCCCAGACATCAAGACCCAGCAAGGGTGTGCCCTGCTGATCAGCAACCGGCATGAGCGGATTATCCTGATTTGCTGTTGAGGTAACAGCCAGTTTACCGTCTTTAGCGATGAGCCAGGCAAAGCCCGACCCGAAACGAGTCATACCGGCTTGAGTAAGCAGCTTCTTGAGCTCATCCATCGAACCGAAGGTACTATTGACCGCACTATCCAGAGCACTGCTGGGTGCGCTGCCACCATTACACATGGAGTTCCAGTAAATAATGTGATTGTAGTAACCACCGCCATTGTTTCTCACCGCAGGAGCGGTGTCGGCGGTAACGCCAGCGCAGACCTGCTCGAGAGACTGATCCGCCATCGGACTGCCGTCAACAGCTGCGACAAAATTATTAAAATATGCCCTGTGATGGCGATCGTAGTGAATCTCCATTGTCTGAGCGTCAATGGAAGGTTCGAGCGCGTTAAAGTCGTAGGGTAGATCAGGAAAATCGAAAGCCATGATTGCTCCGGGGTTGT
>CAYPMR010000233.1:0-1718 GCA_964411665.1 uncultured Granulosicoccaceae bacterium | reverse complement strand
AGTTAAGCTGGCTTATTCCAGAATTGATCCAACCCCTGCAAAAGCTGATTCCCATCAACACAGGGCGTCAAGTTCCATTGAGGTGGGTAGAGGTCTCTATAAAAAGATTCGTTAAATCGCGGGTCTACCAACACGACAATACCCTGATCTGTTTCAGATCGAATAACCCTGCCCGCTGCCTGTAACACGCGGGTGAAACCAGGGTATCTGAACGCATAATCAAATCCATTGAATCCTCCTGCATCGAAATGATCTTTCAGCAATGATTGTTGCAGGCTAAGGCCTGGTAATCCGGTTCCAACGACGATAGCGCCAATCAGTGACTCACCTGTGTAATCAATGCCTTCACCAAAAACACCTGCGGTAATGGCAAACCCCAGGGCATTACGTTTGTTGAAAAAGCTATCCAGATATTCCTGCCTGTCTTCAGTCTGGGTGATTCGTTGTTGTACTACGATGTCTTCATCGGGATACATATTGCGATAGCAATCGGCGATCTGACTCATATAGGCATGTGATGGAAAGAAAACCAGATAGTTTCCTTCTCTTGCATGTCTTACCAGATGAATCAATTCAGTCAGGTTTTGTGCTGAGTCTTCTCTTGCCCGGTAACGGGTATCTATCCAGTTACAGATGAAACATCCTGTTTGATCTGTAGAGTATGGTGATGGCAGTTGCACGGTGTTGTCGCAGCCCCCAAGCCCCAATACGTTTAAATGATATAGCGCTGGTCGCAGCGTCGCTGAAAATACAGCAGCGGAATGGATGTTTTTAAACGCCTTCTCAAGGCGATCACTAGCATCAAGACAAATAAGGCGTATTGAGGTATGACGTTTCGTACCCTTACCATCCACTTCTATCAACACACGGTGGCTCTCACCGAACAATTGCGCTATGACTCTAAAGCGATAAAGCTCCTTGAACCAATCCCATACAGTCGCTAACTTCTCTCTGTCCAGACTTGATCCGTTAATATCAAGTTCGGCGAACACGTCGAGACAGCGGTCAACCGCTTTAACCAGTGCTTTGGGCAATTCGTCATCCGCAGCCGGTAAGTTGTCGTGTGAACTCGCAACACGCGACATACTGCGATTTATAGAATCAGCAGAGCGTGCAAGTTGAGGCAATGCTGATTTACAAACGCGTTTTACCTCTTTGTGCTGTCGACTATCAAGCGCCGCTGAATACATGGAACGTGAGCGATCACCCAGATTATGTGCCTCATCAATCAAGAAACCGATTGAATTCTCGTGTTCTGCAAAGGCGGTTAATCGGACTAATGGATCAAATACATAGTTGTAGTCACAGACAATAATCTCCACCCAGGGAATCATCTGTAGAGATAATTCAAACGGGCATAGATCATATTTCTCACCGATCTCATCTAACACCCTGTCATCCAGGTGTTTTCGTAACATCAGTTCTTCTCGCGCAGCAGGTAATCTATCGAAGAAACCGATCGTGCGAGGACATCTGCCATCCGGCAGATAATCGCAACTACCCGTTTTGCAATGACAGGCAAGCGCTTTGGAGTGAATAACCAGAGAACTGGCGTCGAGACCAGCAGTGTGTAACTTTTCCAGCGCATTGGAAGCGGCTTGCCGCCCTGTTGTTTTGGCTGTCAGGTAGGCTATTTGTTTAACATGCTGTTGTGCCAAGGCCTTGCAGGCCGGAAATAAAGCCGACACTGTTTTACCGATACCGGTTGGTGCCTCACA
>CAYPMR010000232.1:0-1796 GCA_964411665.1 uncultured Granulosicoccaceae bacterium | reverse complement strand
CAAGGTCTTCCACCGAAGAATCAGGCTCGGAGGAATCGCCAGATTCATCAGTGATGGCTTGATCCATTGCCCCATTGGTTTCGTTGCCGGTATCAATACTTGTATCCGTCACCGACGCTGTATCTGCAACCGTATCAATCTCCATGGTGTCCGACACATCATCAATCGCGCGGGTTTGAACGATCACGGCCGGTGTGGATATTGAAAACTGTCCGCCATCATCAAACGCTGTCAGAACAACTCGATAGGAGGTATTGGCATCGAGCCCTTTGATCGTATAGGAAGAATTGAACGTAGTGGCGATGTAGCTGGTGCCAAGATACACGTTGTAACCCAGAGGATCAGAAAAACCGGACTCTGGCGACCAACTAATTTCAATAGTTGACGCAGTTCTGGAAACTACTGCGATGTCTTGAGGAACGCCAACCCGCGAATCAGGAACTTCCGCAGGTTCTTCGGCTAGCGCACTATCTTCGGACGTACTATCACCGACAGTGCTCTCACTATCAGACGTTACAGTTCCATTGTCTGCACCACCGGATGACACTGCTTCAGCAGGCACTTCTGCAGGCACCTCTGCAGATGATTCAGATGTTGTGGAGGGAGTACTGGTTTGCAACCTGAAGATCGGTGACCATTGCGATGCATTGCCACGCGTATCGACGGCCGAAATCTGGATATCGTAATGCCTGTCGGGAGACAGTGTATCGATGTAAATACTGGGTCCCGATGTTTGCCGGAACAAGGTACCAGCGATATAAATTCTGTAGAACGCTATACCATCGTTGTCAGATGAAGCTCGCCAGAAAAGCTCACCTGCGGTGTTGGAATAAATGGAGGCAGTTATGCCTTGAGGCATGGAAGGGTTATCTGCATAAACCTTTTTTATCAACCCAGCCTGTGCTGACAGCACCACTAAACAAGTGGCAACCAACAACTTCAATCGCTTTGCGTATGTCGCGTTCATGTATTTCCAGAGCTATTTGTCTAAGTCCTCCCCGGCTTTGGCTCATATCAAATATCTCAATGATGCCGTGCCACCTCTATTTGCCTCGCATCAACTAGTAAGGGAACTGGCAACTAGTGCCTTTTCACCCGATTAGTTGTCTGCAAAAAGAAGCAACCACCGAATCTGCGGAAGCGCGCAACTTTACCGAATGCACTAACCCACTGCAAAACTCAAACTATTGACGCGATGCTGAGAATTTTTATTAGATTATTTTTGTAAATGATTGATTTTATGCCTATTGAAAGAACTAATTACTCAAGGTACTGCACATGCCCGCTTTAACTTTGCCTCGCTTATCTGGGTAGAAATCTTCATGATTAACAATTCAAGATGCGCAACAGCATCATGACAAAACGTCAGATTAACCCGGACGAAGCTACCGGCATTCAGGGCGATGATTTCAAGTTCGGCACTTTTTGAGCACAAGATTAAGCAGTACGTTTAGAGATGCCGAGTGCACTCGATGCTCACGACTGAGGAGAAAAAATACGCATGGCTGACATTCTGACTGATTCCCAGACGAAGTCGTATTAAGAGACCGGCTACCGGGTTCTGGAAGATCATTTACCAGAAAATCTTATTGAAAAGATTCAGGTGGAAATAACAAAATTCAAGAATGAGTCACGGAATATGACTGCATCGAATGACTGTATAAAAGCTGGTTGTACAAAGTTAGCTGTATAAAAATACAGAATTGATCTTACAAAAAATGTCAGATCAGGTTATCACTGACAGGTGTCGGATTGTTAACAACAAGCCATTCTGTCGTAGCTTTTACAAATGACAG
>CAYPMR010000231.1:0-1831 GCA_964411665.1 uncultured Granulosicoccaceae bacterium | reverse complement strand
TCGATTTTAAATCTTTTCCCGAGATAAGTGATGTCGGTTACGAAGAGGCGAAGCGTGTTCTCAATGAATCGCAGTCCTATGCTGAACTCATGCATGACCGTTCAGAGACATCAGATGTGCCAGAAAAAGCTGACGATACCAGCGAAGGTGCCAATGAGGCTCAAACCCCGCCGCACGCTGCAGCTCAAGATTTGAACAATGCGGCCAGTGATGACGGTACAGAGGAATCCAAAGCCATTTGACGAGGCGTTAAGTCTTTCAGGTTAGGCACATCCGGATTGGCTCCAGCTTGCAACAACGCGGCAGCGACTGCTGTGTTGTGATGCGCCACAGCATAATGTAATGCCGTGTTACCGGCCTCATCCTGTTGCTGCAAATTCACACCCTCACGTGAGAGCAAAACGTCGACAACCTGCGCATGGCCATTATCGACTGCACGCATCAAGGGCGTCCAACGGTAGACATCAGGTGCGTTGATATCAACACCGGCTGCTGCCAGTTGGTGGATCATTTGTGGGAAACCTTTGGCGGCAGCGATAGTGACAGCCGACCAGCCGTTAGTCCCTTGTCGGTCAGGGTCCGCGCCTTCGGCAAGCAGACGTTCGACAATGCCCGCATGATTACCCAACGCCGCAAACATAATCGGTGTGCCTCCCGTGAGAGTCGTCGCATTGGGATCAGCACCTGCTGCAAGCATCGCTTCAAATAACGCGATATGCCCGGTTTTGCAAGCGATCATGAACGCGTTCTTGCCATTATCAGTGCGCAAAGCCATCAATGTTTCATGATCACCACTGTCTTGCCAGTCAGACCATAAGGTTTCAACTTTGTCGTTGCTGATCGCCCTCTTCCAATTAACATGAGCATCTTTTTCTTTCTCGCCCGCATCCAGCACTTGCGCTGCCGCACTTTGCCTGGATTCCACAGCGGATTCATTAGCTACGGCAACAGATAAAAGCAAATAGATGGAAAGTAACAAGAGAGCTGGCAGTGGCCTTGATTTGCTGTGAGGTCGTTTTATGCTATTCAAACAATGCATTGCTCTCAAAACAGAAGTTTGCGTCAACACTGCCTTCGCGAGGATGACGGCGGATAGTTTTTAAAAAAACACTTATGGCGGTTCAGAGTAAATCAATTGTAATCTGATCTGATTTAGTCTGTAGGATCAAGTCTATGTTTCTAGAATTAAAATCTCAGGCATTCTTTGTAACGCTTTCAAAAGCCTCATCAGGATCATAACGACTCGTCATCTTAATCAATGAATCACGCTTTAAAGCGTCTTTGAGCATGTCCTGAAATACACTGCGATGTTCATCGGCCAGTGGAATACGCTGTTGGTGTAACAGATTACAATGCACATCACCAATAAAGAGGCCAATACTTTGTTGTTGGCCGAGTAACGATACTGCCTCGTGGTGAGTGGGCAGATGCCCAGTCAAAAAAAGCACACGTCCCGCGGGACTGGCGGACAACCCCAAATCGATGTCAATAACCAGCTCGATAAGTGTCGCCTTTTCGTGCTCAATCAAATCAGCTTCAAGTGCAACAGGGAAAAGATGAGACGATGGAAACAGTGATTTTATCTCATCATGGGTCACGGACAGAGGTAGAACAAAAAACAGCGCGGACTCCCATTCGCTTTGATGCTCCGCAGCGGTTGCAGCGTCATCTTCCTGTGGCGATTTTTTCGAGGACTCTTCTGGAAAGGTACGGGCGACAGACAGGTTTGGCTCATTGCCGGATTGATCAAGAGCAACCGGCAAACACGTCACCGTCGAGTCAGCGTGATGCATCGCACGGATCACAGCATCAGGGAATTTCTGCATGGCTT
>CAYPMR010000230.1:0-1857 GCA_964411665.1 uncultured Granulosicoccaceae bacterium | reverse complement strand
CTGCTTCTAATTCAACTGGAACTTTTCAAAACGTCAGACCAAGCGACAGTAGTGCTGAAAATCCTTTGGTCTGTGTGGCACCGAGGTTAAGGTAGAGAGGACCGATCGGCGTGTCAGCACCAAGAAAAACACTGCCGGTGAGCAGACCTTCATCGAATTCAATTTCATCGCCTTCCTGCAAGACATTGCCGTACTCAAGGGTCGCGCCAAGAAATATCGGGTATTCGAGCGCCTGTACGCGTTCAGTTGTCATTGAACGATAAGCGATTACACTGGCTCTGGCAGCATGTTCTCCGACTTCTGTCTCCGTACGCAAACCAGCACTGGACAGGATGCTACCTCTTTCGAAAGCACGTTGTTGCGGCACAACCCCGCTCAGGCCGGAACTCACCAGCCCTCCAACAACCAAACGCACCTTGCCCATACGTCGCGCCATAAGGGCTTCAAGCGAAAGACCTTCGTAATCGGCATCCGAATTTAGCAAGCCAACACCGCGTTCATAGTGGAGTGAGAGTTTCAGACCATTCGAGGGAAAAGCAATGCTATCGAGCGTATCGTAACGGGCGATCAGTTCTAAAGTACCCTCTCTAAAGTCATCTGCTTTGGAACTCTGATCCACGCCTACCACACGTCTGATACTGCCGAAGCCCGTACTCAGGCCAACCCTGATATCCATGGTGTTACGGTTTTGCCAGCCCAGAAAGGCTCTTGCTTGAGTTCTGCGTAAACGAAAATTTTCAGTCTGGGTTGCCCCATCAAATGTGCCACGCGAGAACTGCTCGTGTTCGACTTGATACAGCGTGAAGAAATTGAAGCGCTTATCAAATGGTTGAAAAAATTCGAACAAAAGCCGTGGCAATTCACCAACCTGACCAAGTGCACGCACAGAACCACCACGGCCGTTGATTTCCCGCTTGTGGTAAGCCGCATTTACATTGAAGTTATTCGTGCCTTCCAGATTATCTTCAAGTACAAAACCAAATCGTATATTGTCCGTACCCCATGACTTACGCTTGGCATTTATTACAACATTAGCCGCGTCGTCGTCCTCCTCATCGCGCTCTACCGTGTAATCTATAACATCAAATACAGCACTGGCATATATTGAATCAATAGCACCATGTAGATCAGCTAATGAAAATTCGTCACCCTCATTAAGATTAAGGCGTTTCTTCAAACGCTCCCCATCAAGACCTGTGTTCTCACGTAATTCAACAGATTTGAGTTTCTTTGGAAATGGGTCAAGCGTACGTTCACGCAATTCTTTTTTATAATCGCTATAGCCTTGCTCGGGTAGAGACAGAAGGCTCAACGCTGGTGCGAGCTCTCGAGCGGCAGTCTCCCCGTTTTCGGATATGATTCCTGCCACGGCAAAATCTGTCGCACTGAACTTATCAAGATCTGGTTGTATAAGAACGTCCGGAGTACGCAAAGAGGCAATTTGCTCTTCAACATTTTGCCGAGTCAGAATGTTAGTCAGCTGATCAACAATACTGACCACCGTTCTCAGTTGGTTTCGCGAAGAGAGCGGTGTACCGACGTCGACCGCTATTACAATTTCGGCGCCCATTTCCCGGACCACATCAACAGCTAAATTATTGGTGACCCCGCCATCGACCAACAAACGATCATCCTGCCACGGAACAGGAGCGAAAATCGCAGGTATGGACATACTTGCCTGTATCGCTTTCGCCACATCACCGCTATCGATGACAACGGTTTCAGACTTTTCTATATCCGTTGTGACGGCACGATAGGGAATTGGAAAATTATCAAAGTTCTTCTCCAACACTGCCTCGCCGACAAGCGTTTTCAACAATAGATGAAGGCCATGACCCTGCAACACGCCTGGCGGCA
>CAYPMR010000229.1:0-1890 GCA_964411665.1 uncultured Granulosicoccaceae bacterium | reverse complement strand
AATCACCGCAAATAGGTAGTTACCTTAAACGCCAGGGTCTGGGATTCGAATCGGTGCCGGCAAAAGACGAACGCGTTCATCTGTTTAATCGAGTAGCACTGTCGCCGGGAGGCGTGGTCGAGACGATCGACAACGCCACAATGCACCCGGACAATGAAGCCCTGTTCAAGCGGGTGGTCGATGTTTTCGGCGCCAATGTTCTCGGCATTGATGTCATTTTCGAGCACGGTCTTGAGAGCAGCTACAAAACGCAGCGTTGCATCCTTCTCGAAGTCAACACACGCCCCTATATGAAGATGCATGATGTACCACGCTATGGCGACAAACCAGACTTGACAGCCTTTTATGAAGAAATGGATAGTCTGGATATTGCCGACACAGATATTCTGTAGTGCTTCGGGTTTGCGGGATTTTGGATTTAGAGGTCCAGGTCTAGAATGCCCACAAGGCATCGAAGCCAATTACAGTTATGTCTGACAAAAATGCCCGACAAATCCCCTCGGAATACCCTTCCGGGAACAATCGGTCATCTGCAGCGGTTTTCTACCAGTACCTTGGCGCTCACTCGCTTTTAATCGGATTATTTCCCTTCTACATACCTGTCTGGCTTTGGCGTCAGGATTTTTCGCTGGCGGCAATTAGCCTCTTTGTAGCCATTAGCGGTGGTCTCTTTACTGTGGCTCTTACCATCTGGGAGCGTCTGGCAAAAACACACAGTACTGCCAATATGTATGCGTTTAGTTTCGTACTGGAAATTGCACTGGTTGGCTTTGCAACTGTGGGCAGTTTTCTGGAACTACCATCTGGTTTGTTTCTGACAGGGCTTGCGGTTTTCAACGGGTTATACAATTGTTTTTTCTGGACAACGCAACGCGCGTTGTTTTTACAACGGGCGACGCCATCGAGTTCAGGCAAGCAGTACGGCAATTTGCAGATCGTCGTCACTATCGCACTGAAAATCGGTATTTTAGCTGGTGGTTTGCTGCTTGAGTACAGGGGAATGCTCGCGGTGCTGGGCCTGTCGGCCTGTCTATCGCTGTTGGTTAGTATGTGGTTTTACCGCAGTGAAAAACACCAATTGCTTGATGAGAGTTACAAACCCATATCCTTGCAGGAATCTCTGAAATTTAATGACAAATACGGTTCTCGCCCGGTGTTCCTGATCGATGGCCTTTTCCTGTTCCTGGAAAGTCATTTTTGGACGCTGTCGCTGTTTGTTTTAAGTCGCGAAGATTTCACACGCTTTGGTGTCACTGTGATCGCGCTGGCAGTCGGCTTTGCGATACTCTTTTATCTTGCCAAAAACACAATAGATCGAATTGCAGGCGTTCAGTTGTTTCGTTGGGCGGTGGTTCTGTATGCAGCAGGCTGGATAATACGCCCTCTTCTGGGCGGTGACGCGGCTGTCATTACTACCGCTGTTCTATTGATAGTCGTTACTTTTTGTACGTCGTTCTTCAGACTTGTTTTTAACAAGCGCTTTTTCGATATTGCGACTGAAAGCACTGGACAGAGATATCTGCTGATTAAAAGCTATTACACGCAGTTTGCAGTGGTATTTATCTTCTCAGCCGTGGCAGTCGTGCTCACTTTGGCAGGTGCGGTAAGTAACGATCAGGTAACGCTGGCAACGCACTGGGATGCTGACCCTTCGCTGCCACTTAATGGCCTGTACGTTCTGGCAGCTGTTTGTTCACTGACTTATTTGTTTTACCGATCGCCGGTCAACTCTGGCCATAAGTAAAGAGCCGTACGAAATAGGCAGAAGTACATTAGCTACTATGTAGTGTCCGTGTGTACCCGGCAATTACTTCGCTGAGGCCGCCGTTAATACTTCCCTGTAGGCTTGGCAATCGCATCCCTGCGATTGACACCTCATCGAAGCAATTC
>CAYPMR010000228.1:0-1904 GCA_964411665.1 uncultured Granulosicoccaceae bacterium | reverse complement strand
ACAGCGACAACGATCTGAAAAACAGAATTATCTATGTTGAAGCGTCACGTGGCTGCCCATTCAAATGCGAATTCTGTCTCAGCAGTCTGGACAAAACTGCAGTCGCATTTGAGCTGGATGAATTTCTGGCACAAATGCAGGCGCTTTACCAACGCGGTGCCCGGCATTTCAAGTTCGTTGATCGAACTTTCAATCTCAAAGTAGACAGCTGTATCCGGATTCTGGATTTTTTCATTGAACTGCAGGCTGACGATCTTTTCCTGCATTTCGAACTAATACCCGATCGCTTGCCAGAGAAATTAAAACAAAAGATCGCAGCCTTTCCAGCCGCGCAATTGCAGTTTGAAATCGGCATACAGTCGTTCAACCCCGAGGTGCAAGCCCTGATTAGCCGGCGCCAGGACATGCATAAAACGGTCAATAACCTGCAATGGTTGCGCAACGAAACACAAGTACATATCCATGCCGACCTTATCTTTGGTTTACCGGGAGAATCATTACAGAGCTTTGCGGAGGGATTTAACCGATTGGTCTCATTAGCTCCCCATGAGATCCAGGTTGGCCTGCTTAAACGACTGCGCGGAACGCCGATTGATCGCCACACTCAGCAATGGCAGATGACTTATCAGCGGCAGCCACCTTACCGCATTCTGTGTAACAACTTGCTCGACTACAATACCGTACAACGCCTTGCACGCTTTGCGCGCTATTGGGATCTGATCGCCAATTCGGGGCGTTTTAGCAATACCCTGCCTCATCTACTAGGCACATCACCCTTTGAGAATTTTCTTAACCTCTGTGACTGGTTATACGATGTAACAGGTCAAACTCATCGAATCGCCTTACCAAAATTATTTAACCTGATAGCCACCTGGACATCCATTGTAGATGCCACTACCAGATCAGCAAAAATACAACAAGAGACAGCCGGTGCACTGGCCGAGGACTGCGAACAGGCAGGCTACGATCAATCCTTACTTCGAGCACACAAACGTTTTACCGAACCTGCGAACCGCACCCAGCCCGGGCGTGGGAGCAAAACCGGGAGCAATCACAGGAGTGACAAAATTTCGCCAATAACCGCAGATTCCCATCCAGCAACCTCAAATCACAAACCGCCGCATAGCAAACGCCAGAGCAGGCACGCCGACCTGTCTTAACCGAACTACCCTAAAAACGCCGAGGGACAGTATTTGAACAGATACAGTGTGATGGATCGCGGTTACGAGCAAGGGTCAATGCCGTATAATGAGGCTCTTTCAGGCAATCAGAGCAAACGCACTCAGTGTCATCATCAAAGCCGGATCTTCCACTATCAGCACTAACGGCTATCAGCCCTGTTGATGGGCGCTATGGCGCCCGTACCGAAGATTTGCGGGGGTTATTCAGCGAATACGGGCTGATCTATTATCGACTGAAAGCGGAAATCTGCTGGTACAGACACCTGGCTGAACACCCTGATATCACCGAACTTGCCAATGTACCTACCGCAGAACTTGATGCGATGATGCAATGGCTCGACGACTTCAGCCTGGCAGACGCCGAACGCGTTAAAGCCTATGAGCGAGAAACCAATCACGATGTCAAAGCAGTCGAATACTGGTTAAAAGAACGTGCCACTGAACAACCAGCACTGGCTGAACACAGTGAGTTCTTTCACTTTAGCTGTACCTCTGAAGACATTAATAATCTGGCCTATGCATTAATGTTGAAAGCCTATCGCAATGAACAGCTATTGCCTCAACTTGCAAGCTTGATCGACACGATAAGTGATTGGGCTGTTAATACAGCCGATGTTTCCATGCTAAGCAGAACGCATGGACAAACAGCGTCTCCGACAACATTGGGCAAAGAGTTCGCCAACGTGGCTGCACGTCTACACAGACAACGCAGTCAGATGCAGC
>CAYPMR010000227.1:0-1988 GCA_964411665.1 uncultured Granulosicoccaceae bacterium | reverse complement strand
ACAGCAGCTTCAAGTATGTGCGGGTCAAAATATCTATTGAAGGTATCGGCAAATAAGATGACCGATGGTTTGTCATCATCGAGTTGGCAGGAATCTTCTGTGTTCAGCTCAGTGCTTTGCAAGGTGAATGGTTGATCAGCAAACGCCGGTAAGGGACGGTGTCGAGAGAATCCCGTGATTTTTTCAAACAATGGACCGAGCACACCTTGCTGGGAAAATCGCTGGATACGATTGAGCCAGCGCGATGGCTTAGCGGCCGGCAATCGACGATGAAACCGGTTTGAGAGACGAGACAGACGATAGGCATTAACAGGCAGTTCTGCCACCAACCATTCCTGCAAACCTTGCTTGCCGGCCTGATGACGCGCAGAGAGTACTTCAATTTTCATGCGCGCCATATCAACACCTGTCGGGCATTCGCGTTTACAGGCTTTACAGGACACACAGTATTTTAGGGACTCATGCAATTCATCGCTGGCAAGCACGCTGGCACCACCCGATTGCTCAAGCTGATTGGACAAGGCAAGACGCAACGTGTTTGCCCTTCCGCGAGTAACGTGTTTTTCATCTCGAGTGGCGCGATAGGAGGGACACATGACACCGCCTGCCAACTTTCTACAGGCGCCATTGTTGTTACACATTTCAACCGCACCCTGCATACCGTGTGCAGACTCCGGCCAGTCAGACCATGAAAGCTGTAAGGGCACAGAAGCCGTTGCATAGTTTTCGTGATAGCGCAGCAAACGCCGTTCGTTCATTCGAGGTGGATAAACAATCCTCCCCGGGTTGAGTAGATTATCCGGATCAAAGCGGTTTTTTAAATCCTCAAATGCCGTGACCAGTTTTTCACCAAACATGGATTTATGAAATTCCGAGCGAGAGATGCCGTCGCCGTGCTCACCTGAATGAGACCCTTTATATTGGCGTACCAGCTCAAAAGCCTCTTCAGCAATTGCTCGCATTGCATGACGGTCTTTATCGAGCTTCAAATTCAGCACAGGCCGCACATGTAAGCAACCGACCGACGCATGCGCATACCAAGTGCCTCGTGTGTTATGTTTTTCAAATACGCGTGTCAGTGCTGCTGTGTATTCAGCAAGATCTGGCAGTGCAACAGCACAATCCTCTACGAAGGATACGGGCTTACCCTCGCTCTTCATCGACATCATTATGTTAAGACCGGATTTTCGTACCTCACCAACCGCTGCCTGCAACTCAGGCGATTCAATTTCTATGACGCCTCCCCACTGACGTTCTTTACCTTCCCAGGCCAAGCCAAGATCGCTCATACTATCTGCCAGCATGCTCAAATGTCGGCGATTTTCAATCTGACTACCAGTGGCAAATTCCACCAGTAACAAGGCGGCGGGCTTACCACGCACAAATTGCTTGCAAACCGGCCGGAAGGCCTCAATCTGCATTGCCAGTTCAATCATTGTTGCATCCATCAGTTCGATCGCTGATGGTTTCAGTGAGACTAGATGCTGTGCCGCATCCATAGCTTGATAGAATGTTGGAAAATGGCAGACACCAACAACACGTTGACCTAGCAAAGGTGCGAGTTTTAATTCGATAGCGCTGGATACACCCAAGGTGCCTTCGGAACCGACCAACAGATGGCTTAGATTAATGTTGCCATTGTCTAAATCGCTGTAACCGCTGTGATTGCCAGGTAACAGGGCGTCGAGGTTATAGCCACCGACTCTGCGTAACAGTGAGGGGAAGCGCTGATCAATCTCGCTCTCAAGACTCGCTGCCATTGCAGCAAGAGATGACACAAATTCCGCATCCGGGGTGTTGCTGATATTGTCATCGCTGCCGTTAGTGTTTCGTGCACCTATCGCCGCCCATTCATTCTTACCAGATCCGGCGCTGCTCTCCGCAGGCGACTGCCATTGCCCGAAATGCTGGAGCTTCGCACCAGTGGCAGATTGCTTGTCCAGACAATAGGCATCAATACTCTCAACATTGTGTCGCATAGTGCCGTA
>CAYPMR010000226.1:0-2038 GCA_964411665.1 uncultured Granulosicoccaceae bacterium | reverse complement strand
GAGCGTGCTTGCTCTACGCGTGCCGCCTCCATTTCGATTAAAACGACAGGAAAACCTGTGAGCAGAAACGCAGTAGCGATGCCCGTACCCATGGTACCGCCACCGACAATGCCGATAGTTTTTAGATCGCGCTTTGATGCTTGTTGTTCGGGAATTTTTACAGTGGCGCGCTCGGCTAAAAAAGCATGTACAAGAGCGGCGCGCTCGCTTCCCTGTATAAGCTCCATAAAAACTGTGCGTTCTTTTTCTAGTCCCTCATCTATTGGTAGGGTAGAAGCATCAATCGCATCAATCGCGCGAAGAGGGGCATTCAAGCCTTTACTGAAACGAGTTCGCGCGTCGATAAGTGTTGTTGGTTCGGCAGTTACTGTAAGGTTGTCTGTGGCTAGGGTTTTTACACTGCCGCTTAACACTTTGTTAGCAGCCTGCAGCCCTACCTCACGTGGTGTTCCATCTTCAAGACTGGATATGATCCCAAGTTCAAGTGCTTCAGGCCCGGGAACATCCCGACCCGTACAAATAATATCAATGGCTGAAGAGATGCTAGTTAAGCGAGGCAGTCGTTGGGTGCCACCAGAACCAGGTATAAGGCCCAGTTTGACCTCGGGTAAACCAACGCGCAGACCTGTAATACCTACGCGTAGATTTGTTGCCATTGCAAGTTCGAGTGCACCGCCGAATGCTATACCGTGGAGTACGGTTATTACGGGTTTCGGACTGTTGCTAAAAGCCTTGAGTAAATCTGGTAATTCCGGTTTCTCTGCTGAGCGATCAAAATCTTTAACGTCAGCGCCTGCGGAGAAATAACGTCCTTCACCGTACAATACGATTGCTTCGACGTTAGTGTCACTGAGTAACTGTTGTAGCGCATCTAGAATAGCTGCACGCAAGGCTAAACCCAATGCGTTTACCGGGGGGTTGGTCAGACAGATTAAGCCGATGTCACCCTCTGTCTCAACCCGCACGATTTCGTCGGTCACTGCTGTCTCCTGTAAAGTATTCAGTACAAATGCTCCGCCTTGTGGAAATCGACTTGGATCCCTAGGAGCAATTCTGAGCACTTTACATCAAGCAAGCACCTTGGGTACAAATGCCTTTTGAACAGGTAATGCGTTGAGTGTCAATCCGATCAGCTGGCAGGTTGCAAAGCCAGATAATCAAATCCTCCGTTCGCTACGGGCTTTGACTGAACTTGCCATTCGCTGGTTTTGCCACGATGGTGTAGTCGGAGTGTGGATGATGCGCTGAAGGCATGCGGTGGTGTCAGCAAGGTACGCTCTGGTAACCGTATCTGATTTGATGAAGGGTCTGTTGCTGGTGCTTCTCCAATACACAACAGACATTCCTGTCTTGTGCCTTCAGTTTCAGCTGAGGTTGTCTCGACGAATACAGCGGATACTTCATCAGATAGAAGTTGGATGCCGCACAACAAACGTTCGGTGCTGCGATAGTTGACCCATCTGACATTGCCAATCTGCACTGTCGGGATTGAGTTATCAACATCATCGCTGCCTTGCGTTTCTTGTTCTGACTTGTCTGTTGAAATTAAAGCTATCAACTCGCCTATTTGAAGATCACTCGCGCGACTGCTGTGCCATTCCAGACAAATTCCATGGTTGGTACTGTTTACGATCCGCCAGGATTCGGAATCACTTTGTTGCAGAACATGTATTCTTTCAGCTGCCGAGGTATTTTTACTGTTAACCCGATCCAGCAGTGTATGTATGTCTTTCAAACCAGTATGGCCGGCTACCGGCTGATTGCAGATTAATCGCTGGCTTTCACGATTGTTGGAATTAAGCAATTGGTCTTGTATCCGCTGTAACGATGATTTGTACAAGACGGAGGTTTCTAATTCACGTTCGATTGTTTCGGGCGCATTTTTAACATCGGTTTTGATTTGCGTAAGACATTTGGTCATGTCCATGACTCTATGCGAATTTGTTTGTGTGGGTGCACACTGTCGCCAGTTGAGCGGTGGGCTGTCCTGATCAAGATGAATTGCATAAAGCCCTTGTGAAAGTGGATAGGACTCTTT
>CAYPMR010000225.1:0-2087 GCA_964411665.1 uncultured Granulosicoccaceae bacterium | reverse complement strand
CCAAGTACCTGATTCGATGTACCTGATTCCATCACTTCTCCACGATGCATAACCACTACACGATCTGCCATGTTGGCAACTACACCCAAGTCATGCGTCACTAGAATGAGTGCTGTGCCAATTTTTTTCTGCATCGATTTCAACAACCCCAATACTTGGGCCTGAGTCGTCATATCCAGAGCAGTAGTAGGCTCATCGGCTATCAGCAGATCAGGCCTTGCTACAGTCGCCATCGCGATACCGGCGCGTTGCAACATGCCGCCAGAGAGTTCGAAGGGGTATGATTTAAAAGCGCGCTCGGGATTAGGGAAGCCAACATCTGCAAATGCCTCCAGCACTTGTAGTTTTGCTTCTGATGAATTGCACTCATGATGCAAACACAATACTTCGCTGACCTGGTCACCAATTTTGTGTAACGGCGACAACGAGCGCATTGGCTCCTGAAACACCATCGCCACCCTGTTACCACGAATCTTACGCAGGGCTTTTTCTTTAAGATTAGCCAGCTCCAGCGATTGATCGCGACAATTGAGAGTGATTGATCCACTGCGAATAGAGGCAGTCGGTGGAAGAATGCGCAAAATGGAACGGCAGCAAAGCGTTTTTCCTGATCCGGATTCGCCCACCAGTGCCAGGGTCTCGCCAGCGTTGACAGAGAAATCCACTGATCGTACTACTGGATCATTGTCTTTGAAACCGATGGTCAAATCTTTAACTGACAGCAATGGCTGCATGTTTCAATGATTCATCACAATGTAATGCCGATAAAACCGGTCATTTCGTTAAAGACTACTGCACGCCGTGATTCGTCTGAATCCCAGGGACTCGAAAAGCGAAGGTGACGAATCAGTTCCGGGAGACAGCAGGAGGAATCCACTCAGGGTGTGGAGCATACTTATTAGTATATTACGACAGATTTAATAAAAGGTTTCGTTCACTAGATCTGTTTTCCGCAGATTGTGGCAGATTTTACAGTACATAACTTATATTGATTTGTCCCTGACTGACATATTCTGTCAATTCATGAACCAACACACTCCTACTGCTGCAATACTTTTATCCATTTGCACAAGTCTTCCTGTCATTCGAGTAGCAGCGCTCTGTTTTTTGCATAACAAACGCATTTTAATATGACTAGTGCTGCAATTAACCTGTCTATTATCAGCGATTTATAGGTACTTTTTTGATAGCATGTTGCGTGTCTGCGTCAATAGCCGAAGTCGATATTTATTGCCTTCGCAATTGACGACATGACATTCGCCCCGCAAGAACGTTTTGCGGATTTTGTTTGATTCTCACATCTCCGCTTATGGTGGGTACGTGAGATGAAATCGCTAAGGAGAAATTATGCGTAACAGCTTATTTTCTACTTTCGGTGTCATCCTCTTGTTGGCTTTGGGTTCAAGTTTAGCCACGGCTAAAGAGGTTGTACCGATGCTCGGCGGTGTCATTATCGATGGTTACGATTTCAAAAAAGATATCGGACCCAAAGGTAGTGTCGCTTTTGACGAGTCCACTGGTGAATTTATAGGTGCTTATAATGGCCTTAAAATGCCCAAGGGACGTCGAGCCATTTTTGCCTGGGTCCATGATACGGTGAATCAAAAATCCGAATACATTGGTCCGGTTGGATGGCTTAAGAAAGGCTCTGCTGGCAAAGACAAGGGTACATTTCGCGTTGCTGTACCGGAGAAGTTCAAATCCGGTGATTTCGGCAGCTATGAAATACTTGGCTTTTCATCTGAGTCTACCGAGTACATCAATGGTGATGGTGTTGCAGTAACTACACCTTCCGAACCTCGCGGTAGTGACAAGCAGAAAGCACTTAAACCGGCTTTTTACTTGTACTCGGCACTTCCTGGTGCTGACACTGATCTGCATTATTGCGGTCATGGTCAGGATTTTTTCTACGCCAAGGATCCCGACGCACAGGTTTGCTATGACTGACTATGCGGTCAGAAGTACTCGAGTTGTAAACAGGCTGGTCTCTCGCTCCACTAGAGTAGATCAACTGCTACAACGGTACTTCGCTTATTCGGTCCGTGAGACTGAAAGACTGCTAAATGATGTACTGTGTGAGGCAGTGC
>CAYPMR010000224.1:0-2137 GCA_964411665.1 uncultured Granulosicoccaceae bacterium | reverse complement strand
TGATCAGTAAGTGAGTCATCACCTGTTACCGACACCTTGCTGGCAAGTTCAGCAAGCCTATCGTCATGTGCAAGTGCAGATGTGTAAACACTATCATCAGCAGTTGCCAATCCATGAAAGACCATCGCAGCTAACCAGCGATAACTGAACTTAACTTCAAGACCGGTTTGCGGATTGTCTATATCGCAGACCTTCAGCCAACGTGGATTGGTGTGAACTTCTATTGACGTGATCTCTTGTGGTTCACAGCTTTGCGTCTGAAGTAATGAAGACAACCCTTCAATCATGGCATGTGTGCCGTGGCAGCATGCATGAAACTTATAACTGTTATCGACAAACCGAAAGTGTTCAGGTGGCAGGTCAGTCCAGGCGAGTGCTTCGGCTTGAATACTTTCCTCATTTGTATGGGTTTGCACAAAACCCTGCTCTCCCATCAAACCATCTTCTGCCGAGGTCAAACCACAGGCCGCAAGAGCGGTAGCCTCGACACCATTGGAAGCAGAAAAACCAGCGTTCAATGGCTTACCCATCGTACCGAACTGGGATTTCAAGCCTGAGGCCCGGCTGGCGCAAAATCCCAATGCATAACGCAGCTGTTGAGCATCAAGCCCACGTAGTCGCGCAGTCGCAACCGTTGCACCGAATGCACCAGCCGTTGCCGTTTGATGGAATCCCCGATTGTAATGAGCTGTACCGAGAACACATCCCGTGCGAATGGCAGCTTCTGCACCAACGAGAAATGCTGCAATCATATCTGTAACACTGGCATCAATATCCTCGCCCGTGGCAACAACTGCGGGAAAAATCCCTACGGACAAATGACCGACGTGTGCAAAGTGCGTATCGTCGTAATCAAGCGCATGGCTGATAGCGCCATTAATCATCGCAGCCAGTCGCACTGGCGCACAACCACCGCCGACTATCGACGCCGGTCCCTCGGTTTTATCACTAGCGCCCTCGGCAACAGCAAATTGCCTTAAGCCCTTTGCGAGTGGCTCTTCGATACCTGCACGAGCGCAAACCAGCCAGTCAAGAAGTGACAGCTTCGCCGTCGCCAGAGCATGATCTGGCAGGGACGTCGCCTGCACGGTGGCGAGATCAATAATTTTTTCAGTCGTTATTGTTTGCATAAGTTTGTTGAAACGAATCTGTCAATCGGGCTTCTTGTCAGTGTTGCACCTTTATTAACTTGTCGATGTCATACCCATAGCTTTGTGCTTTGGTTAGTAGTGCATCGTAGGTTGTTGTATCCATAGCCGGACTGCGTGCCAACACCCACAGAAATTTTCGACTGGGCCCTGCGACAAGCGCATGGGAATAGTTTTCCTTATCCAGCTCAAAAATAACATAACTGCCATAGAACGGGCCGAAGAAAGAGACTTTCAAATGTCCGCGCGATTCGGGTCCGACAAAAACCGCCTTGCCCGTTGCTGATTTTTCTTTACCCTTTTTCGCAGAGAACCCACGATTAACAACCTTGACCGAGCCATTATCATTCAGACTATAAGTAGCCGTTACACTGGAAAGTCCTCGTTCAAACCGATGATCCAGTCGCGCTATCTCATACCATGTACCCAAATAACGCTGTAACTCAAAATCTTCCACCGCGGTTATACCATCGGGAACACCAGTTAGCGCGCAACCTGATAGAGTGAGGAAAGCTGCTGCTGCAAAAAACAGACGAACACGTAAACAGATATCTGGCAAGTAGACCATTTTTTGTTTACATTGCTGAGGAAAATTAATGTGTGTCATGTACAGGCTATGTCAATCTCGGGGAATCATGAAATAGTAACTGGCTTTGTTGGCGGTGGCGAACAATTCCGGCTTACGGTTACAACTTCCCGATGTAAAAACCAAAACTAATACTTATGAATGTTCTGCTGATTATCTCCGATGAGCATCGTAAAGATGCCCTGAGTTCACTCGGACACCCAACCGTAAAAACACCCTTTATTGATGAGCTGGTGAACACCGGCACTGTTTTTACCAACGCCTACACACCGTCCCCGATGTGTGTACCAGCCCGGGCAGCACTAGCTTGTGTCGACTATGTGCACAATACGCGCTTTTGGGACAGTGCAACACCCTACGATGGCTCGAAAGAGAGCTGGATGCACAAGCTTCGAGCGGCAGA
>CAYPMR010000223.1:0-2182 GCA_964411665.1 uncultured Granulosicoccaceae bacterium | reverse complement strand
GCTGATGATGTGCTGGAGACAGGTGATCACCTGGCATGGACAGCACCCGGGCTACAACGATCAGAGTTACGCAAACTAAAATCAGGCAAACACGCGATCAAGGCCGACCTCGATCTGCACGGCCTGACCCGCGAGCAGGCTAAAGCGGAAGTTGCGCAATTCCTTGTCAGTGTTAGGCAGCGAGATATTCGCTGTGTTCGTATCATCCATGGACGCGGTAGAAAAAATGCTGAAAAAGCACCTGTATTGAAACGGGCAATAGACGGATGGTTACGTAACCATAAACAAGTTATTGCGTATTGCTCTGCCCGCGACAACGATGGTGGCACAGGTGCTGTTTATGTCCTGCTGCGCAAGGCGCGTTAATGGTCAAACAGTTGCGTTAACAATTGCATTAACAGTAAAGCTATCATTTATATTTTAATTCCAACATTTATATAACGATATTTCATGAGCCACATTGAAGCCATTGAAGGACTACGCACGCAACTTGAAACCAAGGGAAACACCAATATACAAATGCCGGAGTATTTTAATTTCGGATTTGATGTCATTGATGATATCGCGAACAAGCGTGATAAGACGGCTTATATAGAAGTAGATGCAAGCGGTAC
Source organism: uncultured Granulosicoccaceae bacterium (assembly GCA_964411665.1). Taxonomy (GTDB): domain Bacteria; phylum Pseudomonadota; class Gammaproteobacteria; order Granulosicoccales; family Granulosicoccaceae; genus CALFCE01. The sequence continues at coordinate 1,568 of CAYPMR010000223.1, read as the reverse complement.
GATTATTACCGAACACAGCTTCTCGGATTTGCGTGACCGTTCCAATCAAATGGCAAATCTATTAAAAGAACAGGGTGTAAAAAAGGGCGATTTTGCTGTCGTTTTGCTACCACGCATTGGTGCGTGGTACGAAACCATGATCGGTTGTATTAAGTCAGGTGTCGTTGCCATGCCGGGCACAAATTTACTAACAGCCCGGGATATTGAATTTCGCATTAATCATGCGCAAGCAACTGCAGTTATCGTGTCTGAGGAGCATGTAGAGAAAATCGCTGAGATCAAGTCTCGCTGCCCGAGTTTAAAACACTTTTTAGTTGTCGGTTGTAAGCGGGAAGGTTGGATATCTGTAGACGAAGAATTACCCAAGGCAACAAAATCTTTTACGCAGTCCGATGCAGATGCCTCACGCAGTGATGACATAATGCTCGCGTATTTCACCTCCGGCACAACAGCCAATCCAAAACTTGTAGCGCGTAACCACGGCTATGCCCTCGCCCACTACATCACAGGCGCCTACTGGTTAAATCTCGACACCGACGACATCCATTGGACCCTATCAGATACCGGTTGGGCAAAGGCCGCATGGGGCATGTTATTCGGTCCGTGGTTAATGGAATCCGCCATGGTGTTGTACAACGGATCCGGCTTCGAAGCAGAGTTGCATCTAAAACTGATTGAACAACTTAAAGTCACCAGTTTTTGTGCACCTCCGACTATCTATCGCTTGTTTGCACAAATGCCCCTGTCCGAGTACAACCTATCGTCAATAAGACATGCAACCGGTGCGGGCGAACCCTTGAACCCCGAAGTCATTCGAATCTGGAAAGACGCGACAGACACTGACATTCATGATGGTTACGGTCAAACCGAAACCGTCTGCATCGTTGCCAACCAGTCTGGATTTGCAGTGCGCCCTGGCTCAATGGGTAAAGCGACACCTGGATTCGATGTAAAAGTCGTCGACGACAATGGCAAAGAGGTAGAGGTAGATGAAATCGGTCACATTGCGATACGTATGACAGACATCAATCCCCCAGGATTATTCGATGGTTACATGATCGATGCACAGAACAAAGACACTAGCGCATTTCACCACGGCTTCTATTTTACTGGCGATACTGCTACGCGCGACGCAGATGGTTATATCTGGTTTATCGGGCGCTCTGATGATGTTATTAGCTCAGCTGGCTATCGAATTAGCCCGTTTGAAATTGAAAGCACACTGATAGAACATACTGCAGTGGCTGAGTCTGCTGTTATCGGTATACCTGACGAACTGCGTGGCAGTATTGTCAAGGCGTTCATTATATTGACGGAGGGCTTCAAACCCTCTGATGAGCTAAAAGAAGAAATTCAGACATTTGTCAAAACAACCACAGCACCCTACAAATACCCACGTGAAATAGAATTCCGCGAATCCCTTCCAAAAACAATTTCTGGAAAAATACGTCGTGTCGAACTGCGCGAATCAGATTAGCACAATGGATAGATACGCTTCCCGGATAGGAGGATCCTATGTCTGATCAAAACCGCTCGTTCGATTTTCTGATCATTGGTGGCGGTATGGC
>CAYPMR010000222.1:0-2188 GCA_964411665.1 uncultured Granulosicoccaceae bacterium | reverse complement strand
ACTATATTTTTCCCGGAAGAAATTTTCTCGTTACGGTGGCCAAATGGATTAACTTTCTACGTCCGTACTGGCACACAAGAGCCACTGACTACATCGTCAAAGTTCAGAATTTCCAAACCTAACCGGCGTCAGCAATGAGGACAGAACGGACAGTCTGGAATTCTGATTTTGATTGAGCGAATGACGCCATAGGGCACATTTTCTCCGTTCAGATGCCACGTTTGAACCGTCTGCTCTCTTGATGTTAGACGAGTGATTGGCTATCAAGGCAATACAGAGTAATTTATCAAGTGCAGAAAGAGATCGTGTGCATATTAGTTATTGATGTAAATGCTCACGACTATAAGAGGAGATAGTAATGGACAAACCACAAAAGTATAAAGCCTCGGATTACACTCCTTACAAAGGTATATCTAGAACACCAGGTGAAACGATAAAAGCACTTCGTGAACTTCACAAATGGTCTCAAGTCGAGTTATCAGGTATGACAAGCATAACCGCAAGCCACGATTTCATCGTTGGAAACTGGTAGAACTGCTCTCGGCGCTGAACGCGCTAAAGTCATTGCGAAAGCCTTCAATATTTACCCGGGTGTGATTCTATTTTCAGATTGGAAAAGGGACGATGATGCTGCGTAACCATACAGTCACCAATTAATCTTGAACGGGCGCAACTGCAAGTCTGCCCTCATCACGCCAACTGACCTGAACAGTCAGGTCAGTTGTGAGTATCACAAATCAAGCGACGCGCTTGCCTTTATCACGCTGGATACCCTCAACAATCAGTTGCCGAGCTTGCGTTGCGTCACCCCAGGATTCAATACGAACCCATTTGCCCGGTTCCAGATCCTTGTAGTGCTCGAAAAAATGTTGTATCTGCTGACGCGTAATGTCGGGTAAATCCGTGTGGTCTTTGATCGACTCATAACGCTGTGTCACTTTCGATGAGGGTACAGCGATGATTTTTTCATCTTCCCCGCCGTCATCTTCCATGATCAACACGCCAATAGGTCGGCAGTTGATAACACATCCGGGCAACAGTACACGGGTGTTCGCTACCAGTACATCAACCGGATCACCGTCATCAGACAAGGTGTGAGGAACAAATCCGTAGTTACCCGGATAACGCATCGGCGTATACAGGAAACGATCAACATGCAATGCACCGGAGTGCTTGTCCAGTTCGTACTTGATCGGTTCGCCACCTACCGGTACTTCGATAATGACGTTTATATCATCAGGCGGATTTTCGCCTGTCTCAATTCTATTTAAATTCATAATCGTATTTGTTTCATCCTCTGAGCCCTGCGGGTCATCTGAGGCATCAGAGTCCGTGGAATTTTGCTCGTTATTATGCATGGTCAATGTTGCGCCATTTATGCCAAATCATTATAAAAATTATGAAAAATATCCAGCCATTGCAGGCTCAGTCATTGTTAGCAGATCTGTCTTGCAGGAACTGGCAATAAGCTGCCGTTATTTAGGCATTTGTTTGGACGTAATACCTGCTGCACGATTCCTGGCCCTGAGCTCATCAAGCTTCTCAGCAATGCGAATCTCCAAGCCGCGAGACACAGGTGAATACAATTCGTATTCTCCCAAGACGTCTGGAAAGTAGGTCTCACCGTCGGCAAATCCATCGGATTCATCGTGCGCATAACGGTACCCATCTCCCGCTCCAATATTTTTCATCAGAGCTGTCGGCGCATTGCGCAGATGCATGGGTACTTCCAATGAACCGCTGTCCTTTGCCAACCGCATGGCATCTTTGTAAGCACTATACATAGCGTTGCTTTTCGGCGCACAGGCCATAAAGGTAATTGCCTGGGCAATCGCCAGTTCGCCTTCGGGACTACCCAATCGCTCGTAACTTTCCCAGGCAAACTGCGCCAGTTGCGATGCACGTGGATCGGCCAACCCAATGTCTTCCGTGGCAATACGCATAACCCGTCGGGCGATGTACTTTGGGTCACAACCGCCATCGATCATGCGACAAAACCAGTAGAGCGCTGCATCCGGGTTAGAGCCACGAACTGATTTATGCAGTGCCGAGATCTGATCATAGAAAAGATCACCGCCCTTATCAAACTGCCGCGATGAATCTCGAGAAACTTGTTTTAGCACCTCTTCGTCAATAACGCATTGCTCGCCCTGTCGTGGTGCACAATCCACAGCCAGCTCGAGCAATA
>CAYPMR010000221.1:0-2261 GCA_964411665.1 uncultured Granulosicoccaceae bacterium | reverse complement strand
TGTTAATAAACGCTTTCGGCTTACATCTGTGCTTTTTCTGGCGTGTTTTTAATGAGAGCGGGCTTGCTCAATTATGCCCTGTTTGCCCTGTTATGCCGGGGTCGGGTAGTAACGGCCGGGGTCGGGTAGTAACGCCACGGGTCACCACTCGCTGTTAGCCTGCCCTTTGCAGGCGCCCGATCAACTGATCACCTTGCAGCGCAACCCAGTTCCGAGTAGCCGCACTTGCGAGCAGCGGAATGCCGATCAGAATTGGTAGGGCCAATGCCGATTTTATCGCTGCCGCACCCATCCCGGGCTTAAAGGGTAACAAGTTCATAACGACTACCACTATCAATGTTGCGAATGACACCATTGCCACCGACGGCCAGGCTATCTCAATCTTTAGCCAGCGCATCGCACTGCAAATCAAACCAACACTAAATACCATATGTGACAGCAAGGTGGCAGCAACCGCCCCCTCTAATCCAAAGGACGGTATCAGTATAAAATTTCCGGCAAAATTCAACGCTGCGGCAACAGTTCCCCAGAAAAAAAACACTGAGGTCTTGCTCTTCAGATGAATGCCCGCGAGCAAAAAGATCAACAATCCATCGAACAATGCAATCACTGTCAGGTAGGGGATGATTACCGTGCCTTGCATATAACGAATGCCAGCTATGGCCACCAGTGCATCTTTACCGACAATTACGAACAGACCAGCCAGCGGGATACCCAGTAACAAATAGATCTCAGCGCCTTGCTTCAAAAAGCTGACAGTTTTCGCCCTGCCACTTCTTTCCCACAACTTGTTGTAACGGGGTTTCACGGCAGCTGCAATAGTGCCTATCACAATAAGGTCAACGCATGATACGAGGCTTGTTGACGCAGCAAACTGACCCAATTGAAACTCGCCCAGAAAGGAGCCAACCATATAACGATCTGTCAGCCTGACAAGCAAACCTACTGCCTCTACCAGCATCAGTGGCACGCCGAAGATCAGCAAAGTTTTTGCTAGAGGGACAGAGAATCGTGTCGGATCAAAACGAATGAAGGCACGGTACGCCCAGAAGTTGCAGGCGAACACCATGCATTCAGCCAACACAGTCACCGTCAGGACAAACGCAATACTGAAGCCACTCGTTAAACCAACACCATAGAGTAAGATCAAATACAGGAACCGTCCGGCCATCGTGCTCCAACCTATGGCTCGGCTTTGTTCCTGCGAACGTAACATGCTACTAATAAAACTACTTAGCATGCGAAATATGATGAAAACTGCCAGTAAAGGAAATAACCCGCTCAACTGGCTGCCTGAAAGCACCATCGGTACGATCATCCAGCCTGCAAATAGCCAGACTATGACGCTAAGCACAATCAGAACCGCAAATAGTACAAAGACGGTCGAGTGCATCTCGTCCAGATCGTTGCCTTCGCGTTGTAGCTGAGCAGCCGGATAAAAACGCAGGATGGCATGTTGCAAGCCGAGTTTGCCGAATGCAACCATCATGGTTGCGCTGGTGGTCATCAGGCCGAGCAGGCCGTAAGCTCCCACATCGAGATGACGGGCCAGTAGAGGGAACGTCGCAAAACCAACCAGCATGGAAATCACACTGGCAGATGCATAATGTCTGAAGTGGGTATGAAGCGGACTATCGCTCACCGGTAAACCAAATACTCATCTGCTGTTTTAAGGACAGAGCTGTAGACGCCTACGCTCTAAACGACCATGTCGAATCATCAACGCTTATGCCGTCTAGTGAAATCCCTATAACTGGCAAGATGATCAAGGCAGATTTTGACATATTTTCATGCAATTAGAAAAGCTTAACGGCTGCGTAACAATGACCGCAGGCAGACGCCAGCCAATGACATTTGCACTATTTTGTGCTTGTAGTGCGGGACTGTGGTCAAACCCATCCGATATTTGAACTGCGACAGTATAACTGGTATTTTATCCAGTCTTTTGAGGGTCGACGTCACCAGACACCCTGAGATCATACAACCGGTTGGATATATGCAAAAACTGACCAAACGCCAGCAGCAGATTCTGGACATGCTCCACGAGCACATAGATGAAGCCGGCATGCCGCCAACACGCGCTGATATCTGTGAATATTTCGATTTTCGTTCGCCTACTGCTGCGGATGATCATCTGAAGGCACTGGCACGAAAAGGCGTCATCGAATTGATGCCAGGAGCATCACGCGGTATTCGCCTGGTCAACCCGCATGCGCGCAACGGCATACCTGTCGTCGGACAGGTAGCAGCTGGCGCGCCAA
>CAYPMR010000220.1:0-2284 GCA_964411665.1 uncultured Granulosicoccaceae bacterium | reverse complement strand
AGCATATCACCGATTTCAGTCAATGCCATCAGCCCACTAAGCGCTATCAACATGCGCATATTAATAGCCAGATCACCTTGCACGACATGACCCATCTCATGTCCAATCAGCGCTTGCATCTGTTCTCTATCGAGATAATCAATTGCCGATCTGGTAACAACGATAGCGACATCATCGCCACCGCCAACCACAAATGCATTAATTGTTTGCTCGAACGGCATGATCCAGATAGACGGTGTCACAATGCCTGCTGCAATCGCCATTTCTGCATTGATTGCCGTTAACTGCCGTTCAGCGCGATTTCGAGAAAGCTCATCCACCGGATGCGCGCCAAATCGTTTCGCCAGACAGCTACCACCACCGCGCACATCAAGCCATCGAAAAAAACACCCGGCAGCTATGGCAAACCAGAACATGCCTGCCACCAACAATCCTGTTGGCGTCAGAGTCATGAAATCACGCTCAAACGACAGGATGTTATTAATGATACTAACGGTGAAGGCCAGTACGAAAAACAACACCGTAACCACCAACATGAAAATAGCCAGCAAAGTCAGTGAACTGCTTTTGGCATCACTCTGGTGTTTAAAAAAGTCCATCACAGATCCAACGAGGCCAGATCAGGGCAAAATTGCGCCCTGGACTGATCATTCAAAATACTCAGTCGATCATTTTTCCGATAGCATGATTTAAGCTGCCTTATCAAAAGACACGCGTACTGGCTCTCTTATTTCGGCGTCAGCTTCATCTATTTCAAAAAGGTCTGCTTCAGTAAACTTGAAAGGGCCTGCTATGAAATTAGCTGGAATCTGTTCACGATAGGTGTTGTATCTCATCACCGAATCACTGTAAGCCTGTCTGGCATAGGAAACCCGGTTATCGGTGCTGGTCAGCTCCGCATGCAAGTCCTGCATATTCACATCAGCTTTTAAATCCGGATAGGCTTCCATAACAACGTTAAGTCTGCCCATCGCACCAGCGAGTTGTTTTTCTGCACCGGCAAGTGCATTAACCAGACCCGCATTATCAGGCGTAGCGGCAGCTTTCTCTGCTTTGCTACTGGCGTTATTTCGTGCCTCAGTCACTTCTGTCAGCGTCTCGTGCTCGTGTTGCATATAGCCTCTGGCCACTTCAACCAGATTGGGGATTAGTTCATAGCGACGTTGCAACTGAACATCGATTTGCGAGAACGCGTTACGAAAGTGATTTCTGAGCGAAACCAATTTGTTGTATACATAAATTGCATAGGCAATTGCCACAACACCCACAATTAACCAAATCGTTCCTGCATCCATAATAAACAACCGTCGTTAGGCCTATACTCGAACGATGATATTAAATGCAGTCAGCATCTGGACACTCAACCGGTGACCATTCATCGCAACATGTATCATCTATCGCCACAGGGTTTTAGAGCTTTACAGACAATGCCAACTGAGCAGGGACAATTTCTCAGAATAGGACGTAATCGCGGCGACCTATAGGCTGAGTGAACAGGAGGATGAAATAAAGGTCACTTACTTTTGCTGTGAGTGTAATTGTAAGATCACATACGACAGAGAAGAATAAAGCTAAAAAAAGATCAGAGCATCGTGCCCTGATCGCAAAGGGAGGAATACAGAGAGCGCCTGATTTATGCGCTTGGTTTAAGTAAGTGACGTAATTAGGTAGTTATCAATTACTCACCGTAACATCGAATTCAGCATCGAGCATTGCATTTACAGCGTCGTTGTAACCTGAGATATGACCTTCTGCAAATGCATCGCTGTTGGCCTTTTCCCAGCCTTGGTCATAACCGATCCGTTTCCCAAGCAAGTAGGAAGAAGACAGTATAACTGCAGTAAACAGAGCGACTGCAATGGGCTCGTATAGTTTCATGGAGCAAGCTCCTGCGAATAAAAAGACAGGTACACTAAACCAGAAGTTTCTACCCTGATCAAGCTTTCAAAATCATTGTTTATGATTATTATTTGACACTCCCGAAACTGATAAAAAAAACCTGAAGAAACAAGCGGATAGAAAATCTAAAACAAATATCGAGAGGCCTGTGATATCTGTTACCGATTATTTGTTGACGCGTCGAAAATTTGTTCAACATTGCAGAGTTACGTGGTGTTTACTCTGTTGGACTAGACATTTTTCAGGCTTCATCATTCGAAGATCGCTCTGCATTCGCACTTTTCGCGGTGGAGTTTTCATCTTTTTTTGCATCGCCCGTAATTGATGCAAATTTTTTGACTTTTGACAGTTGATTGCTGATCTGCGCATCCACATCCAGTTTCGA
>CAYPMR010000219.1:0-2353 GCA_964411665.1 uncultured Granulosicoccaceae bacterium | reverse complement strand
TGTTACATATTGAATGTCCCTGGTGCGGTCCTCGAGACCAGACCGAATTCACTTGCCATGGTGAAGCTCACATAGCACGACCAGAGAACACTGAATCTCTTACTGACGAACAGTGGGGTGATTATGTTTTCTTTCGCCAGAATACTAAAGGTATCCACTACGAGCGCTGGGTGCATGCGTTAGGATGCAGGCGTTGGTTCAATGCAGTGCGTAATACAGTAACTGATCGGATTCACGGAACCTACAAGCCCGGCGAAAAGCCGCCCGAGCAGTGATCGTGCTGACAGGAAAATGGTCATGAACAATCAATCAGAATCAGGGCTGCGTGGCTCGTCTCTTCGGCTGCCAGCAGGGATCGGTGTTGATACCTCTAAAGCCGTTACCTTTAAGTACGATGGTGTTGTTTACCAGGGCGTTGAGGGTGATACGTTAGCCTCAGCTCTTCTGGCTAATGGCGTCAGATTGGTTGGGCGCAGTTTTAAATATCATCGACCACGAGGGATCTACACAGCCGGGCCGGAAGAGCCCAATGCGTTAATGCAGCTTGAAGAAGGGGCCTATAGCGAGCCGAATACCCGGGCGACTCAGGTTGATCTTTATCAGGGCTTGATGGTTAAGAGTCAAAATTGTTTTCCCACCGTGGGTTTCGATATTGGTGCAATCAATTCGGTACTTGCCAGGTTTCTACCAGCGGGTTTTTACTACAAGACATTCATGTGGCCTGCTTCTATGTGGATGACTTACGAGAAGTTCATACGTCGTGCAGCCGGTCTGGGCAAATCCCCAAAAGAACCTGATGCCGACAACTATGAACAGCTATATGCGCACTGTGACGTACTTATTGCCGGCGGTGGTATAGCCGGTATTTCAGCGGCTGTTGCTGCGGCCAAAACCGGTGCCAGAGTTATTCTAATGGATGAGCAGTGTGAGCCTGGGGGCGCTGCATTGTGGAATGGCGGGATGATTGATGGACAAGCAGCTCATGCATGGGTCAGAGAGCAGGTTGCCTTTTTGCAAGAACAGGCGAATGTACAGGTTGTTCCTCGTTGTACCGTAACAGCTTATCTCGACCATAATTATCTGACGGCTGTCGAGAGGCTAACAGATCATTTACCGCTTGCCGAGCGTGCCAGTGGCTCCATAAGACAGCGATTCTGGAAAATTCGTGCGCGACGCGTTGTACTTACTACTGGTTCGATTGAACGTCCATTGTTATTTGCAGATAACGACAGACCGGGTGTCATGCTTGCAAGTGCGGTACGACACTACATTAATCGCTACGCGGTATTGCCTGCCAGACAGATTGTGGTTTTCACCAACAATGACAGCGCCTATGCAGCTGCGCTAGACACACACAATGCCGGGGCTGTGGTGACGCTGGTGGATATGCGCAGCGAAGCGGATCAGTCAGCTAAGGATTGCGTGAAGGCGGTTAAGGATATAGGTATTCGCTTGATGTTCGATTCGGTAGTTGTGGGTTTGAACGGCAAGCATGCTATTCGTTCTGCACGCATCAGTCGTCTCGACGCGTCCAGGCAGAAACTAGTTGGTGCTATCGAAACTATTCCTTGTCAGGTTGTAGCTGCCAGCGGTGGTTGGAATCCAACCGTACACTTGCATAGTCAAGCACGTGGAAAGCTAGCCTTTGTTGACTCTATAAAAAGTTTTGTACCTGAGGCTGCTGCAGCGGGCGATGATATTAATGTGATTAATCCGCATTCTTTTGCTGGAGCATGCAATGGTGCTTTCGATAGTAGTACTTGTATAGAGCAGGGTGCTGCTGCCGGTGGTTTAGCCGCACAGGAGGCGTTAACTGGCAACCCTGGCGAATCTGTCAGCGGTGGTAGTTCTCCATCAACCTTGCCTGGTGCAAAGATGTTAGCTGCTGAGGGTGTGTGCGTACTTGGCGATGTTATTTGGGTCGTACCAACAGAACATCCGGTAGGCCGGGGGCCACGCAAACATTTTCACGATTTGCAGAATGATGTGACTGTCGCGGATATACATCTTGCTGCGCGTGAAGGCTACCAGTCTGTCGAACATCTTAAACGTTATACGACTACGGGTATGGGGACCGATCAGGGTAAGACTTCCAATGTGAACGCATTGGCTGTTATGGCCGAGCTGCGTAGTGCATCCATTCCGGAAGTTGGTTTCACCACTTTCAGACCACCGTTTACCCCAGTGACATTTGGCGCTGTTGCCGGGCAATACACCAATGAGCTTTTTCTGCAAGAAAGGGTTACTCCCATGCATTCGTGGCATGTAGACAACAATGCTGTGTTTGAAGATGTCGGTGACTGGAAGCGTCCGTGGTATTTTCCGCGTTCGGGTGAAACCATGCATCAGGCGG
>CAYPMR010000218.1:0-2474 GCA_964411665.1 uncultured Granulosicoccaceae bacterium | reverse complement strand
CATAACGCCTGCCACAACGGTTGATTGACTGGGACACCGGTTCTGACGATAGCCAGGTTCGGGGCACTGTCAATTTGTCCGTTGCTGGCTCTGGTTATGTTCGCCTCGCCAGAAGAAAATGTATAGGATTTGCCAAAGACTCTTGTGTGCCTAAGCAGACGTTTAAAACCCCTTAGCGTCATTCCCTGTGAAGGCAGAGAATCCATGTCAAAGAATACAAGTGCAACATGAATTCCTGAGTTCCGTTGCGCTTATCGTAGATGGGATTTTATAGGCTTGTGACTATCATCCATCGTGATATACGTGCTTTGCTTCCTTGTTTCCGCATGATGTCCAGAGACATCAGAAAGTATTCCTGTGTACCTGAACTTGTTTGAAGTGGACTGAAAAACCTTCAGAGTATTTCTCTGTTTGATGCTGCAACAGACTTCTCCGCATACACTGGCTTAAGGAATTGGCTCCACAAAAGTCGATCGCCTGAAATCTCCGCGATTGTTTCGATATCCGCAAATCCTGTTGTTCCCGTTGCTGCCGGATGGGCGGTATGATTCGGTAGAACCCGTAATATTTTCACCATCACGCGTAGTAACATCGAGATCTATAGTAAAGACGGGGGTTAGTAATGAACTCAACGTTGACATTGGAACTGGGTTTAAGTGCAGCATGCTACCGTCTTCTGCCAGCATTTCCATTGAGCCATTAAATGGTGTTAGCACTCGATTATTACTATCGAGTTCGAAGTTCAGCGTTGCATCGGTTCTAATAGTTACCTGTTGATCGGCCGTTTTATCACTGCGAATAGTCCCACTGGCGTTCAATAGATAGTCACCGCGGCCGTTATAAGAGAACGCAACATCGGTCAGTGATTCACCCACCTCCTCACTGGGCAGTATTTTCTCATAACTCGTGACCATCGCAATACGATTGCTGGGGTTGGTATCATTCAACAAACCATTCTGAACGTGGTATTCGAGACCACTCTCTCCGACGACCGAAAAATTCTCAAAACGACGAAATCTCGTAGCTCGAAAACGTTTTTCTATGTTCAACACCTCTAACTCACCGTTCACCCGATAGTTGCCATCCGGAAGCCGACCAGTGCGTATGGTCATTTGGCACTGGTCGAAGATAAAGTTCTGTGAATTGTAGGTAGCCCCATCAAAGTCTGTCTCGCCCATTTCTCTGGTAAATGTACCTCCGAGCTCACAGTTGTGTTGCGCGCGCGTCAAGGGGACAGTTGCCGGCGGGAACACTGTGCCTGGTGTTGTGACAACCGTTTCCGGCAGCTGAACGGCGTTGGGATTGTCTTCTAATTCGACAGGCAACACCTCCAAAAGGGTACGTTGTCCTGTCGTGTGATTGATTACCGCGTGTCTCCCAGGCAGCAGCTTGCATTCTGCATCTCCATCACAAACCGTATCGAACACGGTGTTGGTCGGGCCAATATTAGAGACGATTTGTACCTGATACCAGTCATTGTCAGGCCAGGTAATCGTATTGGTATCCTCGATGATATAAGCCAGATCTTCTACAACGGTGGACAGTCTTGTCATTTGACAGCCGGATGTCATGTGAATCAAATCGTCGGCAACGGTTACAAAGTTGAATTCTTCGAACTCGTGCATGGTATCTGGCTCATCCATAGTATCCGCAGAGTCAGTCATGCCTGGTGTATCAGCAGAGGCCAACTCAGACTCTGTGAGTGGATCGCTACCGTCAAGCAATTCGGCCAAATTGCTAATGCCATCATCGTCATTGTCCCACCGCTCGCTATCAAACTGAGCAGCAACAATCTGGACAGTTTCCGAGGCGTTAGTTCCTGTTCTAAATGATTGTTCAACGCTTGCTAGAACGATACCCCCATTATCATCATAGAACGATACAATCAACGGATGTTCGGTCGCAGTAGGAAAATCATCGGAAGCCGACCAAGACTCATCAACTACCCAACCGGCTTCAATGTCTTTTTCACCCCAGACCAATCGAACTTGCAGCGCATCAGAGACGTATACAGGGACCGTAATGTCAAAAGTAACCCGTGTTGTTGTAATCACTGGTGCAGTTGGGGCGTCGTTTATTGTCTCTGGCCCGATAATCGTTGATTCAGATGGAGCGTTGTTCGTAGCCTCTGATTCAGATTGAACGTCAGTTGACCCAGACTCACTTGACCCTGAGCAGCCGTATGCAGCAAGCGCACAACAAATCGCGACTGCCAAGCGAGTAAACTGACAAAAACATGCTTTGGATATATTCGTCATATTATTTGGTATTGCACGTTATTCAGGAGTGTATTGAGCAGTGCAATCGGCTCGTAATCACCTAATAACAGAGATTAAACCTAGTAACAAACACGATATCAGCGAATGGTTTGACAAACAGTTAAATTACGACAGCTATTTCCACAATGTCATTACCGAAACCAGTGCTATGTCAATGTTTTGGCTGTTGTTTGACTGGAAGCACATATAGGCGCG
>CAYPMR010000217.1:0-2504 GCA_964411665.1 uncultured Granulosicoccaceae bacterium | reverse complement strand
GTTTAGCGATATTATCGCTTAACTCAGTGGTACCATTCCATTAGACCATGTCAAGCTTGTCGCTAGCCATCTATAGAACCAATCACTTCAATAACAGGTGCATTCAAGACTTTCGCAATAAAGCCTTTTTTTGCTTCTCTTTTGTCAGAGAATTCTTTACTGTTGTACAGCGTTGGACTTACTTGTCGACCTAACTTACTTTCTAAAGGAGTCAAAATCGAGAATACATCCGCCAATGCAAGTTCATCAGAGACAATCAAAAGATCAATATCACTAGTGGAGGTATCATTGGCCTTTGCGACCGAGCCATAAACGAACGCAAGAACTATTTTCTCCTTAACAGGTGCCAACGCATCGAGCAATGGTTGTTTCAAACCAACTGTCTTTTTTACAATGCTGGTGAGTTCTACAAAAAGGGGTGAACCCGGATTGGCCTGGTAGTGTTTTTGATTTCCTATCGAATTAGTCGTGACTAAGCCGGTGTGTTCCAACCGCAACAGTTCACGTTGTACGCCACCGCTACCAACTTTAGCAAGTTTAACTAATTCAGTTAAATAGAAACTCCTATCCGGCTGTCCAAATAAAAGTGAATACAATCTCTGCTGAGTTGTTGTAAATAGCGCATCAGCTAGAGAATAACTCCCTGCTGCTTCTTTTACAGATTGTTGCTTCACAGCGACTGCCTGACGTTATGGATACGAGTGTAAGAGCAAATCATATACCCATTTTAGGCTTAAATATACCCTATTTGGGCATATTTAAAACAAAGCATTAAAATCAATAAGAAGGCCTTAACCGGGGACAGGCACTGGAGAAGTTGTGACTTTATCCTTTTCAACATTGAAGTGGTCAGCAACACTCATCCCTTTGAACACCAATTCATCCAACAAGCGAGCCGGGGTAAACCACATCTCGCCATAGGCACCCAGAGCTTGTCTATAGTGATTCATTCTTTTCAGAATGTGGCCCAATCCGATCTCATCGGCATATTGCAACGGGCCGCCTCGCCAGGACGGAAAACCATAACCGTTAACCCAGATGAGATCGCAATCCCCTGAACGATAGGCAATGCCCTCGTCGAGAATCTGAATACCTTCGTTAATCAGCGGATAAAGGCAGCGCTCCAGTATTTCCTGATCTGAAATTTTCCGACGCTGTATGCCGTGCGCTTTAGCAAGTTGCTCGCACAGGAAAACGACTTCCGGATCGTTTTTCTTTTCTCGCCCTTCGTAGATATAACTACCCCGCGCCGTTTTTTGACCGTAGCGCCCCAGCTCGTAAAGCTTGTACTGAATGGCCTGGTAAGTAGGATCATGGGAAAGCTCATCGCGGCGCGACTGGCGAACGCGATAACTGACATCGATTCCGGCAAGGTCGGCGACTGATATGATTCCCATCGCCATACCAAACTCGGTTAACACCTTATCGACCTGTTCAGGTGATGCGCCTTCGAGTAGCAGCCTGGATCCCTCACGAAAATAAGGTTCCAACATGCGATTTCCGACAAAACCATAACAAACGCCCACGACGACGGGTAGTTTGCGAATTCGTTTGCCAAATGCTTGCACCGTTTTAATAACATCAACGCAGGTCTTATCCCCTCGCACGATTTCGAGCAGGCGCATGATATTAGCCGGGCTGAAGAAGTGCATACCGATCACATCGGCGGCTCTCCCGGTATAACCGGCAATCACGTTCAAATCGAGTGTCGACGTATTCGATGCCAGAATCGCTCCCGGTTTGCAGACCCTGTCGAGTTGCTCGAACACCTTCTTCTTGATTGCGAGGTCTTCGAACACGGCTTCGATGACCAGATCGGCATTACCGAGATCGGCATACTCCAGTGTTCCGGTGACAGCACTCTTGTACTGGGACGCCGTTGATTCATTGATCCGGCCCTTTTCCACCATCCGCTCATAGTGCTTTTGCAGATTGCCGAGGCCTCTCTCCAGCGCATCGCTGCTCATCTCAAGAATCGTTACGTTAAACCCGGCATCAAGGCAAGCAATGGCAATGCCGATACCCATTGTGCCCGCGCCAATCACGGCAACAGATGTAATCTCGCGAACCGGCGTATCAGGTGTTACGCCTGGAATTTTCTGCGCTTCGCGTTCGGCAAAAAACACGTGAATCAACGCTCGTACTTGCGGAGTCTGTAGCAGTTCATCGAAGGCTTTTACATCCGCCACCACGGCATCATCGAACGGCATTGTGATCGAACGCTGGAGCGACTGAATACAGATTTCAGGTGCAAGCTGATCTGTGAATTTTTGCGCGATGGCGTTTCGAGTTTGATCGAAGAAATCACTATCAATATCTGATTGATCGACGGCGATACTGGCGCACAGCCTCTTGGGTGCGTGCGAGAGCAACACGGTTCGATACGATCTTGAAAAACGAACCATGCATACCTGCCGCGATAGCTGGATGCTGGCCATTGCAGAGCACCCTGAGTTTGGTATTACTAAGAGAGACATTGGGCACAACATCAATTTTTTCATGAA
>CAYPMR010000216.1:0-2513 GCA_964411665.1 uncultured Granulosicoccaceae bacterium | reverse complement strand
CAATCGCATCCCTGCGATTGACACCTCATCGAATCAATTCCCGAGCACACACTGGTGTTAATGAAACTGGTGTGTGGTGAGGGTTGTGTCGTGCGTACTCGGGTATTGCTTCGTTGAGAACGCCGCGAGTACGTCCTTGTAGCTTGGCAATCGCATCCCTGCGATTGCACACCTCATCGAAGCAATTGCCGAATACACACTGGCTTTCTTGCGAAACTGGTTTTGTGATGTTGTTTTACGAAACGGGTGCACATTTTTAATGGAAATCCTCGGGCTTTATGTCCGTACAGCAGCAAAGTTGACTTCCAGTAACATTCAAAATGAAACACTCCCATATAATATGTAATCTCTATTGGAGATCGCAGGGCGTGTTCTGGAATGAAATATCGATTTGCCAAACTGTTTTTATTACCTACGCTAACAGCTTTGGTTGTGGCTGCATGTGGAAGTGATTCCAGTAGTCCACTAGACGATGATGCATCACAAGCACCAACGCCGACAGTAGAACAAACAGTCGCTCAGTCACCTGTTGTTTCTGATAATCCGGTAGGTGGTACTCAAGAATCATCGCTACCGACTGCTGTTGCCAACGACAGCCCTGAAATCTCGCCATCGGACCCGATCATAGATGTCCAACGACCTGAGGTGTCAGTCGTCAGTACAAGTGATACTGATCAAATCCCGCTGACAGATGCAAACAATGCTGACCCGGAACAAATGGCGGTGCCGGTTGTTGAGGTCAATGATAGTCAGAACGCTCCCGCAGATGATCCAAGCCCAGCAGCTATCGAACCCACTGTCTTTGATGGTCCAGTGACCTCATCATCGCAGATGGCTTTTCTGGAAAGGCTGGGGCCACCACCTTACGCTAGTCTCCCTGTTGTTGACGCAGTGCCCTGGTCTCGGACTTTGCGATTTTTGCCAGAAGAGGTTGAATCCCAATTATCTGATGACTGCCTTTTAGATAGTTTTGGAAGTACCTTTTGTTATTCGCCAGATACTCGTCTTTTGCAAGCCGTTCTCAATACGGGTGATCCTTTCTGGTCTTTTAACTTGCCGGGCGATAGTACGACCAATCGTATCGATGGAATTAATCTTATAAACCCGAATCAGCTCACCATATTGGCCAACATTACGACCGAGTTTGGTGATCCGCAGCACGAGTTATCTTTTTTTACCCATACAGGTGAATTCCAGCAAACGCTTGATCTGTTTCAGCTTAACGGTTCTCGTTGGCCCGTGATCAATATTCAGGGTGAGCCTCTGATCGTGGATAAACGTCTTGTCGATAGTAGCTTCGGACGGGAATTTGATTTACAGGTAATAGGTAATCACTATGAATTAGTGCCAGGCGGGAATCGCGCGATACCGGCTGATTGGACTCAAGTTGGTACTGTCACGGCCAGACTCGATGGAGACACTGGAGAGTACGTGGATATCACGCTTTGTGAGGGAACACAGATTAGTGCGCCGTCCTTATGGCCCGGTGGATCAGCTCCATGCAGTGACATATCTGAATTTGGTGAGTTATCCCGAAATACTGCGCAAAAGCAGTTACATGATAACGTTAATAGTGTTGTTTCAGATGAAATACGTTCTGCTGCAGAACATGTAATACGCGCTGGAGATATTGCAGCAGGCTTTGGTTTGACGACTGATTTACCTTGTTATGGGGATAGACTCGAAGCCCAGTGTGCAATGCAACTATTGCCCGGAATAGGTGATACGCACTTGTCATCAACCACTACTATTGAATGTTCTGAGCAGGCATTCGATAACGAAACCTCTCTATTTATCAATGGCACAGCACAGCTTAACCAGTCTCTGGTACGGACAAGCGAAGGCAGTGTTGAGTTACGTGATCAGTTTTCGTTCACCAATCGTTGTGGTTTTGGGAATGGTCAATTCATCATCGGCAACGCCACAGTTGTGTCAAGCATATCTCTTAACACCGGGTCAGTTACTGGTAGCGAGACGCTCTTTGACAATTTGACAAGTATTGTGGGTTTTCGAGCCTTTCGTTTTATTGATGGTAGTTATCGAACAAACACCCCGGAACGCGATGGTATTTCTTACAACCTTCGATCCAGCAGGATAGATCGCGGTAGGATATGTAATCGCTCATGCCCGCCTAGTCTTGGTTTTAGTGGGTTCTTTTCGAATGTTGATATTGATGTAAGCAAATTCACTGATGGCGGTTACGATTACAACCTATCAGCTGACTGGACGGCCACACTTGGTAATCCAGAATTTATCCCGTTATTAGGGGTGGCCGACACAATTTTGGTGGAGCTTAGTTTCAACGGGACTGCCAATAGCATTGGTCGTGAAAATCCTTTAACTGGTTTTGCTGAACTTCAAGGGCGCAACGGAGCAACTGTTCGTATGACCCCAACTAGTGATCTTAATTTTCCTGATATTCCCTTTGTCGAATATGAGTTTACGCAAGTCGACGGTAGTATGGAGTCTTGGAAACTGCCACTAGTATCATTTCTGGACCTTTCTATAAAGAG
>CAYPMR010000215.1:0-2515 GCA_964411665.1 uncultured Granulosicoccaceae bacterium | reverse complement strand
TTAGTTTATTGATGTCGCTTTGGTTCCAACAACAAAGCAAACTCAAAACTCTGTAACGTCCCTGCGCAGGCGGCGATCCGCTCTATGGTTAACGCTATAACATAGACAGGAGAGGAATCCCCGCCTTTGCGGGGGTTACGCACAACAAAGTAAGATGCGACGCCACTTTTGTATCCAACTAGTCTTCCGTACACTCCGTAAATTTTTTCCGGACAGGAATACCCCCAAGCGCAAATAACGTCAATTGGAATTGTAAGCCATTCGCACCCTACGTAGAAAACCACTTCTTGACTGAGACCATCCACTGAACAGAAACTATCATCGGCTGTCATTACCGTTGCAGCCAGCTCTCCTTCAGTGTTGTTATCTCTGATATGAACTCAAGCGTCACACGACTTGACGCAAGTCCGTTTATTGCATCGGTTATGATGGTTTTTCTTTGAGGGGTTCACAGGATGTAATCTATATTTATACTAGCGGTAAAAATCTTTTATGTTCAGTTTATTCGGCGATCATATAGTATTTTTTTAACGTCTCGGTTATTTCCCATACACAGGGCGTACCCTTGGGAATAAAAAATGTATCGCCAGGCATAAAGATCATCGGCGCTTCATTTTCAATTGTGACTGTTACAGACCCTTCCAGTATTGTCATCATTTCATTTGCCGGGTAGGCGCTAATGTCCTCTCGACAAGGTGCGCATTGCCACACGCCCGCAAGCACTTTTTCATCATCAGACTGGTGAAAGAAGTGATTGACCTCGGTTTTATCACTGCTGGTAAACGCATCTATTGGCGTAAATCCAGACGGCCGCACACCAGTGGCTGGATTAGGTTCGAACCTTGATACTTTGTATTTCATACAGGTTTCTCCTGAACTATAAAAAACAATGAAAGTACGGGGATTGTGGCATTAATTCTCAGTGAAGCTCAGAGTTCGCACAAACTCCCTTACTCATGGATATTTATGCGCCGCAATCCTTTCAAACATTATCGCTTCGCACCCCTACTTCAACAGCCCGGTCCAATATATCACCAGCAATTGGGGTAACAACCGTAGCAAATCCGATCATGCGGCATTAAAACGCATTTTTGAGATAGGCCAAAGGATTCAAATCACTTGCCTGCGCCAAGGCAGCCAGTGTTCTGTTTGAGGCTATTTGTACCATGCAGCGTGATGATGTTCACTACTCACCTATAAGCTCCCTGGATGAAATCGATTGAGTGTTCAGAATGTTTAACCTGTTCGATTGCAACTCGATAAAAACAGATTAATTTCCACGCAATCCACTTAACGCAACAATCCCTCCTGGATGCCATGCAGGTTGGTCCCGGATTTGGCTTTATAACGCGATATATGTTAGAGAGAAGTTTGCAAGAGCTTGGTCTGGCGGCGCTTTTAACGGGCCATTCGTTTTTAGAATATTTTTGTGGTATTTATGCTGTATATTCGCACCCAATCCTGCTCAGCTTATGAGCAGGTTTATTGGCATAGTGAAAGAGGAGATCGGGGAGGTGCCCGCATCTCGACAAGATGAATTTTAAAGTGAACGACATGAAAAATTTGGTAAACGAAGAATTACGATCGATGTTCACCCCATTTAAAGTTATGCCATTTCTGGCAAGCCGGAATTGGGGCATTAGAATGATGAATTCTATGGGTGGCTTTTACAATGGAAAAAAAATCAAAGGCCTGCATAACGAGGAGAGATACATCCCGAGTAAAGCCGGGGGACCTGATATTAGAATCAGAATATTCAAACCACTCAATGCTCACGAAAAGTTGCCCTGCCTGGAGTATATACATGGCGGTGGTTACATTTTAGGAAGCCCGGAGTTCACCCCGAATCTTGACATAATCAAACAGTTTATTGACAAAAGACCGTGCGTTGTAATTGCACCTGCTTATCGGAAATCACTAGACGCACCCTATCCCGCCGCATTCAATGATTGCTATGACACCTTGTTGTGGGCAAAAGAAAATGCCGATGAACTGGGGATTCTTAATCACAAATTCATGGTGGCAGGGCATAGTGGTGGCGGAGGGTTGACAGCGGCAGTAACTTTGAAGGCGCGTGACACTGATGATCTATCTATCGCCTTCCAAATGCCTTTCTACCCGATGATAGATGATTTCCAGAACACACAGTCGGCTAGAGAAATGACATCGGTTCCGGTGTGGAATACTAAATCGAACAAGAAGGGGTGGGATTCCTACTTGAAAGATATAAGAGATAAAAATGAAGAAGTCCCTGTTTATGCCGCAGCGGCAAGAAACAAAGACTACAGAAATTTTCCGCCTACAATTACCTTTGTGGGCGATTTAGAACCTTTCAAAGATGAAACCATCGCATACGTTAAAGCACTGGAAAAGGAAGGTGTCGAGGTTAAATTCAGATTATTCAAAGGTTGTTATCACGGCTTCGACGCATATGTACCAAAATCACAAATAGCAAAAGACGCTGTCAGATTTACCTATGATTCCTATGCGGAATATTACGATAAGTATGTAAACT
>CAYPMR010000214.1:0-2537 GCA_964411665.1 uncultured Granulosicoccaceae bacterium | reverse complement strand
TATTCGGTCCGTGAGACTGAAAGACTGCTAAATGATGTACTGTGTGAGGCAGTGCAACTTGCTGCCTCGCACGCTTTCCGGAATTATTAACGCAGGATAATGTCTTTATACCAATTCCTGTTGTTAAGACTTTTAGGATCACATGCAGAAATGAACAAACAGACCCGCAAAACACTCAGCAAACCTATCGGCAAATCCAGTTTCCACCTGTTCTCAATCGGGCTGCTAATCTGTTCATTTATGACACTGCAAAATGCGAGTGCGCATGATCCCAGCTTGCATGGTTTTAAACTCACAACGTTTGACCCACCTTTCCCTGCACCAGCGTTTGAACTACCGCAATACAAGGCTGAGAGCCTATCACTAGCTGATCTGCAAGGAAGCTATGTACTCTTGAATTTCTGGGCAACCTGGTGCCCGCCATGCCTGGTGGAGATGCCCACTATGGAGGCTGCTTTTCAAAAGCTCAAAGGGGAACAATTTCGTGTCGTCGCCATATCAAGCGATGAGGGAGGTGAGGCGGAAATAGCCCCTTTCCTAGACAAGCTTGATATAAGCTTTGATGTACTAATGGATACGGATAAATCAGTATCGTCACTGTACGGAGCGATTAATCTGCCACTAACTTTCATTCTGAATCCCCAGGGCGAGGTTATCGCCGGCTCTGAAGGTGAACGAGATTGGGCTAGTGAAGAGGCCTTGTCTGTTCTTGAAGAAATGATTGCCGGGCAGTCAGCGCAATAATATCGCGATGATCGAAATTCTCTCCATATGCGGACGTAAGAATAGTCGAGCAAAATTTCGCCTTGGACTTGAAGTGTTGTGCTTTTGTGCCCTCTTCAGCCCATTCGCCGTGTTGGCGCAACAACAGTCTGACCCAACAGATCAGATTCTGGCGATTATTAACGGCCAACAGATCAAGGCATCAGACATCAGTGCTCAAATAGCAAGAATGCCACTTGGGGAGCAGGTGTCTGTCCGATCCAATCCCGAGAAATTCACCGAATCATTAATCCAGGAAGAAGTCCTGTTTCAGTTTGCGCTGGCTGAGAATTTTGCCAATGAGCCGGAATTACGAGACATTGTTAAAACGGCTGCTGTCAATCATCTGATTGAGAAGTACGTAACCAGCAAATTGTCTGTTAGTGATGATGAGATAGCCGCTTATTACGAAGCTAACCTCAGTGCGATACGTGGCGAAACCCTGCAAGTGAGTCACATCCTGACTGAGACTCGCTCTGAGTGTGAATCCATACTTTTACGCCTGCAGCAGGGAGAGTCATTTGAAAAGCTCGCGAAAAAATATTCCATTCATCAAAATTCAGCCATAAACGGCGGATTACTGGGATCCATGATGAATCACGAGGGCCCACTGGGCTTTGAGCAGGAATTATTCGAAATAGCAGAGAATACCCCTGTATTGTTTGATAGTGAGGACGGTTGTCATGTCATGGTGGTATCCGACCGTGACACCCCCCCTTTGCCGCCTATTGAGAACGTTGCTCCAGCGCTGGAGGGCTTGATTCGAAGAGGTAAAGAAATTGATGCTGTTCAGGCTCTGATCGAGCGCGCCCATAAACAAGTCACCGTTATACGGCCGGAATAAACGATTCAAATAAAAGTGATTTGTAAAGTTAAATCAAAAAATATTCGAAAACAGCCAGAAAAACGGCGCCTTTGCGCACTATTTGGTCAAAAAAAGATTCTAAAGGCCATGTCTTTTGTCTCAGCCTGCTAAACTCTTTTCTGAATTTAAAATTCTACCTACCAGTTCCTCTTCATTGTGACAGTAACCGAATCAAATTCTGCCCGGCAAACCGAGGCAGAGCAATACGCTCGTCAATGGGTTGATCGGCTCGAACCGTTCCGAATACCGGACGATAGACGCTCGACCATAGAATTGATAATGACCATGTGTCTGTATGTAACGGTCTGGATCCTCGCCGTCACTGTAGCAACATTATACTCGGCCTGGCTGTCCATACCGTTGATAGTGTTGGGCGGTTCATTGATGGTCAGACTCTTCATCCTGCAACATGATTGTGGCCACAACGCTCTGTTCTCTGACCGGAAAATGAATACCTGGGTAGGCAGAATTTTGGGTGTAATAACCTTAACCCCTTATGACTACTGGCGTCGTATGCACGCGACCCATCATGCCGGCTCGGGTAATCTCAAACGTCGAGGCACAGGGGACATAGATACTCTCACGGTTGATGAGTATCTGGAGTTACCCATTGTGCATCGCATGATTTACCGACTCTATCGCCACCCCTGCATCATGCTCATATTAGGGCCAGCCTATTTATTTCTGTTGCGACACCGTTTACCAGTCGGCTGTATGAATCAAGGTAAGAAGCCCTGGATCAGTGTTGCCACCACCAATGTATTTATCGCATTGATGTTCGCAGCACTAATCGCCCTTATAGGTTTAAAGGTATTTTTGTTGGTGCACATTCCCATGGTGGTGGTTGGTGGTGCCATAGGCGTCTGGATGTTTTATGTGCAACATCAATTTGATGAAACGCATTGGGATG
>CAYPMR010000213.1:0-2642 GCA_964411665.1 uncultured Granulosicoccaceae bacterium | reverse complement strand
AGCGGTGACGTTTGAACGGATTATGATTCATGGAACGAGTCTCCGTTTGGTAGCTGTCTGTGATTGTGTGCTCGGTCAGGAGTTTATGCAGCAATCCCCATCAATCAGCGGCACCAGGCGTGCGATCAGCGCGTCGGTTTCTGCGTTCATAAACAATCTCCTTCAAAAAATTAAACCCCTATACCCTTAGGGATGGCTGATTTTGAGGGCATTTAGCCCAGAAAATCCCTCAAAACTGTCTATTTGATAGCATATATGCTATCATTTGGTATGAATGATGCGATAGTTGTCGATACCAATGTCGTGGTATCCGCGCTGATTAAGCCAGACACCGCGCCACGAGCAGTGCTGCGGGCCTGTCTTGAGAAAACGGTCAAACCGTTGATGGGCAATGCACTGTTTACCGAGTACGGTGAAGTGATTGGTCGCGAGTCGGTTTTTACGAGTTCTCCGTTATCGTTGGATGAAAGACGAGCATTTCTGGACGACTTTTACAGCGTTTGTGAATGGGTCAGCGTGTACTACCTGTGGCGTCCCAATTTACGCGATGAGGCAGACAACCACCTCATGGAGCTGGCGATCGCCGGAGGGGCCAAGGCCATCGTCACTGGCAACGTCGCTGACTTTGAGCGAACCGCGCTGCGGTTCCCGAGTATCCACATACTGACGCCGCGAGATTTTCTTAACAGGGGAGGGGGCTGACATGGGAACAATGACAATCCGGCTGCCGGACGACAAACATGCACGACTGAAACAGCTTGCACAGTCGCGTGGGATCAGCGTCAACAAGCTGATAGAGGAATTCTCCACCCAGGCGATTGCTGAATCAGACGCGTTTACGCGCTTCCAGCTCGCGGCTGCGCGAGGGGATGCCGGGCGTGGGCTTGAGACATTGGACAAGCTCGACAAACACTTTGCTGGTGGAGAGTCAAAGTAACTGCGTGCTCAGATCAGCATATTGAAAACGATCAAGATGACTCCAGAATGTGGTATCGATAAGGAAACAAGCCATTGGCTGGTACTGTACCCACCCCTGAAGAATTCAATACCCTGCAAGTGCCTGATGCGTGCTTGCTTGTTCTGAAAAAAACTGATTACCGACGAACGTCACGCTGCAATCAGCCAGGGTCATCCGCGCTTCGAAAATGGTGTCGAGCCTGTACGAGAACGTCGATTTCAGAAGGGTACGGTGTTTTCGGACTGGTCGGATTATGCAGCGCAAAACTACAATCAAATAGCACCGCAGTTGTCGCTAGCGTGGGATCATGCGCATCAAGAAGGTTACCTCTATAAAGACGAGCCCGGAGGTTCGAGCAAAATCACGGAAGCAGGTATTACATACGCGCAAACGGAGATTCGATTGCAATCCCTTTCCCAGTTGAACCATCTCCACCCGGTGATTATTCAGAAAGTTTCTGCGCAATTTTTGGCTGGTAAAAACAGTGATGCTATCGGGTTAGCTTTCAATGAGATCGAAGATTTAGCCAAAACCAAAGCGTGGCCGAACGGAAATCCGCCTGTTCAAAACTGGATAGGGCAGGCATTTGACTCTGGTAACTTGGCGCAAGGCAAGGGACTGTTGCGTTAACCACGTTGTAGCAGAATACAGTTAACCTATTGTTTCGTCATGCAGCAATGCCGAACATCTGATCCACTAAGCGGATCTCGGCTCGTGGATTTTCTGGTGGCGTATAGAATCCTTTGCCCGGATTTACGATGCGTTTTAGTGCGATTACCTGAGGGGGGAAGCGGTGACGTTTGAACGTATAACGATTCATGGAGCGAGTCTCCATTTGGTAGCTGTTTGTGATTGTGTGCTCGGTCAGGAGTTTATGCAACAATCCCATATCGGATAAATAACTATTTTCTGAGTCAGAAACTGGCTAAACACTGTGGGTCTGAAGTGGGGGAGTTATGGCAGCAAACAGCAAGCGACGCAAAGACTCGAGATCATTACCGGCATACTCGGTTTCCGAGGTCTCTCACTATCTAAGCGTGCCGTCCGGGACCGTTCGCTACTGGTCAACAGGGCAGGGGAGCTATGAGGCCCTGATCGATATTCCGACCCATGATCCGGTGGCATTACTGTCTTTTTTTAATGTAGTGGAGTTGCATGTCCTTAGCGCTATTCGGCGCAAGCACGCCATCTCAATGCCAAAGGTACGGGCCGCTATCGAGTACCTGAAAAAACAAACCTCAAACGCACACGAGCGCCGACACCCTTTGATCAGCCGCCAACTTGAGACCGATGGTTTGGATCTCTTCATTGATTACTACGGACAACTGGTGAACATCAGCAGGGCAGGGCAGACAGCCATTCGAGAGGTGATGGCCAGTGCATTAAAACGGATCGATCGTGATGACCAAGGCATTCCTGTTCGATTATTCCCATTTACACGGAACGACTTGGATAACGCCCCGGCGATGGTTGTTATAGATCCACGTGTTTCAGCCGGTCGCCCGGTTATTGCCGGTACTGGTCTCGCAACGGAGATCATTGCTGAACGCTACAAGGCGGGCGATTCCATCCGTGAACTGGCGAAGGACTATGAGCGAAAACCAACGGAGATCGAAGAAGCGATCCGTTGCGAGCTCAAGACAGCCGCCTGAGCATCGCTCACTCTATCTTGATCGCAACCTGG
>CAYPMR010000212.1:0-2669 GCA_964411665.1 uncultured Granulosicoccaceae bacterium | reverse complement strand
ATCTGTGGAACAACCAACCACATTCACGGTTGTATTTTCAATCAGTGGGCTGAGTAGAATGGTTTATAATCAATGGCATGTCTGCCACGATTGATACATTGCCCGATGATCCCGCGCAACTCAAAGCGCTACTGGCTGACAACCGCAAAGCGTACGAGAAAGAAAAACAAGCCTTCGAAGCTGAAGTTAAACATCTTCGCGAACAGCTCAACAACGTGTTTGAGGCACTGCGCCTGGAGCGTTACCGTCACTACGGTACGAAGAGTGAGAAAGCACCCGGACAGGGGGAGCTCTTTGATGAAGCGGATGACGAGACTAACAACAGCGTCGTAGAAGAAGCCGACCCTATTGTTTCTGACAACACTCACACCAAGCCACGCAAACTGACCGGTGGCCGAAAGCCACTACCCGCTAACCTTCCTCGGATAGATCAGATACACGAACTGCCGGAAGCGGAACGCGAATGTGCGTGTGGTTGCCAACTTCAAGAGATTGGTGAGGACATCAGCGAGGAACTGGACATCATTCCTGCCAAAGTCCAGGTCATTCGCCATGTCCGAAAGAAATACGCCTGCAAAGGCTGCGAAGAGACCATTAAGTCTGCTCCCGCGCCCGCTGTGTTGTTACCCAAGGCATTGGCCTCGGCCAATACGATGGCGTATGTAATTACGGCGAAATATGCCGATGGTCTACCGCTATATCGATTAAGCCATATTCTCCAACGTCACCAAGTCGACCTATCTCGCCAGACACTGTCTGCCTCGGTCCTCGCGACAGCACAAAAACTGGACTCGCTGATGGATGTGCTCGAATCAACACTGAATAACAGTCCGCTTATCCACATGGATGAAACCCGCGTCCAGGTTCTCAAGGAACCGGATAAACCGGCACAGAGCCAATCGTACATGTGGGTCCGTCGAGGTGGTCCACCCGACAGACCCGTTATCCACTTTACCTATGATCCGGGACGATCAACAAAAGTACCCGAAACGTTATTGGCAGACTTTCAAGGTGTATTGATGACAGATGGCTATGAGCCGTATCGAACGGTATCGGCAGCCTATGGTCTGACGCATCTGTGTTGCATGGCACATGCGCGTCGCAAATTTGTGGAAGCACACAAAGCGCAGCCAAAGGGAAAGACAGGGCGTGCCGACAAAGCGCTCGCGTTCATAGCCAAACTCTATGCGGTGGAAAAACGCTGCGGTGGCAGCGATGCCGCTATGCGCCATCGTACCCGACAAGAGATCAGTGCGCCAGTGTTAGCAGATTTCCATCAATGGCTATCCGATGTACAGCAAAAAGTACCACCCAAAAATGCACTCGGAAAGGCCGTTAACTACACATTGAAATACTGGGCTGAGTTGTCTCGTTACACAGAAGATGGCAGCTGGCCCATAGATAACAATCTGGCTGAGAACGCAATCCGACCTTTTGTGATTGGAAGAAAAAACTGGTTGTTCAGCAATAGCCAAAAAGGTGCAAAGGCGAGTGCGAATCTCTACAGCTTAATTGAAACAGCCAAAGCTAATTATCAGGAACCCTATCGCTATCTATGCTGGTTATTCAATAAACTACCTGAAACCGCACTTGACAATATGGAATCTCTAGCACCCTGGAATATGCCGCTCGATCAACCGGGTAGTTAGGCTGACGCTAACGAAGCTCTTCAAAACGAATGAAGTAATCAACACATTCTTGTCCATCAATAAGATATTTGTTTCGATCGATACTCGAATCCTCGATATGTATTCAAGATCTAAAACGCTCAATTTCTGTTTTGCCTTGCACTCGATAGATTGGATTGCCTAAGTTTAATAGCCGCCCCAACAGCTTTTGTGCGCTGTGTACGACTATAGTTCATTTTGGCCTTTTCAAATATAAGGAAATTAGATATCAATTTTTCGAAAGGGTTACGCACAACTGTGAATTTAAAATATCGATCCCAGATATCTTGACTAACAAGATCACGTATACTGACAGCTGGCATGTGGTTATACCATCTAGAGGTACTCGCATTGCTGCCTCGAAGCCCTATGATGCCAGTCTCTGGAACATACTCGTCACGAGAATGGGAAGCTCGCCACTCTCCCTTAGGCATACAGTACTGTTCAAAATACGACTCAACAGAAGTACCTGCTGTTTTCACTGTTTTGTAAAAATTAATTTTTTTCGATGACTAACGAGCATAGTTTTGGATGCTAGTATTTGTAGAGTCAAACGGAAAAAAAAAACAAAAAAGCGTTTAAGTATTCGCATACAGTTTCCGCTTAATAGTGAATTCGGGCACCTACAAGTGTGGCGGTATCGCCTGATTATTCTTTAATTTAACTTTGGCCAGGGAAGTTTTTGTTATATGCATATAAGACTATCTGATTTTTTATCAACAGAAGACTTTTGGCCGATCTCGAACGTAGAGCTTCAATTCAATCAGACACTACTCACAATATGGTGTGAGCATGTAGAGATAGGAAGAACGAGACATTGTATGTCCTAATTCCAACCAACTTTCCTGCACACATCAACAGCATTCCTCAAAGCGCTATCCTATCTTTTAAAATAAATTATTATCTATTCTTTATAGGCAATTATATTCAATAACATGCGCATTAATCGTAACCGGTCATTCTGGACCGTCTAGACATTCAGCATAAGATCTGATTGCATCG
>CAYPMR010000211.1:0-2671 GCA_964411665.1 uncultured Granulosicoccaceae bacterium | reverse complement strand
CGATCACGAAGATGGCCACGATGACCACAAGGACGAGCATGACGATCACGAAGATGGCCACGATGACCACAAGGACGAGCATGACGATCATGAAGATGGCCACGATGATCATAAGGACGAGCATGACGATCACGAAGATGGTCACGATGGCCATGATCATGACGATCACGCTGACGAAGAAGGTGTACATTCGTCAGTCCTGGCGACTTACAGTTTTCGTTGCAATGATGTCGCTAAGCTGTCTAGCATTGATGTCAAATTTCTGGAACTCTGGCCTGGTTTCAACGATCTGGATGTGCAGCTAATCGGTCCGGGTGGTCAGGGCGCTGCGGAATTAAACCCACAGCAAATTCGTCTGGATATGACCGCGATTCGATAAGTTTCTTAAATCGATTAGCTGTTGGGTGATAGGGTTCTCTATTGAGTAACGCTTCAACACGGATTGTGCAGTTGGACGATGTGCGCTTCACCTGGCCCGGTGAAGCGCTCCCGGTGCTTGCCATTGATGAATTCAACATAGAACGCGGTGAACGTGTTTTTTTACAAGGTCTATCTGGATCAGGTAAGACAACCTTGCTTAGCCTTATTGCCAGTGTACTCAAGCCTCAGTCTGGCCGTATCGTGGTTGACGGTGTTGGACTGAGCGCACTACGTGGTGGACAGAGAGACCGGTTCAGGGCAAATAAAATTGGACTCGTATTTCAGCAGTTCAACTTATTACCTTTTCTATCCGTGCGCGAAAATATCCAGTTACCGTGTAAATTTTCAAAATTAAGGCGAACAAAAGCCTGTCAATCGGGAGGTACACTTGTCGATGAGACGGATCGTTTGTTACGGGCAATGAATCTGCAACCGGCTGAGATTCAGGATAAAACGGTAACCAATTTAAGCGTGGGTCAGCAGCAACGAGTGGCTGTTGCCAGGGCATTGATTGGGCACCCACCGTTAATAATTGCTGATGAACCTACATCTGCACTGGACAGCGAAACCCGGCAAGTATTTATTGACCTTCTTTTTGCTGAAGTTGAAAGCGCTGGCAGCAGTTTGTTGTTTGTCAGTCACGATGCGTCTCTTGCCAAATCGTTTGATAGGCGGATTGATCTACGTGAAATCAATCAGACAGCTGAGAAAATTAAATCGCAGGAAGCGTTGCGATGATCAGCATTGCCTGGAAAAGTATTTGTAACAGATGGCCAACAGCATTGCTGGCTATTCTGGCTATCGCGATGAGTGTTGCGCTCATTTTGACAGTAGAGAAAATTAGACGAGATGCTCGTAGTAGTTTTACGCAGACAATCTCCGGCACTGATTTAATAGTTGGTGCGCGAAGCGGGGCTGTGCAGTTGTTGCTTTATTCGGTTTTCCGTATTGGCAATGCAACCAACAATATCAGTTGGGAAAGTGTAGAAGCAATTCAACAACGTAAAGCTGTTGATTGGCTGATTCCTATATCGTTGGGCGATTCGCATTCTGGATTTCGCGTACTGGGCACGAATCAGGATTATTTCAAGCACTACCGCTATGGGAATAAGCGATCTTTACAGCTTGCAAGCGGTGATCTATTTGACGATGTATTCGATACCGTTATCGGCAGTGATGTAGCCGCCCAATTGGGCTATCAAATCGGCGATAGCATTGTTGTGGCGCATGGCACAGGTAAAGTCGGTCTGGTTGAACATGATAAACAACCTTTCAAGGTAAGCGGAATTCTTCAGGCCACAGGGACCCCTGTAGATCAGGCGCTACATGTTAGTCTCGAAGGTATTGAAGCGATGCATGTGGACTGGCGAAATGGTGCCGCTGTCAAAGGTGACGCGACAGACGCTGACACTATCCGACAAATGGAACTCAAACCCAAAGCGGTCACCGCATTGCTGGTGGGCCTTAAATCAAGAACTGCCGTTTTTCGTGAACAGCGCGCGATCAATACCTACAGAGAAGAACCGTTGTTAGCGGTTTTACCGGGCGTTGCGCTGGCTGAGCTGTGGAATCTGATTAGCGTGGCTGAAAAGGCGTTGTTGATCGTATCGATTTGTGTGGTGGTAGCCGGAATGGTCAACCTGATGTCGGTATTGCTGGCTGGACTGAATGAACGCCGGCGCGAAATGGCTGTCTTACGTTCAGCAGGTGCCAGGCCCGCCTATGTGTTCCTGCTTTTGTGCCTTGAGTCGGTTTTTCTGACCATTGGTGGAATAATTCTAGGCATTTTATTGCATTACGTGCTGACGGGACTTGGTTCTGTGTTTATTCAACAACGATTTGGCTTGGTCATTGAAATGGCATTACCGGGCAAATACGATATCAGGATATTATTCGCC
This sequence comes from uncultured Granulosicoccaceae bacterium, assembly GCA_964411665.1. Classification (GTDB taxonomy): domain Bacteria; phylum Pseudomonadota; class Gammaproteobacteria; order Granulosicoccales; family Granulosicoccaceae; genus CALFCE01. The sequence goes on along the minus strand of CAYPMR010000211.1, from coordinate 353 downwards.
ATCGCATTTGCAGGGCTGCTTGCAGGCATCCTTCCGGCTTTGCAAGCGTATAGAAAATCGCTTGCAGATGGATTATTGCAGCGACTGTGAAAGACAGGTTTTTGGAGAACAATTTATGGTAACCCGAAGAATTATTATTGCTTTCGCAGCTGTTGCCGCAATCCTCGTATCTGTAAACAGTCAATCTGACTGGTGGCCGTTCTCTGGTAAAGATGATTCTACAGCCGACCAAGCTGAAGTAACCGAAATTCAATGGGGTGATTTGATTCCTGCTGATTTCGTGCAGCCCGAAAATCCATTCACTACCATGTCTCGAGAAGAGATCGACAAGCTGATGGACGGTAGTGATGAAT
>CAYPMR010000210.1:0-2682 GCA_964411665.1 uncultured Granulosicoccaceae bacterium | reverse complement strand
TTGATTGCAGCAGGTTGATTGCAGCAGGTTGATTGCAGCAGGTTGATTGCAGCAGATAATAGCTTATTGGCGCTTGCTCATTGAACAAGCGCAGGCTCATTGACAAAACCAACACCAATCACATTATCCCCTCTAAATTCTACAACGACGATCGTGTAGTGATACGCGGTATCGGGATTAACAGTGTCATCAAAGTATGATGGCCCTGGTGCGAATGCCAGAAACTCTCCATTGCGATAAACCTGAAAGCTCGGGTTAAAAAATCCACTCGGCCTATCCCAGAATATTTCCAGTGAGTTATCGCCATAACGCGTGATGCTCAGGTTGGTCGGCTGACCGGGGTGTGACAAGGATGAGTTAACGTTGTTGCCTGTATCGGTTTGTCCACGATTACTGGTCGACGCCAGAAGTGGTTCTGACATAGGGCCTTCAAACCCAGCCAGATCAACCAATGTTACGGTATACACAAAGTCCTGATCAGCAACCAGGGTGTCGTCAATATAGCTACTTCTATTTGTTGTAAATGCCAGAAACTCATTGTCTCGGTAGATATTACTACCAGCGAAAAATCTATTACTGGGGTTATCCCAAAACAACTCTACGGTTGTATCAGAGTAAGCAGTAAACCTGAGATTAGTTATCTGCGGCACGTCTACTGATGCGTTGGCTTGGCCAGGTAAAGCGTTAGCCGGCAAATTATCGCCTGCACAAACCAGTTCACCCTCTATCGTTAAGCCACAGATATTCGGGCTTGGAAATGCTCGTCTTGAAATTTCAAAATCGACCAAGGGTGGAAACGCACTTACTCCATCCAATAGCGCTGCGACTCTTGTTTCAAATTCTGTTGAATTACTGAAAGTGCGTGCAGTGCAATCAAGTAGCCCGGCTGTCGTTAGTGCGCAGAAAATCACGCCGTTCGACTCAATTAGGGCATAAGGTCCTCCGGTCGGAAGATCCACCGCAAACTGGTTACTGAACCAGCAATCGATAAGCCCATCTTCAGTCACACCACAGGCCTGACTGGGATCGGCACCTTCGCCAATCGCCAAATCTGTATAAGCTGGATTCTCAGGAATGTTGTTTGTAACATTCTCGACCGAGGACCAACAGACTGTCTCACCCGATTCTTTTGTGCCACAACTAACAATCGCACTTAATTCCAATGATACAAAACCGGTATTGGGTTCCGGCACATTGGTTTGGCCGTTGGTATTCAGACCCCAGCAAAAAGCTTGCATGTTAGCGTCGATCGCACAGGAGTGGACTTCACTCGTTTCCACCGAAACAAAATCAACAGCTGATGTAGGTGCATCGAGTTGACCGAAGTTATTCATTCCCCAACAACGCAACTCCCCACTTTGAGTGATCGCGCACGAATGGGCATCGCCTGAAGACACAGATGAGTACAGCGTGCCATCATCAGGTGGTAGATAAATCTCAGGTTCGAAACGGGTAGTACATTCGAGATTACCGTCAGTATCCACTACACAAATATTATGTCCACCCAGCGCAAAATCAGCGAGGTTCTGCGCCATCGCAACCGTCGCACTAGACAGGTAAAGAACGGCAGGTATAAGCAGGCAACGCAAAGCGGCGTAAAATGAAGAAGTGCTAGTAGACATACTATGAGCTCCGAAATCCATGCGAATTATTGTTTGCAACAGCATAGATCGAATGTGATGAGAATTGTCAGTGAAATTCACAATTTTCGAAAATGTAGCGCCACTATTTCACAACAGTAATGGCTATGGCCTCGCAATACGTCGACTTGTAGGCAATCGTAGAACTATTATGCCGTAAATCCATGAAACCCCTGCGCCAGTCAGGCAGTGCAGGATTTTTGCATGACTTTAGTTCAGAGCGACATTTGCGTCGATAAGCAGGCCACTGGATATCATGTCTACACAGTCAAAAAATCAAACGGGTCTCTGCAAACAATTAACAGGGGTTTTCACCAATCATCCGGCCTCTATAGGTGAAAGTTACATCGAACATGCACTCAAAGCTCTGAGCTTTTCAGTCAGGCTGTTGGTGATGGCCTTGGCCGCCCTGCTTCATGCAATCATTCCTGCACTTTGCAAAGACACGGCCCGGCTTCGCATAGCAGCACTGCATGAAGAACTGCAAAGCCGTGCTGCACCAAAATCAGATTAGACGTTGGGATTTATCGTCTTGCGTTGAAAATAAGCATTAAGCCGAAAAATCACCACGACGTAATTTTTCAATATTGGCTTTGAACCACATCATTGCAATGACTGACAAGGCATTGCAAATCACACCTTGATCAAACAGTTCAATCGCCTGCTCTGCGCTGGTCTTGATGACGCGTATATCCTCGTGCTCTCCTTCTACGCCATGAAAGCCACCGGCGTTACTGAGATCAGTCACAGAACCGTATATAAACACTTCCTCAGCCGTATTACCGGGACTCGACAGGTAGTGAGCAATTGGGAAAAGGTTGTCCAGCGTTAATCCCGCTTCCTCTTTGGCTTCGCGAAAGGCCATTTCTTCGGGAGATTCATCCGCTTCCACCATCCCGGCTATAATCTCCGTTAACCACGGGCTGTCGCGATTCATCGCGCCGATACGAAACTGCTCAACCAATACAACACTATCGTCACGCCTATCATAAGGCAGCACCGCAGCGACATTTCCGCGATCTATCAGCTCACGTTTCACCGG
>CAYPMR010000209.1:0-2730 GCA_964411665.1 uncultured Granulosicoccaceae bacterium | reverse complement strand
CAAGGCCGGATGACAAATGGGGAGAAACACCTTGTGCCTTTGTCGGCTTAAAAGCCGACAGTAACACCACCGAACAACAACTGATCGACCACTGTCGAGACAACATGGCTCATTACAAATGCCCTAAAACAGTCATATTCACCAGTCTGCCAAAGACATCGACCGGTAAAATACAAAAGTTCAAGTTACGTGAACAGGCTAAAGCACTTGGCAGTTTGTAAACATAAAGTAGTTCTTTGTCGGTTGGTCTTATGATCTTCGGTTACAACCGAGTGAAGACAATCTGACAATGGCACGAATCGAACTTGATAATCTGAGCAAGCATTGGGGAAGTATCAAAGCCGTCGATGCCATGAATCTGACCGTGTCAGATCACGAATTCATTGTTTTTCTTGGACCCTCAGGTTGTGGCAAGTCAACTACGCTGCGCATGATCGCAGGTCTGGAAAAACCCACAACCGGTGTTATCCGTATCGACGATCAAGAGGTCAACGACCTGGAACCGGGCGAGCGGGACATAGCCATGGTTTTTCAGGGCTATGGCTTGTATCCGAGCATGACGGTTCATGACAACATTGGCTTTCCGTTGAAAATACGCAAAGTACCAAAAGCCATACATAAGACACGCATCCTCAAAGCAGCACGAAAAGTACAGATAGAAGACCTATTGCAACGCAAACCCGGTGCTCTATCGGGTGGGCAACGCCAACGAGTCGCATTAGCGCGAGCATTGGTGCGAGAGCCGCGACTTTTTCTAATGGATGAACCACTATCCAATCTCGATGCACGCCTTCGTGCATCTACTCGCGCCGAAATTAAAAACCTGCAACACGAACTCGGTACAACCACTTTGTATGTAACGCATGATCAACTGGAGGCCATGACCATGGCAGATCGGGTAGTCGTTATGAACGAAGGGGTTATCCAGCAATGCGGCACACCCGATGAAATTTACAACAAACCGGCCAATGTCTTCGTCGCAGGCTTTATCGGCTCTCCCCCGATGAATCTTGTCAATGGACAGATACAAAACGGATCCTTTAGCAGCGATATCCTGAATGTTGATGGCCTCGACCCAAAACTGTCAGGGCCTGTGACACTGGGTTTCCGGGCAGAAGATGTTCGTACCGGAACTGCAACATCCAATCTGACAGGTGCTACTTATTCGACTGAACGATTGGGTGACAGTGTTAACGTGTCTATTAAAACAAATGAATCAATGGTTACGATAAAAGTGAACAAAGAGTCGGACTATAAACTGGGTGACACAGTTAACGGCTACATTAGCGCTTCGGACTGTTATTTGTTTAATCATCACAATGGGCAGGCTTTAGCGCAGATCAACTCTGGATAATTCCCTCTAGATCTACGACTAGTCACGGAAAACACCCCCGTCCGAATTTTACTTCCGAAGTGGCTCTATAGAAATAACAGCTACGGATAGTTCACGAGTTGTACTAGTGCCTGAAGCAAGCCAATTTTCGTTGATGAGCGTTAGAATTTTCGATAACAACGGAATTAATTCTGGAAATTTCCCGCTCGAATCGGTGAATATTAAATGCGCAGAGCGTGTTGGCGAATCGTGCTTTTAATAGAAAGGGCCGACAAGGTCTACCATCGAGAGATGTAGGTGCCTGTCCCCGTATTAACCGTTTTCATAGACAATTTACTGAAGCTCTACACTGTACAGTCCCGTTGCCCCTGTAACAAAAAGCGTTTTGTTATCAGGACCGCCAAACGTGCAGTTCGTAGCCTGTACCGGGATATCAATTACACCCCAGCGCGTGCCGTCAGGAGCGAAGACTTCAACTCCAGCGTCTGATGTAACAAACACATTACCTTCAGCATCAACAGCCATCCCGTCTGCATTAACTGCTGCTGTCGCGAAAGTACCCATCTCTCCTACACTGCCATCCGCTGCGATTTCCCAGGTGAGAATCTCACCGGTTATAAAAAATGAGACATACAAACGGTCCTGGTTTGGCGATAACGCAATGCCGTTGGGCCTGGTTTCTATAGTATTGCAATTAAATTGAGACAAACTGCCATCGACTGTCAAATGGTATATGCCAGAACAACCAACTTCACTGAGCGCCGGATTGAGACCAAAGGGAGGATCGGTGAAGTACACATCGCCATTAGTATGTACCGCAAGATCATTGGGTGCGTTGAACAAAGCTCCTTCAAAGCGTTCCACCAACACGGTGACAGTGCCGGATTCCTCCAGGCGACTTAACGAACGGCCACTTTGCGTCGCAATGAGCAGCCGATTTTGCGGATCGAACGCCAGACCGTTGGTCGGCTGGTTTTCGAGGAAAGGCTCTATCGAGCCATCGGCAAGCAAACGAAATATAGTATCTGTGGGGATGTCGCTAAATAAAAGTGAACTGTCGGTTGACTGGTACACCGGCCCTTCAAGAAAACGGAACCCGGAGCCTATGAGTTGTACTGAGCCAATGCCATCCAGTGGATTAGTGGGCATAGAATCAATTTCACCGGCAGTCTGTTCAGTTGGTGACTCCTCAAGCTCAACATCAGTTGTCGTTGTGCTATCGCTGCTGCTGCAACCGATAGAGAAATACGCCATGACAGTTGCTATTACTATGATTCTGATTCGCACTGCTCCTCCAATTACTACAAATATATTATTTCCTGAAGTCAAAAACTGTCAGGGTCCGTGACAAGTGGCTGGAAGATAACAACATTCCACTGTTTAATATACAAATAAAC
>CAYPMR010000208.1:0-2830 GCA_964411665.1 uncultured Granulosicoccaceae bacterium | reverse complement strand
CTGAACTGGCAGGGCTGGATGCGCGCGCTGTCATTGAGTCCATATCCAAAGGAGCTGCTCAGTCGTGGCAAATGGAAAATCGCTTCGATACTATGCTGGATCGAGAATTTGATCATGGATTTGCTGTTGACTGGATGCGTAAGGATCTTGGCATAGCGCTTGATGAGGCTCGCCGTAACGATGCAAATCTGCCAGTAACCGCATTGGTAGATCAGTTCTACAGCGAAGTTCAAAAAATGGGGGGTGGGCGCTGGGACACCAGTAGTCTTCTGGCGCGTCTGGCTGAGAAAAGCCCGAATTGAGCCGATTTGTATTTGCGACACCTTAGTCCGCCATAGTGCCAACTGCGACATACTTGGGCTCGGCAGGGGCTGCAAAGTCGGATTACTAGCGATTGGTCCATTCAGAGTGGCAGCAAAGTCGGGTTATGATGTACCTGCTCTGATTCAACTGGATAGCTAATAGATGCTTGACGATTCTTCATCCCAACCGGGTTCCCAAGCCAGATCTCAAACAGGTGCCAGCCTGGCTGAGCCATTGGTACGCTTCACAAACGTTCAAAAGAGCTATGACGGCGAAATTCTTGTTGTTAAAGACCTGAATCTCGATGTGGAGCAGGGCGAATTCCTGACCATGTTGGGTCCGTCCGGTTCTGGTAAAACAACCTGTTTGATGATGCTCGCCGGATTTGAGCCAGCCACCAGCGGTGAAATATTTCTCGACGGGCAGCCCATAAACAACGTTGCACCGCATAAGCGGGGTATCGGCATGGTATTTCAGAACTACGCGTTGTTTCCGCATATGTCGGTAGCTGAAAACCTCGCGTTCCCGCTAGAGGTTCGTGGCATGTCCGGCACGGAACGCAATGACAGAATTAAAAAAGCGCTGGCCATGGTGCAGTTGGAAGATTTTGGTAACCGCAGGCCTGCTCAGCTTTCCGGTGGTCAGCAACAACGTGTTGCCGTCGCACGTGCCCTGGTATTTGATCCGCAACTGGTTTTAATGGATGAGCCGCTGGGTGCTCTCGATAAAAACCTGCGAGAGCAGATGCAATATGAAATAAAGCATATACACGAACAACTGGGCGTCACGGTCGTCTATGTCACTCACGATCAGGGCGAGGCCTTGACCATGTCAAATCGTATCGCCGTATTCAACGATGGCGTTATCCAGCAACTCGCACCCCCGGCAGACCTTTATGAGCGACCTGAAAACGCATTTGTTGCGCAGTTTATCGGTGAGAACAATCGATTGCCCGGTGTTGTCGAAGAGATTAGCAATAACGAGTGTGTTGTTCGCACTGATGATGGTTCGGTTATCACGGCCTTGCCGGTTGATGTTAAATCTGTAGGCGATCGTTGTACCCTGTCACTGCGCCCTGAGAGGGTAGTCGCAGAGCCTGCACAGGGGCAGATGCAGAATCGTTTTAATGCCCGCATTGAAGAGTTGATTTATCTGGGCGACCATATTCGTGCGCGTATGCTTGTTTGCGGCAACAATGAATTTATCGTCAAGGTGCCCAATTCAGCAAACAAGTCTGCGTTGCAGGAAGGTTCGGATGTGGTACTCGGGTGGTTGGCTGAAGATTGCCGCGCTTTGGCTACATAACCGGCTACATAACCGGCCACATAACCGGCTGCGTAAATGCTACATAAGCGTGCTACATAAGCGTGCTACATAAGCGTGCTACATAAGCGGTCATATCACAGAAAATTACCACTAGTTATCTGGCACTGTCCTGGATAGGTCGTAAATTGTTTTTTGCAGCACTTGTATGCAAATCCAAGCCCCACACCCGAGCCAAGGTGGATTAGCATCTGTACACTTGAAATCAGCAGAAGCTGCCTTTGATTGGTCATTCTTATTCCCAGTTCACAAAAATTAACAAATTGGCGCTCAGATAATCGCCTGACGACGGAAATTGGTTGGGGCAGCAGGTTGTGCGCTGACATAGGCAGCTGAATCGGGTAGTATTTTTGGTGAGCAGGTATATCCTGGCGCCAGCTAGTTGTCTCTGGTGAACCGGTAAGCGGATTTTCTCGTCTTGTTTGATAGGATGGTGGGCAAGACGTATGTAATTGGCTTTGTATGGGTTCGTTTGGCTCTATCTAAAGACAAGCTCCACAGCAGTTGCGCACGTAAGAGAAGGTAAAAATTCCGAGGTCCCGAAGGTCACGCAAGTGCATCGATACCTATTCGGAACTGATAGCACGACCGACCCGCCTCTTGAGACCTGCTTTAAAGACGGTCGCAATTGGATGGTCGGTATTTTAACAACTCAGTTGTACCCAATTAAATATCCCGAAGGGGGGAGACTCAATGAAACTGAATAAACAATTAGCACCACTGGCTGCTGGTATTGCGATGGCAGTTACTGTCGGTGCAGCACAAGCTGACTCTATTACCGTTGTTTCCTGGGGTGGTGCTTACACCAAATCTCAGGTAGAGGCCTACCACAAGCCATGGATTGCATCTTCTGGTCACCAGATCAAATCGGAAGATTACAACGGTGGAATCGCAGAAATAAAAGCACAGGTTGAAGCCGGTAACGTTACTTGGGACGTGGTCGACGTTGAACTTTCTGACGCGATCCGTGCTTGTGATGAAGGTCTGCTTGAAGAGATGGATCATGGTGCATTGCCAGCAGCTCCTGACGGCACTGCAGCAACTGATGATTTCCTGCCTGGTACATTGTATGACTGCGCAGTAGCTAACATCGTATGGTCAACCATTTACGCTTATGACTCATCAAAGATGGAAAATGGTCCTAAGACTATTGCTGACTTTTTCGACACTGAAGGTTTCCCTGGTAAGCGTGGCTTGCGTAAAA
>CAYPMR010000207.1:0-2856 GCA_964411665.1 uncultured Granulosicoccaceae bacterium | reverse complement strand
GTAACCGAATTTGGTAAACGAATATGGTAAAAATGGCGGCGCTCCGCACCAGCCGCATCCCGGCACCCGATTCCACTGCTGCCGCTGCTCCCTTCCGGGCCTGACGGGGTTAACAGTTTCTCGTCGCGAGAGTGCCGATGCGAAACACCATCGAGCAGGAAAGCATGCCCCCAACCGCTTTTGCCTAACGCTTTTGTCTAACGTTATTGCCTAAAACCGGAGCCTGCTTGCCCAGGGCCTGATAACTTAAGATTTGGCCCACGGCCTATTGTCCCGTGAGTTGCGCTTTGAAGCAAGCACCAGCGGCGAAAGAAGGGCTACATGAAACGCTTGTTCTTAGGTCACGACCCATTGCTATAATGCGCCCGAACCCGTGGACAGCAGGCGTGATGGCAACCTGGCGCTTGTCAGTGTGCAGCTCAAAACCTGCCCTCGCACTGTTGAATAATGACACAAAAATTCCAACAAGCTCACTTGAGATTTCGTGTGTTCAACGACATGAATCCAATTCGGAGCTCCGAAATACCAACCCCGGAACAAATCTCCATTTTAAATCCGCAACATAAGACAGGGTCACGAACATGACCGGTTATGTATTGGTTGTAGAAGATGAGCAAGCCATCAGCGAGATGATAAAAATATCATTGGAGAAAAATGGCTACAGGACCAGGCTGGCGCAGGACGCAAATGAAGCCAAGGAGATTGTCGCAAACGAATCCATAGAGCTTGCGCTGGTTGACTGGATGCTACCGGGCTCATCCGGTATCGAGTTGGTTCGCTATCTGCGCAAAGATGAAGTGGCGTACAACATGCCAATCATTATGTTGACCGCCAAAGGTGAGGAAACCGATATCACTGCTGGCCTCGATGCAGGTGCTGACGACTACATGCCTAAACCGTTTTCTCCACGTGAGTTGAATTCGCGCATCAACGCCTTGTTGCGGCGCAGCAAAGCAATGGAGCACGAGAGGACGAGTTGCGGCAAGCTGGTTTGCGACAGTTCAGCGCACCGCATATCAGTCGATAGCGATGAGCTTGAATTAAGCCATACAGAGTTCAAGTTGCTACAGTTTCTCATGCAAAACCCTGACAGGGTCTACACCCGTAACCAGCTGCTGGATCACGTTTGGGGACGTGGCACTTACATAGAAGAAAGAACAGTTGACGTCCATATACTGCGACTGAGAAAAATTCTGAAAAAGCACAACCTTGATCAAATCATTCAGACAGTGCGCGGCGCTGGCTATCGATTCTCGGATTTTGACTGATTTCGCTGCCGTGGCAGCAGCCTTAGCGACTACTGGAGCTTCCAGAGTGTGAAAACGTGGATCGATGAAGTTTGGTTGTTAACAGGCGTGCTGATAGTGTCGCTGATCTTGTGCCTGGTGCTTGGGCAGAGGTATTGGATCATCATTGTAGCGATGCTGATTTATTCCACGTGGATGATATTTCGCTTAAAGGAACTTCACAGTTGGTTAAGAGGTGGCGCAGTCACCAAGCAAGCACCGGATACATCCGGCATTATGGATTCGGTTGTAGAACTGATACATCGCCAACAGCGCGCAGAGCGACTTGAAACGAAAGTGCTGCGCAAAACGATCGCTGAATTCAATCATCTCGCCAGTGAACTGCCAGACGCAACTGTCTTGCTTGATAGACGGTGGCAGATTCAATGGTGTAATGCGACGGCAGAATCCTTACTCGGCATATCCCGCGAACGCGATGAAGGCCAACGCATCGACAATCTGTTGCGAACACCTGAATTTATCGAATTTCTCCACACCAGCGATAGTGGATACCACGAACTCGAAATAACCTCGCCAGTGAAATCCTATGTGACGCTGCTTATGACCTGTGTACCAGCTGGTCAACAGCAGTTTTTGCTAAGTGCGCGCAATATAACCCAACAAGTGCAACTTAGAGAGATGCGAAAAGCCTTTGTCGCCGACGTGTCCCATGAACTACGAACACCGCTCACCGTTGTTCAGGGTCACATAGAAATGTTGCGCGATAGTACAGCAAGCAACAAGCCGGATCAGTTAGCGCTACGTCGAATTAGCGAGCAAAGCACGCGCATGCAGGACATCGTTGAAGACTTGTTGACCCTGTCAAAACTAGAGAGTCGCTATCTTACCGACGCCGAGGGAAGCTGGGTCGAATTTGCGCCTCTGATCAGAGGACTGGTGGAATCGACATCGATTAAGGCGCTGGATAAAAATCACCAATTGATTCTGCATGTTGATGACGCTTTGAGTGTCCTGGGTATAGAACAGGAGCTATACAGTTGTTGTCAAAACCTGCTGCAAAATGCGATTGCCTACTCACCTGAAGGCACACTTATAGAAATCGGATGGCGCCTGGCACGCAACGGTGAAACCATACCCAGCTGGGAATCGATCAATGCAGACTCTGAAGTCAATACCCTTGTGGACGACCACAAACATCATGCAAATGCAGACACAATTGAGAGAAACCATGACGAACGTGGCGGCTACCCAACACAAATCAAAGCCTGGCCGCCCCTGAACTCCAACGCACTGGCAACCACAAATACGCAAGGAACTGCCTGGTTAATTGTTCGTGATCACGGAGATGGCATAGAGGCGGAGCACCTGCCCAGGTTAAGCCAGCGTTTTTACCGCGCCGATCAGGCACGCTCACGTTCAACTGGTGGGACAGGACTTGGACTTGCTATCGTCAAACATATTGCTCAACGCCACGGTGGCAATCTGCAGATCGCGAGTAAAATCGGTGAAGGTTCCATGTTCAGTATTGGTTTTCCGAGCGAACGGGTCTCCAGGAAACCCACAGACATTCTTGAAAATCCACCACAAGCATCAATCGATGACACTGCTG
>CAYPMR010000206.1:0-3011 GCA_964411665.1 uncultured Granulosicoccaceae bacterium | reverse complement strand
GGTCTTCGAATCGGCTCACCGCAATTACTCGGCTCAACCATCATTCGACTGGATTTCGCCTATCCTCTGGACAACAACACCCAGCAAGACTTCTCACCCACTTTCTCACTGGCTGTCGGTCATGTGTTTGATTTTCGCCCTTGATGACACAAACACACTTTTCATTCACATCCAGCTTGAATTGTTCGACCTACATCGCTCGCGAAACATACAGCAACTTAGGTATGTAGCACCTGATCCAGAAATTCAGCCACGTGTATGGCCTGTCGTTGAAGACCATCCTGTATTTGCGCCCGGCAGGACGTTCCATCAGCAACGATTATCGGCGCTGTATCGTCCTGTGCAATAGCGGCATCAGAGCGTTCAATATCAATACCATCAAACTCCTTACGTAATGCCGGAAACAAATCGAGCTCGGCCATTTGCAACGAGACATCTGCAGTCTCCCGGTTATAACCAAAGGAACCTGCCATGCCACAACAACTCGTTTCAATCGTGGACACATCGAAACCAGGCACAGCTTCAAGCAAGGCTTGCACGGATGGTAACTGGGCAAAAGCCTTTTGATGACAGTGACCATGCAACAGAATCTTGCGCTGCGCGCGAAGTGGCGCTGTTTTTTTTGCCAGCCCGTCAAACAAGCCCTGCAATCTACCCGATTGACGTTCAGACTCAAGAAATTCCTCGAAAAGCTGCACCCTATTGGCAAGCTTGGTGGTTTTCTCATCCGGAAGAACCGTATGTATTTCGTCGCGAAAAGTCTGTATACAGCTCGGTTCAAGTCCAACGATCATGGCCGATTCATCTTTCGCCAGCAACTCAAGCAAGCGCTCGCGTGTGCGTCGCATCTCCTCACGCGCTTTAGTCACGCGACCACAAGCGAGATAAGTGCGCCCACAACAAAGTGGGCGCTCTGCTGACAAGTCCGGACTGCTTACGCGATAGCCAGCCGTTTCCAGCACACGCACAGCAGCTTCAAGTATGTGCGGATCGAAATACCTATTGAAAGTATCTGCAAATAAGATTACCGATGGCCTGGCATCATCGAGCCTGTCTGAATTTTCTATTTTCAGCCCAGCGCTTTGCAGCTTGAAAGGCTGATCAGCAAACGTCGGTAAAGGACGGTGCCGGGAGAACCCAGTGACTTTCTCAAACAATGGAGCGAACACACCCTGCTGCGAAAATCGCTGGATACGATTGAGCCAGCGCGATGGTGTAACAACAGGCAATCGACGATGAAACCGGTTCGAGAGACGAGACAGACGATACGCATTAACAGGCAGTTCTGCCACCAACCATTCCTGCAAACCTTGCTTGCCGGCCTGATGACGCGCAGAGAGTACTTCAATTTTCATGCGCGCCATATCAACACCTGTCGGGCATTCGCGTTTACATGCCTTGCAGGACACACAATATTTTAAGGACTCGTGCAATTCGTCACTGGCAAGCACGTTCGCGGCACTGACACCACCGGCAGCACGTGATTGCTCAAGCTGATTGGACAAGGCAAGACGCAAGGTGTTTGCCCTGCCACGGGTTACATGTTTTTCATCTCGAGTAGCGCGATAGGAGGGGCACATTACGCCACCTGCCAACTTTCGGCAGGCACCATTGTTGTTACACATTTCAACCGCGCCCTGCAAACCGTGCGCTGCCTCTGGCCAGTCAGACCATGACAACTGTAAGGGCGCTGAAGCCGTTGCATAGTTTTCGTGATAGCGCAACAAACGTCGCTCGTTCATCCGTGGCGGGTGAACAATGCGCCCCGGATTGAGCAGGTTATCCGGATCAAAGCGGTTTTTTATATCTTCAAAAGCCGTTACCAGATTTTCGCCAAACATGGATTTATGAAACTCCGAGCGAGAGATACCGTCACCGTGTTCGCCTGAATGGGACCCTTTGTACTGACGTACCAGTGCAAAAGCCTCTTCGGCGATAAGTCGCATCGCATGGCGGTCTTTATCGAGCTTCAAATTCAGAACAGGTCGCACATGTAGGCAACCGACTGACGCGTGTGCATACCAGGTTCCTCGCGTGTCATGTTTTTCAAATACGCGTGTTAGTGCAGCCGTGTATTCAGCAAGGTCGGGTAACGCAACGGCACAATCCTCTACGAAGGATACGGGCTTACCTTCACTTTTCATCGACATCATGATGTTAAGACCCGATTTTCGTACCTCACCCATCGCTGCCTGCAACTCTGGAGATTCAATCTCTATCACGCCTCCCCACTGACGTTCTTTACCCTCCCAGGCAAGGCCGAGATCGGCCATACAATCTGCCAGCATGCTCAAATGCCTGCGATTTTCTGTCTGGCTACCGCCAGCAAATTCCACCATTAACAAAGCAGCCGGTTCGCCACGTACAAATTGTTTGCACACCGGCCGAAAGGCCTCAATCTGCATCGCCAATTCAATCATTGTTGCATCCATCAGTTCGATCGCTGATGGTTTAAGTGAGACTAGATGTTGTGCCGCATCCATGGCTTGATAAAATGTCGGAAAATGACAGACACCAACAACCCGTTCGCCCGGTAAGGGTGCAAGCTTCAGTTCGATAGCGCTTGATATGCCCAAAGTGCCTTCGGAACCGACCAGCAGATGGCTTAGGTTGATGTTGCCATTGTCTAAATCACTGTAACCGCTTTGCTTGTCAGGTAGCAAAGCGTCGATGTTATAGCCACCGACTCTGCGCAACAATGAAGGAAATCGCTGATCAATCTCACTTTCCAGACTAGTTGCCAGTGCAACAAGGGAAGACACAAAACCCGCATCCGGAGTGTTGCCGTTATCGCCAGTGCTACCGTGTTTGTTTTGCGCGCTAATCGCGACCCAGTCTCCAGCACCCGCAATAGCACCAGCGTTATTTGTAACAGGCGACTGCCATTGCCCAAAATGCTGGAGCTTCGACCCATTGGCGCACTGCCTGTCCAGACAATAAGCGTCAATACTCTCAACATTGTGTCGCATGGTGCCGTAAACAATGGAACGTTGTCCGCAGGAATTGTTACC
>CAYPMR010000205.1:0-3070 GCA_964411665.1 uncultured Granulosicoccaceae bacterium | reverse complement strand
CAGCGAAGCAATACCCGAGTACGCGCTGTTTGACATGTCAGTAGCTTTGCTTGTGCTGCGATGTCGCTTACGCCGCGCTATCACTTAAGTCGCATCAAAATCCACCACCAACTTATCACTGCTACTGCGTGACTGGCAGGCAAGTGTATAGCCTGCTTCAACTTCCCAGCGCGCCAGTGAGTAGTTAGCGTCCATTGCTACTTCTCCTTCCAGAACTTTGCATCGACAGGTGCAACACATGCCACCGGCACAGGAAAAGGGTAATTCAAGTCCTGCACGGGTTGCAGCTTCCAGTACTGTTTCAGAGGTGGCACGCAACGGAATTGTTCGTTCAGTGCCGTCTATTTTTATATGCAGCTGCGCATCGGTGCTGGAGAGTGAATTTTTTTCTGTTGTTACTGTAGAAGTGGATTTTGATGTGGTGTCTGAGTTGTTACCAGAGGAGACAAACAATTCACGATGAATTTGCTCTGGTGACAAACGCGTGTTCTCGAGCCACTTGGTTACCTCATCGAGCATCGGCTCGGGGCCACAGCAATATGCAGCGTGCCAGTGATTGTCGCTCAACAAACCGGTGTCGAGAAAAGTATCGAGTTTCGCTGCATCGATTCGTCCGGCTAACAGCGACGATTCCTGGCGCTCCTGGCTTAGCACATTAATAATCGAGAGGCGGTCGGTATAGCGATCTTTCAGCGCTTTGATGTCATCGGCGAACATCATGCTATCGAATGTGCGATTACCAAACACAAGAGTGCACACTGCCTGGGGGTCTGACACAAGCTGAGATTTTATAATCGATAAACAGGGCGTGATTCCCGAGCCTGCTGCGATAAACAGAAAGTGACGGGGGTCCTTCGATACATCTTTACCCGGTTCTGCAGTGAACACGCCCTGAGGTGTCATTACATCAACGAACACACCTGCTGACATCGCACAGGCATAGCTTGAAAATAGCCCTCCTGGCACTTGCCGGATCCCTACTTCGAGTCGATTTGGCTGATCAATACCGGAGGCGATTGAATAGGATCGCCGCACCGACTGTCCATCAATATCACTCTTCAATGTCAGGTACTGTCCGGGTTTAAAACGGTATTGCTCCAACAATTCATCTGGCACTAAAAAGGTTAGTCCGACTGAATCTTCCGTTAGCAAACGCACCTTGGTGAGAAGCAGACTATGAAAGCGTGCCCGTGTGGTATTAGTCATGACCTAAACACTTGAAGTAATCGAATGGTTCCTGACAGCTATCGCAGCGGTACTGTGCTTTACAGGGAGTCGAACCAAATGCAGACAGTCTTGTTGTATTGGCCGACTCGCAACGCGGGCAAGCAACTTCGACAGTAGAAAAAAAGTCGGGTGTATTATCGGTGCTATTAACACCAGTAGCCGTTCCAGAGGCTGGATCTAAAAAAGTAACGGTACCCGTATTCACTGCATCTTTTGGCTGACTGTCACACTGACTTCCCTGAGATTGTGATTGTGGCGGTGCAATTCCGTTGGCAAGAAGCTTGCGCCTACCCTCCTCGGTCAAGTCTCGAGTTGTCCAGGCAGGTGAGAATGTGCGCTCAACAACAACTTTGGGGAGATCACCCTTATTGGGTGTTGCTTGTTTTTGCATCTGCAAAGAATTTTTAACTGCTTCAGCAATGGTTTGTTCAATAACTGCTACTGCCGGGCAACCGGTATAAGTCGGCGATACTTTTACACATAGTGTGTCATCGTGGCATTCAATACCACGCAAAATACCTAAATCTCCAACAGTTAAAAAAGGTAATTCGGGATCAGGTACTGCACGGGCTGCCGCATCTGCTGTCTCTATCCACTGCTGCACTAACAATTCTTTGTCCGAGAGTTCTGTTACCACTGAGGTTACCACTGGGCACCAGGGTAGGCCCGCTGCATGTATTGCAACTCTGCCAGTAGAAAACCAAAATCCTCAGTGTGTCGTCCTTCTCTGCCACCACCCTGTGTGAATTTAACTTCCGGTGTGACGAGCGATGCACGCTCGAAGACATCCTTTACTGTTGCATCCCACTTGGCCTTTATGACTGACAGGTCCGGCATCTGTCTAGCATCAACACAGCTATCGTAGTGTGCATCAGTGAAAAACAATTCACCGGTATAGCGGTGCAGGTAATCTACGGCATCCTGCATTCGCTGATGGCTCTCTTGCGTACCATCACCGA
Source organism: uncultured Granulosicoccaceae bacterium (assembly GCA_964411665.1). Lineage (GTDB taxonomy): Bacteria > Pseudomonadota > Gammaproteobacteria > Granulosicoccales > Granulosicoccaceae > CALFCE01. The sequence goes on along the minus strand of CAYPMR010000205.1, from coordinate 884 downwards.
GTCTGATCACCCACTCACCGCTGTGACGTAAATGGTAGGTTATTTCAAGTTCGGCCTTTGCAGCTATTGCACATAGTTGTTCATCCGTTGATGTTTGCATGATCTGCCAGAACGGCAGCATAAATGCTGAAAAATAGAATTGTTTGAGCATCGCGAAGGCAAAGTCCTGATCTGGCTTTTCGACCAGCAAACAATTCAGGTATTCTTTTTCGCGACGTAAATACGCGTAAGCGTCGGCTGAATCAAAACGCGATGATGCTTCGTAGGAAGGGCTGCTTGCACCAACCTCTGTTGTAGCATTTACATCGACCAAGTACTCGTACAAAGCCAGAGACTGCCCTAAAAGATCAAGCGCCATGTTAGGCATGGAAAGATCTTCTTCGAGCATAGGTGCGTGCCCGCACCATTCGGACAAGCGATGGCCCAGCACCAAATGATCATCTGCCAGTCGCAACACAGTGATAGCGAGTGATGAGTGCCCGGCAAGTTGATTTTTTGGAGAGTGACTCACTGATATTTTCTATGACTATTGCCTGTAAAAACCTTCTGTCTCGATTGGAAAACCAGGCAATTGGATAGACTGCGATTTAATATCATTACCAATTGCACTACATATTCTCAATATCGTCGGGTATGTCGTAGAAGCTTGGATGACGATAAACTTTGTCTGCGGCAGGCTCGAAGTTCTCGGCTGCTCGATCAGGATCTGAGGCGATAATGCTCGATGAACGCACTACCCAAATGGAATTGCCCTCTTCGCGCCGGGTATACACATCACGGGCTGCTCGCAATGCCAGTACATCATCAGCAGCGTGCAAACTTCCTACATGTTTGTGATGTAAACCGTTGCGCGGTCGGATAAAAACTTCCCACAGTGGTGTTAA
>CAYPMR010000204.1:0-3134 GCA_964411665.1 uncultured Granulosicoccaceae bacterium | reverse complement strand
AGAGTGGGGTAAATATGAATAGTACCCAGCACCTTATTCAAACCTATATTGTATTTCATTGCGGTGACGAACTCGGCGATAAGATCGCCGGCGTGTTCGCCAACCATTGTGACACCCAGGATCTTGTCTTTACCGGGTATGGTTAGTACTTTCAGGAAGCCATGAGCTGAGCTGTCAGCGATTGCGCGATCCAGATCGTCAAGGCCATAGGTGGTGACCTCATAAGCAATGCCTTTCTCTTTGGCTTCGGTTTCGTTTAATCCAACGCGTGCGACTTCCGGGTCGGTGAAGGTTGCCCAGGGAATCACTCTGTAATCGGCTTTGAATTTCTTTGCGAAGCCGAACAAAGAGTTTACAGCTGCGTACCAAGCCTGATGAGAAGCTGTGTGGGTGAACTGGTAGGGGCCAGCGACATCACCGACAGCGTAAATGTTGGGGAACTTGGTTTGCAGGTACTCGTTTACTTCGACTGTTCTGTTGGTTTCGATGTCCAGCTCTTCAAGGCCAAAGCCTGTCAGACGTGCAGAGCGGCCAACGGCCAATAAAATTTCGTCGAATTCAATGCGTGATGTGTCACTTGGGTCGTTAGCGTTTTCGCACAACAGGAATTTGCCTTCAGCCGTTTTCTCAATGCCAACCGCCTTGGTGTTGGTCATGATGTGAACGCCTTCGTCTATGAACTTCTGAGTGATCAGTTCAGAGACGTCAGGGTCTTCGCGATTCATGATCTGCGGCATCATCTCTACTTGCCAGACTTCTGAGCCGAGGCGATTGAATGCCTGCACCAGTTCGCTACCAATAGGGCCACCGCCCAGTACAACCAATTTCTTTGGTAATTCCTGCAGGTTCCACAGGTTGTCTGAGGTTAAATAGTCAACCTGATCAAGGCCAGGTATGGGTGGCACGAAAGGGCGTGCACCTGTGGCAATGATGATGTTTTTTGTGGTCAGTGTTTTACCATTGACTTCAACTGTCCAGGGTGAGGTTATTTTGCCTTCGCCTGTTATGCAATCGACCCCTAGATTGGTGTAACGCTCGATTGAGTCATGTGGCTCTATGGTTTCCACTATCTTGTGGACTCTTGCCATTACATCCTTGAAGTCGAATTCAGCAGACGCGGTTTTAATGCCGTACTTGGCAGACTCGTCAATCTGATGTTTCAGCTTGGCCGTTTTAATTAAGGCTTTGGACGGTACGCAGCCGGTGTTAAGACAGTCGCCGCCCATTTTGTCTCGCTCAATTAACGAGACACTCGCCTTTACTGCAGCGGCAATATATGCGGAGACCAGGCCACCGGAACCGGCGCCAATCACAACGATGTTGCGATCGAATTTTTTGGGGCGTTCGTAGCCTTCGTAGACTTTCTTTGCTTTGAATATATCAATCACTTTTTTGGCTATCAGTGGAAAAATACCCAGTAGGGCAAAAGAGAAAAGAATCGCGGGTGACAAGATACCCGATAGTGAATCCAATTTGGACAATTGCGTACCGGCGTTTACGAAAACGGCCGTGCCTGCCAACATGCCTACTTGGCTGACCACATAGAAAACTGACGTTTTGATCTTGGTCAGTCCCATTCCGAGGTTAACCAGGAAAAAAGGAAAAATCGGCACCAGCCGAACGGTGAACAGATAGAAAGCGCCGTCCTTCTCGATGTTGTCATCGAAAGTCTGCAAGCGAGAGCCGAATTTGCTCATTATCCAGTCGCGCAGTAAAAATCTGGAAGCAAGAAATGCCAGTGTTGCGCCAATGGTTGAGGCGAAGGATGCGACAATAGTGCCGACAACAAGACCAAACAGCGCACCCGAGGCAAGTGTCAGGATGGCGGCGCCGGGCAGGGATAGTGCAGCAACGGCGACATACACAAGAAAAAACCCGCCTATGGTCAGCAGTGGATTTTCCTGGTAGAAGTTGGCCAGCGAGGCCTGGCTGCTTTTTAGTGCGTCAAGACTGAGAAATCTTCCCAGATCAAAGACAAAAAATGCGATTACCAAAACAGCAACCAAAAGCAGAATAAAATTTTTGTTCTTCACTAGCCGTTAATTGCCTTGGTTTTTGTTATAAGAATCTGTCAGGAAAAAGCGATTGTTAATTAAAAACGATACTTGAAGTAGTATTGTATCTCTTTAGTCTTGATTTAACTTCGAGGGTTCCAACCAGATGCAGCGAATAGCAAATTTAATCTCATTAGCTTAGTCTGGTCACAATCCATAGTGCCATACAACAAACGATCCAGTGCTTAAATTCAATCCATATCAGGTGTCTGTCATCGTCCCTGGCCTGCAGGAGCCGGAATTCAGTCATCTGCTATTAAATCGCACCTCTATTCTCAAGTTCTTCACCCGAGGCAGCCGTATCGACAGTGCGATTGTAACGGCAGAACAGGGTGTATTGGAGGCACTTGGACATAATCCACTCAAACCTTATGCCATACCGACTGCAGTATGTACGGCTGTTGCAGATACTGGCGAAGAACACGCTCTAGTGACTCGCGCTGATCCGGTGCATATACATGCGGAGCCCGATCATGCCCGTTTGCACGCTGCCAATGCGCTGCAGTTAACTACAGATGAAGAAAACTCCCTGTTGGACAGCATGAACAAGCATTTTGCCGATCGTGGTCTGGTATTTTTTCAGGGTGAACAGTCACGCTGGTATCTCGTGGGTATGGATGGCTCGCAGCTGCGCACCGAACCATTGTCACGCGTAAGCGATCGAAATGTCGTTGCTTTCATGAAGCCTGATCAGCAGTCGCTGCTGATGCGACAGATGTTGACTGAAATTCAAATGCTGTTGCATGAGCATCCGGTTAACAACGAACGTGAACAAAAAGGCTTGTTACCGGTTAATTCATTGTGGTGCTGGGGTGGGCATCCTGTTGCTGAACCCTTGTTACCGACAAGCATTAAAGTCTATGCAGACGATGCGTTCTGTCGGGGATTGGCAAGACTGTCGGCGTTTAAATCATTTCCTGCACTTGAGGCAACAGCACGTCTTGGTCAGTCGTCCCAGATAGTCTGCATACGCACACTGGAGAATGCTCTGTTAGCGCAATCGGGCGGTCAAAATCCGTTTGAAGGAAATGCGCCCTGGCAATCAGCGGCTCAAAATGATTCAGACGCACCAGATGATGC
>CAYPMR010000203.1:0-3151 GCA_964411665.1 uncultured Granulosicoccaceae bacterium | reverse complement strand
CTATGTCATGAAGGGATGTACTGAATGGCTGGAAAACTGGAAGAAACGGGATTGGAAAACGGCTTCCAAAAAGCCGGTTAAAAATGCTGATTTATGGAGTCAGCTCGATGAGCTCCTTGAACTTCACCGTATTGATTGGCACTGGGTTAAGGGACATAGTGGTCATGCGGAAAATGAACGGGTCGATACGCTTGCCAATCTTGGTATCGATGAAATGCTGGAAAAAAAATAAGTTCGCATTGCCGTCTTTGTGAGCAGATGGCTACCATGAGCAGATTGCCACCATGAGCCGATCGCCACCATGAGCAAACCGCTGTTATGAGCAGACAAATTGTACTGGATACAGAAACAACTGGTCTGGAAGTCTCCGCTGGCCATCGCATCATTGAGATTGGTGCGGTAGAGCTGCTTGATCGACGACTAACAGGTAACAACTTCCATCATTATATACAACCGGATCGGGAGATTGACCCGGGGGCGATGGAAGTGCACGGAATTACCAACGAATTTCTTCATGACAAACCGCGCTTTGATGAAATTGCAGAAGAATTCCTAAGCTATCTTGGCGGCGCAGATGAACTGGTCATTCACAATGCACCATTCGATGTCGGATTTCTGAATAACGAATTGCAACAGGCCGGTAGACAAGAGCAAGTAGCAACCCTGTGCGAGGTGTGTGATTCACTAGCTCTGGCACGTAAACTCTATCCCGGAAAGCGCAATTCACTGGATGCATTGTGCGCCCGGCTCGATCTGGATAACTCCCATCGCACTCTGCATGGCGCATTGCTTGATTCTGAAATACTTGCTGATGTCTATCTGCGTATGACGGGCGGCCAGGAAGCGATGAGTTTCGAAGAGCCTGAACACATGGCGGGAGATGGTACGAGTGCCGCAATCAACAAAAGGGGTGCCATGCCAGTAGTGTTGCCAACTGACACAGAACGAACCGAACATGAAGCATGGTGCGCACGGCATGATATGGCTGTTTGGTAAAAAATTTTGCAAAAAATTTGTAGAGTCAGTATTTGTTCCGCTGGGTACAAATCAATTATTGTTGCTGTTTCGTTCTTAGAAAATCCACCAGATGTTTTATCAGACCATCCTTTGGTACGTTGGCCGGCCAAACAGAAAATACTTTGATCGGTTCTATCGTCCAATCGGGTAAAACCAACTCCAACTCTCCAGCGTCAACATAAGACTCGGCAAGAAACGCTGGTACCAGGGCAATCCCGGTTCCTGCTCGTGCCAAATTTACTAAAGCGTGTGCGCTGTTAGCGCTTATTCGGGAATGCTTCTTATTCACAAGCTGACGTTTGCGTCCTTTTGTAAACTGTGTTTTTTTGTCCCGCACAGGAGCAAGCTCCAACCAATCCCAATTGTTCAGGTCACTCGGTGAGTCAGGTATCTCTCGGGAATTGAGATAAGTGGGTGATGCGACTAACCGACGATCAAAGGTAAATAGCAATTGTGATTTCAGAGAACTGTCTTTCATATCGCCAGCTCGGATTGCCAGATCAAAACCATCAGCGATTAAATCTCTTCGAAACTCTGAGAAATCCAAAGTTAAATGTACTTTAGGATATTCAAGAGTGAATTCAGCTAATTGTTCTGTCAGAAAAGATTGGGTAAAAAGCGCAGGCACAGTAACGCGCAACACCCCGGAGTGCTCGTTGCTTTGTTGCGAGATAAGCTGAAGACCGGTTTCTGCCGCATTGATCATGTTATGTGCGGCTTCAAGCAATCGTTCTCCGTCAGGGGTTAGTGACAGCTTGCGGGTTGAGCGATAAAGAAGTGCGGTGCCGAGGTTCTTTTCCAGTTGCCCCACATGATGACTGACAACGGATGGCGATAGCCTTAGCGCTTGTGCTGCGGCACGAAAAGATCCGTGATCGACCGTTTTGGCAAAAATGGCGATTTGTCGAAGCTCATCCAGCATTATGCAATTATTCCGAACAGTGAAAATCAATTGTCCTATATTTTAATTTAAATGTCATTGTCTTAGCATTTCTCATGGATCAAGTCCTGATCCATCAACTGCAATTTCCAAATACCTAGGAGACAGACAAGTGAGAAATTTAAAAGTATGGCTGGTATCTGCCGCGTTACTTGCCGGCTCAGCGATGCACAGCGCCATCGCTGACGACAAGGCAATAGTGCAAACGTTTTACGATTTTCTGAGTAATCCAGCCTCTGATGAACAGGCGATCGCTTTCAAAGAGGCCACAACACAAAACTGGGAGAGCATTGGAGATTATTCTGGTACCACAAAAAAGCGCGATCAGTTTATCGGTCAGGTAAGCGGGTTCTTCGCCAAACTGATGCCCGACCTAAACTGGGAGGTTAAAGAAATGATTCAGGAAGGCAGTAAAGTTGTTGTTCGAGGTCGCGCGACAGGAACACCTGCTGGCCCGTTGTTCGGCGTAGATGGCAAAGGTAAAAGTTTTGACATTCTTACTATTGATATCCACACCGTTGAGAGCGGCAAGATTGTCCGCACCTACCATGTTGAAGATTGGGCTGGGGCGTTACAACAACTGCGAAGTGAGTAAATGTTGATTACATCATTCATCTAACGGGAACATTAAATGAATTCGGGAATAGTACGTAACGCTTTACTCGCGGCTGTAATGGCCTTCACTGTCAGCCTACACTCACACGCTTCACAAATGGATGCCGAAAGTCAGGCAGCGTTTGATATTGTCATGGCCTTTATGGGAGCCGTTGGATCCGGTGATATGGATACCGTATCAAAATTAATGGCGGATGATATGGTTTGGGAAAACGAGGGTGATAAATCGATGCCGTGGATTGGCCCATGGCAGGGCAGAGCGCAAATTAACCAGTTTCTTGGTGTTTTCAGTGAGAATTTCCAACCCACCTTCTGGGAGAATTCTGATGCATTTGCCTTGGGCGATACTGTTGCGGTTTTTGGCAAAATGAGTGGAACTACAACCCACTCCGGTGCTGATACCGGTGAATTCGCTTTCGCCCTTCGCGCTAAAGTTCGCAACGGTAAGATTATACTGTGGAACTGGTTTGAAGATAGCTATGCAGTAAGCAAGGCCTATCACTCCAAGTGATATAAAAGCTGTTTGTGACCTCTTGCCCCGAATAATCGATAGCGGGGCAGGTGGTTTACCTGCTAACG
>CAYPMR010000202.1:0-3204 GCA_964411665.1 uncultured Granulosicoccaceae bacterium | reverse complement strand
ACTAGATTTAGCTGTCTGAACAACAACTGTATGGGTGGTGCATCTTTGCGAATCAATTAGCGAACTACAAGGTGAATCACAACAACTATCAAAATTATCTTAATAGAAATGTTTGCGATCATTCATCGCTATCAAATACTCTGCTGTAATCATTTAAATTCTCTTCAAGCATGGTTTTGAATTCACTAGTGTAATATTCAATAGCCGCATCACGTTCAGCATTATAGTTATCACGGCTACCTGTTTTTGCAGCGACAACAAATGCACAAAATCGTGAAGCACCATACAAAAACGAGGAACTCACCATCGCAGGCTTCTGTTTCTCGCAACAACCGTTAGCTACATCTATAAAACTGTCAGCCATTTGTCTGAATTGAAGATCACGCTCATCAACCAAGCCGGCATCAGCAGCACCGTTGGTACTATTCTTGTCGTTAGATTTGGTCATATCGATTATTTTTAATACACATTAAGCATTCTATTGCATCATTCAATTGAACGACAAGGCAAGCATTGCTTTCATGTTACCAAAGGTCAAGTTGATAACTGAAATGCCGACAATTTCACTATACGTTCAATTTGCTTTGTAATAAGGAGCACATTTACATGGCCATGGCTCGTTCATCTGATTCTAATTTTTTACTGGCACTTTTTCGCGATAAAACTTTTCAGGCGAGAGAGATTCGTCGGGTTATGTTGCTTGCCAGTATATACCTTGTCATTACAACAATGCTGGTAGGTATTTTCTATCATACGATTCTGGGCAAGCTGATTGAAGGCGCGGCGCCTTTATTCTTTGTGTCAGAGGACATGGAGCTGTTTAACGAATCATTACCCGGACTCACAGCTGTAATCGGACGCTGGATAGTTGCAATGCTGATTATCAATGTGTTGGTCACTGTCGGCATAGGTACTTATATTGTACGTAAACTCGGGCATCCTATTCTTGCTATCAAACGCGCGCTGAGAGAGATTGGCGAAGGTGATCTTGATGTTCGTTTGCGCGAAAGTGACAATAGCGAATTTGGAGAAATTGCTGATGCATTGAACAACGCATCAACCAGAATCAAGAAACACATTGCTGAAGCAAAACAGGAAATGACAATATTGCAGGAACTTAAAAATGCGCCTGCAGCCAACGCAGAAGACTTTGATCGCGCTTTGGAAAACTGTCATCAGGCACTGAACTATTTCAAATCTGAAGAAGAAACAGCAGATAGTTCTGCCAAGCAGTAAGTAAACTATCCTATTTCGGTAATTCCTGTAACTGTACCTACGTGTGATGATGATGCAAAATTTCATTTTGGAATGCTCAGCAGCAGCCACAAAAAAATATATAAAGCTGGGAAAACTGCCGTGTTTGTCCTTATTGTGCTTGTCTTTAATTGCAGCGTGTGGTGGTGACAGTGGTGGTAGTGGTGGTAGTGCTGACAACGAAGAACCAGTAGCAGACTTTCTGGTTGCCTCGGGTCTCGATTTCTATTTTGGTACGCGTGGTGTAGGCACCACAAGTACACAGACAATTGAATTATCCAATCGCAGTGGAGATATCTATCCAATACATGGATTGCAACTCCTTGGAGAAAATGCTGAAGAATTTCAAACCAGCTTCATTGGCGAACTCACTCTCAATCCCACTGAACAAATTTCGATAGATGTGACTTTTGCGCCCCTGACAGATGGTCAGAAGGTCGCAGCACTAAATATCGATTACGACATAATTCAGCAAGTTACTAGAGCGGCCAACCTGAACGAGCAAAATTTCTACAAGGCCGAAGCACTTGAAGCTCACGGTGATTTTGAAAAATCAGCCGATACCTACAAAGATTATCTTGCGGGCAAACCGGCAACAATAAACAAACGCGAAGCTTCTATCAAATTCCCAGTACTCAGTGAATCAGAATCACATGGTGATGGCGCAGATTTCAAACAATACTTGAGTGCGGTCAATAAACGAGAGAAAAACGATCACCTTGGTGCGATTATCAGCTTGAATAAGTTACTGGTTGAAGAGCCAGACAGTATTTATGCAGACGACGCTCTATACATGCGTGGCTATATCCAACTGCTGGATACCGGAGATCATGCTGGAGCGCGCGATACCATGGCTCAACTGCGTAGCCAGTACCCTGATTCCAAGTACTATGACACAGCTCTGTTTAGTGAAGGTATGGCAAACGAGGAACTGGGCGAACCCGGAAAAGCCAGTGGCTTATACACGGCTTTAAAAGATCGCCATACATCTGAAGCGGCAAAATATCTGAGCCTTGATCTTCCAAAAGACAATTATCTTTCACGTCTTTGGTTTGATAGAGCCAAGCAGGGCTTATCCAGATCTCGCGACATCAAGAAATTCATTTGATATATTTCAGATGTATTACTGATCGACTCCCCTCACGATTACCAGCATTGCGTAAATGCAACCCAAGCCCCTGGATGGCGAATACGTGTGTTGTTAGTCAATAAAAACAGCTGTTAAAACACAACTCCTGCCAACAAGTTTAAACCCATACATCGTTATCGGCGGTGAGTGAGCCCCCAGTATTGCCGGTGTTAACTACACCTCGAGGCTCAAGCAACATAACCTTGCATTCAGTTTTTGCATAAGGCTTGTGTTCTACGCCTTTAGGTACGACGAACATCTCACCTGCGCCAAGATCAACACGGCCATCTCTGAATTCAATAGTCATTGTCCCTTCTATCACAATGAAAGCTTCGTCCGTATTTGCATGATCATGCCAAACAAATTCGCCTTCGATTTTGACCAGTTTAAACTGATAATCATTCATTTCAGCCACCACTCTTGGCGACCATTGATCCGAGAATTTGGCAAATTTATCTTTAAAATTGATTGGATTTTTCGACACTTACAAAGCTCTTTATAAGTTGCGATGCCCGTGCATCACCCTTGGTGAAAAAATAGACTGTATGCTTATTGACATTCTACTGAACTCTGACGAATACTCTATAGAAATCGGGCATTGCAAGGGTACAATGGAAAATACCTGGACTCAAGATTCTCTGACTAGCACTATTTTCGTGACTTTTTTAGTGCGCAATTGCTTTGCCCAATCTTCTCTGACAAAGAGCTTGCAATATACTCAAAGAACTCAGCAAAGTCACCTGCTCAGGACAACACAGCAATGAAGTTGCTGCGCCTTTATATTCGCTGTATAGACACATTCAATCGCGGTATTGGCAGAT
>CAYPMR010000201.1:0-3213 GCA_964411665.1 uncultured Granulosicoccaceae bacterium | reverse complement strand
TGATAAGTGTCATCCCATTGAATCTCTTTGATCATCCAGTCGTTCATGCCAATATCGAGATCCGATAGAACGATTACCGGGGTTTGTAGACGTTCACTAAGATCAAAAGCCTGTAAAGCCATGTCGAAACATTCACTGGGATCAGCAGGGAACAGCAACACATGGCGTGTGTCACCGTGCGATGCGTAGGCAGCAGAGGTTATGTCACACTGCTGTGTGCGAGTGGGCATACCGGTCGAAGGTCCGACCCGCTGAACATCAAAAATAACCGTAGGTATTTCGGCGTAGTAGGCCAGGCCGAGAAATTCACTCATCAGTGAGATACCGGGTCCACTGGTTGAGGTAAATGCGCGAGCACCATTCCAGTTGGCACCGAGCACCATACCGATGGCTGCCAGTTCATCTTCTGCCTGAATGACACAATAATTGTTAACCGCATTGCCATCACTGTCTTCAGTGACACGCAGTTGCTTGCAGAAGCTGCTGTATGCATCAATCAAAGAAGTCGACGGTGTTATCGGGTACCAGCTAACGACTGTAGCGCCTGCATAGACAGAGCCTAAACCGGCGGTGGTGTTACCATCGACCATAACGTAGCCATCTGTCTTGTTCAGCCGCTCCAGGCGCATATCCAGTGGGCATTGGAAATTTTCCATCGCATAGTCGTAGCCCATGCGAATAGCCTGCATGTTCGAATCCATTAAATGCGGCTTGGCCGAGAAGGTCTCCTGTAGTAACGATTCCACAACCTGCATTTCGATATCCAGTAGCGCGACCAATGCACCTACATAGGCCACATTTTTCATCAGTACCTTGGCACGTGCAGACTCGAAAGCTTCATTGCACATGGCAGATAAAGGAATACCGAGGACTGTTATGTCGTCGCGTTGCAACAGATTTTTTCGGGGCCAGGTGGAGTCATAGAGAAAAACGCCACCAGGGCGCAATTCTGCCAGATCGGCATCGTAGGTTTCCGCATTCATCGCAATCATGATATCGATGGTGCCGGTACGACAGGTGTAACCGTCTTTGGTGACACGGATTTCGTACCAGGTGGGAAGACCCTGGATATTGGACGGGAAAAAATTCTTGCCGACTACCGGTATGCCCATCCTAAAGATGGACTTCATTAATAAACCGTTGGAACTGGCCGAACCGGTACCGTTGACGTTGGCAAGCTTTATAACAAAATCGTTTACCCGGTTTTTAACTGGCATTTGCTTTTGCACTGTTAGCGTATGGCACGATCAATTCTGATTTACGCATATCCCAGGCACCAGTGGGGCAACGTTCTGCGCACAGGCCACAATGGATACAGACGTTTTCATCTTTAACCATCACTTTACCGGTTTGTGGCAGGGCATCCGAGACAAACAGCACTTGTTCAGTGTTGGTTGCAGGGGCACGCAGACGAGTGCGTAAGTCAGCCTCGTCACCGTTGTCGGTAATAGTCAGACAGTAGACCGGACAGACATCCATGCAGGCATCGCATTCGATACAATCTTTTGCACTGAATACGGTTTGTACGTCACAGTTAAGGCATCGTTCAACTTCGCTGGCGGTTTGTTCGGGGTCGAAACCCAGTTCAACCTCTATGCGAATATTTTTAAAACGTTCGGTTAGCTCAACATGACGCATCTGTCGTCTTGCAGAGTTGTCGTAGTCGTTCGAGTAGCTCCATTCGTGTATGCCCATTTTGGTAGACAATAAATTCATACCACGTGGCGGGCGATCATGGATGTCTTGATCACTGCAGTATTTGTGAATGGATATCGCGGCGCGGTGTCCGTGTTCGACTGCCCAGATGATATTTTTCGGGCCGAATGCTGAATCACCACCAAAGAATATTCCGGGTAACTCAACACCGTGGGTTTTCTCATCAACAGCTGGCGTATCGTATTTATCAAAGCCCAGCCCAAGGTCACGTTCTATCCACGGGAAAGCATTATCCTGACCTATGGCCAGAATCACGTCATCGCAGGGCAGAAAGATTTCCTCGATGATCTCGGGCTTTGATAATTCGCCGTTCTCGTCAATATCGTAGTGAAGTTTGTCGAACGTCATGCCCTTGAGCACACCGTTTTCGACAACGAATGCTTTGGGAGAATGATTAACCAGAATATCTACATTCTCTTCTTCAGCATCTTCCAGTTCCCAGTCACTGGCTTTAAACCAGTTGCGTGGCTTGCGAGCGATTACTGATACGTGCTCTCCACCTAGCCTCAGTGCCGAGCGGCAACAATCCATGGCGGTGTTGCCCACACCAATAATTAATACCTTTTTACCGATGGTTTCAGTGTGTTCAAAGGCTACTGACTCCAGCCAGTCGATGCCGATATGAATGTTTTTGCTATCGTTACGCCCGGGAAGATCGAGGTCTTTGCCACGTGGTGCTCCAGTGCCGACAAATACGGCATCGAAATTCTCGTCCAGTAGCTGCTTCATGCTGTTGATCGGTGTGTTCAACCGCAGATCAACACCGCGCTCCACAATCAGGTCAATCTCGTCATCAAGTACCTCTGCCGGCAGTCGGAACGACGGTATGTTGGTGCGCATCAGCCCACCCGGTTTATTGTGTTGCTCGAAGATAGTGACGTCATAGCCAAGTGGGAGCAGGTCATTGGCGACGGTCAGTGAGGCGCAACCGGCACCGACGCAGGCGATCTTTTTTCCGTTTGAGGGCCCCTTGGGGGGCAGTCGATCGCGGATATCATCAGACAGATCCGCAGCCACACGCTTTAGCCGGCAGATAGCAACCGGCTTTTCATCCAGCCGCCCACGACGACAGGCAGGTTCGCAGGGTCTGTCACAGACTCTGCCCAGCACACCGGGAAATACATTGGATTTGCGATTTTCGAGATACGCAGCGGTGAAATCGCCCTGAGCGATTTGACGAATATAGCGGGGGACATCAGTGTGGGCTGGACAACCCCACTGACAATCGACGACCCGGTGAAAATGATCCGGATCAGACGAACTTGTTGGTTTCATGCTGTAGCAACTGCTCCTTACCCACCACCTAAATATTTACCGAGCAGTATGAGTGCTGGCTTGTAAAGGAAACTATAAGCGGCTACCTGCAAAATGTAAACCATACGGGCTTTTTCATCTCTGGAAAGTGCTGCCAAAGGATTAATCAATACATTCTCGATGGTACAGATGTTGTTTGTACGCGGGTTGAGTACATTTTACATCCGTACTTGAACCCACTGC
>CAYPMR010000200.1:0-3218 GCA_964411665.1 uncultured Granulosicoccaceae bacterium | reverse complement strand
CCTACTAAAGGGTCAATCAGCGGTGTAACGTTTTTCGATGAAAACAATGACTCCATTCTGGACAACGGTGATAGCCGTATTTCTGGAACAGCCGTAACACTATTTCAAAACGGAGATTTGATCGACCAAACAACTACAAACAGTTCTGGTGAGTATCTGCTTGGTGATCTGGATGTTGATGTTTGTTACGCCATTGCTTTTAATGCCGTTGACGCAACTCTGCAATTCGGACAACCGGGCTCAGACAATGATGCCGATGCAAATGGAATAACGGGTGATATTTGTTTGACCGAAGCAGCGCCTGATGTAGAAGGTGTGGATGTCCCGTTTGTAGCAATACCACCAGTAGTACCGCCGGCAGATAATGCAATATGCGGAGTTGCATGGGTAGATCTGAATGAAAACGGTGTATTCAATGACAGTAGTGACAACGTGCTCTCGAATATTAGAGTGAGACTACTTAATGCTGATTCCGAGCTCATTGAACAGACGAGAACCGACAGCAACGGCAGCTATGTTTTTGACAGTTTGGTCAACGGCACTTACCGTGTGCGCTTTAGAACACCTGATGGTCACGAATCCACAATTGCTTCCGGCCTGCCTGAGCCGGGCACCAGCTCTATCAACGCAAACGGCAGGACCACATTGATCAACTTGCCTGGAGATGGAAATACACCACCAGACTCAGCCTGTACTATCCAGAATGTAAACGGTGGGTTTGTACGGCTGCCTGTAGCATTGGATCCTACAGTAGCCAATGATGATGAAGTAGCCTTTGACGTAGGCGTGGATTTCGTAATCGATATTTTATCCAACGATGCGCCATGCGAAGCTGTTAATACTGTAGATTTGCTAGGGCATAACCTACCTGGCGATGTTGCATACGATGCAGTAAATCAACTGTTCGTTGTTAGTAATACAACCGAATTTGGCGTCTACTCAATAAACTATGGTTTACGCGGCGCATGTGGCTCATATGACACAGCGACAGTGCTTGTCACTCTCGATGAAGTTATACCACCTGCCCCACCAACAGCACCTGACGCACCGATTTGTCGAGTTGAAACAGGTGGTGCATCAAACAATGGTGGCGTTGACGTTTTTAATGCATCAATACCCGGCTTCGCACCCAACTATAATATGTACGACAGAGATCGCAATCTTGTTACCACAGTTGATTCCACAGATTTCACTCATAGAATATTTGTAGGCAATAATCCAAATCCTCACCGAATTCCTTACATAGGTTTATTCGAAACCGAATGGAATGGCACTGACTATGGATACGACCAAGTATCAATCCACTTTGTTGCAGCAGTTGAAAACAATGTAGTTTCTGATTTGACAGAGTGCGCACGGACTTTCATTTCTCCCATCGCTATTGACCTTGAAAACAACGGGCGAATACACCTTATATCAGGTGAATTCAACGTAGATTTGAACGATGATGGTTTCGATGAATCACTTAGCGAATGGTTTGCACCAAATGCTGGCATTCTGGTTACCGCAAATGCGAAAGGTAAAATTTCAGGACAGTACATGTTTGGAAACATTCCAGGCGTTTACGAAGACGGATTTGCTGAACTCGCTACACTGGATAAAAACGGTGATGACAGACTAACAGATGAAGAACTTTCAACTCTGGCAGTTTGGAATGACCTTAACAGCGATACGATAGTTGACAAGGGTGAGCTTTCCACTCTTGCTGACCATCAAATAGTGGCACTTGCCGTCACTCACTATAAATACATGGCACGTGCCACCAAAGCCAATGGTCGGTCCTATTTAATGGAAGATGTTTGGCTACCGATGTCTCCATTGACTGTTTCAAGTAAGTAGTTTACTGAAAAGTCCTTATGATGGCGGGTGCAAACCCGCCCATAATTTAACCAATTTATAACGTACTTATAATGTATCTACTGAGGCCTTCTTACATGAAACCAAGCACAAACAAAACAAGCAAATGGTTGGTAGCAGGCAGTCTCCTTGCACTTGCGGCAGGTTGCAGCGATAGCAACCCTTCCATATCACCGGAAGACACGGCTATTCAAGCACCAAGTACTGCTGGACAATCACCTGGCCCTGTTAGCCCCGTTGTTCAGACACCTGGTCCTGTAGCTCAGACGCCTGCACAGACACCTGCACAGCCAAGCACTGCGATGACTGCCAACGACTTTACTTTCCCGGCAGTTACCGAGACCAATGGGGTCATCAGCGTAGAAATCCCGCAAAGTCCCTTGCCTACTTTTTCAGCAAGACGGACACTTTCATCAGGTACAGGAAGCACCGTTCAGTTCGGCGATCCGGTTGTACTGCGATACACTATGTATAACTGGTCCATGGGAGAATTGATCGAAAACACTGATACCTTTGACGAGCCAGTTGCTATTCAGGCCGGTGTGACGTCAGGCGTGCCGGACTTTTTGTCCAAATCGCTGCTTGGCAGAAACATTGGCGACCGGATTCAGGTGATTTTTGAACCTGGCATGGAAGATTTGCCCGAATACCTTGACGCTAACAACGCTTACGTTCTGGTTGTTGATCTGCTTTAATATCTGTAGGGCGCGCCACTACACACCGTAGTGGCGTGTTTGGCGGAGCTATGGCAATGACTTGGCTACGACATCATGCTACGACATCATCAAACGTTATATCGTAAGGCTTGTTTCGCTTGAGCATTACCCGTGAAGGCAGCAACCTCTACACCATATATTTTTTCAATAATTTGATTATAGAAAGCACCCTGCTTTCCACAAACTGGCTTGCCGCGATCCATAATTCACTTTAATGTGTTATTGCTGCAAATTTCGGCATTCACATAAGAACCCACTGTTAACCCTATACTTGCGGCGATCACTGCGACCGGGCGTTTCAAATTTCGTTATTTATCCATCATTTTTCTCCAAGGTGATACCTGTAATGGCATCTATAGTGGTGCAGATGGTAGTGTCGATCGTTGTATCGATGGCTAAAGAATAAATTCTTTGTGTAACGGGAACCGATTATTGTCTTGTATCTAGCCCCTACACGTATCGATCGTCGCATAACTACAGCGGTCAATTTGGTGCGACTGAGACAACCAAAACAACAAATTGAAAGAATGCGCAAACGTATTTAGCCGTATCAGAGAGGTTATCGCATCAGATCAACAAACCGCAGGCAATTTTATCATCAAGGTGCAGCTGAACAATTACTTTACAGGGGTGGATCAGCTCTAA
>CAYPMR010000199.1:0-3220 GCA_964411665.1 uncultured Granulosicoccaceae bacterium | reverse complement strand
TAAGTAGTGTTGTGCAACCAGGTTGCTCATGCTCGCCACTAAATCCATTGGCTTTTTCATCATGGTGCTGGAATAGGATAGCAATAACTGTTCAGTGCTATTAGCTGCGATCTCTTTTGCTTTTTCCGTTTCAAGTGTATAAGGGCGTGTGCTGCAATCGAGTGCTAGCAAGGGTGGTGCTTCTTGATGAAACTCATCCGCAGGCACCATTTTGAATGGCCAGTGCGTTAGAGCAGAATGTTCTAATATGCGTTGGCATATTGCCTTTGCCATATCGAACTCATTGTTTGCTTTATCGGGGAAAAAAGATGAATTAGGCAAAACGAGCTGGGTATGATGGATAAACGTTGAAGCATCAAAGTTATCTAGCAACCAATGAAAAGATTCATAGATATTATCTGCCGTACTGGCTTGAACAACCTCTGGCGTATTAAAAAAATTAAGCACGTGTATTACTTCTCATAGTTCTATACAACTTACGGGATCGGGCATTCTAAAAGTAGAAGATGCGAGACACAATTGCTGAAATGAAAGCACTATGTACACCATAGCGTGAAGTTGTAAACAACGCGATCAAAACAGCACCCACCTCAAATTGCTGTCACACGATGTGCTGGTCATGTTACGCATGCTCGGTACCGACGCTCTAGTAAAAATATACTACTAACAACGTTTGGCAGGATCGGATCAGAGAGCGCTTACCAACCAGATAATGTCCAATAGATCCCTATATATCCAATGCTGGATTAGTACCGGCTAAACAGCGCATAAAAATAGCATTGATGTGCATAACATTTGCAGTAAAAAGCTACCTGTGTGTGTGGGCTGATCAGGATACGATGTGGTGCGCGGCTATGCGCGACGAACCAGAAGCCAGGCTTTTAGATGGGCGACGCTTAGTGGAAAAATCAGCCGTTAGAGAATAAAAAAGTTGAATCCGCAATTTGTAAACCAGCAAGCCTTGTTGTTTAAAAAACTAATCGTCGCAAATTTCCTGTCGCTGGCAATGATAGCGAATACAGCTATAGCTGTAGAGGTAACCGCTGATTCGGTTACTGAGAATTTCATTCCTCCTCGGATATTAAATTTTGCCTGTTCAAACTTAGTGAGCGTGCTGTCCAACGGCTCAATCGCCAACTTCGACGGTTATTGTCCCAGAAACACAACTCCCAGCAATTACGAAATAACCTTTAATTTCTCCCCAGCGCCCGCAGACGGTTTGACCGCAATAAAAATTTGGTCAAACGCGGGTAATTTATACGGCGATGGTGAATTAAGAACCTTTGATCTGGAAGTTGACTACATCGATAGTGGTGCGGCATCTACGCTCAGTATTGCGGTCAATATTGGGGATACAATAGGTCCTGACGATCCGAAGACCGTAACACTGTTAAGTGCTGGGATACCGGTGACTCTGTTTGGCGTCAGCGCTGTGCGAATTTCCAACATCGGAGGCCCAGGGCCTGATCTGTCAGTTCGGGAGCTGGTTGGTGTTTTTGACAATCGGGAGATTGACCTTGTGATTTCAAAGTCTGTAAACAATACCGCACCAAACATCGGCGACGTCATCACGTTCACGATTACTGTTGAAAACAATGGTCCCAATACTGCCAGCAACTACGTGATAGAAGATAATGTGCCAGCGGGATTTGGTAGTATTGCAAACATTAGCAATGGTGGTACTGTTAATCTATCCAATACGATCACATGGACAATGGTTTCTCTTGCGAATGGCGCTTCGCAGACACTTACATTCGATGCGACAGTGCTTGCTCCCTAGTATCGGACTGCAACCAGACTCAACTATCTGGTTGCACGCCAGTGTAACAATGTCCGATAGAAACTGGACATATATCCTTCCTACATCTTCCAAAGCAGCTAAATGAGTAAGCAATCACCTGACGCAATAATAATCGGCACTGGTGTTATCGGTACAGCCACTGCATTTGAAATGGCAAAGGCTGGCTGGAAAACACTGTCGCTAGATCGGAATCGTCAAATTGGGCATGGCTCCACGGCGGGGTCCTGCGCAATCATACGTATGCATTACTCAACGCTTGAAGGAACGGCATTTGCCTGGGAGGGATATCATTATTGGCGTGATTGGCAAGATTATTTAGGGTTGCCGTCAGAAGCCACTTTAGCTAAATTTAGAGAATGCGGCTGTATGGTGATGAAAACTGAAACCAACAGTTACTTATCACGTCATATCGAACAAAGTGCTGCACTTAATATACCGTTCGAAGAAATTGATGCCAAAGAGGTTGCTAAACGCTTTCCCATTTTCTCTCTGTCGAGTTACGCGCCCGTGCGTCGTCCTGATCAGGATGGGTTTGGAGAGTCGAATGGACATACCCTGCGAGGGGCGGTTAACTGGCCAAAAGCAGGTTATGTAACTGACCCTGCCTTATCGTCACAGAATTTGGCCGACGCTGCTCGTTTGCATGGAGCAGAATTTCGCCTCGGCATAGCGGTTACGGACATTCTAAAAGAAGACGGTCGGGTCAAAGGAGTAAGGCTATCCGATGGAGAGGAGATTCATTCGCCTGTTGTCATCAACGTTGCAGGGCCGGGCTCGTCTTTTGTGAATAAGATGGCAGGTGTTAGCGAAGAAATGACGATATCAACCCGCCCATTACGACAAGAAGTAGTTCATCTACCGTCTCCAGAGGGATTTGATTACGAAAATCTCGGAACCATAGTGTCTGATAGTGATATTGGTTGTTACAGCCGCCCTGAACATGGCAACAACATTCTTGTCGGCAGTGAAGACCCTGAATGTGATGCTCATTTTTGGGTAGATAATGACACCGAGTATCCGACTGATTTTACCGATCAGTCCACCGCGCAAGCCATGCGATTCGCTCAACGTGTACCATCGTTAGGATTACCGTCGAAGAACCGCGGCGTTGTTGATCTTTATGATGCATCAACTGATTGGATACCGATTTATGACTACGCCAGCCTGGGTGGCTATTACATGGCGTGTGGTACGAGTGGAAATCAATACAAAAATGCCCCAATTGCCGGCAAGATGATGGCGGCTCTTGTCGCATATTGTGAGGATGGGAATGAGCATGATGCCAACCCACTCAAATTTAACCTGCCTTACATCAATCATTCACTGGATGTATCCTTCTTTTCGAGAAAGCGAAAGATTAACCAGGATTCAAGTTTCTCTGTTCTGGGGTAATTGTTGGAGTTTAAACATTTGGAGTTT
>CAYPMR010000198.1:0-3271 GCA_964411665.1 uncultured Granulosicoccaceae bacterium | reverse complement strand
ACAACTATTCCTGTTCAGTTACCCGAAGCACTGCCTGACCGGCTGCTGCCGGCTGTACCACCAATTCCGACAACGATATTGTCGAACCGACCTCCTGTAGAGTGATTGATTACGATGTAGGTGCCGTCTGGTACTTCGCAGGAACGCTCCCCTTCACAAATGTTTCGTGAGCCATCTGCGGTTTGGACTTGGTAGTACCCGTCATCCGGAAAAACCAACGCATTGCCCTGAACAAACGTCCCTGAATCTGCAGAGGGAATGTTATTGCGTGGCAATACAACCACTGTGCGTCTGTCTCGAACGCGCGGGTTCTGGTTACGCGCACTATCACGGGCACGAGCCGTTACCTCATAAGTGCCAGCGGGTAGCGGAAAATTTATCGTCCAGCGATCTGTGCCCGTAGCAACGTTCAGGTGACGGAAATTTTCGGTATCCTCTGGCCGGAATGCACCGTCGTAATAAAACAACCCGTCGTTGTTGCGCACACTCACAAACACTCGGTCCACACCACTACCATTTTCATCATTGGCTCTACCGCTGAACGTAACTGTGCCTGCGATCAGATTACTGACGTCAGAGGTAATCTGTGTTGACGGTGTTTCGGTGTCTTCAAGTGGGGCAATGTCAGACTGTTGTGGCCCTGAAAAAATGGGCTCAGACACCGAACGAGAACGTGTATCAATTTCAATCGTGCTCGATGCAACCGCATCGCCATCAAGCAGCGCCACGACTTCAAATACGAAGGTGTTATTAGGAGGAAGCTGTCCGCTAAAATGGCTTACTGCTGGAGAACGCTCTCGAACCAATACACCGTCTCGAAAAATGTTATAAGTCACATTCGCTACTGGTGATCGATTCCAAAACAGCTCTAGCGCAGAGGGTGAATACACAGCACCAGATAACATGATATTGACAACTGATGGTGATGCACTCTCAGGTAGAGCGACAGGCGGCGCGGATGCTGACCCACTACCGTCATCGAATGTTGTCAATGTGATGTTGTTTGTAGCAACGATGTTGCCATCAAACACTGCTTCCACTTCGTAGAGGTAGCTTGTATTCACTTCCAGCCCCGCCTCGAACTGACTCGTTGCAGGGCTATTCTCACGAATGAGTGCGCCGTCGCGCAAAATGTTATACCTAAGCGCTGAGTTAGCACCTTGGGTAGGGTTATAAAACAACTCAAGCGCGCTGGATGAATACACCGTTCCTGTGAGTTCAATTTCGATCGAACCATCACCCGGTATCGTTGGGGTTGTCGGTTCCGTAGGCTGCGCAGGCGTTGCGGGCACTAGTGGCAATTCAGAGCTACCCATGCCTTCTGCATTAACGAACGCCGAGGTCCCTGCAATCAGGCCGCGAGTGGCTCGAACTTCATAGTCTGCATCAGGGTTTGTATTGCTATCGATGAAACTAGTGACCACAGGTAAGCGCGCGATAAAAACGCCATCACGGAATATTTCGTAGCCAGAAGCAAAGTCATCCGCCATAGGATCTGCAGTGGGACGTGCCCAAGTGAGTTCTGCTTGAATGTCTGAAAAGAAATTAACATTCAGATTTTGAGGTGCTGTTGGAAATGGATTTTGCTCGAACAAGCCTTGTCTGCCAGTACAAGTCATCACTTCATCTGTCGATATGTAACAGACACCATTTCTAGATGAAATTAACCGCACGTCAGCATCAGATGAAAGAATGGATTCAGAGCTTGCACTGTCTTCTGTAACGGTCAGTTCTTGACAGTCTTTTTCGCCACTCGTGGTTTCATAACACAAGACATTTCTATTACTAAATTGGAAGGTTTCACTTACCTCGATGCTTGAAAACGTCACATCTGCGAAGATATCCGTGAAACTGCTAAATTCAACAAAACATTCAAGCCTATCGTTCATGTCGATAACACACGCGCCCAACCTGCCCAATGAAACCTGTTTGACAGGTCCAATGGTGGTTATATCAACATCACCGAAGTGTGCATCAACGCCCCCATTTAATCTCGATCGCCCCCAGCACACCAAGGCGTTGTTTAAATCTATTCCACAAGCTCGAGTGAAGTCAACATCAACCTGCTGCAGAAAAGCGGCTTCTGGCGGTACATTAGCAATATTGTTGCTACCGGATAATGTGCTCCCCCAACACACAACGCGGTTGTCAGTTTGAATGCCGCAAACTGAAGGAGAATTGTTTGGTCCAAGATCTGATATAGACAGGTAGCTTGCTTCAGGTTCTGGTGGAAACGCTACTTCGCCATTCGCGCTAGAACTCCGACCCAATGCAGCCACGCAAGCAATACCAGATACTCTGCCTATGCCGCACAAGTGGACGGAATCCAACGTTATACTAGCAATGTCATTATTCAGAGCTGCGTTCAATTCCGAAAAGCTAGCTATGTCAGTAATAAAATTCTCGAATGTGCTGATCAAGGGCACTCTTGTATCCCAACAGAACACACTGCCCGTATTTAGCAAAGCGCAATTTGCAAAAAGACTGTGTTCGATTTGAACCGTTTCAGGAAGAATTTCTGGACCTGTAAGTGGCTCGCCCAACTCTTGTCCCATTACTGTAAAAGGGAAAAGGAGTATCGCCATGATTCTAGCGAGTTGCATTGGCAGCGTACTGGCGGTGCTTGTTAAGTTCGTGCTCATCTGATTATGCGCTCCATTCATCAGTATTTTTCAGCAGTTTGGCGAGAACGCAATCGTCAGTCTAGTTACTTATCGGTAAATTGTGAGGCTGAACCCCTTCTAAATGTAATAATTGCACACCACAGGTGTAAACATCCCACTTAATAAAGTAAACGGTTAGTTAACGGCATCTAACGCAGCAAGCGCACTAAGCACCAATGGATCATGCTTCTCTCCAATATTTCCGTAGGCGGTGTTGATGCGAGCAATCTTGGTATCTGGGACAAGCAGGTACAACAGGATTTGGTATCGACAGCTCTTTATACAAGCCGGGAAATACAGTCAGAGATATTTCAGAAACAGTCGTTGAGTTAGTTGCTGCATTGGACAGATGTAATTCGAATTAGTCTGATAGGGATTGGTGGTTAGATTGCCGTGGCTTTGCTCGCAGGATCTTTCGATCAGCGTAAGTAACCCCTGATCAGGCAGTGTGTGTAAGGCTTGGTTTGCGCTTGAGCCAATCCAAAATCCACTGCTCGAAACACCTAGAGACCAATAATAAATATCAGCGCTCCAACCCAAACACCAATCAGCTTATCTTGATAAAATATTTTCAGTTGCAATCGCTACCGTTTAACTGAACCAGCACC
>CAYPMR010000197.1:0-3335 GCA_964411665.1 uncultured Granulosicoccaceae bacterium | reverse complement strand
CTGAGCGACAATACCTGGCACTGTGGATGGAAGCGTATATCATTGCTTTGTATTAACCAGCGACAAAGAGAAGGTACATTGACTTGGCCGGCGGTATCAAAAAACAATCCGCCGCTGGCGACAGCCAATCCTGTCAAAGCCTGTGCCTGCTGTTTTGACAGGCGTGTATAAATCGGTGAGGCCGGAAACTGCTGGGCCTTATGCAATAGCTGCAGTACACCGTCGCAGGTGAAATCAATCGAATTGCCTTGCTGTGTGCGTGACTCTGACAGTAGAGCGCGCATAATGTTAAAGCTTGCCAAAGAAAAATCACTGGCCTTCGTTGGTTCACGTGTGATGTGTGGGCGGAACAGAGCCAGAGGATTGCTCGATGCGCCACTTGCCAATTCTTTTGACGCATCCAGCAAAGTGACTTTCCAGCCACGGTTTGCCAGTGACCATGCACTGCAACAACCAGCAAGTCCTGCCCCAATGACAATTGCTTGCTGTTGATTTCCAGAAGGCTCTGACGCTGAGTGCTTATCAGAGTGTGATGGAGGCCTGAACCAGGGCTCAGAACCTTGCTTGCTGTCTATCACATGTTTTTGCCGCGGCCAATGCCGTCATTGATAGCGATCACGGTAGTGACCTTGATCGGAATACGGATGGTTTTGGAATGGGGTCTGCTGACTTATTCTACCGCAGCTGCGAGTCTCCAGTAGCTTCAGCCGTTATCTGCCGGGGCCGATGCCGATGTTGTGACTTTTGTAGCAGGCTTTTGCGTCAATTCAGCCCATCAACTCGCCGCTGTCGCTCCGGGATAGAGTAAAGATGTGCGTTTGTAGACCGGATTGCTTGCAACAGAGCGATGCAGGAACTTGCGCAACAGAATTCGCCTACTGCGAACACCCGGGATTTGGCCCGTTTTGTTACACATTTTAGTCGCGTAGGTCGACTATGCTTCTCAAATGAGCAATAAAACGGACTCAAACCGGTACGTTCTCGTCACGGCGACTTCTACCGCGCAGACTCCTGGAGTAAAATCAGCACATGTCCGCAGATAACTCTCTTGGTATCGAAGTCACAGAGCGCGAGCACAACATCTTGCGTCTGCTTGTCGATCACTACATCAGTGATGGTTTGCCCGTGGGCTCACGTACATTGTCCAAGTTGCCCGGTATCGGTATCAGTGCGGCATCTGTGCGTAATGTGATGGGTGATCTCGAGAGTATGGGGTTATTGAAATCACCGCATACATCTGCCGGGCGTGTTCCCACATCTGCAGCCTACCGAGTCTTTGTCGATTCGATGATCGAATACCGCAACCCCGGTCCGGAGACAATTGAAGAAATTAAATCGGCACTTGATCCGTCCTTAAGCGACCAGGCCCTTATTAAAGTGGCTTCTACGTATTTATCCGGTGTAACCGAGATGACGGGCATGATCACTGTACCCAAAAAAGAAGCGATCGCCGTAAAACAGGTTGAATTTCTGCCTCTGTCGGAACAGCGTGTACTGGCTATCCTGATTCTCAGTGACGATCAGATAGACAACAGAATCATCCGTCTGGATCGTGATTACAGCAAAGATGAGCTGGAGGAGTTCGCGCGCTTTCTGAATGCTGAATATCTGAATCGCCCGCTAGCTGAAGTGCGTGATAATCTACAGCAGGAATTGCATCGCGTGCGTGATGATATGAGCCAGCGCATGCAATTGATGATCGAGCTGGCTGGGCAGGTGCTGGACGAAGACACTGAGAAGGGTACTGATGATTTACTGGTGGCCGGTGAAACCAATCTGATGTCCCACTCGGATTTGTCAGATGTCACCACTTTGCGGGACCTGTTCAAGGCCTTCGAGCAGAAACGCGATATGTATCACCTGCTAGAGCAATGTGTTTCAGCCGACGGTGTACAGATATTTATTGGTAACGAAGCCGGTTACAATGTGCTCGACGAATGCAGCCTTATCACGTCACCCTATGAGGTCGACGGAGCTGTGCTTGGAGTGATGGCTGTAATCGGCCCTAAGCGTATGGCTTATGACAAGGTAATACCCGTCGTAGATGTGACATCGAGGCTGCTCAGCGCTGCCTTGAATTCAAAAAAATAGACCTTATTAATACGTCTTTCGGGCTCGAAACGGGTCCGCAGTTATCCAGATCTCCCAGATATGAAAAAGAATCCCGACGATGTTGAAGCTTCGAAAGCTGAGGAAGCGGCCTCCGATCAGGCAGAGGTCAGTACAACAGAAGCTGGTAATACCAGCGCCGATGAGTCAACACAGCCCGGTGGTGAAGATCCGACCGACGGTTTGCCCGATAAGATGCCGGAAGACAAGGGCGCTGAACGGCCCGACCTTGAAACGGTAAAGCAGGAGGATGCTGACGATGCGTCAACATCGGAGAATGCTGCACAACAAAGTGAGGCTGGGGATGAAGCGGAATCTGACGGCGATAATGAAGAACAGGAGTTAACGCCAGAGGAGCAGATAGCTGCCCTTGAGGCCGATCTGCTTGCGCTAAAGGCTGAGCATCAGGATGAGCTGCTGCGCATGCAGGCGGAGATGCAGAATCAACGCAAACGCGCGGAAGCGCAAGCTGATCGGGGCCGCAAATTTGCTCTGGAAAGTTTTGCCAAGGAGCTTCTGGAGGTTAAAGATAGCCTCGAGATGGGCATTGAGGCGGCCAAGCAGGAAGGCGCCGAGATAGCTCAGTTCATCGAAGGCTCTGATCTGACGCTGAAGAAACTGTCTCAGTCCTTTGAGAAGAACAACATTACCGAGATCGATCCGGTTGACGAGAAATTCAACCCGGAACTCCACGAAGCCATGTCCCAGCAGCCGGTGGAGGGCAAAGAGCCCAATACAGTCATTGGTGTGATTCAGAAGGGTTATTCGCTAAATGGCCGGGTTATACGGGCAGCTCGTGTGATGGTGGCCAAATAGAATCAGGGTAATTTAAGGGTGCCTCCGAGCGGCCTCCCAGTTCAATTGTTGATCAATTTTCCAAGTTAAATTGATCACTATTGTGCATAAAGCCGTGAATTCTTTAACACCATAGCCTTTGAATTGCAGTCAGCACCCGGGAAGGTGTTGAAAAGCTCGAGTCGGGCCACATATAGAGCAGATCTAAAAAAAATTGAAAGATTTCGCTGTCCGAATCAGGCATTAATTGTTTCGGACGCTTTGAGTTTCATTGATTATCAGTAATTAGCTGGCAGGTAACACCGCAGTAGTCCTGAGACTGGATTGCCCTGCCTGGAAATGTACATAGACATCCTGGAGATCAGTTAGATGGGCACAATAATCGGCATAGACCTTGGCACGACCAATTCGTGCGTCGCCGTCATGGAAGG
>CAYPMR010000196.1:0-3393 GCA_964411665.1 uncultured Granulosicoccaceae bacterium | reverse complement strand
TTGTTGCTGACTGCGATGGATACGGTAACGGCGAGGAAAAAAACCCGGAAGTAGCAGGAAATGACAGCGATGCAGGAGCCGAAGCAGACCGAGTGGGTTGTGGACGGCAGGATCCGCCAGCTATAAGTGAATACAAACCAAAAAGGAACAGTAAAACCAAAATAGCGAAAATAATAGGCTAGGAAATTTATCGCGCAACTAGCCCTCAATCGACATCACAACAACCTCTTCTGAATTCAAGCCTCGAATTCAGTGGTTGACGACATTGGGGTCAACCATACTGGTTCTTCTCTACACACCCGTCGCTTCAAAGTAATTCCTCATTGTTGATCAAAACCTGCGAAAAACCCACTCCAAACATGAAGCACATTTTATGGCAGTATGGATACTGTCCGGGCCTTTAGCCGAGTACAGCTAAGGCAAACAGACGATAATTCTTAAGGGTATCCAACAATGAATAACAATGTTGCAATTGTAACAGGAGCAGCCCGAGGTATCGGGCTCGCGACATGTACCTTGTTATCCAAACAGGGGTGGACCGTTGCGATGATTGATCGCGACGCCAGCGAATTGGATTCGGTTGTTGGCAGTATCGAAAATGCATTAGCTATAAATTGTGATGTGTCTGTACCGGAACAGGTTGAACAAATGGTTTCAACAGTGACTAGAGAATTCGGTGGCATTGATGTATTGGTAAACAACGCCGGAGTAGCGGACTTCGGACCCATTGCAGACACCACATTTGATCGCTGGCGTCGAGTGATGGCAACTAATCTGGATGGGGTTTTTCTTTGCTCTCAAGCTTGTATACCGGCATTGACTGAACGACAGGGGGCGATTGTCAACATCGCTTCCATCTCAGGTCTTAGGGCGAGCACCTTACGTGTTGCTTACGGAACGTCGAAAGCAGCGGTTATTCATTTGACACAACAACAGGCAGCTGAATTGGGTGAACACAAGGTACGGGTGAATTGTGTCGCACCCGGCCCGGTAAAAACAAAACTATCCATTGCGGTACATACACCGGAGATCATAACGGCATACCATGATGCTATACCACTCAATCGCTACGGTAGCGAGATGGAGATAGCAAACACTATTGTATTTTTGTGCTCACAGGAAGCGTCCTATATTACAGGTCAGACCATCGCCGTCGATGGAGGGTTTGAATCTACAGGTGTCGGCTTACCAGCCCTTAGAACCACTGAGTAACCGCAACAACTGGCTGTTGAATAACGGACGGCCCGTGTGTTGCAACATTTTTCCACGACTAATGGGGCGGAAATCCTAAATATGCAGCAGTTTCAGTCGAAATGAATATAAGGTTGGTAATTATTCTGGCAAAACTGTGTCCCGTAGGATGAAAAAGACTGAACAATTAGTCATGGACTATGAATAATCTTGTCGGACTGGGCCGAAACGACCAACACATGATGTGGCATAAATGGTATGAACGGCAACATATTCTTTAGACATAGTCACACGACATGAGCAATTTAAAGTTGTTCCGCATTCACAGCTACTTCAGTATTGCCGCGGCTTTAGCTGGCGTCCTGTTGTTTGTAAATACCCCTTCGACTGCAACATTTGTCTTACTGGTTCTAATGACAATGTCTGCATCCCTCATGACATACAACCTGCTTACCCTTTCCCGGAAGATCTCTGCAGAACGCCAACGAGAAGATGAACTGAAACGCAAAGAGCGCGAGCACCAGCTGCTAATTGAAACCGTACAGTGTTACCCCATGCCCTACGCAGTTTATGATGACAAAGATCAGTTGTGTGTATGGAACAAGCCCTACGAAAAAATACACCATCGTGTGTTTAACAAATATGAAAACACATTGGAATTAAAAGGAATAAGCTACGAGAATTTCTTGCGTGCCAATAAGGAAGAAGGTCAGCTTGACAGCGAAATGGAAGAAGAAATAATGAACCGTGTTGCTGCGCAGCAACGAGAAAGAGATGGCATAGTGGAGCACAAGCAAGGATTTGTTCGTGATCGTAAATACTCGGGACTTGGTTGGTACAGAGTATCAAAGT
The DNA here is from genome assembly GCA_964411665.1 of uncultured Granulosicoccaceae bacterium. Taxonomy (GTDB): domain Bacteria; phylum Pseudomonadota; class Gammaproteobacteria; order Granulosicoccales; family Granulosicoccaceae; genus CALFCE01. Next base: position 1,350 of record CAYPMR010000196.1, on the reverse strand, counting down.
ACCGAACTCCTTCCGGCGGTGTCTCAGGATTTGCCGTAGACATCAACGAACTCAAGCAGCATGAAAAAGAATTAGTAGAGGAAATAGAACACCGTAAAAAGCTTGAAATTGAGATTCGAAAAATTGCCAACACAGATGTGTTAACAGGTATTTCAAATCGGCGACATTTTTTGGATACTGCTGCAACAAATATGGAGAAAGCCAGGATCAACGGATACGATTCTGCCATGCTGATGCTTGACATTGATCACTTCAAAAATATTAACGACACTCTGGGTCATGCTAGTGGTGATGAAGTTTTAAAAACCCTGCCATCATCGATAAAACCCACAGGAACAGATGCTGAACAGGCAATCTACGGACGACTGGGCGGTGAAGAATTTGCCATACTGATTACTGATACCGACAGAGAAAAGGCATACAATCACGCAGAGACAATACGTGCAAAAATTGCAGCTACCCCTTTCCTGCTAGAGAACACAGCTTTTAACCTGACGGTTAGTATTGGAGTTGCTTTAACTACAGACTCGCAAACGACATTGACGGAACTGCTCAAGCAGGCCGATGATGCGCTGTACAGCTCCAAAAACGGTGGGCGAAATCGTGTCACCCTGTTCGATGAGTACCAGTTCGAAATCAATCAAAAAAAGGCAGGCTAGATTTGTAATATAAAGCGTGGAATTATCACAAGTTTGTCACACGTAAACGGTCACACGTAAACGTGGACCTTGCGGACCTGCGTTGAAAGATTGTCGGGCACACCCTGGCAAAAACCGGCAATAGCACCGAGCGCAAGTGCACGCCCACAACTATCTCCACCACAAGCAATATTATCACGAACCAGTGTTTCAAAAGATTGATCGTGATTCAACAGATGCCACACGACAGGCAACCCTTGCGTCATGTGACAAGGCATTCCATATCGATTGGCAGCTGCTAACGGGTTATAGGGTTCGTGCTTAAGTGCATCACTTAGAAGTTCACCCAGCTCACCCGTGCAAGCCTGAGCAGAGTCTGTAAGCGCTGATGTGAGTGACGCCCCTTCTGACAGTAAATGCAGGCAATCGAAAACAGCGCAAGCACCTTCTATGGCAATGGAATTTACCGAACTGACCTTAACGGCTTTGATCAGATTGTCCCTACTTTGTTCAAAGGCGAACATTGCCGGTACGGGTGCAAGCGCAGGCATTTGATCATCATCAGCGCCGGAATCTTCGGATAGGTTTTCCTGTTCTAACAACAGTCGACCGAGTAATGCGCGCGTCGGTCTGTCTGCATAGCCGATAAAACTGCCGCCAGGTCCGAAACGTTGCATAAACAATGCTCTGTGCGCATCAACCGAATAGCTTT
>CAYPMR010000195.1:0-3395 GCA_964411665.1 uncultured Granulosicoccaceae bacterium | reverse complement strand
AAACTCATACAGTAGTTAATTTACAAAACGAAACCATACAAAACCGAGCAACCTATCCCCGCAACAATGACAGATGCGGATAACACCCGGCCGTTCTATGCCGAATTGCACTGTGTATCTAACTTCAGCTTTCTGCGTGGCGCATCACGACCGGAAGAACTGGTGGAGACTGCCGTACAGCTTGGCTATTCAGCGCTGGCTATCACTGACGAATGTTCCATGGCAGGTATTGTGCGCGCGTGGACACGCACGCGGGAACTTGCTAAAACCTATCAGGAAACTCACGGCCCAGGCACATTCACGTTCAAACTGATTATTGGCAGTGAATTCGCGCTGGATGACGGTTTCAAACTAATTGCACTCGCACAACGCGCCGATGGCTATAGAAGCCTTTGCCAGTTGATCACTCAGGCGCGCTGCGCTGCTGAAAAGGGCCACTATGAAATCACGCGCAACATGCTTGAAAATACGGATTTCCAGGCCTGCTGCCTGATTCTGTGCCCGCCCTACTTTCCTGTCTCAGTACAACGTCGTCATGCACTAACAGCCTGGTTTGAATGGTTTACAGAGCTCGCACACCAGACCCGCGCTGCATCTGCCCACATTGCATTGGAGCTACATTACGGTCAGTACGATCAACAGCATTACAACTGGATATTCAGAGCTACTCAGGCCTCTGCCAACTGTAGATCGATTCCGCTACTTGCCTGTGGCGATGTGCACATGCATAAACGCCAGCGCCGTGCCTTGCAGGATGTAGTCACCTGTATTCGCCACAACTGCACATTGGATGAGGCTGGTATACGTCTATTTCCAAACGGCGAACATCACCTGCGTAATGCATGCGCATTACAGTCAACCTATCCGCAAAACCTGTTAATGGAATCTCTTGCCGTCGCAGACAGTTGTAGCTTTGATCTTGATGAGTTGCATTACCAATACCCGCGCGAGATCGTACCCGAAGGTATGACCCCGCAAGTCTATCTGCGCAAACTGACCTTCAAAGGCATGGCATGGCGCTGGCCTGATGGCATAGAAGAAAATCTATCCAGGCAAATTGAACATGAGCTGGGGTTAATACAGGAGATGCAGTATGAACAATACTTTCTGACTGTCTATGACATCGTCCGTTTTGCACGCAGTCGCGGCATTCTCTGTCAGGGACGCGGTTCAGCGGCCAACTCTGCTGTCTGTTTTGCACTGGGCATTACCGAAGTTGACCCAACACGCACCAATCTGCTGTTCGAACGCTTCATCTCGAAAGAGCGCAACGAACCACCCGATATTGATGTCGACTTCGAGCATGAACGACGTGAGGAAGTCATCCAGTACATTTACAACAAGTACGGGCGTCATCGTGCAGCACTGGCTGCAACCGTGGTTTCTTACCGTAAACGCAGTGCCATACGCGATATTGGCAAAGTATTGGGACTGCAGGAAGAACAAATCAATACTCTGTCAAAATCTATGGCCTGGTGGGATGGCTCGCAGGTGATCAGCGAGCGACTTGCAGAGATGGGGTTCGATACCGACAGCACATTGTTCAAACGATTTGTCTGGCTACTCGAGCAAGTACTCGGTTTTCCTCGTCATCTGTCACAGCACGTAGGTGGTTTCGTTATCGCCGATGAATCACTTGCCACACTGGTACCGATCGAAAACGCCAGCATGCCTGACAGAACAGTTATACAGTGGGACAAAGATGATCTTGAAGAACTGGGCTTACTTAAGGTCGATATACTTGCGCTCGGCATGCTGACAGCCATTAGAAAATGTTTCGATCTGTTAGCCGATTTCAAAAAAATACGCCACACCATGTCTGATATACCGGCAAACGATACGCCAACCTATGACATGATTTGCCGTGCCGATACAATAGGTGTCTTTCAGATTGAGTCACGTGCACAAATGTCCATGCTGCCACGCCTGCGACCGCGTAACTATTATGATCTGGTGATCGAAGTAGCTATCGTACGACCGGGCCCCATACAGGGCGGCATGGTCAATCCCTATCTGAAAAGACGCCAGGGTATTGAACCTGTGACCTACCCAAACCTTGCCTTGAAAAAAGTGCTTGAGCGAACACTCGGGGTACCGGTTTTTCAAGAGCAGGTCATGGAGATCGCCATGGTCGCTGCGGGTTTCTCTGCAGGTGAAGCCGATCAGCTTCGGCGTTCCATGGCTGCCTGGCGACGTGTTGGATCTGTCAGCCGCTTTCACGATGCAATGATAAATGGCATGTTGAGCAATGGTTATGATCAGGAGTTTGCTGAAGCTGTATTCAGACAAGTAGAGGGCTTTGGCGAATATGGGTTTCCAGAATCACACGCAGCAAGTTTTGCACTGCTGGTCTACGTCTCATGCTGGCTCAAATGCCATGAACCCGCTGCTTTTCTTTGCGCCATGCTGAACAGTCAACCACTGGGTTTTTATGACCCCTCAGATTTGACACAGGATGCACGTCGTCACGGTGTAGTCGTATTGCCGGTTGACATCAACGCCAGTGGCTGGGATCACCGTCTGGTTGATGTACAGGATATCGACAATACAACCGACACCTCAAACTGCAACGACAAGGACCATCATCTGACTGACGGATGCTCGGTTGCCGGTGTCCAACTCGGTTTTCGCCTGATCAACAAACTGTCACGCAAAGGTGCAGACGCCATACTGGCAGCTCGCCAGCAAGGTGAATTCAGTAGTGCAGAAGAACTGGTACAACGCAGCAATATTCATCAAGGTGATCAGCAAGCTCTGGCAATAGCCGGCGCACTCGTTTCAATCAGTGGCAACCGTCATCAGGCGCAATGGGATTTACTCGGGATTGAAAAGTTACCCGGCATACTTGCCAATGCCTCTGCCAAAGAGCGCAATCTGCAATTACCCTTGCCAACAGAGGGTGAAGACATTGTTGCAGACTACATGAGCACAGGATTAACACTCGGGCGCCATCCGTTGGCGTTATTGCGTGAAAGACTCACGCAAAAGCGTATTATAAGTTCAGCGCAATGGTGTAATGTACCTAATGGACGTTATGCAAAAATTGCCGGCATTATCAAAGTCAGACAACGCCCCGGTACAGCTACTGGTATTGTTTTTATGACACTTGAGGATGAAGCCGGTCATGTCAATGTGGTTTGCTGGAATAATATCGTTGAAACCTATCGTCACGAAGTACTTGGTTCAAGTATGGTCGCCGTTTATGGCGAAACACAAAGAGTCGGCCAGATATTACATCTAATTGCACACAAAATAGAGGACTTGAGCTGGATGCTCGGTGAGCTATCCACTCAGTCACGTAATTTTCATTAAAAATCGCAACACACAATCCAATTAACCCTGCTGTCATTGACACAAAGCTGCAATAGGCATGTAATCGGCATTTAAAACACTTT
>CAYPMR010000194.1:0-3439 GCA_964411665.1 uncultured Granulosicoccaceae bacterium | reverse complement strand
GTCATTATCGGATTTACCGACGGCGTTGATCTGGCAAGTCGAAATCAGTTTGGTACGCAGTTCTCTCACGATGCGATCAAGACGTTTGTACGTGACAAGGTTGAACAATTTCGGACCAGTCCGGGTTTCTCACGTGGCAGTGGACTTGAGCTACACGTGTTGAGCGTTGGAGATGTGGAAGCGGAGCGTGATAACCTGAATGCCCTGGCGGCGGCAGGTGGTGGCGAGCATGTTTTTGCTTCTGATAAAACCGTACTGGAACCGTTACTTGAATCCCTGGTTGATCGCGTTCTGGCCACCTATCGCCTGGAATATAGCTCTCAACAGATAGCTGATGACACTGATTTGTTGTTACAAGTGGATATCAATGCCATTAGTAAAGAATTACGTATCCAGTTTGCTGGTGGGACTCGACCGGTGGATCAAACCCATGCCTGTCGGCAGCGCTGATCCTGCTATTTGAGGTTTTACAACTCCCACGGGCTTGTCTGAGTGACACCAACAAACCTGTCAGCCAGCGACATACGTTGATCGACTTGCAATGATCTGATTTCTCTGCGAATCTCGACACCTTCAGTCAGTTCCCGGGTGTTCGGGTTCCACATCATGCGACATCGAAGTTTCATTCTTTTTCTGTTCCCGTCATTGTTAGCGATGTTGGTGTTTATCGCTGTGCCTCTTGTTTCCGTTGTTGTGCAATCGATGCATGTTCCCGATCAGAAGTTGGTCAGTACAGGTGAAGTTTGCGGTCCGTTCGGGTGTACCTCACAACCGCTGGTAAGTAATAACATTGTCGATGAGGGTTCAAATGAAACGGCTGAAAAACCAAACTCTTCTCTACCGCTGTCCATGCCTGCTTTAGGACGCTTTGTCGGATTAGAGGTCTATGGTGACAGAGCACATTTAGCGATCGCTGAAGTGAGTGCCTTGTGGAAACAATCAGAAAGGCCTGCCAGCTTCGCAGTGCAGCTTATGAATCTGCCTTTTTATCGCGCCCTTGGTTTTACGCTTGTCTATGCACTGGTTGTCACGCCAATAGCGTTACTGTGTGGGTTCTGGTTAGCCTGTCTGGTAGCACAGATACCACGCCTGATGAGAAGTTCAGTGGTTTTCGTGTCAGTGCTGCCGTTCTTTGTTACGCCTCTGGTTGGTTCGCTGTTGTTATTCTGGATGTTCGATACATCCGGTGTGGTCGGTCATGCCTTGCAGTGGTTGTCAGGAAATTCAGCATTGTCAATCAGAGCATCAGCGCCTTTGAGCTGGCTCACACTCATTGGCTATGGAATTTGGCATAGCCTGCCGCTCGCTTTCATTGTCTATTATGCAGGCTTGCATACAGTGCCACGTGAATCTGTTGACTCCGCACGTGTGGATGGTGCATCACGGCTGCAAATTACACGCTATGTGATTGCGCCTCATTTGGCTACGCTGACTATTTTCCTTGTTTTAATCCTGTTAATGGATAATTTTCGTGTACTCGAACCGATCATTGGTTTTGCCTCAGAGTCGCATGCAATGTCGCTGTCCTATAGTATTTTCACTGACTTGCGTGGGGATGCATCGCGTTTTAATTCTGCCGCCGCTACATCAGTGCTAACGATTGTCGCTTTGGCAATATTGCTCCTGCCGGTGTTACTGCAGGCTGTCCGACTACAACGCTCGGTTCGGTAGTTAAGTTATGGGAAAGGCTAATAATCAGTCGATTTTTGAGCGCGGTAATAGACAAACTGTCGGCACCGTTGAGGCTGTAGCAAAACAAAAGGATATGCCTGTGCTGTCACTACCGACAGCGGGTAGACCTGCTGCCATTGTCACATTGCTTTTATTGATATGTTGGCTGATTCTGGCGGGCTTCCCTTTTTTGTGGACCTTGTGGGGATCGTTCAAAGTAGAGGCTGATTTTTTCTCCAAGGTCGACTGGCGATATGTGCTTGATGGTACGCATACCCTGATAGAAACAGGCTCGGCATTTACCACCGATGCCTATCACGGGGTATTAGTGAAAGAGTCTTTCCTGCAGCCGCTGATGCGGACTTTGCTACTCGTCATTGGCACAGTCTGTATCTCGCTAACCTTTGGAACACTGGGTGGTTACGCTCTGTCGAGATCGAACTATCGTTATGCGTTTTTGATTTTATTGTTTGCGCTGACCTGCAGAGCATTGCCGCATATAACGCTGGTGGCAGGTTATCTGAATCCCTTATTTGCTCTTGGGCTTTGGGGCGATTTACCTATTGCTATTATCGTACTGGTAGCGATCAACCAACCGTTTACGCTCTGGATCATGTATGCCTTTTTTCGTGGCGTATCCACAGAGCTTGACGATAGTGCCATGCTCGATGGCTGCAGCAGAATTCAGGCGTTTCGCCACGTTATAGTGCCGTTGATGTGGCCAGGCGTTGTAACGGCGGGTCTGTTTTCGTTTTTGCTGGCCTACAACGATTTTGTCGTTACTGCATTATTACTCGATCAGGATAGTCAAAGCGCTGTCCCTGCCATCGCCGCTTTCCTGGGAACTACTTTTGAGTCGGGCCGAATAATGTATGCCGTTGCCGCAGTGATGACTATCACGGCACCACTGGTACTTGTCGTATTGTTTTTTCAGCGTCGACTAATAGCCGGTTTCGCCTTGGCAACCGGCAAATAGCCCTTCCTGGTGTACCCAATGATGGCGAACACGCCCTATAATTAGTGATGATCGGTTCCAGTTATTCGCAGGTTGTGGTTGAATGAGAGTTACAGAACGGCTAGTGCAGTCATTCCACCAGGTTCACCGTTATACGAACTAATATCCCCAGATTCTGTCCATGTTCGAGAGAGGATAATCATGGCGAGAAAACGTAAATCCGGCGCTCGTAAGGCCACCAGTAAATCGGCTGCCAAGTCGTCAGGCGGTAAAATTACCCGCAGAAAACTGCTGTTTGGTGCAGGCTTTCTGATTCTGGCAATCGGGTCGATGGCATCGCTGCATGCGTATGAAAAGCAGAAGCGCAAATTACATGATCTGAGTGTAATCGGCACGGGTGTGCCGTCAATTGTGCAGATTCATGATCCGAGTTGTTCGGTGTGTCGTCGTTTGAAGTCGATCATCGAGAACACCAAGGATGATTTGCCGGACGTTAACTTTCGTATAGCCGATATAACAACTGCCAAGGGTAGGGAGTTTCAGCAACAGTTTGGTGTGCAGAAAACAACGCTATTGTTTTTTGATAAAAAGGGTAAACATCTTCACACGCTAAGCGGGTTGATTAAAAAACAGGAAATCACAGAGGCCGCAAAACGTTATTTTCGCACCCCATCCTAAAACGTCAGATTAGCTGGAGAAGGTCGTTGTAGAGACAGCTATGGCGCGGATCAATACCGGCGTTTAAATTACTACGGCGGTTTTGCTACGGCGGCTTTTGCTAAGGAATAGTTCGAGGTTCCTGCTCCAGCACAA
>CAYPMR010000193.1:0-3512 GCA_964411665.1 uncultured Granulosicoccaceae bacterium | reverse complement strand
GCTTGACACAATAGGCCTCACACACTAACATTCGGCGGCTCGGCAATGGAGAAAACACGCTTCATTGTCTGCGAACAGGCTCTTTGTAGAGCCTGTTTCAGTTTCATGAAACGCTCCAACTGCGGATTTTTGTTGCGCTGCCTTTGTTAGGTGGCGTTTGATATGTTTAGTGATTTGTGTCCAATTGAATTGAGTCGCGGCGCGCAGGGCGCCGGACAAACAGAGTTTTGACGATAATAGATGGCAACAATTAACCAACTGGTTCGCAAGCCGCGCAGGCGCAAGGTAGCGAAATCGAATGTACCTGCATTGCAGGCTTGTCCGCAAAAGCGGGGCGTTTGTACGCGTGTCTATACGACCACGCCTAAAAAGCCTAATTCTGCCATGCGCAAGGTGGCTCGAGTCAGGCTGACAAATGGCTTTGAAGTAACCTCTTACATAGGTGGCGAAGGACATAATCTACAAGAGCACTCGGTTGTGCTCATTCGCGGTGGACGTGTCAAGGATTTGCCGGGTGTTCGTTATCACACGGTGCGCGGTAGTCTGGATACGCAGGGTGTAGAGAGTCGTCGTCAGGGTCGCTCGAAGTACGGTGCCAAGAAACCCAAGGGTTAATGGTAGATAAGGAATAATCCAAACTGCTAATAGCAATCAAAACAGGCATCAGCCCAAAGATAAAGTCCCGGAATATTAATGTCACGTAGAAGCGAAGCACCCAAGCGAGAAGTATTGCCCGACCCCAAGTATGGTTCGGTGAAGCTTGCAAAATTTATCAACATCCTGATGCTCGACGGCAAGAAAGCGGTAGCCGAGCGAGTTATCTATGGTGCGCTCGACGTGATGCAGGAAAAAGGTGCATCCGATCCTCTGGAAACCCTTGAGCTCGCACTCGAAAATGTCAGTCCGGCGGTTGAAGTAAAATCGCGCCGTGTCGGTGGTGCAACCTATCAGGTACCGGTTGAAGTTCGTCCGGTACGTCGTGGCGCGCTGGCAATGCGTTGGGTTATTGAAGCAGCGCGTAAGCGTGGTGAGAAATCAATGATGCTGAAGCTTGCGGGCGAGCTAAGCGATGCAGCAGAAAAGCGTGGCGCAGCAGTCAAGAAACGTGACGATGTGCATCGCATGGCCGAAGCCAACAAGGCGTTCTCGCATTACCGCTGGTAAAAGATTGATTGCCGATTTGATTGGTACAGGGCTCAGGCTTAAGCGGTGGCTAGAACCACACCATTAGACAGATACAGAAATGTCGGCATCATGGCGCACATCGATGCAGGCAAGACGACGACAACTGAACGGATTCTGTTTTACACCGGCGTCTCTCACAAGATAGGGGAAGTACACGACGGCGCAGCCACCATGGATTGGATGGAGCAGGAACAGGAGCGAGGAATAACGATAACCTCTGCTGCTACAACCTGTTTTTGGAAGGGCATGGATAAAAACCATGCAGAACACCGGATAAACATAATTGATACGCCGGGCCATGTTGACTTCACGATAGAAGTCGAACGGTCATTGCGTGTACTCGATGGAGCAGTGGGTGTTTTCTGCTCCGTTGGCGGGGTTGAGCCACAGTCCGAAACTGTCTGGCGGCAAGCCAACAAGTACAACGTGCCGCGTATGGCGTTCGTCAATAAGATGGACCGCACGGGTGCAGATTTTTTACGTGTGGTTGAACAGATAAAGGAACGGCTGGGTTCAGAACCTGTCCCGATACAACTGCCGATCGGTGCTGAAGAGAGCTTCAGCGGTGTGGTTGATCTGCAAAAAATGAAAGCGTTGTACTGGTCTGATGCAGATCAGGGCATAACGCATGAAGAACAGGATATTCCTGCCGAGATGCTCGCCGACTGCGAGTTCTGGCGCGAAAACATGCTGGAAGCCGCGGCTGAGGCATCTGAAGAATTAATGGAGGTCTACCTCGAGAACGGCGATCTGTCGATTGAGGAGATCAAGTCCGGACTCAGACTGCGTACCATAGGTGGAGAAATCGTACCGGCCCTGTGTGGTAGTGCGTTCAAGAACAAGGGCGTGCAGGCCTTGCTTGATGGCATTGTCGATTACATGCCGGCACCGCTGGATATCCCGCCGATAGAAGGCGAAGTTCATGGTGGCAAGGTCGGTCAAAGACCAGCTGATGACGATGAGCCATTTGCTGCTCTGGTGTTCAAGATTGCATCCGATTCTTTTGTCGGGTCGCTGGCGTTTTTCAGGGTGTATTCCGGTGTGGTTAAAACCGGGGATTCCGTGTTCAACGCGGTACGCCAGAAAAAAGAACGGGTAGGGCGATTGTTGCAGATGCATGCCAACAATCGCGAAGAAGTCAAAGAAGTACGGGCTGGTGATATCGCCGCCATGGTGGGGCTGAAAGAGGCAATAACCGGGGACACGCTCTGCGATCAGAAAGCATTGATCACGCTGGAGCGAATGGAATTCCCGGAACCTGTAATTTCGGTGGCAGTAGAGCCGAAGACGGTCGCCGATCAGGACAAAATGGCGCAGGCCCTGGCGAAACTTGCACGTGAAGATCCGTCGTTTCGGGTCAGTACTAACGACGAGTCGGGGCAGACAATCATCAGCGGTATGGGTGAGCTGCACCTCGATATAATCGTTGACAGAATGCAGCGGGAATTTAATGTTTCCGCGAACGTCGGTAAACCACAAGTGGCTTACCGCGAAACGATACAAAGCAACAGCAATGGCGAAGGCAAGTTTATTCGTCAGACGGGTGGTACAGGGCAGTACGGTCATGTGTGGTTGCGGCTCGAACCCCTGGAGCAGGGCAGCGGATTCGAATTTGTCAGTGAAATTGCTGGCGGTACGGTTCCGAAGGAATACGTACCTGCGGTAGAGAAAGGTGTAAAAGACTCTCTCAGCAATGGTGTGCTGGGCGGGTTTCCGGTCGTTGATGTGAGAGCTGTGCTATATGACGGGTCCTACCATGAGGTAGATTCGAACGAGCTGGCATTCTCTATTGCCGGCGCGATGGCATTTCGGTCTGCCTGTGAACAGGGTGGGCCAGTGGTACTCGAACCGATTATGCGGGTCGAAGTGGTCACACCGGAAGAGTATATGGGTGACGTGATGGGTGATCTTAATCGTCGTCGCGGCGTAGTTGACGGGATGGAAGAACAGCCCGGTGGCAAGGTGGTGAGAGCCGAAGTGCCGTTGGCAGAGATGTTTGGCTACTCGACAGCTTTACGCTCCGCTACACAAGGTCGGGCAGTTTACTCGATGGAGTTTGGCAAGTACGCAGCCACACCGCCGAACGTGTCGGATGCATTGCTCAGTCGCTAGCTGGTATGAGCGAAACGATTAGATTTAGGTACAGTTTTTCAGATAAAAGTAAAAGCAGCAACAGTAGTAACGAAAGCAGAAAAAACGAAAGCAGAAAACGGTTATACAGTTTCAACGATAACTTTAATTAATTTTAGTGAGCAACGACTTGTAAGCGTTGCGAGGCCAGGCCGAGATGTCGAAAGAGAAATTTGAGAGAAACAAGCCGCACGTGA
>CAYPMR010000192.1:2420-3597 GCA_964411665.1 uncultured Granulosicoccaceae bacterium | reverse complement strand
CCTGTTCTCTGGAATGCACGTATGTAATCTATTTCGTATGTGCCCGGAAACGTTGTTGAGAAATCAGGTGAACCCGGCCACCATCCACCTATTGCCGTGTTTGCAATGATGTACATTTCCTGACTGGATACTTCTGAATCCGTGATCGTGTGACTCACAACACCGTCTACATAGAAATCAATCTTACCAGGGCTCCACTCGACACCAAAAGTGTGGAAGTCATTGGTGTAATCAACGCCCACCTTTTCCTGAGATTTTGTTGAACGTAGATTTCCATTTTCGTCAAAATAGTGATACGTGTGATAGACCCAGTCCCAATCGTGCCCGATGTGTTCCATGATATCGATTTCGGGATTGGCCCCGATGTAGTAGGCGTTGAGTAACCAGAACGCTGACCAATACCCTCGACCACGCGGTAGGCGGGCACGGGTTTCAACATAGCCGTAGGTAAATTTAAAGGACTCCCACGACGTGATAACGCCTGAAAGATAGGGTTGCTGGTTAGCTTGTTCCAGTAAGTGATCTGGCGTTTCGATCGATGAGATTGTCAATAATCCATTGTCGACTGAAAACGGGTTGAATCCAAAATCCGGTTCGTTGGCGATATCGACATAGTATTGTTCTTCACTATTGATAACGAGATCCGCGCCCCACAGGTAGCTGGTTTCCCATTTGCTCAAATCAAGTTCTGAGCCGTCGAATTCATCACTGAATACCAATTCGTAGCCATCGCCTGATAAAAATTCAGGTGAGCGTGCCTCGTCCCATGCAGTACCACCTACAAAATCTACAGTCAGACCTTCCGCAATAGTAGTAAACGTATTTGCTGAATCGAAAGCATCTACTTGATAGTAATGACTTGTGGATGTTATGTCTCGATCATGAAACGTTGTGTCAAAGACAGTCAAATAGTATTCGCTATCACGGAAGAGGTTATAGCCGGTTGCGTTCTGTGCAGCATTCCAGCGTATAACAGCACTACCATCACTTTGTACTTGTGCATTGAATCCATCGTCGGTGTGGGATTCAAAAAATGTTTGCGTTGCTGTCGCGTTTGTGGGCTCGACCACCGGGCCTGGAATAGAGGTTGGATCTGATACAGCTTCTGGTTCAGGTGCTGCTTCCGGTTCAGGCGCCGCTTCTGGTTCAGGTGCTGCTTCTGGTTCAGGTGCTGCTT
>CAYPMR010000192.1:0-2320 GCA_964411665.1 uncultured Granulosicoccaceae bacterium | reverse complement strand
GTGCTGCTTGTGGTTCAGGTGCTGCTTGTGGTTCAGGTGCTGCTTGTGGTTCAGGTGCTGCTTGTGGTTCAGGCGCTGCTTGTGGTTCAGGCGCTGCTTGTGGTTCAGGCGCTGCTTGTGGTTCAGGTGCCGCTTCTGGTTCAGGTGCTGCTTCTGGTGTTACATCTAACGTTGCCGCAGCAATTAATGGTGCTTGCGTCTCGCTGTTATCGGATGAATCGGTTGATTCATCCTGGACATTTGTCACCCCAACATTGTTGGCTGACAAAGCCGCGCCCAGTTCCGGCGTGACGCTGTTGGAGTCTGTTGATGCTAGTGTACTGTCTGGCTCACTGGTGGCTGCGATAAACGCTTCGCTGATTTCCAGCTCCAGACCATCAGCAATAATCTCTGCACGGTTCTGCTCATCAATAGCTTGAATTTCAAAACTCTGGGTGCCTGCAATCGATCGCGCAATGATGGTGTTGGATTCATTTGTCGTGATTATCAATTCGTCGTCGCGATATACCTCATAGCTAACAGCGTTGGCGAACGGAATCCATTTCAACTCTATACTGCCATCATCCAGTAGCTGAGCATTGAAGCCAGAGGTTGTTGCTGATGTGAACGAACTGATTTGATTTAGCTCAGCGACATCCACGTTGGCATTGCTACTGTCGACTGTGGGTTCAGTTGTTACATCTGATGAGAGTGATGCAAGGGTATCTATTTCACTGGAAAAGTCAGCGTCTGTTAAGTCTGCAGTGCCGCCCCCACATCCTGAAATAGCAAGTGAGATCGTTGCGGCGATAGATAATTGCTTGAAGTGTTTGCCGCTATCACTTGTCAATTTGCTGGTTTTTATAAAGTGCATTTTCTTATTATTCTTTCTTTTCTCGTCACAGATAAGCCCGGTTGTGTGGCGGACCGCTGTGTGGCTCACGGTGCATTCAGGGCCAGGCCGTTCATGCGATATTGTTCAAGTTAAGGAGAGCTATCGGACACTTATCGATGTACCTGATTGATCTGAAAGAGATTTGTGAACTTCTACGGGCAAACTTTTCATTCGAATCGGAAAGGTCGGGACTGGTCGAAAGTGTGGTTTGTCTAACAGTTCTCGGGTTGGCCGTGGCTGATGCGGTTGGTAAAGGCGGATCAAGTCTTACAGACTCGCGTTGAGTCAGCTTTCAGCGAAGAGAGAGAAGGTTGGCCGTGGATACAGGCGCATAAGCCGTGTGCCCAGCACGCTGTGTGCGTGCTGATCACTGTATTGGCTGTCGTCGATTGGGCTGGCGCTGTTAGTTCACAGCAGCCAGCAGCTTTACGTGGGAGACGGTAATTTAAGTAGCTTTGGCTGGGGTTTTCATTAGCTGTTAGCGCGGTTGGCAACCAGATTTTCTACAACAGCCGGTTCTGCCAGTGTGGATGTATCACCGAGGTTATCGATTTCGTTCTCAGCGATCTTGCGTAAAATTCGTCGCATGATTTTACCGGATCGCGTCTTCGGCAATCCAGGCGCCCACTGCAGCAAATCCGGTGTTGCGATAGGACCGATTTCCTTGCGCACGTGTTTAACCAGCTCCTCACGCAATTCGTCCGTCGATTCAATACCGTTCATCAATGTCACATAGGCATAGATGCCTTGCCCCTTAATGTCATGCGGGTAGCCCACCACCGCAGCTTCTGCCACTGCATCGTGGAGTACCAGTGCACTCTCAACTTCGGCAGTTCCAAGTCGGTGTCCGGAAACGTTGAGTACATCGTCCACACGGCCGGTAATCCAGTAGTAACCGTCTTCATCACGACGAGCACCGTCACCGGTGAAGTAATAGCCGGGATACATTTGAAAGTAGGTTTCGTAAAAACGTTGATGATCGCCATAGACAGAACGCATTTGTCCCGGCCAGGGACGTGTAATGACCAGGTTACCTGAGGTGGCGCCTTCGAGGATTTTTCCCTCTTCATCGACCAGTGCAGGCACGACACCAAAAAAAGGTTTGGTGGCTGAACCGGGTTTCAGATCTGTGGCTCCCGGTAGTGGTGTAATCAATATGCCGCCGGTCTCTGTCTGCCACCAGGTGTCGACAATCGGAGAACGCGTTTCACCAACCGTTCGGTAGTACCATTCCCAGGCTTCCGGATTGATTGGCTCACCGACAGTGCCAAGCAAGCGCAAAGACCCACGGTCTGTAGACGTAACCGGATCATTGCCTTGTTGCATTAACGCACGGATTGCGGTTGGTGCTGTGTAGAAGGTATTGACCTTGTGCTTATCAATGACCTGCCAGAAACGACTGGCGTCAGGGTAGGTGGGTACACCTTCGAACATGAGTGTTGTGGC
>CAYPMR010000191.1:0-3637 GCA_964411665.1 uncultured Granulosicoccaceae bacterium | reverse complement strand
CCAGGTCCGAAACGTTGCATAAACAATGCTCTGTGCGCATCAACCGAATAGCTTTCATCACCGTCTAGTAAATCAGCAAACATTTGCACCGATTCGCCATAATGCGAATAGTCCCCGGCATTACGCCCTTCGTGTGCAAAATAGGATTTTTTATCCGCATAAACCGCTGCATCAGGTTGTCTGAAAAGAATATCCCCTGACTGCGCAACATTCGCTATTTGTTCCTGCTCGTACATCCAGTGCAATCCCATAGCAGCGGCATCCGCTACCAGAGCGCCTTTAAGAGCGTCGAGTTTATTCATACTGACCCCGAGTTTGCAGATTCGGCCAATCGTGCGTGCATGGTATTTGTTTTCCAACTGAATTCACGACTAATCTCAACAATCTCAAGCGAGAGCGCAAAATGAGGTTTATCAAGTAATTCGGCACAGACACTCTCAGCCTGTGTCATGATGCTTTGACCGACCTTTTTTTTGTCTTCTGCCGACCTGCCCTCACCCATACGTAACACCATATCCACAAAACCATTATCCGGTAACTGATCAGCTATAAGCGCGTGATCTGCTGCAAATGCACGTACACGTATACCGGCAAGCGGAAACACACCTGATGACAACATAACGTCGTACATGGCTGAACATAACAACGACATATCCAGATTTTTCTCAACATTAGCCGAGTATTGGATGATCAGATGTGGCAAATCAAATAACTCCTGTCGATTCAAGTTTACGCAATTGTGCATCAGACAAACCGAGGAAGCGATGCAAAATGGCTTTGGTGTCTGCACCCAGCTCCTGACCAGCCCAACGATTCGAACCGGGTGTGTCTGCAAGCCGTGGATGCATCGATGGCATAACTAACGACCGCTGATTATCACTATTATCAGCAGTGGGTGCAGCATAGCTGACCTCTTCAAATAACCCACGCGCCTGATAGTGTTCGTCTTCGAACATGTCAGCAACCGAATAAATGGGACCACTGGGCACCTCGGCTGCTTCAAGCAGGGCAAGAAGCTGTGGTGAGTCATGCAGTGCCGCCCATTCCTGCAAAACAGCATCTATTTCTTTTTCATGCTCGACGCGCCCGGGATTATGTCGCAGTCGCGGGTCATCAGCCAGATCAATACGCCCGGCGGCTTTCATCAAGCGATTAAAAATCGAATCTCCATTACCACCAATTACAACATACTTGCCATCGCGGCATTTGTAAGTATTGGTTGGTACGATCCCGGTCAAGGTTGAACCGGAAGGCTCACGAACAACGCCAGCACCTGAATATTCAGGAACAACACCTTCGAGCATATTAAAAACAGATTCCATGATGGATACATCAACCACCTGCCCTGTACCGGCTGACGATGCTGCATCACTATCGCTTCGGTCGCGATTATAAAGCGCCAGCAAAGTACCTATAACGGCATGCATACCTGCGAGTGTGTCACCCAGACTTAAATTAGGTCTGACCGGAGGTCGATCAGGAAACCCGTTAAGGTATCGAAAACCGCCCATAGCCTCGCAAGCAGATGCAAACCCGGGTTTAGTACGCAAAGGACCTGATTGACCGTAACCCGATACGCGGGTCATCACAAGACGCGGATTTAGTTCTTTTAACTGATCAGGCCCAAAACCCCAGGACTCCATCTTCCCGGGCCTGAAGTTTTCTATCAGTACATCAGCCTTGGCTAGAAGGTCGCTGACAATATCACGCCCTGCCTGCTGACCAAGATCAATCGTGACCGAGTGCTTGTTACGTGCCTGACTACGCCACCAGAAAGATGTACCGTCTGTATCGATTTCACGCCAACTACGCAAAGGATCGCCTTTGCCGGGCGCTTCGATTTTGATCACCGTGGCTCCAAACCAGGCCAGCATTTGCCCACAAAACGGTCCGGCTATCAACTGTCCCATCTCTATAACAGTAATACCGCTTAAGGGACCGGAATCTGACTGCTCTTGCATCATATACCTGTAAAGTTGGTTGGCTCGATTTCAGCACTGAAACGGCTCACTGAGCATACCAAAGCTGGTATCGATGAAACAGTTTACGGCTTCATTCTTCTACAGATTCGTCCTCAACAGGTGCTAAAACGAATCTGACATACCTGCTTTGATGATTTGTCTGCTGACGCTTGATACCATCAGTAACATTAGAGGAGCAGATCGATGAATCGCTACGAAGAACATCTCGACCAGAATAAGGCCAACTACACACCTCTCAGCCCGCTGAGCTTTCTGCAACGAGCAGCTGAGGTCTACCCGGACTTGCCTTCGATCATACACGGCTCGCGCCGCTATACGTGGTCTGACACGCTTGAGCGCTGTAAACGACTGTCGAGTGCGCTTAGCGCTGAGGGAATTGGCAAAGGGGACACTGTGTCGATTATCGCGCCGAATATTCCGGAAATGTTTGAAGCGCATTACGCAGTACCTATGTGTGGCGCAGTCCTGAATGCCATCAATACACGGCTCGATGCGTCAACCATTGCGCATATACTCGAGCATGGTGGTACCCGAATCCTGATCTGCGATCGCGAACTATCGCCCGCTGTAGCACAAGCACTGGCAACGCTGGATGACCCACCCAAGGTCATTGACATCGAAGACTCGGAACTCGGTAGCCCACTACCCGGCAAGGCACTCGGGAAGATAACCTATGAGGATTTTCTAGCCACGGGTGATGTCGATTTTAATTGGTCACTACCAACGGACGAGTGGCAGGCAATATCACTGAACTACACATCCGGTACGACCGGCAACCCGAAAGGCGTTGTCTATCATCACCGTGGCGCTTACCTAAACGCTGTCAGCAACATCAGTGGCTGGAACCTGCCACATGAATGCGTGTACTTGTGGACCTTGCCCATGTTTCACTGCAACGGCTGGTGCTTCCCGTGGTCACTGGCAGCGATTGCCGGCACCAGTATTTGTTTGCGTGATATTTCTGCCGCTTCAATCTACAACGCACTATCGACTCATAAGGTCACTCACCTATGTGGTGCACCGATCATTATGAATATGATTTGCAATGCAACTGACGACGAAAAACAACCACTGGATCATACCGTCAACATGATGACCGCCGCCGCGCCACCACCTGCGGCCGTACTCGAGAACATCGAAGCGATTGGTTTTAACATCACCCATGTTTACGGTTTGACTGAAACCTACGGCCCAGCGGTTATCTGCGCATGGAGACAGGGCTGGGAAAAACTCCCTGCACAGGAGCGAGCCCGCTTAAAAGCACGTCAGGGTGTGCGTTATCAAATGCTTGAAGGACTGGATGTTATTGATCCTGACACCATGCAGCCAGTACCTCGCGATGGGCAAAGCATCGGTGAAATCATGTTTCGTGGCAACATTGTTATGCGTGGTTATCTGTCGAATAACAAAGCAACCGATGAGGCCTTTAAAGGTGGCTGGTTTCATAGCGGTGACCTGGGGGTCATCGACAGTGATAATTATCTGCGTATACTTGATCGCTCCAAAGATATCATTATCTCTGGTGGCGAAAATATTTCATCTATCGAAATAGAAGATGTGCTCTATACGCACCCTGACGTTATAGAAGCTGCAGTGGCAGCAAGGCCGGATGACAAATGGGGAGAAACACCTTGTGCCTTTGTCGGCTTAAAAGC
>CAYPMR010000190.1:0-3689 GCA_964411665.1 uncultured Granulosicoccaceae bacterium | reverse complement strand
TCAAATTCAACCAATAACCAGTGCGTGATCAGGGATTAATTCGCAGAGGTGTCTAGCGCAGGGATGCGATAGCAAAGCCTACACGGACGTACTCGCGGCGCCCTCAGCGAATTGATCACCGAGCACGCACGAAACAACCGCAATCTCAAATTCAACTCATAACCAAGTGCGTGCTCGGGAACTGATTCGCAGGGATGTCAATCGCAGGGATGCGATTGCCAAGCCTACACGGACGTATTTACGGCGGCCTCAGCGAAGCAGTACCCGAGCACGCACGAAAAAACCACAATAGCGGTTCAAACAAGAAACTCAGCTATCAACCTTGTCAACATCCTCAGACTGAGCATATTCACTCAAAGGTGGACAGGAACAAATCAAATTCTTATCACCATGCACATTGTCTATGCGCCCAACCGGAGGCCAGTACTTACCATCAGCGACCACGCCCGCAGGAAACGCTGCTTGCTCGCGACTATAAGCATGTGTCCATTCAGTTGCAGTCACCGTATGTACCGTGTGTGGAGCGTTAACCAGAGGATTATCCTGTAAGGTTAATGTCCCATCCTCAATCGCAGCGACTTCCTGACGAATCTGCAGCATGGCATCACAAAAGCGTTCAATCTCATCAAGCGATTCACTCTCCGTCGGCTCAATCATCAACGTCCCAGGTACAGGAAACGACATCGTAGGTGCATGAAAACCATAGTCCATCAAACGCTTGGCCAAATCATCCACACTAATACCCGACCGCTCTTTAAGATCCCGCGTATCGACAATACACTCGTGTGCCACATAACCGTGACGCCCGGTGTATAAAATCGGATAAGCGCTAGAGAGTTTTCTGGCAATGTAGTTAGCACTCAGAATCGCAACCTCTGTCGCCCGACGCAAACCATCCGCACCCATCATGCGTATGTACATCCAGGTGATGGGCAAAATCATCGCACTGCCCCAAGGCGCAGCACTTACAACACCCTCGGTTTCACCCATGTGAACATGACCAGGCAGAAAAGGCGCCAGATGGGCTGCTACCGCAACCGGTCCTACACCCGGACCCCCACCTCCATGCGGAATACAAAATGTCTTATGTAAATTTAAATGGGATACATCGCCGCCGAACAACCCCGGTTTAGCCACACCCACCAGCGCATTCAAATTGGCGCCATCGATGTAAACCTGACCACCCGCATCATGGACACGTTTACAAACATCACCGACCTCCTCTTCAAACACACCGTGAGTCGACGGATAAGTAATCATGATCGCAGCAACATTTTCACCGTGTTTGGCGATTTTCGCATCGAGATCCTGCAAATCAACATTGCCTTCAGCATCACAAGCGACAACCACCACCTGCATACCGGCCATCTGTGCACTGGCCGGATTAGTACCGTGAGCTGATTCCGGAATCAGGCAAATATTTCGATGTAATTCGTTGCGCGAGGCATGGTAACGACTGATGGCTAACAAACCAGCGAACTCCCCCTGGCTGCCGGCATTCGGCTGCAACGATACCGCTGCATAGCCAGTGCAGGCGCACAGCATGGCTTCAAGCTCTTGGATCATTTGTGTATAGCCAGCAGTTTGTGCCGTCGGTGTAAACGGATGCATGTTGGCGAACGCGGGCCAGGATACCGGCGCCATCTCAGTGGCCGAGTTCAACTTCATCGTGCATGAGCCCAACGGAATCATCGCCCGATCCAGAGCAATGTCACGATCCGCCAGCATACGCAGATAACGCATCATCGACGTTTCTGATTGATAGGCATTGAAACAAGGCTGTGACAGATAGCTATCAGTGCGTTGCATGGAGTCTGGCAGGTAAGCCGATTGTCCTTGCGCTATAACCTGCTCAAGCTTGTCAGCGATCTGCGTTTCAGTGACCTTTCTGTCGCCAAGCAGTGCAGTTGATAGAGCAACGACATCAGCAACAGTAGTAGTCTCGTCAAACGACACCGCAATAGCATCACTATCAATCACACGAACGTTGTAACCGGCATCAATTGCAGATTGTTGCAAAGCGTTTGCCTCGACACCCGTGATACGCACAGTATCGAAGAAAGCTGTGTCAGGACAATCGAGACCACCATCAACAAGCGTATCGCGCAAAGCACCGGACAAGGCATGGGTTTGCAACGCAATATGTCGTAAACCATCAGGGCCGTGATAACAGGCATATAACGTCGACATAATCGCCAGCAAAGCCTGTGCAGTACAAATGTTTGAGGTGGCCTTCTCGCGACGAATGTGTTGCTCTCGCGTCTGCAGTGCCAGACGGTAAGCCACCCTGCCATCACTGTCGACAGACTGACCAACAAGGCGGCCGGGAAGGCTGCGCTTTAATTTATCAGTGGTCGCCATAAATGCTGCATGTGGCCCGCCAAAACCCATAGGTACGCCAAAGCGTTGTGCACTACCGACGACAATGTCGGCATCACACTCACCGGGGGCCGTTAATAGAGTCAGTGCCAGCAAATCAGTTGCAACGATAAAAGTTGCATCTACAGACTTGCAAACAGCAGAAACCTTCTGCAATGGATCTATCATTCCAGTGCTCGACGGGTACTGCACAAGCACTGCGAAGCAATCGTCATCAATCTCAATTTCCCCCTGCGCCGCGGGATCAAAGGTGTTGATGATTATGCCGAGCGGCTTGGCGCGTGTACCAAGCACATCGATTGTTTGAGGGTGACAGTTCTGACTGACAAGCAATGTCTGTCGCTTGCCTCGTTTTGCCCGGTGCGCCATAGCCATTGCCTCGGCAACAGCTGTCGCCTCATCGAGCAAGGATGCATTGGCGATGGGCAGGCCGGTCAGCTCGGTGACCATAGTCTGGAAATTGAACAGCACTTCAAGCCGTCCCTGGGCAATTTCCGGTTGGTAAGGCGTATAGGCCGTGTACCACCCAGGATTTTCGAATACATTACGTTGCAACACAGATGGCGTGTGACAGCCGTAATAACCCTGCCCTATGCAAGACGTCAGTACATGGTTTGACTCGGCGATTTGCGATAGTTCTTTAAGTGCCGCCGGCTCATCCAGGGGTTGTTGCAGAGGTAATGGGGCTCGATCCAGAATTGAATCCGGCACAACCCGCTCAATAAAGCCTGTCATTGAACTTTCACCGAGCACATCGAGCATGTAATCAATATTGTGACTGCTCAATCCGATATGTCGTCGTTCAAATCCATTGACTGCTTGCGTCACCGCATCATTTTTGTTGCCGTTATTACCTTTCATAATTTCTCCCCGGGACTAACTGCAATTACCCGATTGTCTGGCGTCCCGACCGGTATTAATCCAATCAAAATCCTTTTCGCGCAAAACCGTTATTCGCTGGAATTGATAATTGCCTCGTAAGCTTCGGCGTCCATAAGAGACTCGAAATCAGTACCGTCTTTTGGTTCCATTTTATAAAGCCAACCATCCTCGTAAGGGCTACTGTTGATCAGTTCAGGCTCATCAGCAAGTGCCGGATTGGTATCGACAATCTTGCCGGCCATAGGCGCATAAATGTCACTCGCAGCTTTCACTGACTCGACCACAGCTATCGGTTGCTCAGCCTCGCATTCAATATCTATTTCAGGTGTTTCAACGAAAACTACATCGCCAAGTTGCTCCTGTGCAAACTCAGTGATGCCAACAGTCACAGTGCCATCATCGTTCTCACGCACCCATTCATGGCTCTG
>CAYPMR010000189.1:0-3721 GCA_964411665.1 uncultured Granulosicoccaceae bacterium | reverse complement strand
CCGAACAAAACCGGGTAAATGCTTGACCGAATATCCAATTGCCCGATTACACAGCAACACACAGAACCAACAGCGCATCACGAGAGAAACAATTATGGCCTGGAACGATAAACGTCCGATGTCACCGCATCTGCAGATTTACAAGCTGCCACTGACGGCATTGGTGTCCATATCCCACAGAGCAACGGGTGTGATCAACAGCGTAGGTGCTCTTTTTCTGGTACTGGTGCTCGCACGGGCTGCCGGTGGTGAGCAAAGCTTTGCTTTTGCCAGTGGACTGTTGTCCTCGTGGTTCGGCTATCTGGTCTTGTTCGGCTTTACCTTCGCACTGTACTTCCATTTTTGCAACGGCGTGCGTCACCTGTTATGGGACGTTGGCATCGGGCTGGATCTCGAAGATGCGATCAAGAGCGCACCCATGGTATTCATCGGAGCAGCTGTGTTGACAGTTGTTACCTGGATCGTCGCACTGACAGCCGGATAGACTGGCTGCAGATTGAACATTGAAAAATCAAAAACACTAAATGAAAAAGACACGACAATGAGTTCGCTGCGCACCCCCTTGTCCCGGGTAAAAGGACTCGGTTCTGCCAAAGACGGCACGGATCATTTCTGGCATCAACGATTGACAGCTATAGCCTTATTGCCACTGTGCATCTGGTTCTGTTTTTCAATGGCCTCTTTGCCGTCAATGGATTACGCCACGTTCACCGCCTGGATCGGCTCACCGTTTCCAGCTGTCATGATGATACTGGTTGTCGTTGTCGCCTTCTATCATGCTGCACTGGGTCTGCAGGTCATCATCGAAGATTACATAACAGGTCACGGCGCACGCACAGCCAGCCTGATTGCGGTAAAGCTTGCCTGCGGGTTCCTGATTGTGACCGGGGTGTTTTCCATACTCAAAATATCACTCGGGAGCTAGGGCGGGATGAGCAGCAGCTACAAAATCATTGATCATACTTACGATGTTGTGATCGTCGGTGCCGGTGGCGCCGGGTTGCGCGCGACCCTCGGTATGGCAGCCGCAGGCCTGTCAACCGCTTGTGTTACAAAAGTGTTTCCAACGCGATCTCATACAGTTGCAGCACAAGGTGGTATGAGTGCCTCCCTCGGTAATATGGGAGAAGACCATTGGAAGTGGCATATGTACGACACAGTAAAGGGATCAGACTGGCTCGGTGATCAAGATGCCATAGAATACATGTGTCGTGAAGCCGTGCCAGCAGTGATAGAGCTCGAGCACTTTGGTGTACCGTTTTCGCGGACCGAGGAAGGCAAGATCTACCAACGACCTTTCGGCGGTATGACAACCAATTTTGGCGAAGGTACAGCCCAACGTACATGTGCTGCCGCAGATCGCACCGGCCATGCCATCCTTCACACGCTTTACCAGCAGTCGATCAAACATAAAGCGGAATTTTATATCGAACACTTTGCCATCGATTTGTTGATGGATGACGGAGTCTGTCGCGGCGTGGTTTCACTTGATTTGGCAACCGGTGAAATGCATCGTTTCAGGGCACACACTGTTGTGCTTGCCACCGGTGGTTGTGGCAGAACCTATTTTTCAGCCACCTCTGCACACACTTGCACCGGTGATGGTAATGCGATGGTACTTCGCGCTGGATTGCCACTACAGGATATGGAGTTTGTTCAGTTTCACCCCACAGGTATCTACGGTGCCGGCGTGCTTATTACCGAGGGGGTGCGTGGTGAAGGTGGCTATCTGACCAACTCCGAGGGCGAACGTTTTATGGAGCGGTATGCACCTAATGCAAAGGATCTGGCATCGCGTGATGTTGTCAGCCGGTCAATGACAATGGAAATCAACGCCGGTCGTGGTGTTGGTGCTGAAGGCGATCACATACATTTGAATCTGATGCATCTTGGCGCCGACGTTACTGAAAAGCGTCTGCCTGGCATATCTGAATCAGCACGTATTTTCGCTGGCGTAGACGTTAACAAAGAACCGATACCGGTACTGCCTACCGTGCACTACAACA
The DNA here is from genome assembly GCA_964411665.1 of uncultured Granulosicoccaceae bacterium. Lineage (GTDB taxonomy): Bacteria > Pseudomonadota > Gammaproteobacteria > Granulosicoccales > Granulosicoccaceae > CALFCE01. The sequence continues at coordinate 1,715 of CAYPMR010000189.1, read as the reverse complement.
TGGGCGGTATACCGACCAACTACCGCGGTGAAGTGATGACTCTGAAAGATGGAGATCCGGAAACAATCGTGCCGGGTCTGATGGCCATCGGTGAAGCTGCCTGCGTCTCGGTACACGGTGCCAATCGATTAGGCTCCAATTCATTGCTCGATATTGTTGTGTTTGGCCGGGCTGCAGCCATCAGAGCAGCCGAGTTAATCAAACCGGGCACAGCGCACAAACCGTTACCGGCCAGTAAAACCGATAGCATCTTATCTCACTTCGACGATATCAGGCAGGCTTCGGGCAATACGCCGACAGCCACCCTGCGCGATGATATGCAGCGCACCATGCAAAAACACGCAGCTGTTTTTCGCGAAGGCGCATCACTCGATGAAGGCGTTGACAAGATGCAATCAATTTATGATCGCTTTGCCGATATAGGTATAAGTGACAGAAGCCTGATCTGGAACACCGATCTGGTGGAAACCCTGGAACTTGAAAATTTGCTCTGTCAGGCACAGAGCATCATTCACGGGGCGGCTAATCGCACCGAAACCCGCGGTGGTCACGCACGCGACGATTTCGAAGAGCGTGATGATGATAACTGGATGAAACACACGATTACATGGGTTGATGATGCCGGCAAGGTCGACATTGATTACCGACCAGTGCATATGTACACACTCAGTGACGAGACTGAAGTCATACCACCAAAGACACGTGTGTATTAATCACGGTAAAAAACCGACAACGGCCGCGGCAACAGCGCGGTTGATACTAGTGAAAATTAACGGATAGAGGGCTATGGCTGAATTCAGGCTGCCGACAAATTCGATCGTTAAAAAAGGGCGTCACTTCAACGCACCCGATGGCGCTCGCAATACACGAAAATTCAGTATCTACAGATACGACGCAGACAGCGGCAAAAACCCGCGAATCGACACCTACGATGTTGATATGGATACCTGCGGACCGATGATACTGGATGCCATTATCAAGATAAAAAGTGATCTGGATGCAACGCTGTCATTCAGGCGTTCCTGTCGCGAAGGCATTTGCGGATCCTGTGCGATGAATATCAACGGTAGCAACGCGCTCGCCTGCACGACAGCATTGGAGGATGTCGAGGGTGATATAGCAATCTACCCGCTACCGCATCAACCGGTGGTCAAGGATCTGGTCTCCGACCTGACCAATTTTTATGCGCAATATGCCTCGATAGAACCATGGCTCAAATCCGATACGCCAGCACCACCGGATAGTGAACGTTTACAATCGCCGAAAGATCGAGAATTACTCGACGGTCTGTATGAATGCATTCTTTGTGCATGTTGCTCAACCAGTTGCCCCAGTTATTGGTGGAACAGCGATCGCTACCTCGGCCCGGCCGCCCTGCTCGCCTCGTATCGCTGGCTGGTTGATAGTCGCGATGACAACACAGGTGAACGCCTCGATGGTGTCGAAGATCCGTTCAAACTATATCGTTGCCACACCATCATGAACTGTGCACAGGTCTGTCCGAAGGGACTCAATCCTGCCAAAGCTATCGCTGATACCAAGAAGATGCTGGTCGAGCGTAGAGTCTAGGGAAATCAAATCGCAACCGAATCGGTTACAACTGTGATAACAGAGGCTCCCGAACAAACACCGGCAGACCTACCCAAAGAAGGTCTGCTGCGTTGGCGCTGCAGACGCGGCATGCGCGAGCTGGACGCAGCTTTGGTAGCCTACCT
>CAYPMR010000188.1:0-3737 GCA_964411665.1 uncultured Granulosicoccaceae bacterium | reverse complement strand
TTTACAAAGAACCCTAGGGTAGACCCAAAGCCTTCAAAGTCTGATAAGTAATACCACCACGATCAAGATTATTCTTAAGCTGATATTCTTCAATCGCCTGTTTGGTAGAAGACCCGATGATCCCGTCAATATCACCCGGATCAAACCCTTCAGATTTCAAGGCTCTTTGCAGATCAGTGATAATTGTCGGCGTAGTGTTTGTCTCACAAAGTACCGCTCTCCACTCAAGCCGTGATGGTTCAATTTGAACTCGCTTGGTAATAACCTGAGTTTTTTGAGGTATCGGGATTCTTCGTTCAGTCGCTGGCGTTAACAACCTGCTCACCTTAATCGTATCAAACTGTGCAGGAACATCTATGATTCGGGTTGTCGCAGGAGTTTTAAGATTTTGAGTCTTGATTGTGCGATATTCCGCCGGCTTACCCACGTGACAAATTTCGTTACCAGTGTACTTGGATCCGTCACTAGCAGATTCACCTTTTTTCAACCAGAAAAACGACGCATCAGCTGCCTTGGCTCTGATTGTTACTTCACTGAACTCAGCGGATACAGCAACACGCTGTTCCGTCGCAGGTTGTAACAAACGCTGCACCTTGACCGTCTTGTAGACTGCAGGGATTTCAATCGTTTTAGTAGATGCCGGTCTCTCAAGCACAGTTCGATTGACGGTCTGGAAACGAGCGGGAATTTCTACCAGGCAAAGAATTTCACCGGTTACATTGTCGATTTTCTCAATTAAACCCCGGCCCTGCTTCCACACTGTTTTTGCAGGTTCAACCAACACCTGTTGCTTTTCAGTTCGATAGGTTGGAGGAACATCCACCACCTGAGTTGCAGACTCCTTGACGACAACTCGTTCTTCTACCGTCTCATACTTGGCCGGTATGACAGAAATCCGCTCACTACTAGGTTTGACCAGAACTTGTTGTGTCTGTGTTTTGAATGATGCTGGCGTAAAGTACTCGCGAAAACACGTGCCAATGGGTGCACTGGAGAGATTTACACCTGATCGAGAAACACCATCGAGAGCCGACGGACTGGCAGGAATTGCCTTACCACCGCTAGCCACCCACGAACTGGAGGCCGGACTAACTTCAACCCTCTCGGAAGACTCTTCAAAAACAGCCGGAACAGTAGTAATTTGTTGAGTTGATTCTTTAAGAACAATGGTTTGCTCAGCAGATTCATATTTGGCCGGAATGACCTCTATGCGCTCGGATGCCTCTTGCAACACAACAGTTTCCTGCTGGGTCGAGAATTTAGCCGGCACAATGACTTTTGCATAACACTCACCTGCTTTTGCATCAGGTAGTGTTTGCGTATTGTCGATTTCCTGAGCCGAGGCGACGCCCGAGCCCAGTGCGACCAGGCTTGCAGCAGCGATCGCAGGAAGCATTTTCAACGGTGTATTTGCAAGACCAGTTTTTGCAAGACCGGTTGCGATAGCACATCGTAAGGCTTTTGTTTGACCGGCCATTCGATCGCCTGTTGCTAGTTTCATTTGATCATCTCTCCGAATATCCACTCGACACGCACCACGCCAATTAAAATTAGGTAAACCATCACTTGTCGGGGCATCAGTTCTTGCTGATTTGGCGCATCCGAACAGCGCAGGGTGCCACCGACAAAATCTCTGTAACGATACAAGAACGCAATTCTACTTACCGTTGCGCACGTTTATCAATCTATGTTTTGTTAAATTGTATTTTTGACAAATTGTTGACACACATGCGTTAAAAAACATGCAACTTGATTCTACTATGACCCAACAACTGCATATTACGTGGTTTTTTTGACAGCAAAAACAAGAGAAATAAACAACAGATCATCAGTTCAATCACCTAAAAAAACTACCGAACGGATGGATATACGCTTATCACTAACCTTTGAAGCATCAGACAGGTGCGCGCAAAAAGTAACGCAAACCAAGCGCTACCAATGCTGAACTTGGTTTAGAAAAAACTACGAATGAAAAGAAAAGATCAAGCTACGACAAAGAGAACGCGAGACAAGCAATTTATCTAAAACTAAGAGCGGATCTTTCAAGCAACTTCCACATATAATCTGCATAAGACCATCTCACCTGAATAGTCCAACCAGCGATATTCATTGGCTCGGAATTTGGTTTATCGCTTGTTCGCTGAGCATGGATAGGAATTAACAGAGCGGCAGCGTTGCCGACTCTGGTTTGCGCACAAGCATTCTCTTTACTGGCAACCGCATATAAGTCGAGTGGACAACTGCGCGCGATAATAGCAGAGGCATTGGAACCGGTTAATTGCAGCAGCGTGTAATAATCAGACACATCCACCTGAGCCGAATGACAATTTTTAAGATTTTCAACGAGGCTGGTATTAAAATCGATCCATACACTTGATGCAGGGTCACGATCAGAATGCAGCAACCACTCATCCGGCCCCATCCAAATCACACGACCACCAGAATAAGTTTCAAGGGTATTCGCTTGCGTTGGTAATGAAAGGCCAGACAGCTTGAGCGCATGCAAGGTTGCGGCATCCGCACTATCGCATCTCAAGGCCAGTTTGCCGCACCAGGGCAGCTCTCTCAGTTGCCCATCAGAGATAACCACTGATCGGCCCGACAACGGTTGACAGGTGTTGTTAGCTTGCACCATGCATTCGCTCCCCGCTTTCATCGTAAAACACCGGACTGGTTAATTTCGCTGGAATAACTCTGCCATCCATAAGGCGGATCTTGACCGACTCACCTCTGCGCGAAATTCCGTTATCGACAAGCCCCATGGCAATCGAGCGCCCAACGTTAGGACTATAGTAACTGGAGGTGATGTGACCGATAGTTTGCATCGGGGGACTATCAAGAACTTCATCAACAAGATGTGCACCTTCAGGCAACACCTCTTCAGGATCATCGGTCAAGACACCGGTTAATTGGCGTCGCCTATCTCGAGCCGTGTCACTTCGAGAGAGTGATCGTTTGCCAAGAAAATCGTCTTTCTTGTTATTTACAATCCAACCCATATCCAGATCAAGGGGCGTTACCGTGCCATCAGTATCCTGACCTGCGATGATGAATCCCTTTTCTGCGCGCAGCACGTGCATTGTTTCAGTGCCATAAACACACAGATCAAATTCTTCACCCGCCTCAACCAACGTATTCCACATATGCAAACCATGACGGGCAGGCACATTGATTTCGAATGACATCTCACCGGTAAAGCTGATACGAAAAATTCGCGCCGGCACACCCGCTACCGTAGCATCACAGCAGGACATATGCGGCAGAGTCGAGAGATCAAAAGATTTCCCTGCGACTTTTTTCAACAAGCGAGCAGCGTTAGGGCCATTAACAGCAGCTACCGCCCATTGTTCAGTAACACTGGTGCAATAAACTTTTTTCTCAGGCCACTCTGTTTGTAACCACTCTTCAAGCCAGCCCATTACCCGGGCAGCGCCACCAGTCGTAGTGGTCATATGAAAATGATTTTCTCCAACTTTTGTTGTAACCCCGTCATCGAAAACCATACCGTGTTCATTCAACATGAGACCATATCGGCATTTGCCCTCAGCCAGCTTTTGCCAACCATTGGTGTAGATCATTTCCAGAAACCAGGCACTGTCTTCACCCTGGATATCGATCTTTCCCAAGGTTGAAGCGTCGACCATACCAACAGATTCACGCACCATCCGCGATTCGCGCTGAACCGCCTGATGCATGGTTTCACCCGAACGCGGAAAATACCACGGACGCTTCCAGTC
>CAYPMR010000187.1:0-3775 GCA_964411665.1 uncultured Granulosicoccaceae bacterium | reverse complement strand
AAAAAGTAGCGGGTGAGCCAAATAAATTCAAGTCCACCGTATCAAATTTCAAGCCGCATTTTCGAGCACCCATGTTCGGCTCTACACTGCCTGCGACGGCGCAGAGTATAGCGCGTCAGGTACAGTACACACAATCACTTGCACACATCTTGCCGAATTATTATTTCCAGGCTCTTGGCCAGGAATCTGAAGCCAAAGCTGCCACACCAGATAATACCAGTAACTCATCGACCATAACCTGATGCCGCAACAAGGGTGCTACCAGAGCTGCCTCCCCTCCAGTAAAAACCACTGTCAGCTCCCCCAGCTGTGCGATACCTTCGTCAATCAATCGATCGATTGCACCGGCTGACGCATAGCCTGTTCCGCCGGCAATCCCTGTAGCCGTATCCTTACAAAAGGGCTCAATGTCGCCGGTTGTAGTGAACAGCGAAGCTGTATATTTTCCGAGCGCACGACGCATGGTGTAAACACCCGGCATAATGGCACCACCAAGGTGTAAACCACTGGCATCAATCAGATCGACAGTTGTCGCTGTACCCGAATCGATAACGCATAACGCACCGCTATATTGCAATCTGGCACCTACCATTGCCGCCCAACGATCCGTGCCGAGGGTTTCAGGTTTTTCATAGCCGTTGCGCAACCCTTTAAACTCGTTCGTACTTCCCAGCACCTGCGGATCTATCTGCCAATTAACCCTGCACCAGCTTTCAAGCTGGCTCAGCACGCTCTGTTCGGCAACATTGCAGACAAACACCCTGGATGGCTTGTGGCCTGCCCACTGTTCATCCAGACAATCATGCAAACTAACGTCGCGCCAGGCGACCGGGCTGAAGGGTTGCAGCCCTGCCTCGCTGTCAAAAGCACTTTTAAGACGGGAATTGCCTATATCAATATAGAGGTTCACGAAAAATTGATTCCGCTCAAATGCATGTCACTGTCGATTCGGTTTAATGCTGTTATCAGCCACGGCGGCTGGTCGAGATACTTGTCGCTGGAGCGTCACTTCACCAGCAGCAAAGCAATGCACAGTACCTGCAATATCGACTTTCAATCGCCCATCGGCAGCGACCCCCACAGCTATGCCATCATGTATAGACGCATCCTGTGATACTGACACAGGCATATTAGCCAGTGCGTCCAGTTTCGAAAACCTCTCTGCAAATGCCTGCCAGCCACTGTCCGTGAATTGTTGATGCGCTATCAAGACATCTGCTGCCAACCGCCCGATAACAGATTCTCTTGCGGGTAACAGACACTGCGTCTGTTCATCTGGCGAGGCCAGTTCCTGCAATGCTGTTAAAGCGCGATCTACTTTGCGATGTAATACTGGGTCGCAAATGTAGTTAACACCGATGCCAGTAATTACTGTGGTGCGCCCCGCGGAAGAGCTGGGTATTTCAGTCAAAATGCCACACAGCTTGGCGCTACCCGCAAGTACATCATTCGGCCATTTGAGAGTCAGTTTTGTCCGACTTGACTCACATAGGGTATTCAGACTTTCCGCCACTGCAACGCCGCTGGCCAAACTTAAGCCCCCAAGACTGGCAGCCGGAATATCCAACGTAGACAGCACCGAAAAGGTGATGCAATTTTCACTGGAATACCAAGCCCGTCCGCGGCGTCCCACGCCGGCAGTTTGCCGGGCGGCAATACAGACACGCGAACGCCCTTCAGGAGATATCAAGCTAGCCCTCTCCTTCAAATACTGACTGGTTGAAGGCAACTGCTGGAAATATTCAAAATCAACAGTCTGCCAGAGCTTGGCGCCGGGATTGTTATCAACACCCGGGCGGTTCGCTAAATGAGCATCGAACGCATCTTGTACGATTTTTTCATATGATTTCGACATAACTATTCAGGGATGGATCTTGTACAAGAGCCTGACAACCTCGGTTACTGCTAACATGGGAGGCTTAAATACAGACATATAGTGTACAACATGGACATGCTGGAACTCCTGCATCAACGCCAATCGACACCCGCGAAATTGCTTGCAGAGCCTGCGCCATCAGATGATGAGATTGCAGCCATCGTACGTGCCGGGGTCACTGCACCTGATCACGCACGCCTGCGCCCATGGCGGTTTTTGGTTATTCGGGGAGACGCACGAAACAAGCTGGGCGACATCTTCTATCAAGCCACACTAAATCGCGAACCCGATATGTCGAGCGAAAAACTCGACAGGCAAAAGGATAAACCCTTGAGGTCTCCACTGATCCTCGTGACTATTGCCAAAATCACCCCGGATCACCCAAAGACACCAGAAATCGAGCAGATTCTTTCTGCCGGGGCTGCTATGCAGCTGATGCAATTGGCTGCATCATCTTTGGGCTACGGTTCTATCTGGCTGACCGGCCCCAATGCTCATGACCCGTTCGTCAAATCCGAGTTGGGCATCAGTTCTGGTGATGAAGTCGTTGGATTTTTGTATATCGGCACCGCCATGCATACCCGCGAGGCAGTAGCCAGAGCTAACATCGAAGACCATCTGGAACACTGGTCCGGCTAGCATTGCCGGTGCGGCAGGTACGATAGTTGAAACAGCTTATGCATGCCGCTGTTCAGCCCTGAAAACCCCACCCTCACGCCATTACCCGGATTTGGCGAACTGCCTGACAGACTGTTGAAAAACGTTGACGAGGCAGCAAGTACGAGGCGGAAAGGGGCCAAAAAGCGGTGTGTATATGCAATACATGAGCATTTTGAGCCAATTTCCAACCCAGCAAAGGCAACCCAGGTAGATTTTCAACAGCCTGCTAAAAGGCCCTGGAATACGCAAGCAGCTATAACTTTGCTGGCGGTATTAATGAGTCTGGTTACATGCATGCAGCTAAAGGCAGATAGCTACCGTTACGTGCGACCCGACGGCAGTGTAATCTTTACCGATGTGCGAATATCTTCAAAAGCACTACGCGGCAATGGTGACCCGTTGCTCGAAGCACGCACCCACTACAACGGCTCCTACGGTCGCCCTCAGGCCAGTAGCTCGTGCAATGGTGTCAGTGAGCAAATACTGAACAAGCGCTATGCATCTATCGCTACAACTATCGAACGCGCAGCGAAAGATACCGGCGTGGAGGCAGTTCTGCTCAAGGCGATTGCGCGCGTGGAATCCTGCTTCGACCCCAAAGCGGTCTCGCATGCCGGAGCGCGCGGTATCATGCAACTCATGCCCGCAACGGCAAAAAGTCTCTCCGTCAGCAATAGTTTTGATCCAGTACAGAATATAGGCGGCGGCGCTCGTTACTTTGCATTCTTGCTAAAGCGCTTTGAGGGTAATAAGGAATTGGCGCTTGCCGCCTATAACGCCGGTCCCGGTGCGGTAGATAAGTATCAGGGGATACCTCCCTACCCTGAGACCAGTCGATACGTTCCCAAGGTACTGTCGTTTTATCAACAATTTAAATAAGAGACAGCTTAAGCTAAGTCCACGTGTGCTGGCTGCAGGTTTTCTTGCAGCGCCCGACACGGATCAGTTGCTATCGCCAACGCTGAGCTATATAAAAGGGTATAGCCATGGTTCAGGCCACTATGAACCACATTTTCCGACGACAAATTAGAATGACCAACTCTGCTGAAACAACAGCCAGCGACGATCCGGCAAGCGGCAATTTTATCCGCACCATTATTGACGACGATCTGGCAACTGGAAAAAACGGGCAACGCGTAGCCACCCGTTTCCCACCGGAGCCCAATGGCTATCTGCACATCGGACATGCAAAATCCATCTGTTTGAATTTTGGTATCGCTAAAGACTACAACGGCAGTT
>CAYPMR010000186.1:0-3830 GCA_964411665.1 uncultured Granulosicoccaceae bacterium | reverse complement strand
CTTTTCTGGGCACTGGCGATGGTCTATGTGCAGAAGAACCGGGGCGCCAACATTGTCGAGATGGCCTTTCCGATATTGCTTTGTTTTGCAATCAGCTTTTTGTTAGTGACCCTGATACCCGGCGGCAGAGCCTGGAGCGCATTACCTGCCATACAATGGCAGGCAGTGATCATTTGGATCGTCCTGATCGCCGTTGTCTGGCACATACCCACCGTATTACTCAGCTTGTACGGTGCCAACGAAGTAGAACCCGGACGTGTTGCCATTTTGCTGATGCTGGAAGTTGTGATCGGTGTGGGCTCCGCTGCACTGCTCGCCAACCAGCCTTTCGGAATTCGTGAAATAATTGGCACTCTTTTTATCATAAGCGCAAGTGTGTGTGAATTTGTGCCTGGCATTTTCGCGGGCAGAACAAAATTCAAGAACCTCTGACTTTTACTCCATGCGAAAAACACTCGGATTACTTATTCTGCTTCTCGCCTACGGTTTGTTGATACCCGGACTGACCAAACCTATTCTGACTGTTACAGGTACAGTTGAGAAAAGCAAACTGGTTGAGCTTGGCAAACAGTTCGTCGAAGAGACACCAACCAAACTCGGATTGATGGGCGACATGGCGAAGATGTTACTTAACAACATCAAAGTCGAAGGCACTATCGATGCGTTTCATAAGACCCGGAGCATCATTGGAACCGTGCAGGACTTATTTGATTCTGGTAATGCACTTGTCGCGATTCTGATCGTAACTTTCAGCGTCGTCATACCTGCCATAAAAGGGCTGCTTACGCTCGGTAGCCTGTTACCCATCGCCAGCCGTTTCAGGGTACCAATGCAATGGATGAGTGGCCACATCAGCAAGTGGTCAATGGCAGACGTATTTGTTATCGCCATATTTATTTCCCTACTGGCGGCCAAGGGTATTCAAGAAGATACAGGCCTCGTCAATTTTGATGCAACCCTCGGTCAGGGCTTTTATTATTTTCTCGCTTATTGTCTTTTATCGGTGTTGTCTGCACACATTCTTTACTACCGAAACAACACGCCTGGCACAACCACCTCCAGATGATTTATCTTTCCTTTACGTGGTAGGTTTTTTGCATCCTTGTGCATTACTTTACTGGAAATAAATTCGCCCGGTAGCTTAACCAACAGTCTAAATGGCTAACTGGTAAAGTAGCTGAGTAGCTGCACTAAGCTGCCCAATGGCGAAACAATCGCGCTTTGTTGCAGATATGTTTGGCCGACGCAAATCAAACACACCACTGTTCTTCATACACATTCCTAAAACTGCAGGCACCAGTTTCAGGGAAGCTGCGATCAGTCAATGGGGGCAAACACGCGTCTGGTCAGACTACGGTAACACGCAACATACCTCACCGATCGTGCGCGAATTGATCCATCAACAGTCCGACTACTTCGGCTTCCAGCAACAATTGGAAGAATCGCGGATACGTTTACTGTCCGCTCATGCACCGGTTAGATACTTCCGCCGCATATTCCCGGCAGCACAATTGGTTACATTGTTACGTGATCCTGTCAGTCGTACCTTGTCACATTACAACACTGCCCGCACGAAACAAGGCTTTACCGGTAGTTTTGAAGCATTTTGCAGCATTGACGAGCACCAAAACGTGCAGAGCCGTTACCTGGAACAACTACCGGTCGAGTTGCTAGGATGTGTCGGTATAACCGAGCGATACACGCAAAGCGTTGCGATGTTTAACAGGATGTATGCAACAAACCTTAAGGTTATGACGTTAAATCTACAAGGAGAACACACGGCAAGCACCCAAAAGACAATAAACGCGGAAGATATTGATATCGCCACATCAGTAAACCAACAGGATTTACAACTCTATCGCACCGCGCTTGCGCTGTTTGAAACGCGGTTAGAACTGGAAGAGCGCAATCAAACCTATATCCATGCAAAAGTCCAAAAAATTGAAGGCAAACGACTGGAGGGTTGGGCAATAAACATGCACTCGCCCGAGAAACCCGTTGTCCTGGACGTCTACCTTAACGGATTAACTGTTGGATCACGCGAGGCTACACAGTATGTACCCGCAATGAAAGAACGCAACGCCGGACGTTCGGGCTATGTTGGATTCACCTATATGTTCGAACAAGCACCGCAAATCGGAGATAACGTAGAGGTAAAAGTCAGAGATACTGGACAAGTTTTGAACGGCTCTCGACGGATCAAAACATTGCCGGCTTTTGATTGCACCAATATTGATGATATTGAAGCTAGTACCGGACCGACTTTGCAATCCGGAGCGGCGTAATGAATACCAGTTGGAATACCAAACGTCACGACCTACCGGACCAGGAACCATACGCTGAAAGTCGTACATCACAGCGTAAAAAAAATCATTTGAAAGTTGTGCGATTACCAACCGAGAGAGAGACATTTGTCCGTGGTAAAAATGAGAATGACAACGACAGCAGTATCGATACACAACAACGCTCACCCCTGGTCAAACGCACTGTACTGACTTTACTCGTTTTATTACTTGCAGCCTGCAGCACCGGCAAAGACATTGATCAAGCTCAAAACCAACATCACAGACAAGCGGCACAACCCGTACTGGCACAAGTATCTGCAGCCATCAGATCCATGGACTGTCATGTTGATGAAGATAGTTTACAGCAGGCGTTACTTTCTTTAGTCAACGATGCACGTGCGCGAGCCCAGCGTTGTGGCAGTGAACGCTATAGCTCGACCACTGCACTGATCAGTCATTCGGCACTGCAAAGGGCGGCAAAAAAACACTCAGAGAACATGGCAAACGACGACTTCTTCAGCCATCAAGATACTGACGGATTGCAGGTATGGAACCGCGTCACAGCTATTGGCTACAGTTACGCAACAATCGCTGAAAATATAGCTACAGGGCAGGACACGACAGGTCAGGTACATGATGGCTGGCTTGGCAGTGCAGGACACTGTGCCAATTTGATGAGCCCGGATATCACACATTTCGGTGCAGCATGTGCCAGCCATAAAAATACTGACAACCAACCGTACTGGACGACTGTATTTGGACGCGAAAGGAAGACGCTTTAAATCAAAAACAGACGATCGATAACAGCGATCACTCTACCACTTTGCAATTATCCAAGCGTTCAAAATAACGCAACATTTCCAGCGTATTAATGGCACGGATGCTATAACAATAACAGTCCCAACTTTTCAGCCAGAGCAGAACAGATATGCGTTCGCAGCCTTGGACTCATTTAATCATAGCGTTTGTTATTCTCGCACCACTTAGTGGTTGTGATCAGATAGCCGATAACTTGATCGATTGTCTGGATTCAGATGGGCCTCGCTTTGCCAGTCGTGATCTACCTATGCCAGTACTCAATCAGGTGTACTTTGCCGAAGTGGTTGCGAGTGTCGAGAACGAACCAAACGATGATAGCTTTTTCTACACGTTTGAAATCGATGGCATGTTGCCCGAAGGTATCATGGCTCGCCAACGTTCTAATGGAGAAAGGCGTCTAATCTTTGAAGGCACTGCTATCGAACAAGGCACATTTGATTTCGATGTGACGGTTTTCATCGATGATCCAGGCGAATTGTCTACCGGCTTGTTTGAACCTACCACTAGCGGTTTGTGCAACAATGCTCTGAGAAGAGATTTTCAACTGACTGTAGCCCCAATCTAATTTAGTCAATCAGGCTTAGTGACAGACAGCACCTTATAGGGGCTCAGTTCAGTAACTCTCATCCACATACCGCGCACGCAGATGCTCAAGGTAATAACGCGGAGTCGTTGTCTCACCTGTCGCATGTTCCATTAATTCCTGCGATGACAGCGTACAACCCT
>CAYPMR010000185.1:0-3864 GCA_964411665.1 uncultured Granulosicoccaceae bacterium | reverse complement strand
TCAATATGAAACAGGACAGAACGGCTTTTATTGTATCTGATCGCACCGGCCTGACCGCTGAGGCAATGGCGCATAGTTTATTGAGTCAGTTTCCCGATGTAAAATTTCAGACTCGAATGGTGCCTTTCGTTGATGACGACGATAAGGCATTGCAGCTGAAAACTGAAATTGATGAAATAGCAACCCAAACGGGTGACAGGGCACTGGTATTTGTGACCCTGATTGATGATCATATTCGAGACATTATCAATTCGGCAAATTGTGTTGTTTACGATTTGTTTGACACCTTTATCGGTCCGATGGAGCGCGAACTATCACAACACTCGTCTCATACCGTCGGCAAGTCTCACGGTGTCAATGATAATTCTGCCTACACATCACGGATTGCAGCTGTGCATTTTTCGATGCAGACTGATGATGGTCTGGAAACCAATCATTATGATCGTTCGGATCTTATTATAACCGGCGTTTCCCGCAGTGGTAAAACACCGACATCGTTATACCTCTCGCTGCATTATGGTTTGTTTGTATCGAACTACCCCCTAACCGAAGATGAACTAGATAGAAAGCGTTTGCCTGAAGTTTTAGTGCAGCAACGCGACAAGGTGTTTGGTTTGACGATTGAACCACAGCGCTTGTTACAAATACGTCAGGAACGCTACAAGGGTGATAGTTATAGTTCAGTGCAGATTTGCCAGACGGAAGTTGCCCAGGCTGAGAATATTTTTCGAACTGCCCGGATACCCTACTTAAATACCACACGTATGTCGGTTGAAGAAATAGGTGCAACCATAGTTCACAAAGCAGGTTTACTGCGACGTGTCACGATCTGATCGTAGTTAAGTTCCCTGATTTGAAAAAGCATATACTCTTCCATTCGCTTAAAACGAGTGATTTTACAGCCAACGCAATTCCAGTTACCTGATGATTATTATCATAGGAATTCTTTCGTTTGTCGGAGCAGGGCTGGTGCGCTGGTGGATGAAGCGCACCTACGATACGTGGAGCCGCGTACCTAATGCGATAGGCGTAAACGGCCACCGGGTAGCGCGACATATCCTGGATAGTAACGGCCTGCAGGTAGTGCACCTCGAAGTGACACCTGGGCAACTATCTGATCATTATATCCCTTCGCAGAAACGTATCAGATTGTCCGAATTTGTTAATAACCAACCCTCCGTTGCGTCAATTGCCGTGGCTGCACATGAAGTGGGACATGCTTTACAGGATGCTGCCAACTACAAACCATTGCGCCTCAAGGCCATCATGATGCCGATTGCAGCATTGGGCAATCAGGCAGGTATTGCACTGGCTCTTGCCGGTACTATGTTATCCAGCCCGGTGCTTACTAACACCGGTATGCTGTTGTTGGGCTGTGGTGTGTTTATGCAAATATTGACTCTGCCAATTGAATTTGATGCAAGTAAACGAGCGTTAGCTCAATTGACGCGTTTGCAACTGGTGGATCAACGAGACTATGCAGGTGCCCAATCGATGTTACGAGCAGCTGCGCTAACCTATGTGGCAAGTGCTGCTTCTTCATTTGCTTTTATGGCATTTATATTTTTGCGTTTCTTCAAGCGCTAACGTTTTTAAAGGTTTGCAAAATGGCCATTAAAACTACCTGCATCGGCGCCTACCCGAAGCCTGCTTATGTGCAGTTACCTGACTGGTTCAATATTCCTGCAGGCCCGGATATGGCAGATCCAACCAGGCTCTGGTCACAGGCACTGGAGGATCTGGGACCGGATGCAGCTCAAATTATTGATCGTGGCATAAAAGAAGCCATTACTGATCAGGTTGATGCCGGAATAGACATACCAACTGATGGGGAAATAATCCGTGAGAACTATGTTCATTACCACTGTCGTCATCTTCACGGCTTTGATTTTATCAATCTAACAGAGAAAACATTAAGAAACGGTGCTTATTCGACAGGGTTGCCTACCATCGTGGGTCCTGTTTCGCTGAAGAGTCCGTTCTTAAGCGCTGATTGGAAGAAGGCGCAATGTCACACTAGCAAGCCAGTCAAAATGACGTTGCCTGGTCCCATGACTATCGGTGATACCAATGCCGATAATTACTATGCAGATAATCAACGTCTGGGTGCTGATCTGGCAGATGCCTTAAATAAAGATGTTATTTCGCTAGCGCAGGCCGGTTGCAAATATATTCAGATTGATGAACCGCTTTTTGCACGCAAACCGGATGAGGCTCTGGCTTACGGCTTTGAAAATCTCGAAAGGGTGTTTCACGGTTGCCCGGACTCAGTGGTTCGCACTGTTCACATGTGTTGCGGCTACCCTGATGTGCTGGATAATCTGGATTACCCCAAAGCGGATCAAAGTTCGTACAGGGTTATGGCTGATGCGATCGAACAATCTGTGATTGATGCAGTGTCGATCGAAGACGCACATCGCTACAATGATCTGACGTTGTTGGAAAGATTCAAAACCAAAACCGTTATATTCGGTGCTGTCGCCATAGCGAAAAGTCGCATAGAGCCCGTGGAAGAGATCCGCGAGCGCCTCAAATCGGTGTTAGAGCATATTGATGCTCAACGTCTGGTTGCGGCACCGGATTGTGGTTTGGGTATGCTGACGCGCGAGATGGCTGTAAGTAAGCTTAAAAATATGTGTAAGGCTGCGGCAACGCTGGATTGTTGAGCATCTGAGTATGCAGCGTACAACACCAGGTTATTGATCGCCTGCTAGCCAGCTTTACGCAGTGCGCTGCCTTCGTTAGAAATAATTTGAGCAACAATTTCCTGAAGAGACTGATCAACCTTGTCATTGTCAATCTGGCAGGTACCCGCAGCATCGTGACCGCCACCACCGTAAGCGAGCATTAGCTCTCCAACATTTGTTTGGCAGCTTCTATCCATAATGGACTTGCCTGTCGCCAACACAGTGTTTGTCTTGTTTAAACCCCACATCTGGTGAATAGAAATATTGCATTGCGGGAAAAGCGCATAAATCATAAAGCGATTGCCCGGGTGAATTATTTCTTCTTCGCGCAGATCCAGTATCACGACGTTTTCGCGTACGGTTGAACAACGCTGAATCTGTTGCTTGAATTTTTCTTCGTGATCGAAATATAGCTCTACACGTTCCTTGATATCGGGTAGTTCCAGAATTTCAGATATATTGTGATCCTTACAATATTCAATTAAATCCATCATTAGCTGGTAGTTTGAAATACGAAAATCCCTGAATCGACCTAATCCTGTGCGCGAATCCATCAGGAAATTCAGTAGGGTCCAGTCTGTAGGTTCTAAAATATCAGAGCGCTCGTACTGCGCCGAATCTGCCTTGTCTACCGCATCCATCATTTCATTCCATGATGTCGGAAAAACTGATTCGCCACCGTAGTGTTTCCAGACTATGCGAGCTGCTGAGGCAACCTCTGCATCAATAACGTAGTTTTGCAGGCTTGCATCATTGCGGATTGTTTCTGAGTGATGGTGATCGAATACCAAATGAGCTTCTTTTACGTAAGGCAGGTTTGTTGTGATGTCATTACCGGTGATCTCAACCTTGCCATCCTGCATATCTTTTGGATGCACAAATTTTATTTCATCTATTAAATCAAGATGTTTGAGCAGTACTGCGCAGACTAATCCGTCGAAATCACTGCGAGTAACCAATCGGTATGTTTGGCTCATTTGGCGCCTCTGGAAAAATTCATTATTAAGAGACGTATCGGCAGAAATTGCACAAGGGTAAATATATTTAAGGCTGTTTAAGGCAATGGAAAAATATCGCAATTTCTGTCTGTGCTATGGCCTGAAGTCGGATAACTATGCTGCGGGATCTGCGTGATATGATTTCATTGGTCTGTGAATTTCAATTACCCGGCACTGCA
>CAYPMR010000184.1:0-3901 GCA_964411665.1 uncultured Granulosicoccaceae bacterium | reverse complement strand
CCTGTTGTAAAGACACTTCTTTGCAATGATCGCGTAAGGCTTCAGCATCATAGCGAGTGAGTAAATTATGCTGTCCGGTATCGGATTTCATCGAGCGCAGGGTCTGGATCGACGTGACGTTTTCCAGTGGAGTGCTTGGCACGCTCTGTTTCGGGTCTGGTTCACTGCCGCCCTGGCCTTGACGCAATGCGGGGGTCAGTTTCAGTACGCTGCCGGTCGTCTCTAGCGCGTCTGCCAATAGCAATGGGGACTGATCAAATAGTTCTATATCGCTGGCGAGCTTGCCCCAGTCAAGATTACGCTTTAAGCGGCGTTTTCTACGATCCGCCTGGCTGCGAGAATGCCGTTTTTCTTCTTCTTTGTGGCTCATGCGTTTATCAGATCTGACCGCCAAATGTTGCTATGGGTGAGGGCATATAAAACAGTCTCAATACAACGATTGGGATTCAGGATTCGCGCCATCAGACTGCCCTGCAGGTTAGCCGACAAAACTACCCGGGAACTATCGAGCAGACAGGATTGAATAAAGAAGTATAGTGACTGATTCGGCATCAGTATCATAATGATTTATATTGGGTAATTCCTGTGATCTGGTTTAGATAATAGCGAGTTGCTCCCTTGGCTGAACTTTAACAGGTTAAAGCACTCCTATGCGCTTAGGAACATATTGCAATAACCTACTACATTGGTAGAAAAACAACGGTTTAAGTTGGCGAGATTCTGAATTTTGCCGATACTACACTCTGTAGCAGATTAAAATACCGTACGTAGTAGCCCAAAGTGCACGATAAAATGCCTGCACAGGTTTGGCTCTGACACTGTGGTTGCAAGATGTGACGACCAGCCCTTTGGGTTACCCGTATTCATGTAGTGAGAAAAGCCATGTTCAATCCGGAAAAAAAATCAGGTCTTATTCCTAGCAGCGAAATCACTGACAAAGCAGTTTTTGAACAGCGTAGACGACTGATCAAGCAATCAATGGCTGGTGCTGCTGGCGGTCTGTTCGGCTATACGGCTGGCATTGGTGGGGTACTCGCAGCTGATGAAAGCGATGCGAATGCCAGTACAGACAGCCAGTCCGGATTTCGTACATCCGAGGAGCTAACCTCCCGCAAGACAGCAACCACCTATAACAATTTTTATGAGCTGGGGACGGACAAGGGTGATCCCGCACGCTATGCCAACAGACTGGTTACTGAGCCGTGGAGCATCAAGGTTGATGGCGAATGTAACAAACCCGGTTCTCTGACACTCGAAGATATCCTCAAGCCGCACGATATTGAAGAGCGCATCTATCGATTGCGCTGTGTTGAAGCCTGGTCGATGGTCATACCCTGGAACGGTTTCTCACTGGGCGACTTGTTGAAACGTTTTGAACCCAACGGCAAT
This sequence comes from uncultured Granulosicoccaceae bacterium, assembly GCA_964411665.1. GTDB lineage: Bacteria > Pseudomonadota > Gammaproteobacteria > Granulosicoccales > Granulosicoccaceae > CALFCE01. The sequence continues at coordinate 2,512 of CAYPMR010000184.1, read as the reverse complement.
GCCAAATACGTGGCGTTTGAAACGATTGTCGATACTGACCGATTACCTGGCCAGCGCCGACCGGTACTGGAATGGCCCTATCGCGAGGGATTGCGTATGGATGAGGCGATGCACCCGCTGACGATGATTGCTACTGGCATGTATGGCGAGACCATTCCAAACCAGAACGGTGCTCCGCTGCGTTTGGTCGTGCCGTGGAAATACGGTTTCAAAAGTATTAAATCCATTGTTCGTATCAGCTTCACCGAAAAAGAGCCACGTACCAGCTGGAATATGAGTGCGCCGCACGAGTACGGTTTTTATTCGAACGTAAACCCGGATGTTAGCCACCCACGTTGGAGTCAGGCCAAAGAGCGGCGTCTAGCCGGTGAAACCAAAGGCATCAGTTCGCTGTTTTCACCTAAAATTGAAACGAAGTTTCTCAATGGCTACGCAGATCAGGTTGCGTCCCTGTACACCGATCTGGATTTGAAAAAACATTTTTGATTAACGCTCCAATTGCTAATCCTGGTATTACCTGTCGTTATTATTTCTGGCCACTGGTAATCATTAGATGGAGCCCAGCCTGACCAAGATGGATAGGACGGCAATTACTGCAAAGGCGGGTTCCACATCCGCCGCTGGTGCGTCTGCAGAATCTGCAGGCCAATCCAAAAAAAGAAAAACCGCAACAGCCTTGATCAAGCCGCTGTTTTTCCTCGCTGCGTTGATACCTTTGGGGTTGATCGTCTTGTCGGTACTCACTGGCACTGCCGGCCCGAATCCAATAGAAGTGATAGAGGAAATAACGGGTGAATGGGCTCTGCGTTTTCTTCTACTGTCGCTGTGCGCAACGCCGTTAACACGCTGGTTTAAATGGCTTTGGCCCGCACGACTACGCCGTATGATCGGATTGTTTTCGTTTTTCTACGCAACTCTGCATCTGCTCGTCTATGTGTGGCTTAATCACAACTGGGTGTTGCGAGACATTCTGTATGAAATCATAGAAAAGCCATTTATCACCGTGGGTTTTCTCGCCTTTGTCATACTGGTACCACTTGCAGTGACGTCCAATAAAATATCAGTGAAAGCGCTACGTACGCGGTGGAAGGCAATGCACCAATGGGTCTACTTCGCAGCTGTGTTCGCTGTACTGCACTATGTCTGGTTGGCAAGGGGCGATCGGCTCGAACCGATTGTCTATTTGGTTATTTTGCTCATCCTGCTGATACTCAGGTTACCGGCCGTTTTCCGTTAACACTGAGTCGGGTTCGGGTGCCGTTCCCAATCAGGGTCGAGCGTGTGTGTGATATGCTTTTTTGCGGATTCAGCTAAACTCAGATCGAGCGCAATTACCTGTTTTCACTGGCCTGTTGGGCGATCGGGTAAGCCAGATAGACGGGAAGGACTGGTCATGTATTCACAGGGTTTATTGAACAAAGTAGACGAAAACCAAGTTGTCAATCGACAGGCGGTTGCCCGCTATTGGCCTGAATACGAAGAGACAGAGCAGTTTCTTGCTACCTTTCAGGCTCGTATCGATCGGGAAGAAAAGATCGAGCCCAATGACCCCATGCCCCAAGCCTATCGCCAAACGCTGATTCGCATGATCGGCCAACACGCTCATTCTGAAATTGTCGGCATGCTCCCCGAGGGAAACTGGATTACCAGAGCACCGTCCCTGCGTCGCAAAATTGCGTTGTTGGCAAAGGTGCAGGATGAGGGTGGGCACGGGTTATATCTGTATGCAGCGGCAGAAACGCTCGGCGTAACGCGTGAAGCGATGACCGAAGAATTGCTCAATGGCACTGCAAAGTATTCCTCCATTTTCAATTATCCGACGCCAACCTGGGCGGATATTGGCGCGATAGGGTGGTTGGTTGACGGAGCTGCCATCATGAACCAGGTTCCTCTGTGTCGCTGCTCCTATGGTCCTTATGCAAGGGCAATGATCCGCGTCTGCAAAGAGGAGAGTTTCCATCAGCGTCAGGGTTACGAGCTGATGATGTCACTGGCTAAAGGATCGGATGATCAACAGGCCATGGCACAGGATGCGCTGGATCGGTGGTGGTGGCCATCGTTGATGATGTTTGGTCCATCCGATTCAGATAGCCAGCATTCTGATCAGTCCATGAAATGGAAAATCAAACGCTTTACCAACGATGAACTTCGACAAAAATTCATTGACGCCACTGTCCCTCAGGCAGAACACATTGGCTTGTCGATTCCGGATCCTGACTTGAGCTGGAATCAGGATAAAAACCGTGGCGAAGGTGGTTACGATTTTGGTGAAATCGACTGGGATGAGTTCTGGCGTGTCGTCAAAGGCGACGGTCCCATGAACAAGGATCGTGTTGCAGTAAGGCAAAGGGCCTGGCGGGAAGGTGCCTGGGTCAGGGAAGCGGCTTTAGCGCACGCGGCCAAGTCCCGATGAGTGATTCATCAGCCAACACGCCCACTGAGGCAGGCACAGTTGAATTAACACCACTGTGGGAAGTTTTTATCCGACCGCGCAACGGTTTACATCACAAAC
>CAYPMR010000183.1:0-3905 GCA_964411665.1 uncultured Granulosicoccaceae bacterium | reverse complement strand
GCTAATCCTCGTAGATATCCTGGTATTCCGTCGGGTAGAAAGTTTTGTTTTAGTTGTTGGTGGAAACTGGTATCGGTTAGTTTTTGTAGCAGGCCGTGCGAGGGTGGTGTGTACAGCCATGCCATGACGGTAATGACTATGATGACAGCGCTGGGGATTAGTCTTTCCAGGTCTATGATTTTCAGCGCGCTGCCAAATGAGCGTTTTATACGATGGCCGAGGAAATCGACGCTATAGATTTCGTCGAGGGCTAGATGGAAGATACAGCCGGCAAATATAAAAACGCCAACTAACCAGGCCAGTTCATCCTCCAGGCCAAAGATACGATTCGACAGTAGGATCGCGACCATCGCAAACATGCAGGCAGCGGCGACTGAATGGAGTGAGCCTCTGTGCACGGTAAAGCGATGGAATGTTGCCCACACTGGATAGCGAATTATCAGAAACAGGCAGACGCCAAATAGCCACATTTCCAACACTGACAGGGCCGCGTTGGTTACAAAAACCCACAACATCGAGATCAGTAGGCCGAGTGTTGTAAAGACGATTTTGCTCGGATGGGAGTGTTTTAGATCTATATCCGGAAGAATCCCGCCTGCTACTCCGGCAAAGGTGAGCAGGAAAGCGTCTGGAGTCTCGATAAATCCTGCTTTTAGGCAAACAGTGCTCATGAGGCAGCTGGCGGCCGTCGCGCCGGTGACGTGTGTGCTAAAGTTTGCCATATCGATCAATTATAGAACCCATGTGCTGCAGGCGGCACTTGCTTCTTACCGTATAACTAGCTGCATCTGTACCGGTGTGGCAGCTTCCCAAGCAGAGGTGATTCTGATGCTAGTAACATTCAAGTCCAGCTCGCATGGCGATATTACTGTGTTTGGTTCTGTAGCCAAATCATTGTTAAAGATGATGGGTCTAAGTGGTCAGGTCCCAGGCGCTGTGATGGCCGATGAGGTTGCGGCTGCCAGGAGTGCGTTGACTCAAAGTCTGGATGCGCTGGAGTCTGACTCTGATGATGATCAGGCGAACACCAAAAGTAACGATGAGGGTGATGCTCCTGTTGCGCTATCGACTCGCGCTATACCGTTGCTAGCAATGCTCGAATCAGCGGCGGAGAATGGCGATAATGTGATGTGGGAATAGTCGCATCCTTACTTATAACTAAAACTTTCATGAAAAACGCAGGACAATCGTTTTGGCAAGATATCTAAAGCAGGGCAAGCCGCTGGATCAACGTGCTGAAGATGATGCGCGTATTCGACAGACTGTTGAGTCTCTGATTGAAAGCATAGAAAAAAATGGTGACAGGGCCGTTCGCGATTTGTCTGAGAAGTTTGATCAGTGGTCTCCAGAATCATTTTTTTTAACAGAGCAGGAGATTGAACAACAGATTTCGCAGGTCTCGAAACGCGATCTTGAGGATATCCGGTTTGCGCAGAAGCAAGTTCGTGAATTTGCCGAACACCAGAGAAGTTCGCTCAATGACGTTGAAGTTGAAACCATGCCGGGTGTGGTTTTGGGTCATCGCAATATTCCTGTAAATTCTGTTGGCTGTTATGTCCCGGGAGGCAAATATCCTATGGTGGCATCAGCGCATATGAGTGTTGTCACTGCCAAGGTGGCGGGTGTGCCGCGCATCATTGCATCGGCCCCGCCTTTTGAGGGTGGGCCGCACCCGGCTATTGTCGCTGCCATGCATCTTGGCGGTGCGGATGAAATCCTTGTGCTCGGTGGTACGCAGGCGGTTGCTGCCATGGCCTTGGGCACTGAGAGTGTGCAGCCAGTGGACATGCTGGTCGGCCCTGGAAATGCTTTTGTCGCAGAAGCCAAGAGACAGCTATACGGACGTGTCGGCATTGATTTGTTTGCAGGCCCTACCGAGACATTGGTGATTGCCGATGAGACGGCAGATGCCGAACTTTGTGCCACGGATCTGCTGGGGCAGGCTGAACACGGTCCAACCTCGCCAGCTGTGTTGCTTACTACGTCTGAGGCATTGGCCCGTGAGACGCTCGAGGAAATTGAACGTCTGCTCGCTATCTTGCCGACCGCGGATATTGCGTCGGTTGCATGGCAGGATTATGGTGAAGTGATTGTCTGCAAATCAGTTGACGAGATGGTGTCCGAAGCTGATCGTCTGGCGTTTGAACATGTTCAGGTGATGACTGCTGAGCCGGATTATTTTCTGGATAACATGAGCAATTATGGGGCTCTTTTTCTGGGTCAGCGTACCAATGTGGCTTATGGTGACAAGGTTATTGGTACAAACCACACTTTGCCAACACGTCGTGCCGGACGCTATACCGGTGGGCTCTGGGTAGGCAAATTTATTAAAACTCATACCTATCAGCGTGTACTGACTGATGAGGCATCTGCGATGATAGGTGAGTATTGTTCGCGATTGTGTATGCTTGAAGGTTTTGCCGGGCATGCAGAGCAAGCAAATATTCGCGTGCGTCGTTTTGGTGGTCGGAATATTCCTTATGCTACGGCAGCTCAGCCCCGGTGAATGTTTGTGGTTAACGCTAAAAAAATTTCCTAAGTAAAAAAATAAATTCGTGAAGTCAGATCTCCCGGTAACTCCCTCATTTCGTCTCGATGGCCGCTCGGCTCTGGTCACTGGTGCCAGCCGTGGAATCGGTCTTGCCGCCGCAGTTGCGCTCGCGGGAGCCGGTGCCAACGTTGTTCTGGCAGCCCGCAGTGTTGATGATCTGGCACAGGCTGCCGATGCGATCAATGAGCGTTGCAAAGAACAATCTGCGAAAGCTGAAAATGGATCGCAAGGGCTAGATGGGTCGCAAGGGCTATCAGGTACTGCAAGTTTTGTAGAACTAGATATGGCTGACACTGATTCCATTGAAAAGGTCGTCAGTTCCATGCCGGCACCTGATATTCTGGTCAACAATGCCGGAATTGCTCGACATGGTGCAATGATCGATACTGAGCTGGAAGATTTCGATGCGGTGATGAGTATTAATCTGCGCGGTGCATACCGAATGGCTCAATTGGTTGCACGTAAAATGATTGCCGAGGATACGCGTGGCTCCATCATCACCACATCATCGCAAATGGGGCACATCGGCGGGATTGATCGCTCCGTCTACTGTGCATCTAAGTTTGCTGTTGAGGGCTGGACGCGGGCACTTGCAATTGAAGTGGGTAAACAGGGAATACGTGTTAACACTATCTGTCCGACTTTCATTCGCACGCCTTTGACAGAGTCAACGCTCGCCGATCCGGAGCGTCTTGACTGGATTATGTCGAAGATCAAACTCGATCGTCTAGGCGAGATTGAAGATATTATGGGCTCTATTGTTTTTCTGGCATCAGATGCATCTGCATTAATAACCGGTTCGTCGTTGATGATAGATGGGGGATGGACGGCAGGTTAGTAGATTTGAGATGTGTTCTGGCAAGTTATAGTTCGGGGTAGACAGTATGGATATACGCACAGAAGAAAAAGCTGGCCAGGGGCGTGCAAATCGGCCCAAGCGTTTGCCACGTCGGCATTCAACTTGTCCCCACGATTGTCCAAGCACTTGCGCTCTGGAAGTTGAGATCCAGGATGCTCGCACGATAGGGCGTGTCTATGGTGCTAAGGATAATTCCTATACGCAAGGTGTGATTTGCGCCAAGGTGGCGCGTTATGCCGAGCGTGTACATCATCCACAACGGTTACAGCAACCGTTGCGGCGTAAGCCAGGCGTGCCGAAGCGCCTGGGCAGCGCACCAAAAGACTACAACGAACTTCTCTCTGATCGCTCAGCCTTCGAGCCGATCAGCTGGGATGAAGCCTTGCACTCTATTAGTGATCGCTTTAGAGACATTATCAATACTGACGGTGCTGAGGCTATCTGGCCCTACCACTATGCCGGTACCATGGGACTGGTGCAGCGTGACAGTATTCA
>CAYPMR010000182.1:0-3937 GCA_964411665.1 uncultured Granulosicoccaceae bacterium | reverse complement strand
GCCAGATTACTTGCGACGACACGTGATCCCAGCCAACCCTGAAAACCCACTAGAAGAAACCCGGTAAACGACAGTTTCAGCAGAGCGCCATCGTGTCGACGTAATGGCAGCGCGCACAGCAAGGTCGCGAAAATCCACAAACCGGTAAAGACACCCAGCAAACGATTAAGGTATTCAATCCATGTTTTACGCACATTAAAGGTAGTATCTCGATAACCGCGTTCAGCATAAATACTTTGATAATCTGCCGGCAATTGCGCTTCAGCAGTGGGCGGTATCCATTGCCCAAAACAAGTTGGCCAATCCGGACAGCCCATGCCCGCACCACTTGCTCTGACAATCCCGCCGACAAGTATCAGCACATAGATCGTGAGTACGGTCGCCAGGCTGACGGTGCGAAAGCGGTTGATTGAACGACTGTCGGAATTCACGTAGGGGGTTTCGGTTGGTATCGGATCATTTCGCGTGGGCATATACCCTGTAAATCGGCTCAGGCTTTAACTTAAACTAAAAACCGGCAGGATGGATTATACAAGCACAGGCGATTGGAATCTTCCTGGTGTGTGCCATCGGGTATTTGCCGGCGAGTGGCGCGCCCTCAGCCCACTCATGCTAAAGTCAGATCATGGACAGGAGAAATTTCACCAAATTATGCTCCCAATTGATCGCCGGAGCGTCAGCGCTGAGTCTTGGCAGTAGACAGGGCATCGCCAGCGAGACAGATACCAGCCAGGGCACTGGCACACCGTCAGCTCTGGTGCATAGCTCGGGCGAGGCAGTAACGCCGGAATCCCTGATCGAGGGCGAGTCCTATATTTTTCATTACCCCTACAAAACGACTCCCTGTTTTCTGATCCGCCTCAAAGCCGATACACCCGACGATACAAACAGTGAGAACAATGCAGGTACACAGGAACAACCAGTCAATCTGCGCGACCGCAATGGCCGGGCTTATCAATGGCGCGGTGGTGTCGGGCAACAAAACGAGATTGTCGCATTCTCGGCAATTTGCACACACAAAATGTCGCACCCTGCAAAACCTGTCAGCCATCTGAACTTTCGTCCCGAAGAAAAAGTCTACTTTGATAGAAATGGTAAAAAGCAGACGGCCAGTCAGTTGATTTACTGTTGCTCGGAGCACAGCGTTTACAATCCATCTCAAGGTGCACGCGTGTTGTCGGGCCCGGCAACCCAACCACTTGCTGCGATCAATTTGTCCGTGTCCGCGCAAAACACGTTAATGGCAACAGGTGTTTATGGCGGCGACATGTTGCAGGAATTTTTAGACAAATTCGGATTCAGACAAGCTATGGAACAGGGTGTTAGTGATCCATTTGAGGCGAGTGCCGAAGAAATCATGGTTATGCCGGCAGAGGAGTATTCTTCACTGCGCATACTTTGTTAATACACATTGCGAATTTTTCGCTAAGGTTTCATTGCTCTCAGATGTTGCTAAAACTAATAGGTGAAAGCATTATTTAGCCGCTTCATAGCCTGTTTACAGTGGTGACGTTGGAGCAAGCCGATTAGTGCGTACCAATAACATCATATTCGCCGCAGATTTACGCAGTTGCGCTAAGGTGGTGCCAAAAGATACCGATTTATACATATACAGCACGATCGATAAACCTCGATCATCGATCCTGTCAAACCTCAACCACAGAACCCGGTAAACAGTATTTTCCTTTTAAGCCCAAGCTGCTGACTACCAGCCAACCTTCTTACAGATGAATCCACTTAGTGCAGAATCTCGCACATTGCGACACCTCAGGCGTTTACCGCTAGTCGCAGCGCTGGATGACAAAGTATGGGCCCGCATACTGCCGCATATCTTTGTTAAGCAACTGGCAGATGGAGAGGTACTGTTCCGCTCTGGTACATCGACAGAGAATCTCTATCTGGTTGTCGAAGGTGAACTTTGTCTGCTCTTCAATATGGATGAGGATAATAACGGACTGGAACTACAGAGCAGAGCCGTAGGTGATACAGCTGGTGATTTTGCAGTTATCAATGGCGACTTGCACATTGTTACAGCGCGCTCTAAAGGTCGCTCCCGCCTCGCCTGCTTTCCGCGAGAGGCGCTCGAACTTCTAAGTAATATCGCTCCTGAAATACTGGCCCATGTATATGACAACGCCTCTCAACTGTCGCAACAGGTGATGATGGCACGGGTGTATTGTCAGCTATTCGGTGAAATCGAACCAACCCGGCTCAAGTTCCTTCTACAAGAGAGCCAACTGCATCATGTGGAAACAGGTGAAATTCTGTTTCGCGAGGATGATCCACCTGATGGTTTGTATGTTGTTATCGCGGGTCGTCTGAGCGTAGATACAATAGATAATGCAGGCAACGTTGTAAAACTTGCTGTTGTACACAGTGGCGATACGATTGGTGAGTACGCACTGCTGACCGACAGCAAGCGTTATGCGACGGTATATGCAACACGTGAATCGATGGTAGCTATGCTGCCGCGCCAGCAATTCGAAGAGCACATTATGACCGAGCCGGATTTACTGGCATCTGTCGCTAAAATAATCGTCAAACGTCAATTGGCCAATGTGCGCGGAAAGGTTCAACAGGCGCCCGATACCAACTTTGTCTTGATACCACTTGACGAGAGATTACCTGTAAAACGCCTCGCACAACATCTGGCCAGTGCCTTTGACAAAGATGACAACCCGCTTGTCATGGACAACCATACTTTCGACATGATGTATGGCAAGTCAGGGGTCTCTTCTACATCATTCGTGGATCCGTTCAGTTCAAGTATTTCCGCGTGGATGGATGACAAGGAAAATCATTTCAGTCATGTCGTCTACGTTGCGTCAACCAAGTGGGATGCATGGACGCAAAGATGTATAAACCGGGCAGACCGCATCGTCCTGATTGTCAGCGCAAGAGATGAAAACGACGATGCCCTGCGTCCCATCGAGAAACAACTCGAAGAGCTGTACAAGGACGCTCATGTCAAACCACGTATTGAGCTTGTGCTTGCCCACCCATCACGTGTTGATCAACCTGAGAATACCGAACGCTGGTTACGCTACCGAAAGATTGACGCATTCCACCATATTCGAATTGGTGATCGTAGACATATTCAACGTTTGCGCAGAAGAATTACCGGTACCGCACGTGGCCTGGTTTTCAGTGGCGGGGGCGCCAGAGGTTACGCTCATCTGGGCGTACACCGGGCCATAGAAGAGGCAGGACTGGATATTGATTACATTGGTGGTGCCAGTATGGGTGGACTGCTGGGTGCCGCAATCTCGATGGGTAAATCCTATCAAGATGTTTTCGAACTCTCCGAAACCTTTGCAAATTCCAGTGCCTTATTCGACTATACCCTGCCGGTCGTCTCATTAATGAAGTCGCACAAACTGACACACTTTTGCCGAGAAGTGTATGGTGACACCCGAATCGAAGATTTATGGGTGCCTTTTTTCTGCGTCTCGTCGAATTTATCTAACGGTCGCGAGTACATTCACCAGCGCGGTTACCTGTGGAAAGCGGTACGCACTACAACATCTTTGCCAGGCATATTCGCACCCATCCCGACTGTTACCGGCGACCTTTTAACCGACGGTTCTGTACTTAATACGTTCCCGGTCGATGTGATGCACAGAGTGCTATCAGGCGGCAGTATTCTCGGTGTTGATGTCAGTCAAATTGGTGAGATACATCAGGCCTACAGTTACGGCAGTTCTCTGTCCGGCTGGCAAGTGTTTTTCAGTCGCATCAATCCATTTAAAGATGTTGTGCGTGCACCACGTATTCTGGAAACACTGTTTCGATCTGCTGATATCAAGAGCTTTCAGCGAATTAACGAGACCCGGGAATTACTTGACACGCTGATCGTGCCGGACGTCAAGGACTACCCCTTACTCGATTTTAAATCTTTTCCCGAGATAAGTGATGTCGGTTACGAAGAGGCGAAGCG
>CAYPMR010000181.1:0-3967 GCA_964411665.1 uncultured Granulosicoccaceae bacterium | reverse complement strand
TATTCAGAAGAACCCTCAAATGCCTCAAGCTGTTTCTCAAAGCACCTTGTCGACATCGCCCAACCGGGTGCAAAGAGAATTGTTTTCTCACCCGTACCAGCCTTTTCATAATGAATAGTGAGATCGTCACTTAACTTTACATGCAATGCTCTCTCCTTCCTTAGCTAACATAGGTCTAACATACTCAATTAAACAAATATGATAGGAGAGTGATACTAAGAGTTGCTCAACAGTCTAATCAGAAGCGAGGATGGCGTTCACGTGGGAACAGCCATGGTTTATCGGACGGCATACAAGAAAGCGACTCAGCATCACCAATATAAGACTCGTATTCAAATAAGTGTGATAGTGGCGGTACTTGATACGAAATTTCATGAAAAGCTGCTTCCCGGATATCAATTCGAAACTCATAATAACTTTTTCTTCGTATCTCATATTCCCGCAATGCTTTCGCCTGAATATTAGGATGAAGTTCTGATATTTTAGACCGACCGTCTTCGTTTGGATTATCAAATACAATACCCATGCACCACCATTTAGCAGGTGGTTTTACATTATGTACAACCCAAAGCAACGTCAGCAAAATACAAACAATAAAAGTAATTGTTACCGCTGCTTTAAAGTATCCATTTTTAGGCATATTGAGCTAACGTTGCGTTATACCGTAGCATCGTCCAAACGAACACGACACAACCAGATTTAACCAAGCCTAAGTGTATGTTCAGGGATTGTTTCGCAGAGGTGTCAACCGCAGGGATGCGGTTGCCAAGCCTACAGGGAGGTATTCACGGCGTCCTCAGCGAAGCAATACCTGAAGATACACGACCCGCTGAATGGATGTAAACCATGCAAACTAAAACGAACGAACGGTGTGCCCGGCAAAGCAATCACCGAACACGCACGATTTTTCACATTATTCGGAATTACTAAAAAAACCTCAACTACGAAGCTTCGCACCCTTAGGATCAAACAACGGCTCTGCAAGCATACGAGCACTATGCGGTTTACCCAGAATATAAACTTCCAAAGGATCACCCGGTTTAACCAAATCATGTTTGATAAAACCCACAGCAATAGACTTATCAACCGAATAACCATAAGCACCCGAAGTCACCCTGCCCGCCGGTGTGCCATCGGGTAGAAAAATCGGTTCACCGCCTGATGCATCAGCATCCTGATCCGCATCAATCTCCAGGCAAACCAGATTCTCACGCGGCGTATTATCCTTAAGATCGAGATATGCCTGCTTATTGAGAAAATCCTTATCAAGTTTAATCAGCGCATCCAGCCCGACTTCCTGTGGCCAGTATTCCGGACTATATTCACGGCTCCAGGAACCGTAGCCCTTCTCAATACGAAGCGAACCTAAAGCACGTCCACCCACAGGTCCACCACCAAGGCTCTTGGCAGCAGCGAGCAGCATTTCGTACAACTCAACCTGATCAGATTCTTCACAGTGTAATTCCCAGCCCAGATCGCCGGTAAAACTAACGCGAAGGGCTACGCAATTGATACCACCAACATCAATGCGGCGAGCGCGCATAAAACGGAAAGAATCATTGGACAGATCAGCGTTGGTCATGCGCTGCAACAAAGCACGCGACTCGGGGCCGGCTATGTTAAAACCACACATACGATCAGTAGCGATGTTGAAAGTCGTGCCTTCAGGTAGCGGTACTTCATTGAAGAAACGCTGGTGATATCGCTCAGCCAGACCGGAACCGATAACAAAGTAATCGTCCTCGTCGAGTTTCATGACCGTAAAGTCACCAGCGATACCGCCCCTGACACCAATCAACGGTGACAGACAGGAACGACCGGTTTCAACCGGAACCCGGTTAGCCATGATGCTGTCCAGCCATTGATGCGCGCCCGGGCCTTTGACTTCATAGTTGGCAAAGTTCGAGATATCGATAATACCGACGCTGTTACGCAACATGCGTACTTCGCGACCAACCGGTTCAAACCAGTTTTGCCGGGCGTAACCCAGCGTCTCTTCTGTACCCGGTTCATCAGCAAACCACAAGGGATGTTCCCACCCGCAGTTAAGTCCAAACACACAGCCCATGGATTTTTGCAACTCGTAGGCGGGACGTACACGACAAGGTCTGCCAGCAGAACGTTCTTCACTCGGAAAGTGAATAGCAAAACGTTTTGCATACTGGTCCTCTACACGCGCCTTGGTGAATTTCTTGTCAGCCCATTCACCGTAACGAGCTAAATCCCAGGCGAACATATCGTATTCAGGTTCACCATCGACCAGCCATTGAGCGGACAACAATCCTAATCCACCGGACTGACTGTAGCCCGGGATAATGCCGCAACAACAAAAATAATTTTGCACCTCAGGCACGGGACCGTACAAGGCACTGGAGTCGGGACTCCAGATCATCGGACCATTAATGATACGTTTGACACCGGCTTCTGCCGCAACCGGTAAACGCTCCATCGCCCGCATGACATTTTCCATAATCCTGTCCATATCATCCGGCAGGAGCTCATGTCCGAAATCCTGCGGTGTGCCACCCTCGGCCCAGAATCTCATGTCTCTTTCGTAGGCACCAATCAAAAGACCTTTGCCTTCCTGACGCAGATAGTACTCACCATCACGATCCGCAACAGACGGTAAACGTCTGTCCATGGCATCAATCTCGGCAATGGTTTCAGTCACAAAATACTGGTGTTCAGTAGGCATCAAAGGCAGTTCGATACCCGCCATGGCAGCTACCTCTCTACCCCACAGCCCGGCGGCATTCACCACCCATTGCGTCTCAATGCTGCCTTTAGTTGTGTGAACGATCCAGCTCCCGTCACCTTTTTGTTCAAGTGATTCAACAGGACAGAAACGCTCGATCTCTGCACCGCGTTGGCGAGCACCGGCAGCATAGGCATGAGTGACACCGGAGGGATCTACATTACCGCCATCCGGCTCGAACATAATGCAACGGATACCGTCGTAATCAACCAGCGGGTGTAGCTCCTGTGCCTTCTCGACTGATACTTCGTGAAAATTCAATCCGTACAAGCGTGCTTTGGCTTCCTGCAAACGTAATTGATGTTCTCGCTCTTGTGTTTGCGCCAGGTAGAGCGATCCTGGTTGATAGATACCACATCCCTGCCCGGTCTCTTTTTCGAGCTCGGCGTAGAGATTCATGGTGTAGTGCTGTATGCGGGTTATATTGTTGTGATCGTGCAAACCATGAATGTTGGCTGCCGCATGCCAGGTAGATCCACTGGTTAGCTCATCACGTTCGAGCAATACAACATCAGTCCAGCCAAGTTTGGTGAGATGGTAGAGAATCGAACAACCAACAAGTCCTCCACCGATAACAACTGCCTGGGCGTGCGTCTTCATATCATTATCCAGATTTAGTCAGAGAACACCGCTTGCAGCGGCGTCTCGCACATTCAACATTGTGGCCTCAACACGCTTTCGCGCGTCGCTTTATTACTGCTTTCTTACCTAAGGCCGGAGAGCGAATACTCTGATTATAGTCCGGCGGTCACAACGTCTTTCTAACTTCTGGATTGGCCTGGAGACAGGCCACAGACATTAAAGCAAATCGAGGGTAACAGTCAGATCCATTTGTAAATCAAAACCCAGAGACACCTGCGAGTTATCCGGCTCTACACTTCCACAATAGAGAAACTCAGCCGATAAATTGTCAAGATAATGCTGGATGATAGATTGACCATTCTCTGTGAAAGGCATCACGACCCATTCGCCAATCGTCTGCCCAGCTGCTAGCTCAGCCGATGCGACGGGCACAAGGTTGCCCGAAACCGGATCGGACAGCAACACATCGACACCAACTGGTACAGGGGTTGTGTTGTTATTTACCCGGAAGCGAACGCCATTTATATCCAGCGTCTCGAGAAAGTCGTCTACCTTGTCGTAATTATCAGCCTCGGACAGCAAAGTATTCAGAGTAATTGGCTCTGGTGTACAGGCAGGGTTGCCGATCAG
>CAYPMR010000180.1:0-3971 GCA_964411665.1 uncultured Granulosicoccaceae bacterium | reverse complement strand
TCAATGACCTTTGATGGTCCGACCCTCCTATCTCCTACAATGACCTTTGATGGTCCGACCCTCCTATCTAGTTAATCAAATGGGAAAACAGGGATTTATCAAATGAAGATGTATTAATTGATACACAATTCATGACTGAAAGTGATATCGTAGTTTTATAAGAAGCATTTACAGTGAGGCCAATTTTAAATGACCGTTTTCGATTTTCACCTCCAAGATAATCCATTAATAAAATCCTAATTCGTGATGCGTACATCCAAATTCATTGAAAAAGTATCCGAAAGTAATTCAGATTTGAATTTTGTCGGAACGAATTTTACAGCAGAAATTGTAGAGAATTTGAACATTAAGCAAGCAAGTTTTAGCGCATGCTTTTTCCACAACATGCAATTTAAGGATACATTATTTGAAAATTGTGGAGGCAAAGATAATACATATCGTTACAGTACATTTTTGAGAACAAAGTTTGTAAACTGTAGATTAAGAGAAGATACATTTGAATCATGTATTCTGATTAATTGTACTTTTGAGAATTGTTTTTTGTTTGAAATGTCCTTCCACAACACCGTAATTGAATCCATGTTTATAAAGGGGTGTGAAGTATCATCCTTTGGGATGTTTCATTCATTACTTAGACATTTGGAGGTTGAAAGCACCTCGATAGAACGCCCTTGTCATTACTCGCCGCTAGCAACTTTAGATACAGAAATTCAAAAACAGTTACAGCCTTTGGGATTAACGTTGTAGTGACAAACACTATTCTAAGAAAGACAGGGTCTACCGCTGAAATATTTAGGTGATAGTTCCTGTTAGCAATAAGATATACTTTTATTCGACAGCGGTGTGCTCAGCTAGGACAAATCTTCTGGGAAAAATCAGAATGGATATAATGCCAGACGGCACTCATAGATTAGTTACTACAATACCTAGAAGTTAAACTCATGCTATCTGTACCTGATGAATTAGATTTATTGATTTTCTTTGAAAGTGAACCTATCAAAAGTCGATCAGAAGACGGTTACTTTTGTTATAGGTATGTTGATAATAATATCGAATTGTACTTCTCATTCGACGTAGCTTAAAAGTCGATACAGGCTAGACTGAATTACCTAACAAACGATATTGCGATTGTGAGTGGAGAACTTGCTACAAAAATATCAATTGAAAGCGACAGATCCGGTGAGTATGTTGCTTGCTTATTCGAGTCTAACCAAACTCGTTCAAAAGCAGTAATACGTTTAAAACCGACAGTATGTCTTATATGGTACACGCTTGAGAACTAAAATTTAACTGAGAAGCCAAGGTCTGCCATCCAGGAATATAGAATGACAGGGGCGGCAATTCCGACCGAGTCAGAAGTCTTATCCTACATGAACCACACCGCCGTCGAATAAAATAAAAGTATTTCTTATAGTTAACATGGTCTGTCACCTACATTTCTCGATGGTAGACCCCTTTGGAAACAATATACCTGCGAAAAGACATGGTCGTACCACCGAAACTTACTGATATCAATAATAAAACTACTCAGAGAACACCTGTCGAAGATAGTTACATCCGATATTTCTTCTAATTATTAGAGTTTAAGCATATCACTCCCCTTCGTGCGGATCCTGCAGTTCATATGACATAACGCTCGATTTCTTTTGCAGACAAGTAAACGATGCGTCTGGTACAGGTTGAAGTTCCCACGGAACCTGTGCAAATGCCCTAAATCGAATACCTGTCTATAAATTTTTCTTTCCTTTGATGGTCCGCCCCCTCTATACGGGTTACTGGTCGGCTCTGTCTAATTCATGGCATACTCAGCCGCTTTGTTTAAAAAGGTATAAATACAGCCGAGATGGGGTCTTCGAAATTTTTACATGCTGTAGTAGATCGCCCTGCAATCTATGCACATCGTGGCAGTTCAATCGTGATGCCCGAGAACACCATACAGGCCTATGAGTGGGCGCTAGCTCAAGGTGCTGATGTACTGGAGACTGATATACGCTTAAGTTCTGATGGCACATTGTTTATGTTTCACGATGAAGATCTCTCACGGATAACTCAGGCGTCAGGGCCAGTGTTAAGTGCGTCTGATGATGAACTTTGCGCATTGGATGCGGCTTATCATTTCACCGATGACAAGGGCCAGTCACTGCGCGGCTCCGGCGTTAGACTTATTACACTGGAAGAGTTGTTTACGCGTTTTCCGGATGTACCCATCAATATCGATATTAAGGACAACATCGAACAAGCAGCGATTGAAACTGCCAGGTTAATTGAGGCTTATGATCGGCTTGATTTAACTACGGTGGGTAGTTTTCATACGAATGTCATCACGCACTTGCGCGGGATCGCTCCCCTAGTTCGAACTGCTGCACTCAAAGGTGAGGTGGCTAATCTGTATTTTGGTCGATGTTTACCCAGGAAGGTCTCCCATTGCTGTTTTTGCGCTTTGCAAATCCCTCAAACCTATATGAGCCTGCCTTTGGCAACACGTGCGTTTGTCGAGTATGGCAAATCGCTCGGTATCGAAATGGTTTTCTGGACTGTCAATGATGTCGCTGACATGCAGCGTCTGTGGGATCTGGGGGTTGACGGGATAGTGACGGACTATCCGGATCTAGCCTACGAGCTTTTTAACGATGTTAATAAAAAGGTCTAATTAATCTTTAACTAGCTTTCCTAAAATCACTTTCCAAGCTGCTTCCACGATTAGTTGCCATATGATAATCAGGCATATCAACATCCAACGCTGCGGCAAACAGGCTCAGCAACAGGTTCTCTGAATGCGTCACTTCATGATCTGCCACCACGACTTCACAGCAGTGCTGCAAAAAGATGTCGCGTGTCATTTTTGGTTGTCCACTCAGGTTATCAAACGCTGATTGCATTTCCTTGACAATTCCATCTTCTGTACTGCAACGGAAACGCTGTGGCTCCGGCGTATATATATGCATAACGCGGTCAAATTCTTCTGTGTTGCGATCTGTTGAATTGCCAGAGGCTTCCAACAGCAACGAGAGCAGCAATGCGATGTCCTTGCTGGAAGTCAATGAGTGTCTCTTTTTATCAGTCGGTTTTTCTTTATCCGTTGATTCAAGAACGGGGTGTTCCGTCTTAAAGCGCAAACGCAGCAGCTTTAGGCAAGAGAGGTTTACCAGTGTCACTTCACTTTCAATGGCCACTAGCGTTTCGAGCTGTACCAGAGCTGCGCGCCTGCTCTTAATATCAAGATTCTCGCAAAGCACATATCCCAGATGATTTATGACCGGCAGGGGATTGGATTGCAGTAGTTCCCCACAATAGTCATAGAGCTTTTCAACCTTGTCTGCGAAGGGCTTGCGATGTGCAAAGGCAAGTGAATTCAGATACGATCGCCGCGCTATTGGATCCTTTGATGCAAACAGGGCGAACATGCCAACCAGGGCGTCGTCAGGTCGACTCATCATCAGGCTTAGGCTGTCACTGGTCTCTTTATCCATTTTGTTTTGGAAAGCCACTACGGCACCTGTTCCCAGTAACGTTGCCGCAGATTGATCTGTTACACTGACAGATCCGTCTACTCCAACGAAACCACTAATTCCTGCCAAACCAGCCAGTGCTGCGAGCGGGTGTGTATTTAAAGGGTTGGCCGCTTGTACAGCCGTTTGCACTTCGTTTTGTGTTGCTTCAGCATCATTTGCCGCTCTGCGCGAACGCACTTCTGCAATCAGATTGTGATGAGGATCAATTCGCGTGATGCGTGCATCTATCGGTGGGTGCGTAGACAGTTTGCGAGCAAGCCAGCCATTTTTCGATTTTACGTTGAAACACAGATGCGAGAGTTCATGACGATAGGGACTGTGCAGGGCTTTGTCTTCGTTCTGCTCTTTGATGCTATGAAGACAAGAAGCCATAGCACCCGGATTACGCGTGAACTGCACAGACATGGCATCAGCCAGGAATTCACGGCGCCTCGAGAACGCAGCTTTCACTATAGAGCC
>CAYPMR010000179.1:0-4021 GCA_964411665.1 uncultured Granulosicoccaceae bacterium | reverse complement strand
GATCATCTTTTCTTTGCCATGGCGATCGCTATTAAAACCTATTTCCAGAAGATTGCAGATGAACGTGATATCGCATCGACTGCTGGGGTGAGTTTTACCATCAATCACATTGCAGCGGTTTTTCTGCCGGTGGTGTTGGGCTTGATCTGGCTGACGTCCCCGGCGGCCGTGTTTCTGGCAGGTGCGGGTATGGCACTTATTTCTTTACTGTTGTCTTGCTTGATTCCGAAAAACCCGACACCCGGTAACGAAGTTATAAACACCATCGCTAATCTGCCTCGCATAACGAGTTCATCAGGTTCGGGTAGTTCAGCTGGCTCACAGCGTGGTAATTCTTAAAAACCATCTCACTGGGCGCGTCCTGAGACCAATCAGCATCAGGTACTAATGTGATCAGTGAAGGTCAAGCGATTACCAAACGGGTCTTTGACCGTAACATCCCTGCTATCCCACGGTGTGGATTCAATACCCGGTGCACCGTACTTATATTTTTTCTGGCTGATTTCAGCATGCAGTGCATCAATGTCATCTACCTGTATGCGCATCGCGGCACCGGGACAACAGTCACCGTGATGTTCCGATAAGTGCAATACACATTTGGACCGGCTTACTTGCATATAGAGCGGCGCATTGTCACCGAAGCGGTGTTCCCAATCGAGCGTAAAGCCTAGAAAATCCACATAGAACTCGCGCGCTTTCGCTTCGTCAAACATCCGTAATATAGGTGTTGTATTTTCTATTTGCATCAGGCGCCCTCTGAAGGTTGGCCGAAGGTTAATTTATTGCCGTCAGGATCGCGAACTGAAAATTCCCGCATACCCCAGGTTTGATCAGTCAGCGGGATTGTCAGCGCAGGAAAGTTTTCAGCATCCATCGTTTGTAGTCCTCGCTCGACAAATTGTTTAAAGAGCGCATCTACATTATCAACCCGCACATAGACAACATTCCCAAAGACCCCGTCACCTGCATGTGACGATAAATGCATTCCGTCACCCTGTCTTTGCAGGTATGCATAGCGCGACATAAACGATTCCGGGTCAGGGTCCGGTGCCAACACAACACTAAAATCAAGTACATCGACATAAAACGCCAGTGAGCGCTTTATATCAGTGCATTTAATTGTGGGTTCTAAAGACATACACTTGTGTTCTCTCAACTGTGCCTGATGCATAGGCTATCCCGCAGGCTGGTAGCTACACAATCAGGGCATATCCAGTACCTCACCTGGGCACTTTGTATTGCAAGCGCTTTGTGTCGTATCATCGCCGTAGACAATCACGCCGACGCTCGCCATGCCACTACACTTTCCTACCGACGAATACGCAAACAGAATCAGTGCAGCAAAACAGTCAATGCAAAAGGCAGGTTTCGACGCCTTGTTGCTATTTGCACCGGAAAGCCACTACTACCTGACCGGCTACGACACCTTTGGCTTTGCCATGTTTCAATGCATGATAGTCCCGGCGCAAGCAGATATCCATCTGCTAACGCGTGCCCCCGACCTGCGCCAGGCACAACAAACCTCAACCCTTGACGACACTCAGATACATATCTGGAAAGATATTGAAGGTGTAGATCCGGTGGCAGAACTTGGCCGCCTGCTTGATAAGTTGGGGATAAAAGGCAGGCTTGGCATTGAAACACAAACACCAGGGCTAAATGCCTGGCATGGCAATACGCTATTTAACGATTTCAGCAAACGCTACACGCTCGAAGACGCATCGACAATTGTTCGCGACATACGTCGGATTAAAAGCCCATTGGAAATTGAATATACCAAAAAGGCCGCAGCACTATCCGATGATGCTCTCGATGCTGCCCTCGCAGTGACCAAAGGCGGTGCTTTTGAAGGCGACATACTGGCTGACATGCAGGGTGCGGTTTTTCGTGGTGGCGGTGATTATGCCGGCAATGAATTTATCATCGGCTCAGGTCAAGGAGCGTTGTTGTGTCGATACTTCTCGGGACGTCGCACACTGGATGCTGTCGATCAATTAACGCTGGAGTGGTCCGGCACCTGGCGTCGCTATCACGCAGCCATGATGCGAACACTGATGGTTGGTCAAGCCAATGATAGCCAACGGAAAATGCATGCCGCAGCTACCGATGCACTTCGCGCCTGTGAGCAAGCCATCGTGCCCGGGAAACCGATGGGCGATGTCTTCGATGCCCATGCGCGTACGCTAGACGAGCATGGTTACAGCCATGCACGCTTAAACGCCTGTGGTTATGGCATGGGCGCTGTGTACAACCCTATCTGGGTAGACTTCCCAATGTTCTATGAAGGCAATCCCCTACTGATGGAAGCGGGTAATGTTTTTTTCCTGCACATGGTGATGATGGATTCGGATGCAAATCTCGCCATGTGCTGGGGGCATTCCGTGCTGGTCACTGACACGGGGGTTGAAAGGCTCAGTCGCCATCCACTCGATCTGGTTGTCACTGCTTGAGAAAGCGAAGTCTGGCGAAGGTTACCTAAGCAGATGCAAGGGCCAGAAAAACAATCGAGACAATGGCCATAACAAGCCCCAACTGCACACGTCGAGGCAGCGATTCACCAAATAACAGAACGCCTACCAACACAGACCCCAGCACCACACCAAAATGATTCAGCGGGTAAATCAGTGAGCTTTCCCAGTTCGGGATTGCCAGCGCCTTCATTATAAAATAGACGGTACCGAAATTAGTGACACCCAGGAATACGCCATAAAACAGACTTTGGCGATTCATCGCTCGATCAGTACCCACAAGATGATGTATCAGACTTGTGACAAAAGCGAAACCAAAGGCCAGGACCAGAAATGGCAGGAACAACACAGTAGTCAGCCCGGCGACCTGTAGCAACTTGAAACTGGCATCAGTCAATCCGGAAAAAAAGAATACCAGTACAGGCAGCTTCCAGCTAACACTAGTGCTAACTTCAACAGCCGCTGTATCAGCCTTTATGGCAGGCCGCTTTATCTCAGACCTGGATGCGACCAATACAACAGCGGACAATCCCGCGAATATACCCAGCAGCTTTAGCCAGTTAACCGATTCGCCCAACAACAATATGCCGATGCTGATCGGGATGACGACACTAATTTTGGTCACAACTCCGGCCACAGCTATGCCGTTACGCTGTGTGGTCAGGCCAATCAAGCTAAAACCGACGTACAAGGCGACTCCCCCAAAAAACGCATAAGCGGCCCAGCTCAGGGGAAAGTCCTGCCACTGTATTGGGAAAAACAGCACCCCGGTAATGGCAGATACCAGATAGCTCACCACGATCGTGTGTCTGGTAACCGCGGCCGAACGATCAATCAAGCGGAACAAAACCAGAATAATGATCGACGCGAGGATACTGGCGAGAATAAATAGCATGGCAATTTAACGGTTTCTCGGACAGACAATCTGTCGCAGGGTAAACTGGGAGTGTACAAGACGCGGCCTTTGCCGTGTCGGAAGTTTCACCTGCTCTATATCGATCAACCAAGGATAAACAAGCAATTGTCAGCATGCGCAAGACGGACATAATACTGACCACGTTTAACGCACGTTACTCGCATGCGTCACTGGGTCTGCGCTATCTGCTGGCCAACATGGGCAAGTTGCAGCCGGTCACGGAACTGGTCGAATTCACACTGGCTTTGGCTGCAGAGGACGCAGCCGAGCGTTTGCTTGAAGCAGATCCGAAAATTATCGGTTTCGGTGTCTACCTGTGGAACACCGAGTTGACACTTGCAACCGTGCGCATCCTCAAAGCTGTGGCTCCACATATTCATATCGTCGTCGGCGGCCCTGAAGTCAGCTACGAATGCGAACAACAAACCCTGTGCAAGATTTCCGACTACGTTATCACCGGCGCAGCTGATAAACGCTTTGCCGAGTTGTGCGATGAAATTCTTTCAGGAGAAGCGCCTGAGCTGTCCGTACTCTCATCATTACCGGTTGCGCTGGGCGATCTGCAATCACCCTACCCCTTCTACAGCGACAACGATCTGAAAAACAGAATTATCTATGTTGAAGCGTCACGTGGCTG
>CAYPMR010000178.1:0-4039 GCA_964411665.1 uncultured Granulosicoccaceae bacterium | reverse complement strand
AACTAAATACTCGAACTATTGAGCTACAAATATAATTTCGCTTCGGCGATTTGCCTTGCGCCCTTCGATCGTATTGTTATCAGCTACAGGGCTGGTTTCTCCTAATCCTTTCGTCTGGATTCTATTCTCATTGATCCCGAGTGACACTAACGCATTTTTTATTGATTGAGAACGTGCTTGCGAGAGAGTTTGGTTGTAATCGTGGTCACCTGTATGATCCGTATGTCCTTCAACTAACGCAGTGCGTTCTGGATTGGATTCAAGGTAGGCAGCTGCTTTTTCAACGATACTATGTGCTTGGGCACGCAGGCTGGATTGTTCAAAATCAAATAGTACGTCGTCTAGCGTTAGACTGGGACCGCGGGGTGTTTCTATAATTTTTGGTGCTGGAGTTGGCGCAACCAGAGCGGCAGCGGGAGAGGGTTGATCTGCTACAATTTTTGGTGAATTTGTGCAGGCGATAATTGTGCTGCCAAGTGTCATTACGGCAGCAAACTTAAGTACAACAACAGTCTTCATAGGAAAGAAACCACAAGTTTATGAATCGTATCCTGGTTAACGGCAGTCAAGGCGGCATGTGTACGTGATTATTATTACCTTTGATTAATGTATATCTGTTGGTAATGGCTTGTTAAGTCGGTTAGACACTACTTTATCTGATGGGATATCAAATACTTATCAATGGTTATCGGTCTTTGATAATCTGGCAATCCTGTATCTCATTTGAGATAAGTTCTATTAAAAAAGAGGAATGTAACAGTGATTACGGCTATGTGTTTGGGTACTAATGATCTTGCTGGGGCTGGAGAATTTTATGATCAAGTACTGAGTACTGTCGGCATGGTACGCCTGGAGGCTGATGATAATGAAGTGGGGTATGGGGAAGCCGGTGGAGAGGTGGCGTTATGGGTGTTGATTCCATTTGACGGTGAACCTGCTACTTACGGGAACGGAACTCAGATTATATTTGATGCTCCGGATTCGGCGACCGTTGATAGTTTTCATAAAGCAGCAATGGACAACGGTGGCAGTGACGAAGGGGCACCTGGGCCACGTGGTTATGCGCCTGGTTATTATGGAGCATACTGTCGTGATCGTGATGGTAATAAGCTACATATATTCACAATACTCTCATCATGATTAACACTGATTGTAAACCGGATAAAGTAACGCATGGGTGCCTTGGCGAAAATGATGACCAACATCCGGTTAATCTTTTTGTACAATAAAATATGTGTGTAATTGTGGATGCTGATCGTATTCAAGATGTCTGCAAGTCGCTCCGGATTTTATAAAAAGGTTCAAAAATCCGTTGATACCCAATGACGAGTAATAGACCTCTTGTCCCATATAATCATCTGTATATTCCGCCTCCTTGTCTGTGCCGCCACAACTGAATATCAGAACGCCACCGGTGTTAAGGCTGGAAATCAGTTTTGACAGCACGCTTTTCTGACAGTCAAGGGGGACATGCCAGATACTGTCCCAGGCTGTGATGAAATCATATTTCGCTGATAGTTCCAGTTGACAGATGTCTGCTTGGCGAATAACTACCCTGGGGTGTTTTTTTCGCGCCAGGCTGATCATTTTTTTGGAACAATCGATGCCTTCGGGACAGAAATTTTCATCAAGAAGAAGATCGATAAAGCGTCCCGTGCAACCACAACCCACATCAAGGGCACGTCCTCGGTTACTTGTAAAAGCGATAGCACGTTTGTGTTGTTCGATGCCATTTTCCCGGTTGAAGTCAGAACTTTCCCAGAGTCGTGTTATCTGATCATAGGCTTTGGCGACATCTTTTGGATGCATACTTGACGCTGTATCGATTGTTATGTGTCGATTGTTATTTGAGTGGGTACCGAGATCCTGAGCTTGACATGATTAGTGTTGCATATTCTGTTTATCGAAGCCAGCTTGCTCACGATCATTAGCCTTCTTAATGAAGGCTCAGCTCGAGGCGCACTGTTATTGACAGTTATTATGCGCCTCTCGCTGAAATCTGGTCTGATTGCAACTCATGCAATGAAATAGCGGCATGCATTCGTTATTTGCTATTTAGAATGCTGGTTGCAATATCGCTGGGCCAAGTTGGCTAGGGTCCATCCAGGTCATGTCCTGTCCAGATGGCGCAAACCATGCCCACTTTGAATCTCGCTGACCGCCATTGTCATCGTCATTGATTTGTACATCTATGGCAAAAGGCGTGTTTTCTGTCAGACCGATTGATGACAGGCTGATCTTCACTTCATAGTAGCTGATGAGTGTGTCAGGTGTTTCCAGGCCCAGGTTACTGCAATAGGACAACCACAGACCGGTAGATGAATTGCTGCCCTGCACGACGGCCTGGGTATTTCTGTAGTTGTATCGCAGCAATACCTGAAAATCATTACTGTCGTAAGTTGATGCCCCTTCGTTGCCGACATCGAAAAATATTTCTATTCCGTCGTCGTGCCAGATGTCGCTGGAATCGTCATGGCGTTCAAAAAAAGGTTCGTTCTTTACTTGAACCAATAAATACAGGAACTGATTATCATGCATGGCGCGCCAGCGATGACGAACATCCCAACCCTGGTCGGTGAAACGATCTTGCTCATCGATCATCAAGTGATCAATCCAGAGAGTATTACCTCTACTGTCTGCTGATACTGCGTCGGTCCACTCATCGTAGGCGTAGGCGCCGTCAATCCGTGGTGGGTTATTGGTGTAGGGTATAGCTACTATGGCATTATCCTGGGTGTCCGGAATACCGTTGCCGTCATCGTCCAGATCCGCTTCATCGCCAATACCGTCACCATCAACATCATTGTTCTCATTGGGGTTAAACGGGAAAGCATCATCACGATCCCGATACCCGTCGCCATCAGTGTCTTCATTGCCGTTGATATTGGGATTTGACGGTTGTGGATCTTCCAAATCTATTACCCCGTCACCATCGTCGTCGGTATCGGCATTGTTACCAATTCCGTCAAGATCCAGGTCGAGGCTTTCTTCCGGGTCGAGTGGGAATTTGTCATCGACATCCAGAATAAGATCATTGTCATCATCACGATCTTCATTGTCACCGATACCGTCGCGATCGCTGTCCAGTGATTCGCCGGCGTCGAGTGGAAATGCGTCCTCGGTATCGACTACTCCGTCATTGTCATCATCATTGTCGCTCTCGTTAGCTATGCCGTCACTGTCGAAATCTTCACTGACACCAATTGGATCCGATCCTCGTTCTAACTCAACGATATTGCTAAATCCATCGCTGTCATAATCAAGATCTGTCTGGAATTCCTGCTCGGGTATCGCAAGTGCAACTTCAGTTGAACCAGTACTGATTGCCTGTCGTGTACTCGCTAGTAACAGATCGTCTCCACGTCGTCTGACGGCAACGAACAGAGGGTAGTCTCTGTTGCGTGATAATCGTATGGTAGCGCGATGGCCATCAGGACCGGGGGTCATTAGAAAATCATCCCCACCGATGGTGACATCAACGTAAGCATCAATATCCAGTCGTATGATGCGAGATGGAATAGAAACGCGAAGTGAAAGTAGCGAATCAGCGAGGTCTTCATTGATCTCACTGTTCTGCAGTGTCACCAGGTTAGCGTCAAACGCTGCTGCAGATTCTGCCGGTCCTATCGATTGTGGGTTCGGGATTATGGGCTGAGGCAAGTCATTTTGAACAGCACTGCCAGTGCCGTCCGAGCCGCAGGCTTGTAGCACCAGCATTGATAACAGCGTTACTGCGGGTATCGATCTGGCTTTGCCGGGAAATGTCGATATTTTCATAAGGTAGTCTCGTTAAACCGCTGATTTATGCAAAAGACGTAAAGTGAAACGACGATCAATTGTTTTAATATTGGGAATAATATCCCAAATTATAAAAACAGCAACTTTCCATTTGGATATATTCGGCGGGTTGCCGGATGCGAGGCAGGTAAGATGGCTGTGCGGCCACACAGAAATAGCCAATCAGGAAGCTATTACGATCAGGAGGCTATTACGATCAGGAGGCTATTACGATCAGGAGGCTATTACGATCAGGAGGCTA
>CAYPMR010000177.1:0-4145 GCA_964411665.1 uncultured Granulosicoccaceae bacterium | reverse complement strand
GAAACAGACACTGACACCTCTGCCGAGGGCGACGACGTTGAGCAAGAACAGCTACCGCCGCCAGAACTGGATGTGCCTTCGCAGGAAATCACAGCCCAAATATACAAGGTCATGCGAGTTTCAATCGCTCATCGCGACCTCTCCGGTACGCCAGCGAATCTAACAGCGCTCAATATGCCTAAAAATGCGCGTCTTGAAGCCTCAGCTGAAGGTCATGTCATCGAGTGGACACCCGAGGCATTGGATATTGGCAAGACAGCTATTATCCTGATTGCACAGGACAAAAATTCACCTGAGTTGCGTACCACCCGCAGACTCAATATCTCCGTTTCAAGATAATCGCGTTAGTCGCAGGATAATCGGCACAAGCGGTTTCAGACCTTATCGTTACCCTGAAAACTTTCGATGATCCGGTCAGCACCATCATCGAGTAATTTTTCAGCAACACGATTACCCAGAGCATGGGCTTCGGTTCTCGGAGCTTTACCTGATGAGCGTAACAAAACACTTCCATCCGGCATGCCAACCATCGCTCGCAAATATAGTTGATCACCTTCCAGTTCAGAGTATGAGGCAATTGGCGTTGTACAACTGCCACCCAGACGTGCATTAAGACTACGTTCACAGGTTACCCGATCAAACGCGTCTTCATCATGCAATGCAGCCAGCGCAGCATTGGTTGCTTCATCAGCTACTTTGCACTCGACTCCAACGATACCCTGACCACAGGCGGGTAACATGGATTCAACGGGAATTCGCGCGCTTATACGATCAGACATATCCAGACGAATAAGACCGGCGCTGGCTAGAACAATAGCGTCAAACTGGCCATCATCAAGCTTTTGCAAGCGCGTGTTAACGTTGCCCCTGAGATCTTTCATGACCAGATCGGAGCGTAAAAATTTCAGCTGGCATTGACGGCGCAAACTACAAGTACCCACCACCGCACCCTGCGGCAATTCTTCCAGCGATCTGTAGGTATTCGAGACAAATGCATCGCTGGGGTCTTCTCTTTCAAGCACCACACTTAAATGCAGCGAATCCGGGAATTCAGCCGGCAGATCTTTCATCGAATGCACTGCGAGATCTGCCTCTCCTTGCAGCATGCCTCTTTGCAGTTCTTTGATGAAAAGTCCTTTACCACCAATCTTTGCTAGAGGGGTATCAAGAATTTCATCACCTCGCGTACTCATTTCAATCAGCTCGGACGGCACATCCAATGCTGCAAGGCGCCTTTGCACTTCGCGCGCCTGCCACAGAGCGAGGGCACTTTTGCGAGTCGCTATACGTAGTGGGTGTGAGGGACGAGATGAGGAAGTTGCTGAGACCAAAATGGTTAACTGATCAGGTTGCTTTGAATAGGGCTGTGTACGCCCAAGTTTACACCGAGTAACAACTTGCTGCAGGACCGAATCTGCCGGGATCTAAAACGGAAGGATAAGACTATTAGGGAAGCAAGGCTGAAATAAAAACGGCCGGATAAGCCGGCCGCTTTACTTACCTTTTGAGATCGGTTCTAGTAACGATAAGCCTCGGGCTTGTAAGGACCACTACTCGCGACACCGATGTAATCAGCCTGCTCAGTGGTCAGTTCTGTTAGATTCACACCGATTTTTGCCAGATGAAGTCTCGCCACCTTCTCATCAAGCTCTTTAGGCAATACATGCACATCGATATCGTAGTTTTCACTATGGTTCCAGAGCTCGATCTGGGCCAATACCTGATTGGTAAACGATGCTGACATTACAAAGCTTGGGTGGCCAGTACCACAACCGAGATTAACCAGACGTCCTTCAGCCAACAAGGTCAAGCGTTTGCCATCGGGAAATATGATCTGATCCACTTGAGGTTTGACGTTTTCCCATTCGTAGTTGCGCAGTCCGGCGACATCAATTTCGTTATCAAAGTGACCGATGTTGCAAACGATCGACTGGTCTTTCATTCGCATCATATGATCGTGTGTAATGACATTGACATTACCAGTAGTGGTGACGAATAAGTCAGCCTGATCCGCGATATCGTCAAGACGTACCACACGATAACCTTCCATCGCCGCCTGCAATGCGCATATCGGATCAATTTCAGTAACCCATACTGTGGCCCCCATTCCACGGAAAGCCTGCGCGCAACCTTTACCCACATCACCATAACCCAGTACGACAGCAATCTTGCCAGCGACCATGACGTCCGTGGCGCGCTTGATACCATCCAGTAGCGATTCACGGCAGCCATAAAGGTTGTCGAATTTTGATTTGGTAACCGAATCATTAACATTGATAGCGGGCACTTTAAGCGTACCGGCTTTAACCATTTCAACCAGGCGATGTACACCGGTTGTAGTCTCTTCCGACAATCCTTTCACTTCCTTCAGAAGTTCGGGGTAGTCGTTGTGCATCATCAACGTCAGATCGCCACCATCATCGAGAATCATATTAGGCACCCATCCATCAGGGCCTTTGATTGTGCGATGAATACAGTCATCAAATTCTTCTTCGGTCTCACCTTTCCAGGCGAAAACGGGAATGCCCTGATCAGCAATTGCAGCGGCTGCATGATCCTGAGTCGAGAATATGTTACATGATGACCAACGAACCTCGGCACCCAGATCAACCAGCGTCTCGATCAACACAGCAGTCTGAATAGTCATGTGCAAACACCCGGCGATGCGCGCACCCTTCAGTGGGTTCTTGCCCTTGTATTCTTCGCGCAATGCCATCAATCCCGGCATTTCAGTTTCAGCGATTTTAATTTCCTTGTGTCCCCAACTGGCTAGGCCGATATCGGCTACCAGGTAGTCTGATCCCGCTGTTGCTGCGGTTTGTGTAGTCATTCAATTTGCTCCGCAAAAATCTTTTTGATTTAAGCTAATTTGGTTAAAAGGCTCGGCGTGATTGCCAGTAATTAAATAGAAATATCGTTAGGAAATACCTGCAGCCTGCTGTAATGCATCCACCTTGTCGGTTTTCTCCCAGGTGAAGTCACTATCTTCTCGACCGAAGTGACCATAAGCTGCTGTTTTTTGGTAAATGGGGCGTAACAGATCGAGCATTGAGACAATGCCATAGGGTCGTAAATCAAATACGTCTGCGACCACCTGCTCGATAACGCGATCATCGACTTTACCGGTGCCGAAAGTTTCAATGGAAATCGACGTGGGTCTGGCCACACCGATCGCATAAGACACCTGAATCTCACAACGTTCTGCCAGACCTGCTGCGACAACGTTCTTGGCGACGTACCGGCCTGCATAAGCAGCTGATCGATCCACTTTCGATGGGTCTTTACCCGAGAATGCACCGCCACCGTGACGTGCCATACCACCATAGGTATCAACGATTATTTTTCGTCCGGTCAAACCACAATCGCCCACTGGACCACCGATAACAAAATTACCCGTCGGGTTGATATGGATGTTTTCAGAAGGACACTCACTCAGCCAATTAGCTGGCAGGATCGGCTTAAGAATGTTCTCCATCACGCCCTCACGTAAATCAGACAGACTGACATCCGGATCGTGCTGAGTGGACAACACTACGGCGTCAATACCGACTGGCTTGTCGTCCTGATAACGTAGAGTGACCTGACTTTTGGCATCCGGACGTAACCAGGGCAAGGTGCCTGCTTTACGAACCTGCGCCTGTTTTTCAACCAAACGGTGAGAATAGGTAATCGGTGCAGGCATCAAAACATCGGTCTCAGTGGTTGCAAAACCAAACATCAAACCCTGATCTCCGGCACCTTGGTCTTCAGGCGCAGAGCGATCAACACCCTGTGCGATATCCGGTGACTGCTTACCCAGCCCATTCAGCACTGCACATGTGGCTCCATCAAAACCAACATCGGAACCGTTGTAGCCAATCTCCAGAACGGTCTTGCGGACCAATTCTTCCAGATCAACATAGGCAGTCGTAGTTACCTCACCGGCAACCACCACGAGACCGGTCTTGACCATGGTCTCGCAGGCAACCCGCGCTTTGGTATCAGTTGCCAGAATGGCATCAAGTACCGCATCGGAAATCTGGTCAGCCATCTTGTCCGGGTGACCTTCGGAGACCGATTCAGATGTGAAGATGTAATCTTTTGCCATCAGCAATGATTCCTCGAAAATAGATAAACGTGAAAATTATTCAATAACCTGCACCCCG
>CAYPMR010000176.1:0-4150 GCA_964411665.1 uncultured Granulosicoccaceae bacterium | reverse complement strand
CCAATGATGACATTGGCTGAGTGGGCTAGCGCTTCAAAATCAGCAACACTACCTGAGTCAGATGTCCAGGTGTGTATCGTCCAATGAGATTTCGCAAAGCTACGGAGATACGACTCACCAGAAACAGCAATATGGCCTTGCAGCAGTATGTTCACAATGGGATCCGGCTCGGTCGCCTTTTATTTCTGTTATAGAAGAGGCTATAGATTACCAGAGAATTTGCCCCTGGTATCTATTAGCAAATAGTAAAGAACCTACTTTTTACTCAAGAGTAGGTTCGAACTATCCTGATCTATGTGGAAACGGAATTGACCGAGGATATTCATACCCAATAGACCATCGACGCCCCGGGCAGAGTCAAAATCTATCACTGCAATTTGGGTATCTTCCAATCGATGTGGACCCAGGTTTAATTCTGGCACAGAAAAAACAGTGGCTTGAACCAGGCCATTTGCAGTGCGAAAAACTCGCCTGTCTTGTTCTACTGCATCGTCATTGGCATTGAGTGTATTGAATGACTCTCTTGATACCGCAGTCATGGATGCGCCTGTGTCGATTAATAAATTCACGTTGTCCTGTCGGCTATTGGCCAGATTGACCGCATATTGATTGCCCAGCTTTTGCAATGCGATTGCATCTGCACCGTCCCAGGGTGAGGTATTGACGATAATTGGAGCTTCATAAGTAATCACTAGACCACTTAATGCCTTAGCAGCTGATTCACCTACCAGGCTATCGTCCAGAAGGTGTTTTAACTGCGCAATTGCAAAGGCTTCATCGCCACTTCGAAGATGGGCAAGAGCTTGACGATACTGATAAGTAGAAGTCATCAATCCAGACGTATCTATATGCGCATATAAATTAATTAACGACCACCAATCTTTCTGGCCTGTGTAGGAAGCGTCTATCTCTATCACAAATTTCTTAAAACGATCCGCTACTTTATCCTGATCAGCATGGGTATACGCATATGTTTTGGCAAGCAAAAAGACATTGACCACCTCATGATAACTAGCATTGGCCCGATTGAAATCAGCCAGAAGCAATAAGACATCAATATCGTCGTAATAGATGGATAGATAACTTTCTATCAGTTCGGAGAAGTCACTATTGTTACGAGTTTCAGTTAAGGACGTGAGCTCGTCTAACAGGCTTACTCTCAGTCGAGCGGCAATTTGTTCGCTTTGAGTTTTCTGCTCTTGATACAACTCTATCGCATCGTAATAGCGGCGTTCATTCAGCAGGTTCTTGAATCTATCGATGACCGAGATATCAGCGGCGCCCTCGGAAGATGATTGGACTTCCCATCGTGACGTCGCCGCTGTAACAGAAGTATTTTGTGTATTGTTAATTACAGAGCTTGTAGAACTTGCGTGACTAGACTGGGGGAATTCAGATTGCGTCGTAAGAGAATCAGTATCCGGACCGTCGTTCGTAGCAGTGGCAACACGAGTAACGCCATTGCTAAAAGGCAATTGATTGGATTCCAGCCAGGTTTTACCAAACCAACCTCCCCCTAGCCCTGCAACAAAAGCTAAAGCTACTAAAAAACGGCTATTCATGGGAACCCGAATACTCCTGCATTTGATGCAAATGTCCCGCGTCGCACGCATCACTGAACTGACCAACATTCAAGCTGCTAAGGGACATTGCAAATTTGACAGTTATTTTATACGAAGATTCCGCCTCCGAATAAAGACAACGACTGCGCTGCTGTTTTTCTCCCTCCGGCCGTAATCGAGTGTAATGACATGATCGAACCTGAAAGATCTGCAGGTGCGCTTGCATATTGCAGATGCCATGAGGAGGGAAATATCGATAGATATCCGAGGTGCGGTAGAACCAATGTACCGGCATTGAAAGCGCATCACATGCAAAAGGCATCAGAACAACCATCCAAACAAATAATCAGCCTGAAACTTATTTTGTTTAAGGCTTTCTGAGAGAGATCAGCAGTTATGATTAGCTATATATAACACTTATCAATACTACGCTTTGTTTGCATTCTGCGTCTTGTCGATATTATTGGCATCAGCACGTTTCAGCAAAAACTTATAGTCAACAGGTAGCTCGCTGCGCACAACCGGTGTTTTGATGGAATGTATACACCGTTTCAATTTTTTATTTTCGATTTAGTTAGAGTTACAGGAAGTTCTACTCCAGACTTTTTTGCTTACTCGCATAACAACCGCATGTTAAATATTCCAGAATTCGAGAAATGTCGATTTCATCACATCAGGTTCTCTACGACTGTTTATCTGATTGTTCTGATGTTCTCAGCGCTGACCCCCTCTACGCAAGGGCTCCATGCACAAGGCTTCGCGGAAGATTTTTCTAACGCTAATCTTCTGCGCTACTCACTGACAACAAGCAGTACGCAGAGCACGCCTGATCTGACGGAAAATTCTCAGGCACCGATCCTGTCAGGCGCCTTTATCAGGCCATCAGGTGGTGCCGCGACCATAAGACAGTTTCAGCGTCTCAATGTACACAGCGAGAGCAATTTGCTTGAGGCCAGGGTTATTTTGTCTCCGCAAATACGGGATGGGCTGGGTACGGCAGGCGCACGCATACAACTTCGCCTGTATAACGATACAGCGGAAGGCAGTCCGGGGTATTCAGAATCTGGCAGGGGCAGTAGCGAAGGGGATATTCGCGTACTGCTGGAATATCGTACCTCTGGCGAGCGAACGCCGACGGTTAGATTACGTGGCCAGAGATTCAACAACGGCAGCTTCTCGGATATTCCCGGCTTCTTCAATCTTGCTGGAGGCAACTCGTCTGGGAATATCGCCTTGAATAATATCGATACGCGTGTCAACAGAGAACATACATTACTGGTTGATGTAGATTTACAGAATCGACAAATCACTTACGGGTTTGACAGTGTCAGAGACACAGTAACCTTCAACGCTCCACAAATATTTACGCCCAACCGTTTGATAAAAGGTATCGAAACTCAGGCGTTTGAAAATAACCGCGACGGAGCGCAGAAAGAAATCAGGGCATCGGTCACGGTAAACGGCATTCGCACACAGAATTTTAATGACGATTTTACGCGGCAAGCGCCTTCGCTACGATATTCCTTCCCGGATACAGAGCTGCCGGCAGCAGCAGTGCAAATCGCGGGTGGCAGTTTGCGCATCAGCACGCAGCGATCCCGTGCAGCATCAAGAACACTATCGACAGAGTTTGCTATTCAAAATGATGTAGTCGCGCATACTGATTACCACGAAGTTACTATGGTACTCAGCTCATCGAGCCTGCCATCTGCTGGCCGGGAAGTGCAGATACGCCTTGGTGGCACTTTTTACAACGATCTACCCAATGGTCCGAACGATAGCTTTAGAGGTAATCAACTCGCGTTTATCGCCCTGGCACTTGCCAGCGATGGCTCCACAAATGCGATGTTTTGCACAGTCAGATTCAACAATACAAATGGATCGAATTTGACTGTTTCCTGCGAGGACTTCGACAACAACTTTGCACCGAATCTCGATACACGCTACCAGGCTTCCATTGAACTTGATCGAAATGCGCGTGTGCTTCGGTTTGTACTTTTAGCACTCGATAACGCCGATGTCAGTTTTGAACGTACAGTTGCGATTGACACAACCATCAATGCACCCCTTGAAACCACTCGATTTATCAGCAGTTATTTGCAAGGAGGACAGGCAGGACAAGCGGTTGGTTTCTTTGACAATCTGCGAACACGTCCCGATGCAGTGTCCATTCCGATCACTCAATCCCTACCAAACACACCATCCGCACCAATAACGCAACCTATTGTTGTTACAACGCCGTCGCCATCTGTGAATAACCAGATTGACAGTACTAGCGAAAATCTATCTGTTGACCCAGCATCAAACCAAACTACCGACACCGTCAATAATAGTCCAATAGCTATATCAGGCAGCACTGGTGCACCAATAACGCAACCTATTGTTGTTACAACGCCGTCGCCATCTGTGAATAACCAGATTGACAGTACTAGCGAAAATCTATCTGTTGACCCAGCATCAAACCAAACTACCGACACCGTCAATAATAGTCCAGTAGCTATATCAAGCAGCACTGGTGATGGTAATTCAATTAGAGTAGGTAGCGGTGGAGCTGCAGACCCCTTGTTGCTACTAATGATGATCGCCTC
>CAYPMR010000175.1:0-4168 GCA_964411665.1 uncultured Granulosicoccaceae bacterium | reverse complement strand
TCAATAGCGGCTTAACTTCTACTAAATCCGTCAGTGCAAAATGGGGGGATTACACAAAGAAACCAATAGAATTGCAGATGGATAGATTGTGTTATGCCGTAAGAATTCATAATCCCTAAATTTTACGATGCAAACTGTAGGTGTTAATATTATATGCTCAAACACGAATGGGTATTAGCTATTGATCTCGATGACACTCTGTACCACGAGAGGGACTATGTTAAATCCGGCATTTGTCATATAGAAAATTTTCTTTCCAAACTTTATGGAATAGATAATTTATCTGAAGACGTATCTAGATTTGTTCGAGCTAACCCCAGAATTAACTTCAAGAAACTATTGATTGATTTGAACTTACCAGTTGAGGCAGAACAGCAATTGGTCTGGTTGTATCGATCACATTGGCCTAATATAAGACTTTCAAAAAACACATCGTGTTGGTTAGATAAATGCAAGCGGGATTTTGCCGGACTTGCAATAATCACTGATGGCCGAAGTATTACTCAAAGATTGAAGCTATCTGCCTTAGGACTTACAGATATTCCTGCGTATATTTCTGAAGAAATTGGATTTGAAAAGCCTAATTTAAAAAGTTTTAAATTGATTGAGCAAAGATGGCCGCATTTAAAATACGCATACATTGGTGACAACCTAAACAAAGATTTTATTGCACCCAATACTTTGTCATGGTCATCAGTCTGTTTGCGAGACACTGGACGCAATGTACACGAACAAATTTTATCAAAATATCATACAGTTTTGCAGAAACCTCAGCATTGGATTGACGAATTAAGTCAATTTGATAGTTTGGATATTTAAACCTATCTGTACCGATTTCTGATTTTTTCTACCTATTTCTTTTGTTTAAAAGGATGATAGATTTATAAAGAAAAAGATTAAAACATAGACATTCTGGATGTAGCCCTTGAAAGATGGACGACGCGCGATAGACAGATGAGGGTAAGCGTCAAAGCATCTACACCTTCCGGTGGCCTGTTAAATCAGTAATTATGGATAGCTCTGTCACCGGAGCGTTCAATGGAAACCTCACTCACCGAGAAACAGCAGTACTGGTCGGATAAACTTCAATTGGCCGAGCAGTCAGGGTACACGCTAGCAGAATATGCACGATTGAATGATATTCCAGCTCAAAAGCTCTATCAGTGGCGCAGCACACTGAAAAAGCAGGAAGCCACAACACAGATATCCACAGAAAGTCACTTTGTTAAATAACCAGCATAGATAGCGATAGGGTTCCCGATAGTTAACCTTTGCAGTTTCAATCAAGCTATAGAGATTCGCACTCGCCTTTGCACCTTTTTGGCTATTGCTGAACAACCAGTTTTTTCTTCCAATCACAAAAGGTCGGATTGCGTTCTCAGCCAGATTGTTATCTATGGGCCAGCTGCCATCTTCTGTGTAACGAGACAACTCAGCCCAGTATTTCAATGTGTAGTTAACGGCCTTTCCGAGTGCATTTTTGGGTGGTACTTTTTGCTGTACATCGGATAGCCATCGATGGAAATTTGCTAACACTGGCGCACTGATCTCTTGTCGGGTACGATGCCGCATCGCTCCCACCGCAGCGTTTTTCCACCGTTAGCGTTCATTTACCCGACTAGACAGTCGGATGAAGATCTGATCTCAGAGGATTATCCTGGAAGTGTTTCTTCCATTCACGCGGGGTGAGTTCGTGGCGTCGACTATTGGGATGAATCTGCACACGCTGCAGCACGTCAACCAGATAATCATAAGGGTTGATGTTGTGCAGTATGCAGGTAGATAGTAGTCCCTGGATAATGCCCACCTGGATAGCACCTAACTCTGTCCAGCAAAACAACCAATTGCGCCTACCCATAGCAATCGAACGAATGCGCCTTTCGATATGATTAGTATCGAGCGGTACCTGTGGATCACCGAGAAACACCTGCAGTGCCGCTTGACGGGTGTAGAGATAATTCAATGCTTTTGCATACGGGCTTTTGGGTAACAAATCAGGATTTTCAAGTTCTGTCTTGACCCAGACAAACAATGCATCGACAGTGTCTTTGGCCTGTTCAACGCGATAGCTGAGCTTGTCTGTCTCTGTGAGTTTCGCCTCCTGGATACGTGCCTCCACCGCATACAGCGCACCGATGTGTGCCAGCACGTGGGCGACCTTTGCTGGCTCGTCCTTTTCGGCATCGATAAATTTACGCCTGCTATGCGACCAGCACTGCGCACTCGTTACCCCATCACGGGCGGCAGCATAGCGCGCATAGGCAGCATAACCGTCACTGACAATCGTGCCACTAAAGTCATCGCTGATGATCTCCTGCACATACCGGTGCGCACGACCGGCCGTATAGACGAAGGCGATCTCATCCTCCTCCCCGTAGACAGGCCAATAATACCCTGTGTGCATCTTGCTTTTCTTTGATTTGCTCTTGCCCGCTTTTATCGGTGTTTCATCCATCGTCAGCACCCGACTCAGTAAAATGTGCTGTAACTGCGCATCGGCTATCGGTTCGAGCAACTCAATGGCCCGCCGGGTCAGATTCGTCAACGTAGCACGGCTTAACGTGATCTGCGCCGATTCCAGGCGCTGATGTTGGCGATATAAGGGGATATGGAACTGGAACTTGTCCACCAGCATGCCAGCGAGGAAACTCACATCGGCGATGCTGCGGTCAAAGATGCCGCCCGGTGAATCGATACGGGCAATCTGCTGCGTACCGAGGTTCTTCACCACCGGCTGCTTGTAACACATCACCACATAACTGCTGGGGCGCTGCGCTAGTCGATAAAACGTCTCCAAACCAATCACTTCCAGCGCATCACCGCTCTCACTATCGTGTGTCGGGACAGGCAGCTCGATAGTCTCGATCGGTACATCCGGACCGAAGCGTAATCCGCTGTCGCTGACACAATCATCGCCACGCTGTTTCTTGCCCTTGCCGCGCTGATAGGTGACTGTTTGCAGATCAGGTTCTGTTTGCTTCGATGTTTTCTCGCCACCCAGGCCCAACGTTAGCTGATCGAGATTCTCTACTAACCGACGTTCGCTCTTCGCTCCAAACAACTGCTTCTTGAACCAGTCGAGTTGGTGTTGCAGATCCGTGATGGTTTGTTGTTGTTCGGACAGCTGCACGATCGCCCGATCAAGCGTTAGATCGTGATTGTTTTCGGAGGTCGTGGCTGTCGAGGACATACTCGACAGTATAGCAAAACCTATTAGGCAGCTGCGCGATTGAAGCGTTTGTAATGGCGTGCGTGTTTGAGTTCGATCCCTTCGAGCAGGCACTGCAATTGTGCAAACGACAGCGGTTGTTTACGTTCACCTCGAGAATGATATACAAATTGTCCCTGTTCCAAGCGTTTGCTCCAAATGACAAAACCACTGCGATCAAAGAATAGAATTTTCAGTTGTGTTTTTTTGCGATTGATAAATACGTAACAATGTCCACTCAGTGGATCGTCCTGTAAATGATGTTTTACCAAAGCGCTTAGCCCGTTGTAGGATTTACGCATGTCAGTGGGTGCAGTACACAACCAAACCCGGACATTGCTTTCAGGGAACAGCACGATTAGCGGGTATAAACACGCAGCTGCATAGACGCACCTATATCCAATTCTATGCACGGCTGCGCTAAAACTATCGATTCTGATAGTGGGGGGGTTGGAGAATCACTGTCGGGTGGGGTGATTTCAACAAATGTAGCAGGTGAATTCTCAATGGCGTCGGCATCGGATAATTTCTTTTTCCAGCTGATCAGGCTCGCATAGGATATATCGTGTGTTTTACAGAATGTAGGTACTGATAGACCGGAGTCGATTTGCTTTGTAACCAGCGACTGCCAATCAGAGTGTGTGCGACGTTGATACTTTTTCATAAAAACCTCTACGTTGATGTCGAGGGTATTGTGTGGATCTTTTTATCGTTCGGATATAACGCGGTAAAATGAACGCTAACTGCGGCACATCGGCCGCTGGGCGCATCATGGTTGGGCAGGATAGCGATTGAGTAATTCTGATAGCCAGGCAGGATCAGGCATGGTTGAAAATCTTAATTGCGCGTTTGGCAACTGCACTGACAAGGAGGACAGCGTTGTTGTGGACACGATCCGTGTGAAGTTGTAATCCCCCCATTTTGCACTGACGGATTTAGTAGAAGTTAAGCCGCTATTGA
>CAYPMR010000174.1:0-4189 GCA_964411665.1 uncultured Granulosicoccaceae bacterium | reverse complement strand
CATTGCTGCATGACGAAACAATAGGTTAGCTGTGTTCTGCTACCCCGTGGTTAACGCAACAGTCCCGGCAGAACACATCATGTGCCTAGCTGGTTGTCAGGATGCAGAAACGGAGCCTGAGAAGAATAGCGCAGGACTGATGTTGAAGCGCTGACTGAGCGCTTCGATATGTTGTCGGGTAAGCTGCCGCCCTCTTTCGTTCAAGATCTTCGACACCAACGATTTACTGCCGATCTCTGGTAAATCTGCCACACCTAAATCGTGCTGATCCATCAACACGCGCAGCAATGAAACAGCAGGATCCCCACTACTGACTCGCTCATTGAATGCCGCAAAATCCACACCGGTATTCTCCCAACGTTCGATCGATGTGGAAAGCAATTCGATCAGGACTTGCTGATTGTCATAGTCATCAATCAGCTCATCCATCAAAGCCAGTGCCTGCTCATATTCGTCTTCGTCGACGATCTCGACCACAAAGCTCGCCTGCTCACTCAAACGTTGTGCGGTTTTCTTTAACGCTGAGAAACTCATCACCTCCCCTCCTTCTTGGATCGGTATCTGGCTGTCAGTTTGTCGTACTCTGCATGCGTGACAATATGGCGTACGTACAGCCGGTTATGCGTGAACTCGATGAAAGCCAACAGCCTCAAGTGATTACCACTGATATCAATTACCCACCACCGGTCACGGTAGCGAAAATTATCCAGTGACGGGAAAACCTGGCGCAGTTCATCCGGGCTATGAAACGTGCCGTTTCGCAACACCCGATAACAATCCTCGATAGCCTGACGCGAATTCGGAAATCGCTCTGCAGCATCGCGAAACGGTTTGCGCGTGATGACATGCATCGGTTCACTATAGCGGTTGACAATATGTCAACTTTAGCGGATAGTTGACATAT
This sequence comes from uncultured Granulosicoccaceae bacterium, assembly GCA_964411665.1. Lineage (GTDB taxonomy): Bacteria > Pseudomonadota > Gammaproteobacteria > Granulosicoccales > Granulosicoccaceae > CALFCE01. Next base: position 3,285 of record CAYPMR010000174.1, on the reverse strand, counting down.
TGTCAACTCCTGGGCACGACCATTTTCAACCGTCTGTGACAAATAGGTTAGCTATATTCTGCTACAACGTGGTTAACGCAACAGTCCCATTCAAACTAGTGCAACTCCACACGTTTTCCTGTACGTGCCGCGTCGAGTACCGCCAATGTTGCATCAAGCGTTTTAGCTGCATCTTCAGCATCAACACGTACCGGTGTTTTACCTTCGATAACATCACAGAAGTGCTCACACTGAACAATAAAAGGATCCACAGTGGGTGTGCTTATTTCTTGTGCGAGCATGGGTACATGCCAGTGATTGCCAGTATCCGTATGCGCCCATTTAACAAGGTTAGGCAATTCAAGCGCGCCTTCACTGCCCATAAGGCGCAGGTGATTTTGTCTATCGATGAGTTTTGGGTAACTGCTTTCACCAATGGCAAATTCCCAGGTCCACGGAGATGGCGCAGCGTCAGAAAGCAAAAAAGTACCCAAGGCACTATTCTGGAACTGCAATATTATTGCAACGCTGTCTTCTTTCTGAAAACCGCGACTATTGGCAGACTGTGCTTGCACACTGATCACGTCTCCACAGATATATCGCAAGGTGTCCAGATCATGTACCAGATTGGTTAGCACGGGGCCCGCTTCAATTTTACGACGCCAATCGGGCTCGAAATAGCTATCGTGTTTGCGTGTGGTCCATTGCCCGTTTACACCGATTAATTGCCCTATCGCACCGTCAGCTATCATCTGCCGAGCAGTCTCAATCACAGGATAATATCGCCTGTGATGACCAACCAGTACAGGCACTTTCGCTGCACTAAACGCGGCAAGCATTTGCACGGATTCTTCGCGCGTCGCGGCTAACGGTTTCTCGATGAACAGCGGGATCTCAGCTGATACGGCCTGTAAAGCGATTGCTGCGTGAGTTTGTGTGGGAGTTGCAATCACCAGCGCATCAAGCCCGGTAGCAATCAATTCGTCCAGAGTCTCAAAGTAGCTGATGCCAAGCTCGCTGGCTTTTTGTTGTGCACCCGGACCAGGGTCCGCTATACCACTGACCCGCACGCGCGAGTTCGCCAACATCACCTCAATATGCTTGCAACCAATAAACCCGGCTCCAGCGATTCCAATGGCTATTTTCTTCTGCATCGTTTAGCTTGGTAGAAATTGCGAAAGGCTAGATTCAGCACATGTCAAAATACGAGATTCTCTTTGAACCACTTGCGGTTGGTCCAGTGATAGCACCTAACCGCTTTATCCAAGTCCCTCACTGTAACGGACTTGGGCATGGCAGACCACAAGCGGAAGCCGCTCATCGCGGTATCAAGGCCGAAGGCGGCTGGGGAATTGTCTGTACACAAGAAGTGGAAATACACCCTAGTGGTGAAATTTCACCATTCATGGAAGGTCGACTATGGGATGATCGCGACATCCCGGCACATCGACTGACAACAGATGCCATTCACAAACATGGCTCATTAGCTGCCATTGAGCTGGTGTTTATGGGGCACCATACTGCTAACCACTACAGTCGGCTGCCGCCTTTATCAGTGCGCAACACACCTGTTGATAATCTCGCACCAGTCACAGCACGCGCCATGACCCGCAGCGACATCCAGGATCTGCGACGCTGGCATGTCAACGCAGCCAAGCGCAGCGTCGAAGCAGGCTACGACATGGTCTATGTTTACGCAGCACATGATATGTCAGTGCTGATGCACTTTTTACAAGCGCGCATGAACAACCGTACTGATGAATACGGTGGTTCGATCAAAAATCGTACCCGACTGATTCGCGAAATAATCGAAGCTGTAAAGGATGCTGTCGGACACAAAGCTGCAGTTGCATTTCGCTGTGCTGTAGATGAGCTTGAAGGATCGCAAGGGATAGAGGCTCAGGGAGAAGGAGCAGAAATTGTTGCTGAACTTGCTGAATTACCTGATTTGTGGGACGTTAATGTCAGTGACTGGAGTAATGATTCGGCAACAGCCAGATTCGAACCTCAGGAAGGCTATCAATTACCCTACACACAATTCGTAAAGTCCCTTACCAGCAAACCCGTAGTAGGAGTCGGGCGATTTACCTCACCTGATCGCATGGCGTCCTTAATTAAAAAAGGCGCACTTGATTTTATCGGCGCTGCCCGTCCATCCATAGCAGATCCGTTTTTACCCGCCAAAATCAAAAGCGGACAACTGGACACAATACGTGAATGCATAGGCTGCAATATCTGCGTCAGTAGCGACAATGTGATTCAACCCATCCGCTGCACGCAAAATCCAACAGCTGGTGAAGAATGGCGCAGACAGTGGCACCCGGAAAAGCACACAGCTGCGAAAAATTCTGAGCGAATATTGGTCATTGGAGCGGGTCCTGCCGGACTGGAAGCAGCTTTGCAACTGACTCATCAGAATCATCAAGTCGTTGTTGTCGATCGAAAAAAAGAAGCAGGCGGCAGAGCATTGCTTGAGAGTCAGTTGCCGGGTTTGAGCTCCTATAAACGAGTAGCCGATTACAGGGTTGGATTGTTAAGTCAATCATCCAGAGCAGAAATTCTTTTGGACAATGCTTTATCGGACAAAGATATTCTGGATCTGGATTTCCATCATATCTGTATTGCAACCGGTGCGAGCTGGCACAGAGACGGATTTGGGCGTAACAATCCACAAGGCATCAACATGCAGACATCCAGCATCCCGATTCTGACGCCCGACGACTTGATTAGTGATAATCCGCAAGCAACTGTTTCCACCTCCCTGGCTGGTAAACACGTGCTTGTCTTCGATGACGATCACTATTACATGGGTGGCGTTCTCGCTGAACTTTTAAACAATGCAGATTGTAAAGTTACTCTGGCAACACCCGCACCGCTGGTATCAGCCTGGACTGAAAACACTCTGGAGCAGCATAAAATTCAATCTGGCTTGATTCGCTTGGGAGTAAACATACTGACAAGCAGAAATCTTGCGTCTGTAAAATCTGACTCTGCTCAACTGGATTGTATTTTTGGAGGCAAAAGAATTGACATGGCAGTGGATGCGATCGTGCTAGTCACCAGTCGCAGTCCTGACAACGATCTATTTTTCAAATTACAATCACAGCTCGTAGACAGTAGCGACACCCTGATAAAAACAATTTCTCATATAGGTGACTGCCATGCGCCATCTACAATAGCTGCAGCGGTTTATCAGGGACATCGATACGCCAGAAATTTTACGGGCAAGCCTAACTCGTCGTTCTCCGCCGATGGAGACGCTGATATATACACACGGGAATTTATAGATTTGTCAGCCGATAGAAA
>CAYPMR010000173.1:0-4246 GCA_964411665.1 uncultured Granulosicoccaceae bacterium | reverse complement strand
AACAACCAGAAATTGCCCTTCGCAGAGTACATCCAGTTCATTTTGCTTCATTACTTTATTACGTCCCGCATAATCTTTTTACTGCTGAAAAACCGCCTAGCCGCACGACGAGTCAAGGATCAGCGCACTACGCCAAGCTGCCGCACAATTACCCGCACAGGCTGCAGCGTTAGTTTTCAGACTCTCGGTACAATTAAAGCCAAGTGTAATCGGAAGCTGGACAAACCGCTCCGTAGCCTCAGAATTGTTCACGCTTGGTTACAGACAGCACGGCATATTATTTACGAAGCGCTCTCAAAAGTGGATAGTATGCGGGGTATTTGAGACGTACTGCGCAGAATATCTATCGATTCAAAAAAGAGCGATAGTGCATATATTGTGACTAAATGTTGCAAGCAAGATTCTCTTTTGCCGTTAACACATTAAATCGGCAACAAGATCGATTGGAAGTACCGGAGCAAGGATTTGCTTGACCTGGAGGGCGGTCCGCACTATCGCGGCCGCTCGATTTCTAGAGCCGTTTTCCCGTTTTCTAAACCATTTCCCTTTTATGAAACTACAGGCACTGTGGTTTGGTCAGGTGGTTGGCTCAAGCGGCTTTTGCTCGCTGTTCAAACCACTGTTAGCTTCAACAACAGTTCCATTCGAAGTTTCCACAGTGGCTCCAACAGCGGCGCTTAGGGAGACAAAGTCAAATAAATCTCTGTCTGCCAACTGTGAGGCTCGCACGTTGCTGATGGCAGAGAATATCGATTCTGCACGGCCCGGATGTTGAAGCTCCCAATCTCGCAACATGCGTTTTATGGTTGCACGCTGTAAATTGGGCTGCGAACCACACAAATCACACGGGATGATCGGAAACCGTTTAATAGCAGCATAGCGCTCGATCAATTCTTCTGCGACATAGGCAAGTGGCCTTATCACCACATTTTTACCATCATCACTTAACAACTTTGGTGGCATCGCCTGCAACCTGCCACCGTTAAAAAGATTAAGGAAAAGAGTCTCTATCACATCGTCTCGATGATGACCGAGTGCTATTTTGTTAAACCCGTTTGCTTCAGCGTATCCATACAGCGTGCCGCGACGAAGTCGTGAACAGAGGCTACAGGTAGTGGCGCCTTCAGGTATAACGCGTTTGACCACAGAGTAGGTATCACGCTCGATCACATGATAATCGACACCACGTTTTTCAAGATAGCGCGGCAACACATGCGCGGGAAAGCCGGGTTGTTTTTGATCAAGGTTAACTGCACACACAGAGAAGGAGATGGGCGCCACACGTTGCAAGTGCAACAACATCTCTAGCAGCGTGTAAGAGTCTTTACCGCCGGACAAGCACACCATAACGCGGTCACCGGCTTCGATCATATTGAAATCAACCACCGCCTTGCCCGTCAGGCTACGCAGTCGCTTCTCGACTTTTCGTAGCTCGCGCTCATCTTTCAACTGATCGTTATCTTCAACCGCCTTAGCAACCCGCGTAGAAGGTACGTAGGACTGGGCATCACTTGCCTCGCTCTTGGACCCGGATGCCACCGGTAACAGCTCGCCAGCAGCAGAGTCAAAGAATTGAATAATATCCGGGCTCGGGTTGCTCATAGATTTACCTGGGATCGGACTGCATTTTACTGGAGGCTGTTGGTTGATACGCAAGACTACGCTTTTTTGCACTACCAGTCGATGCTGGTGCCATCGAAGGCCAGAAATTCACCACTTTGCTGCAAACGCACGGAACTCAGGGTCTCTAACAGAAAACCCGCTGTTTGCGCTGCTGAAAAGAGTTTACCTTCGGGTACATTGTGCTGAAAAGGCTCTGATAAGGCTGTGTCCGTTGTACCCGGATGTAATGCGATAACGCTCACGTTGCGATGTGTTCGCTGCCATTCGATAGCCAGGGTTTTTATAGCCATATTGAGTGCAGCTTTAGAGAGCCGGTAGCTGTACCAACCACCCAATCGATTATCTGAAATACTGCCGACCCGGGCAGAGATAGAAGCGAAAACGCAATGCTCTGGACCTTTTAACCATGCGGCCAAATGTTTTGCCAGTAATAAAGTAGGTGCCGTATTGCAGGCTATGGATTTGTGCAGCGTTTCAGCGGAAAAAGCCTGCAAGGATTTCTCGGGCGACATCGATAGAGTGTCGCTGTGCAATATGCCGACGCAATTAACGACATAGCGGATAGCAATGGGTGTTTTTACAGCCGGGGAGCTGGAAGTTTTCACATCCGCAGGCCGCGCGAACTCTACAGCAAGCGCAGATACAAATTGCCGGATTGATTGCTCATCTGTTACATCGAGCTGTCGTTGGTGTACCGGTATGTTGACATCGGTTTTTACGAAATGCGAGTTACGATGGTAGGTTGCAATGATGCCGGAGATTTGTGCATCATTGGCGAGTGCATCGACCAGTGCCCGGCCGATGCCACCAGATGCACCGATGACAATAGCCCACATGATGTATTTACAGTTGAGCCGGGAATTATTTTCCCGTGCTTTTGACTATTTGAATTAAAGCGAATTAAAGGCCTTGGTAAATCCACGTAATGAAATTACCGCGTTGACCGGACCTTGCTGCGCGGCAACAACGGTAACCTTGGCGTTAGCACCTTTCTTGAACCGTCCTATAGCTTCCTCGGTAAGAGGTTCGCGTACCAGACAGCCCTGCTCGGTGCAGATCTGGAACGGTGCGCGCTGCTCTTGCTGACTGTCGATTTGCATGGTCAGACCTGACGTCAGCACGACACCAAGAGGCGTAATGATATCTGTGATGGCAACAATTTTCTGTCCTTGTACCTCACGCGGTTCCGGCAACAGGCGCAGCACCATTTCAAGAATCGGAGTACCGGTTTCATCATTACCAATCTGCGCCATAACGCAAGGTTTACCGGACTTCTCGCAAGCCACATCCCAATCGCCCTGCTTGGTACGAACCAGATCCGCCAAATTGGGGGCCTGAGCGACACCACCGGCACCGCTGCTGCCGGCAGGCGCATTGGGAGCAGGCCCAAGATCGAGCGTCGGTTTGCTAGTATCAGCAGGCGCCTCATCACCACCGAGCGTCAGCCCCTGCGCCCTCGCCTGACTGAAAAATACGTTGGCACTTACCAACAGAAAAAGCAGAAACATCAACGTGGACCCCAATGCCTTGCGCATCGGAAGCCTCGAATACTCATCAGCTGACAAAGAAGCCTGACTTACAGGGGTATTCACAAGGTTATCTCGGGTATGTGTCTTATTGCTCATGCTTACAGTTAAATCAAACAGTTATAAAAATAGTATATGAAATTCCCAGTATATTCACCGGCTACCCATAACTATAGCCTCTGCGGTGGATTTTTGACATTTTTCCCGCCTTTCTGTCATGTACTGCAGGAAAATGAAAATGTGGACAAATAAAATATGCGTTTGGAGAAATTTATGGGGGCAATTGCGGACACTCACAATTTGACATTGAACAAGAAAATATTTACTCCCGCCATCCTCCGTAGAGGCGGGGAATCCATCTCTTGTGCGCTACAAATAAACTGGACCCATATATTCACCAGCTGATTTATGTGACTCTTTAGGCAGTAACTCCGTGACTTCCACGCAACTGCTTTTATTTACCCACCTCTTCCCACTACCTTGGTTGCCATGTGTAACCATGACAACAGCATCATTCGTCTGCGAGAAATCGGTTATTCGCTCATATTTATACTGCCGGCGATGGTGCTGTGGGCTCTGTCATCACCTGCACCGGCTAATACTGCCAGCGCTTGTGGTAGCGACGTTGGCGTATATCAATGCTCAGCGAATGGTGCGGGTGCTGAGGAATCAACACCCGACCCGGCAAGTTCCAATACTGTACGACAAGCACCTGCTGGTGTCGGTAACCCGATTAACCTGATCACAGGTAACAAGTATCAAAAACAGACTGACTATCAAAGCCCCTCCAGCCGCCTGAGCTGGCAACGCCACTACAACAGTTCGAACTCAGCTTATGACTTTGGTATGGGACGCGGCTGGGCTGCAACCTTTCTGGCCAACCTGCAGTTCCGCAACCGTCAGGGTGCAGCTCTTGTTCAAGGCAATGGCCGGCGCATCAACTTTCGCGAACCTACTACGGTCATTGATCCTGATGGTACTGAACGTTTGGTGTGGCAAGCATTTGCTCTCAGCGACGGCACCTTGCATATCGAAGGCGATCACACCCTGTGGTCCCTGCCCGATGGACGACGGTTAAAATTTAAAGATCAGTTTCT
>CAYPMR010000172.1:0-4270 GCA_964411665.1 uncultured Granulosicoccaceae bacterium | reverse complement strand
CCACCAAACGCTTTAAATAAAGCTCTGGCGCTATGCGCAGAAACAGTTCTATATCCAGTGCATTGTGATGCGTAACAAACGGTTTTGCCGCAGCCCCACCGGGGATCACCTGCATCATCGGTGTTTCTACTTCGAGAAACTCGCGTTCGATAAGAAAATTTCGGATATGCGCTATGATTGCCGTGCGCAGCCGGAACGTCTGTCGTGATTCCTCACTGGTGATCAGGTCCACATAGCGCTGGCGATAGCGGGTCTCTTGATCGGTTAGTCCGTGAAACTTCTCGGGTAACGGGCGTAATGATTTGGTCAACAAGCGAATCTTGTCTGCCTTGATCGACAACTCGCCGGTTTTGGTTACAAATAATATCCCTTCGACCGAAACGATATCGCCTATATCGAACTTCTTGAATGAGTCGTAGGCTTCCTGTCCAACCCGATCACGCTGAGCAAAGGTCTGTATCTGGCCAGAGACATCCTGCAAGGTTGCAAAACTTGCCTTGCCCATAACGCGCCGACTCATCATTCGCCCGGCCACTGCAACCACTATCTCATCGTTGGCAAAATCGTCGGCTTCACGCTCACCGTAACGCTCATGCAGATCCTGGGCACGGTGCGAGGGTCGAAAATCGTTGGGGAAAGGCGAGCCGTTATCACGCCAATCGGCAAGCTTCTGCCGACGCTGCGCAATCAAGGTGTTCTCGTCAACCTGTTCGGTTGCCTCGCCCTTTTCCTTACCCTTGTTCTTGTTATTCAATGTCACTTCAGTCAACGTTTAACCTGCCTTGTCTGATTAATTTCTTCGGCATCTACTTGTACAGGCGCTTATGTAAGCGCTTCGTAAGTATAATCATGTCGCTCAAAGACCTGATTTCAGGCTGGCTTCTATAAACTGATCCAGATCACCATCAAGCACCGCCTGCGTATTGCCGGTCTCAACACTGGTACGTAAATCCTTGATACGCGACTGATCAAGCACATAAGAACGGATCTGACTGCCCCAGCCAATATCCGACTTTCCTTCCTCTACCTGTTGCTGATCGCCCTGGCGCTTTTGTAACTCCAGTTCATAGAGCTTTGATTTTAGCTGCTTCATGGCGGTTGCCTTGTTCTTGTGCTGCGAACGATCATTCTGGCACTGCACAACAACACCTGAAGGCTCATGCGTGATACGTACCGCTGATTCAGTACGGTTAACGTGCTGACCGCCGGCGCCACTGGCACGATACACATCAATTCTGAGATCCGCTGGATTGATGTCTATTTCTATGTCGTCGTCGACCTCGGGTGCGACGAAGACAGCGGCAAAAGACGTGTGGCGTCGGTTGCCTGAATCAAACGGACTTTTTCTGACCAGGCGATGCACACCCGTTTCGGTACGCAACCAGCCATAGGCGTACTCACCAGCGAAACGAATAGTGGCCGATTTAACACCAGCAACATCACCCGGGGACGCTTCGATCAACTCGGTCTTGAAGCCACGGCGCTCACCCCAGCGTAAATACATCCGCAACAGCATTTCAGCCCAGTCCTGTGCCTCGGTGCCACCACTGCCCGACTGGATATCGACAAAGGCATCAGCTCCGTCCTGCTCTCCGCTGAACATGCGGCGAAACTCAAGTTCACTGACGTCTTGTTCAAATTGCTGTAAATCACCGGCTACCGCATCCACCGTATCCTGGTCATCTTCCTCGCGCGCCATCTCGAGTAGATCGCTGGCATCGCCAAGACCTGCGTCCAGCTTATCGATAACGTCAACGATTGCTTGCAAACCAGCGCGCTCACGACCCAGCTTTTGCGCCCTGTCGGGGTCATTCCAGACGTCCGGCGATTCCAGTTCTACCAGTATTTCTTCCAGATCTTCCTTTTTGGCATCGTAGTCAAAGATACCCCCTAAGCGCTTCTTTGCGCCCTAGCAGGTCTTCGATATGCTGTATATATGGGTTAATTTCAATCATCAGGAACTGGCAGAAAAACTGTTGCTTCAACCCACAAGTGTAACGTAAATACAGGAATTTACGTTATAAAACACGTCTGGAATGCGTGCGTTAGTAGCTGGGAATCAACCAATAACAGCCAATAGCTGCCATCCGCGGCAAATCACAGCAATTCCAGATGCACCAGAGTCAGTTGCACGGTGGTGCGTTCACGGAAGGTATTGGTTTTAAGTTCAAACACCGCTCGAATCCGATCATCGACAGCAACATGGCTTGCGGGCAACATGCCGCCGAGCCCACCTGCCTGATCCGGCTCTGGAAATAGATGATCAGGTGGGCTGAAAAAAATGGCATCAACCGGCTGGGCACAGGCTGAATCTGTCGAATCCAGTGGTGCAAGCTGCAGTTTCAGGTGTCTGCCACGCAGCACGCGCACGCTGAGGACGCAAAACCGGTTATCAAAAAGAGGCATCGGGAATGCCTGCCCCCACGGTGCCAGATTAGTCAGCTCAAGGGCTGCTTGCACATTAAAGCACTCTGCCGGCAAGGCACCATCGGTGATAATCTGCGTTGCCGGTTTGAGGCCAGCAAATTGATCCCGCACATCTGCATCGAAAGCTGCACGAAAGTTCTCGAAGTCTGCTTCAGCCAATGTCAGCCCTGCAGCTTTTGCATGGCCGCCAAATTTGCGCAGCAACCCGGGATGCTGCAAATCAATACGCTTGAATGCATCGACTATATGAAAATCATCGATTGAGCGGGCAGAGCCTTTTATTTCAGGCTTCGCAGGCGTCGTAGGGTTAGTACTTTGCGGCGCGTCACTGGCATCGTGCTTTGCGCGTGAGAAAACAACCGTTGGCACGCCGTACTTGTCTTTAAACCTGCCAGCAAGAATCCCGATCACCCCTTCATGCCAATCAGCATCGTAAAGACAGAGCGACATGTGCTCATCAACATCGCCCTGTTGCGCCTTGTTCGCGGGATCACTCTCAAGAACAGACAGCGCAGCATCTGCTTGTGCCGTCATGTCGCTACTGATTTGTCGGCGCTTGCTGTTTTGTTGGTCAAGCCCTGCGGCCAGCGTACGTGCTTCACTGATATCCTCAGCCAACAGACACTCAACACCCTGCCGCATATCATCAAGGCGACCCGCGGCATTGAGCCGAGGTGCGATACGAAAGCCGATGGTGTCGGTTTGCAAATCACTGTGATCGGTTTTTGCCGCCTGTAGCAGTGCGAGAATACCGGGCCGGCAGTGTGCGGCACGGATTCGCTTGATACCCTGCATGACCAGAATACGGTTGACGCCATCCAGGGGCACGACGTCTGCCACCGTGCCGACAGCCACCAGATCAAGATAGCGGGCCATGTTCGGCGGCTCGATCTTTTTGTTGTCGAACCAGTTGCGCGCTGTTAATGCACGGCGCAATGCCGCCATAACAAAGAAAATGACACCGACGCCTGCAATATTGATACTGGGGAAGTTATCGCCAATGTGGTCCGACTCGCCCAAACGACCCAATTGACCCAATTGACCCAATTGACCCAGCCGTGGATTAACCAGCGCCACCGCATCCGGCATCACATCACCCGGCAAGTGATGATCGGTAACCACCACATCAACGCCGTTTTGTTTTGCATGCCCGACGCCTTCCACTGAGGACGTACCGTTATCAACAGTAATGATCAAATCAGGCTCGTCTGCAATCGCCACATCAGCCACAGCAGTTGATAAGCCATAGCCGTGAACGAAGCGATTAGGTAGACAATAATCAACATGCTGCGCACCCATAGCGCGTAGCGCCAGAACAGCCAATGCAGTACTGGTAGCACCGTCACAATCGTAATCACCAACAATCATGATGCGTTGCTGTTGTTCGACAGCATCGCTAATGCGTTGAATTGCAGCGTCTATATCCGGCAAGCTGTCCGGGGACGGTAAACCTTTCAGTGAAAATTCCAGCTCAGCCGATTCCTTGATACCCCGATTGATCAGCAGCTCGCTGATCCAGGCCTGACTATGTACGGGATTGGCAGGCGCATTTTCCAAAGGCTTGCGACAGACTATTGTTGGCGCGCCTTTCAAGCAGCATTATCCCGTCGGCTATTGCGCCGGGCTGCGGACCATGGCATTGACCAGAAACGAATCAGATCACGCCTTCGAAGCCGGTACACAATTTCATTACAAGCCACCAGATCAATGTGTTTGATTTGGCCCAGCAGTAATTTGCGCTGCGCGATGCGCATAAACTGCTCCAGCCAGTCGATTTGCTGTTTTAAGGCATCATCTGGTGCGTCTGAATCATTTTGAGCCGCTGATTGCCAGGGCGCATTTC
>CAYPMR010000171.1:0-4432 GCA_964411665.1 uncultured Granulosicoccaceae bacterium | reverse complement strand
GAGAACCACGGGTCGGATCTACCGATAAGTTGTCAGGATTTACCAGCGAACTTCTCATCCTGCAGTCTGACCAATATTCATATCAAGTCAACCGATGGTTCACTCGACGACGGTAACTGGCGCATCTACTTTCCCAGTATTCGCCGCATTCTGCGCGTTGACAGTGACGAATTTGATATTTTTCTGGTCAACGGTGATCTTAACTACATAACACCCTCAAGTGGTTTCACTGGCTTCAACGGAGAGACCACCAAAAGCATCAATGTCATTACGGAATTCTCTCAGCTGCATCAAAGTGATTTCATGCCACGCTACTTTCTGGTCAGAGACGGTGCTCAGCCAGAAATAATAGCCAACACGAACAGTACTGACAGCATCGATAACTATGCTGTTGAACTAACCGGTGACAATCGTCGCGCTTTCAACGGCGAGCCTCACCAACTAGCCAATTCAGACAATCGTTTTGAAAAGTACTCCGTAGTGGGGCTTGAAGATGTATCCAGTGCGATCGTGCCGACACCTCTTAATACGGTTGTCAGTGGGGGCACATTTGATATTAGCGGCGGTATTAGCTTTGGTGCAGGCGCATTGCCAGCAGCTTCAGCAGCCGCATTAAATAGCCGTGTAAACCTGTTGGTCGGCGGTGGTGGAAACACAATTGCCACAACCATCGATACAAACCTGCAGGCAAACACCTATGTACTCACCGTTGCAGCCGGCGGTATCAGCATCCGCGGTTCCGATGCCAATGCAGTTTTCAATGGTGGTCAATCACTAATATCACTAATAACGCCAGGATCTGGTTCAATCCCGCAAGTGGTTGTCACTGACAGCCCACGCTTTGACTATCGCGGTATGCATGTTGACGTCGCGCGAAACTTTCACTCAGCCGATCGCATTAAGAAAATGATCGATCAAATGGCAGCCTATAAGTTAAACGTCCTGCACTTGCACCTGACTGATGATGAAGGCTGGCGTTTAGAGATACCCGGCCTGCCCGAACTAACAAGCGTTGGTGGCAGACGCCAGTTTTCAGTGGACGAGAACGGTGACCCTAGCGAAGTCGCAGGCCTGTTACCGCAACTTGGCTCCGGCCCTTTTGCGAATACCGAAGGTAACGGCTTTTTCACTCGCAACGAATTTATAGATCTGCTGCGTTATGCCAATGATCGTTTTGTTCAGGTCTTACCGGAAATCGATATGCCTGCACACGCACGCGCTGCAGTTGTCTCGATGCGAGCCAGAGCGGCCAATCTGGGTGAACCCGGCAACACAAATATTCGCGTTGATGATCCGGACGATACTTCAAGCTACAGAACCATACAAAACTACAGCGACGGCATTCTTAACCCGTGCATACCCGGTACTTACAACTTTATTGAAACAGTCGTCACTGAAGTGAAAGGCATGTATGACGCCGCTGGCGTGCCTCTTGAAATCTGGCACATGGGTGGCGACGAAGCGAATAACATTTTCAAAGGATCAGGCTTCAATAGTTCTGTGCAGGCTCAATTCGATTTCCCCTGGGAAAGATCCCCTGCCTGTAACGCGTTGATCGCATCTGATGCCAATCTGAATAACCTTGAAGACCTTAACCGCAACTTCGTGGTACGCGTATCCAACATTGTTCGTGATGCGGATATTCCAGCACTCTACGCCTATCAGGATATTCTGCGTAATATCTACGCGGAAGATCTAAATACACAACGCGCAGGCGTTGGTAACTGGGAAGTTGTCTGGCAAGGGGGTTTTTCATCCGCCTATGAGTGGCCTCAACGTGGTTTCGAAACAATCGTCGCCGTACCCGATTATCTGTACTTCGACTTTCCACAGGAAATCGATCCTGAGGAACGCGGTTACTACTGGGCAACGCGTTTTACCGATACACAAAAAGTATTTTCATTCGTACCAGAGAACCTGCCGCAAAATGCTGAAACCACCCTAACCCGTGACGGCAATCCGTGGTCAGCAACAGGCAACGTACCCATCACCACTGGTTTTGATGGTATGCAAGGGCAGCTATGGGGTGAAACTGTACGAACAGCAGAACACTTTGACTTCATGATGTACCCACGACTACTGGCACTGGCAGAACGCGCGTGGCACAAAGCAGACTGGGAAATCGACTACAACCCGGGCGTTTCATTTTCTGCAACATCAAACCGCACTGATCGGGCAGCACTGACAGCAGGCTGGCAGCGTTTTGCCAATGCACTGGGACAGAAAGAACTGGCCAAGCTCGATGCTGCCGGTGTGCTTTATCGAGTACCGACAGCCGGTGCGCGCAGCGATGGTAATACGCTAGAAATGAATACTGAATTTCCAGGTTTGCAGGTGCAGTTCAGTAACGATGGAAATACCTGGCAAACGTATAACCCTGCCAACAGACCTGCGACGGCTGCATTTGTACGCGCAGTGTCTGCTAGTGGTTCGAGGACCGGTCGGGAAACGCCGGTTAACTGATTGTTTAACAGCGGCATTTGGACTCTACTATGTTTTCACTGTCGTCATCCCCGCGGCGTAGGCGCGAGGATGACGACAACGCAACGATTAAGTAGCGCCTGCCTCCTTAGATTTAACCAAATTAGCCAGCCTGTCTAACGGCTTCTCGTTTATATAAACGTGTACCACAGCTGCAAACAGCCCCAAAACAATACCGGCTATCCACATGGGGTTATATGACCCCGTCTGGTCATAGATACGACCACCCCACCAGACGCCGATAAAACTGCCTAGTTGATGGCTGAGAAAGACAATTCCAAACAAGGTTGCCATATAGCGTACCCCAAAAACCTGAGCGACGATGCCAGTAGTCAAGGGTACAGTTGATAACCACAACAATCCCATCACCGCTGCAAACACATAAATAACCTGCGCTGTCTTCGGCGACACCAACAACAACGCTATAACAATTGCACGCAAGGTGTAGATAACCGCAAGACTTTGCTTCTTGCTGCGTCGTTGCCCGATGTAACCCGATCCGAACGAACCAACAATATTAAACAGGCCAATCAAGGCAAGGCTGTAGGCGCCAACGATTGGGTCAAGCCCAAGATCACGGATATAAGCCGGAAAATGTACCGTGATAAATGCCACGTGAAAGCCACAAACAAAAAAGCCCAGAGTCAGCAGCAAGTAACCTCTATGCTGCAAAGCCTCTTGCAATGCCGCACGCATTGTTTGATCAGTTGTGGGCTCGACCGACTTTGACGGGTCAACCGGTAACAGCCAGGCAAGCGGGATCAACACCAGTGCCGTAAAACCAAAAATGACCAGCGTACTAGACCAGCCGTATTGATTGACGAAGCTCTGTGCAATAGGTGAAAACAATACCTGACCAAAAGAACCAGCGGCCGTGCCCAAACCAAACACAAGTGATCGTCTCTCCGGGCTGACAACTCTTGCCATCGCTGCCATCGCCAGTGTAAACGCTGACAAAGCAATCCCGGTTCCGGCAAGTACACCACCGGTCATACTCAACATAAAACCGCTGTCTGCAATCGACATACCCCAGACGCCAAGTGCGTAGACCACAGCGCCAAAGGCAATCACACGAGTCGCTCCGTATTTATCAGCCAGACCACCTGCAATCGGTAAAACCAGACCCCAGAACAAATTCTGTAGGGCCATGGCAAAAGCATAGGTCTCGCGTGTCCAGCCAAGATCACTGGTCATAGGTTCGAGATAGATACCGAAGGTGGAACGAATACCAAAACCTATGGCAGAGATAAGGCACCCCGCGACAATAACCACAATCGGATTACGCCAGGGCGATTGGCTAACCGTGGTGCTCTGCTTGTCAGTAACCATATTTGATTCCAATAAAGTCTAGTCGCGGAATTTTTTTAAGATGCCTGCCTTAACAAGCATTGCAATTCTTAAACGGATAGTTCGGTATTTTTCTCAGACGGCAAAGTTACAGCATAAGAACTACCTTGACTCTGTCCTGTGCTTATGTCTGTCACCAACAGATGCCCGTCACTGTGTTCAGGTTGCAGCGAATGAACAATCGGTTGAACCAGTGCTTGAAGATCAAGTTGTGGGTCGCATACCGCTACATCCAGTGTGACAAAATCATGCTCGGGCCAGGTTGACACCACAAAATGCGATTCCGCCAGAATCATGGCAACCGTCACCCCGTGCGGCAGGAATTGCTCTGCCGCCTGTTGACGTAATTTTGCACCCGCCTGAAGACAACCGCGCAACATCGAATCCTTTAGGCTAGCGGCGTCATCAAGTTGTCCCCTGCATAGCTGCAAGTTAACCGACCAACGACGTAACAAGGTTACTGGCTCATCCTTGTTCTGATTAAATGTATCTTGCACGCCTTATAGTTTTCCAGTCTGCATTTAAAGTACCGGCTTCTTTACACTGATTATCAACTCGATCATCCAGCGCCACTCACCTTTGATTGCGAACATAAGTAACCGCA
>CAYPMR010000170.1:0-4541 GCA_964411665.1 uncultured Granulosicoccaceae bacterium | reverse complement strand
CATCACATAGATTTTCAGGTTGATCCGGCATCGTATCGTCATTGGCGTGTTGAATACGACGGTGATGTTGCCAACCTGTTTATGGATGTGGATGAAGACGGTGGTTTGTTCGATGGTTATCAGTTGAAACTCAACTCCTATGATCTGGGTGTTGATATCGAACTTGCTGACATTGTGCAGCGCATGCGGTTTGAGCATCCTGAAGTACGGGTAGTGGTGTTGCAATCGGGCAAGCCTAATGTCTTTTGTGCGGGTGCCAATATTCGTATGCTGGCTGGCGCGGAACACAGCCACAAGGTTAACTTCTGCAAGTTCACTAACGAGACCCGCAATGCTCTGGAAGCTGCGGAAGCTGATTCTGGTCAAAAGTATATCGCTGCCATTAAGGGTGCGTGTGCAGGCGGTGGCTATGAGCTGGCACTGGCTTGTAACCATATTATGCTGACTAACGACAGCAGTTCTTCAGTGGCACTTCCCGAAATACCGCTGCTTGCCGTTTTACCCGGTACAGGGGGATTAACCCGTATTACGGATAAGCGCAAAGTGCGCCGAGATCTTGCCGATGTTTTCTGTTCAGTCGAGGAAGGTGTAAAAGGCGAACGGGCGAAGCAATGGAAACTGGTTGACGAAGTATTTGCCAATTCCAGCTTTGACAATGCTGTTGCTGAGCGTGCTGCGTCGTTTGCTGAAACCAACCAGCGTAATGTCAGGGAAACCGGTATATCACTTGAACCTCTTCAACGCACGTTTGCCGACGATGGATCAATTAAATACTCGACAGTGGAGGTTTCGCTTGAACGTGATGCACAAAAAGCTGTGATCACGGTACTTGGGCCAGATGAAGATGCTCCGGCTGATATGGCATCACTGGTCGCAGGCAACAGCCAAAGCTATCTACTGCGACTGGCGCGTGAACTTGATGATGCCATGCTGCATTTGCGTTTTAACGAACGCGAAGTCGGGTTGCTTGTGTTCAGGACCCAAGGTGATCCGATTCAATTTCAAGCGCATGAACAACTTCTTACCGACAATGCTGATCACTGGCTTGCCAATGAAATACTTCAATACTGGAAACGATTATTAAAACGTATCGATCTGACATCACGTTCCATGATTGCGTTGGTTGAACATGGCTCGTGTTTTACAGGTTTGTTAGCGGAGATTCTTTGGTCGGTAGACAGAAGTTACATGATGGAAGATGAGTTCGAAGATGATGATCGTGCGCTTGCTGGCATAACCCTGTCTTCAGTTAATTTTGGCCAATTGCCAATGAGTAATGGTCTGACACGCTTGCAAACCCGGTTTCTTGATGACGACGCAGCCGTTGCCGCGGCCGAGGCCAGTAAGGGGCAGGTACTTGATGCGAAATCTGCCGAGTCTCTGGGGCTTGTAACGATTATTCTGGATGATATTGATTGGGAGGATGAACTGCGTGTGTTTATGGAGGAGCGTACATCGTTCTCACCGGATGCCATGACCGGCATGGAAGCGAACCTGCGTTTTGCAGGACCAGAAACCATGGAGACACGAATTTTTGGACGCCTGAGCGCCTGGCAAAACTGGATATTTATCCGGCCCAATGCTGCTGGTGAGACAGGTGCGTTGCAGCGTTATGGTACTGGCGTACGTGGCGAATACAGTCGTGAACGTGTTTAGTTTAAATGTTTGCGAATAAGATTTATGTAATTAACAGCCTGGGTCTCGACTGCCTGCAGCGATAACCCGGTGGAGTTGAACATGTCTGAATTGATGAACGTTGAGTACGATACGCTGATCCCGAATAACGTCGGATTAAGCACTGACAGAAAAGTACTTAAAGCACTGGAGAAGTGGCACCCCGGTTACATAGATTGGTGGAATGATCTGATACCGCAAAAATTCCAGGAATCCATGGTCTATTTGCGTACAGCAGTGTCAGTTGATCCCAAGGGTTGGGCCAAATTCGATTACGTGAAAATGCCTGATTACCGCTGGGGTGTTTTGCTCGCACCACAGGCTGAGGAACGTGTTATTCCCTGTGGTGAACACAAGGGCGAGAAAGCCTGGCAGGAAGTGCCGGGTGAATACCGCAATTTGCTTAAACGGTTGATGGTTATTCAGGGTGATACAGAACCCGGTTCTGTTGAACAACAACGTTTCCTGGGTCTCACAGCACCGTCACTTTATGACTTACGCAATCTCTTTCAGGTCAATGTAGAAGAAGGGCGCCACCTTTGGGCCATGGTGTATTTGTTGTTCAAGTACTTTGGCAAGGATGGTAGAGAAGAGGCAGATGATCTGTTACGACGCTCGTCCGGTTCTGAAGAAGCGCCACGCATGTTAGGTGCTTTTAATGAAGAAACGCCTGACTGGTTGTCATTCTTTATGTTCACCTATTTCACTGATCGCGATGGAAAGATGCAACTGGAATCCTTGGCACAGTCTGGCTTTGATCCATTGTCACGTACTTGTCGCTTCATGTTGACAGAAGAAGCGCATCATATGTTTGTTGGTGAATCCGGTGTAGGTCGCACAATACAAGCAACTGTTGAAGCTATGGCTGGCGCTGGTATTTCTGATCCTTTCGATATCAACCGTATTCGTGAGCTTGGTGTCATTGATCTGCCTACCATGCAGAAGAAACTGAATCTGCATTACTCGCTGTCGCTGGATTTATTTGGCCAGGAAGTTTCAACCAATGCTGCTAACGCGTTTAATGCCGGTATTAAAGGGCGTTTTATGGAGCACAAGATTGATGATGATCATCAGCTTGGTAGTGACACGTACAAGGTGCGCAATGTTAAGGACGGGACAATAATCGAAGAAGAAGTTCCTGCGCTAACGGCAATAAATATGCGCCTGCGTGACGACTATGTAAAAGATGCCTCTGGCGGAATAAGCCGCTGGAATCGAATCATCGCTAAACACAATATTGAATTTGAATTCTCTGTGCCACACGAAGCCTTCCATCGCCAGATAGGTGTTTTTTCAGCGGTTAAAGCCAACCCTGCCGGTGAAATTATCAGCGAAGAAAGTTGGGAAACACAAGTTGGCGATTGGTTGCCTGATCAGGCTGATGGTGATTTTATCCAGTCCTTGATGAAACCCTGTTATGAGGTGGGTAAATATGCCAGCTGGATAGCGCCACCGAAAGTTGGTATCAACAATATGCCCGGTGAGTTTGAATATGTAAAACTGCATATGGCTTGATCATCGGATACAAACGCTATGACCACTCCGTTAAAACAGCATCTGATTGACCCCGAGATCTGTATCCGTTGTTATACCTGCGAAATGACATGCCCCATCGAGGCGATAGAGCATGACGACAACAATGTGGTAGTCGATGCTTCCAAATGTAATCACTGCATGGATTGCATTCCCGTATGTCCAACGGGTTCTATCGATAACTGGCGTGTTGTTACCAACCCCTATTCTTTGGAAGAGCAGCTCGAATGGATGGATTTGCCGGAGCAGGAAGAAATGTCATCGGGTGATGGCAAAAGTGATGGGGGAAATGATTTAGAAGCACTGGATGAGTCTGTTGCTGCTTTATTGGCCGAGGCACATCAGGGTGCTGGTGGCAAAAGTGTTGCACCTGCGAGTGCATCCAAACCAGTGATCAACCTGTACAACCTGGGCAAACCGGTTACCGCAGTTGTTAAAGGTAATTACCGATTAACCGATGATGATTCGCACGATGTCCGTCATATCATTCTTGATTTAGGTGCAGCACCGTTTCCGGTACTCGAAGGTCAGTCGATTGGTGTGACAACCCCCGGCACAGACACTAACGGCAATGCCTATTTACCGCGACTCTACTCAGTGTCGTCACCACGCGATGGTGAACGTCCCAATTTCAATAACCTGTCTTTGACCGTCAAGCGTGAACCGGACGGTGTTTGCTCGAACTATCTTTGTGACCTTGCGAAAGGTGACGAGGTGGCTGTAACCGGTCCTTTTGGCGCTACATTTTTATTACCTGATGACCCAGATGCCCGCTTGTTAATGATATGCACCGGTACTGGGGCAGCACCAATGCGCGCATTCACCATGCGGCGAGAACGTACTGTTGGTGAAATGTCTGGTGGCATGGTGATGTTCTTCGGCGCACGGTCGCCCGAAACCCTGCCGTATTTTGGCCCTTTGGGAAAGTTGCCGGCGGATTTGATAGAAAGTCATCTGGTCTATTCACGCTGTGACCACCAAGAGTATGTTCAGGATCGTATGCTACAAGAGCGCAAGCAGGTAGCAGAGCTGCTTGATGATGAGAAGACACATATTTATATATGCGGCCTCAGAGATATGGAATCAGGCGTTAATGAATCGCTGGCAGCGATTAGTTCGGATAACGGCGTTGAATGGTTCGAATTACGCGATCGTATGCGTGCTGAAGGTCGGTATCACGTTGAGACTTATTGAATATACGTTTGCGAATGTATAAAAAATACAACTGAATTGCTTGCTATGACGAAACCCGGGTCAGCAGCATCTATCTGCTGCCCGGGATTCAGCTCGGTTTTACATCACTTGTGCAGCAAAGAAATTCCCTAAGCGGCACA
>CAYPMR010000169.1:1619-4584 GCA_964411665.1 uncultured Granulosicoccaceae bacterium | reverse complement strand
AATCAAATCACAGCATGCCGACCCATGGCACCATCAATCGCGCTAACGATTTCATCAATATCATCTTTGGTACTGATAAGTGCCGGGCTTAGGCATAGCGTGTTGTTAAAGCCGCTGATGCTGCGATTGGTGCGACCTATGATCACGCCCTGCTCCATGCAATCTGCTGCGATGTTAGCGAGCATGGCCTCATCTACCGGTTCTTTGCTTTGCCTGTCGCTGACAAGTTCTGCACCACAGAAAAGACCTTTACCACGTACGTCACCAATGACTTTGTACTTATTCTGCAGACCGCGCAGTTGTTCCATCAGGTAGTCACTCATGGCGTTGCAGTTATCGATCAGGTTTTCGTCTTCAACGATACGCATATTTTCAAGAGCAGCAGCCGGGCCTGATGTGCAGCCACCAAAGGTACTGATATCGCGGAAATAACCCATCGGGTCACTGGCGTCGTCTTTGAACATGTCAAATACGGCTTCGGTGGTCACTGTGCAAGCTATCGCTGCATAACCACTGGCAACACCTTTGGCCATGGTGACTATGTCGGGCTTGATGCCGTAATGCTGGTAACCAAACCAGGCGCCTGTACGTCCGACACCGCAGACCACTTCATCGATGTGCAACAGTACATCGTACTTTTTACAAATCTCTTGAACAGTTTCCCAGTAACCTTCTGGCGGTGTAATCACCCCGCCACCTGCTGTGACAGGTTCAAGTACGATGGCACCCACTGTCTCAGGGCCTTCAGCGAGTATGACTTTTTCAATTTCCTGCGCAGCTTTTACACCGTAGTTACTGGCATCATCGAACTGGCAGCGGTATTCACAACAGTGCGGGACTTCGATAAAACCCGGAGTGAACGGTCCGTAATGATCTTTACGTTCGTTCTGTCCACCAGAACTTAATGCGGTGATGGTCGTGCCGTGGTAATCACGATCACGAAAAAGAATTTTGTGTTTCTTGCCACCGTACTGCTTGTGCGCAATCTGGCGGACGATTTTATAACCCTTCTCGTTTGCCTCAGATCCAGAATTCGAATAATAAACACGGCTCATGCCGGGCATTTTACTGATCAGTTTTTCAGCGAATTTTGCACCCGGTATGCTACCGGCCGTACCTGCGAAGTAGTTGAGTTCAATCAACTGATCACGCACGGCGTTGGCGATGGATTCACGGCCGTAGCCGACGTTAACCGTCCACACCCCACCGGAGACTGCATCAAGGTGTTCTTTACCTGCCTGGTTCCAGACACGCATGCCATCGCCCTTGACGATGATTAACGGATCTTTGGTTTCGTAGGGTTTGTGCTGGCTCAGGTGATGCCATACGTGTTTGCGGTCCGCTTCGATAAGTTCGGAGAGTTCTGGATCTACGGCTTTGTTCATAATTTTCTCCCGTGAATCGTTTTTTACGAGTCGTGGTGGCTTAACCTTGTGGGTAGCTGGGGGTAAGCTATTTAGCTTCCCGATGCGATTACCATTATTCGATCATAGCCCGTCATTGGACACAAATGGAGTCTGATTTTCTGGCACCAGCGCTCAGCCTGCGTATAGACCAACAGCCCGGCTGGTACTGCGAAGTCGCGTTCAGAAGCACAGACTACGGTAAATGGGTCCGTTTGGCGCGCTTTTACGCCTGTTTTCGTCGGGCAAAGGCAGCTATGCTTCGCATAAATTGTCACCGATAAGTCCCAGCTGTAAAAAACGACTTTGCGGATGGTCTGACATAACAAAAGATGAATATTATAATATTAATACATATTTGACCGATTCAGAGCCGTGGCTTTAACGAAAAGCCACCGTCAGATCCGCATACATGACCAAAAATTACCGTAAACCCGCGTGTAACCAACCTACATGACAACCACATACAAAATCGCAGTTTTCGAAGGTGACGGCATTGGCCATGAAATCACACCACCGGCACTGGATTTACTGAGCATTGCCTGCGATAAAGCCTCAAAAGCGGTACACAAGGGATCGGACGATGCGGCCCTCACGCTTGAGTATTTGCCACTGGAAGCCGGTGCCGAGACTTATCAAAAGACTGGCGTTGCCCTACCCGATGAGTCAGTCGAAGCCGCAGCTGCCGCTGACGCCATCTTGCTTGCCTGCACCGGTGATCCGGCTGTTCGCTATCCGGACGGCACGGAGATCGTGCCACAAATCGAACTGCGTTTTCGTCTGGGGTTGTTTGCAGGTGTGCGCCCGGTGCGCGCTATACCGGGTGTGCCGGTGCCACTGGCAGACCCGCGTATGCAGGATGTTGATTTTGTATTGGTGCGCGAATCGATTGAAGGACTTTTTGCGCCGGATTACCCGGGCACGCGCAGTGACACGCAAGCCTCAGAGACCTTAGTGATAACGCGCGAGGTCTCGGAAAAACTATTTGCCACCGTATTTAAACTGGCCAAAACCCGACAGGCTCGCGGCACCAAGGGGCGTGTCACCTGCATCGACAAGGCGAACGTGTTTCCAGCGTTCGCGTTCTTTCGCGATATTTTTTACGAGACGGCAGAGAAACACAGCAAACTGCAGGCAGATCACGCCTATGTAGATGCCATGGCCATGCATCTGGTCAACCGACCATGGGAATTCGATGTCATGGTGACCGAGAATATCTTCGGCGACATCCTCTCGGACCTGGGCGCAGCTCTCATTGGCGGCATGGGCTACGCACCCTCTGCAGATATTGGTAAAGATCATGCGGTATTCCAGCCTTGTCATGGCACGGCGCCAGACATCGTTGGCAAAGGCATAGCCAACCCGACAGCCATGATTTTATCAACCGCGATGATGCTCGACTGGTTAGGCGAAAAACATCAGGACCCAATAGCGACTACCGCAGGCAATTTACTCGTCACAGCGGTCGACAATGCATACGCGCCGGGCAAACTTCGAACCTGTGAACTTGGCGGAGATGCTGGGCTTGATGATGTTATCTCTGCCGTTAAAACACAGCTTGA
>CAYPMR010000169.1:0-1519 GCA_964411665.1 uncultured Granulosicoccaceae bacterium | reverse complement strand
GGCAGCGGGTACTTTAGCCAGTTTCATATCGCTGCATGGCAACGCCTGCAGGTCAGTATTTGTGGTCTGTTAACAATGGATCACGTAACGGGTGATGCACTGTGCGAACGTTTTGACATTAAAAGATGTTACACAACACTGGATGAGCTGTTGAATGATCAACCGGATCTGGTTGATATCATCGTGCCACCTGATGCACAACTTGGTTTAATCAAGTCAATCGCTGAACGTCGTATACCGATGATCTGTCAGAAACCTTTTTGCGATGACCTTGAGCAGGCCCGTGAGGCGGTCTCTATTTGCGACGCTCACAGCACAGCATTGGTGGTCCACGAGAACTTTCGCCACCAACCCTGGTATCGCGCTATCCGAAAAGAACTGGAAACCGCGCGTCTTGGTCAGGTTTATCAAGCTACTTTCCGCCTGCGACCGGGAGATGGTCAAGGCGCCGATGCCTACCTTGCACGTCAGCCCTACTTTCGCGAACAACCCGAATTTCTGGTGCGTGAAACTGCCGTTCACTTAATCGATGTATTTCGTTATCTTTTCGGTGAAGTGGACGAAGTGTTTGCATCTCTGGAGCGGCTAAATCCAATCATAACAGGTGAAGATGCAGGGTTGATGATGATGCGCTTTGCATCCGGTATACGTACCGTTATTGATGCCAACAGGCTGACTGATCATGCTGCAGATAACAACCGCTTGACCATGGGCGAGCTACGTATCGAAGGCGAAAAGGGTGAACTGATGCTGGACGGTTATGCGCGCATTTTCTTTCGCGCGCATGGAACGACTGAGTTACAAGCTGTCGATTACGATTGGCAGGATATCGATTTTGGTGGCGACTGCGTCTACCTCACGCAGAAGCAAATTCTGTCGTCAGTATTCGGGTATCAGCGCTCACTGGGCACCGCGTCGCAACAGCCCGCAAGTACAGACGCAGCTAATGCAAGTAGTGAAGAAAACACACTTGAAAATATAGCTGGCGACTATTTGATTAATCGTCGATTGGAACGCGCGATGTATGAGTCAGCTAAAACCAGAACCTGGGTAGGAACCTGGTAAGCACTGAATAAAACGGAAATTCCAGGTTCCTCAGCAACTTTCCAGGCCCAGTTTAGCTCGGCGTGTATTCAACGCAGCAGTGGCAGCATCTACACAGGCATTGGCTTTAAAAGGCTTGCGCAAAAAACCACTGGCGCCAAGATCGTGGGCACGCTGGGCAAGATCAGGGGACGCATGGCTGGTCATGATGACGACACTGACGGTGTTGTCTACTTTGTGCACATCCAGCATTAGATCCAGCCCGTTAGCATCGTGCATAACCAGGTCGCTGATAACAACGTCAGTGCGCTTGTGCTTCATCGCTTCAAGTGCCGCTTCCGGTGACGATACTGTTTCCACATTGGCGCCGGCTTGTCGGAGCATGCCACCAACCGCACTGGCGATTGCATCATCGTCATCAACAACCAGAAATTGCCCTTCGCAGAGTACATCCAGTTCATTTTGCTTCATTACT
>CAYPMR010000168.1:0-4623 GCA_964411665.1 uncultured Granulosicoccaceae bacterium | reverse complement strand
ATTACGATCAGGAGGCTATTACGATCAGGAGGCTATTACGATCAGGAGGCTATTAAAAAGGGGGCCGTTTGGCGGCAATTACCAGTGCAACTGATGTGTTGATGCAAACTGATTTTTCAACGCAGCCGGAATAGCAAATTCTTCAGCGTATTTGCTCCACTGCGAGAATGCATCGATAGTTGCGTCGAGAATACGATTGCTGCGATTGCGTTGCCCTGTGCATGGCGTAGGTCATAGGCAGGGGTGATGGCCCAACGGCCATCGCCGCGAGACATCGAGAAAGTGAAATTCTTCACGTGGTCATTGTGATTCGGTCTGCGTCACCATCAGCTATTTTTGTTGCATTAATGTGTCTCACTATCTCGATCTATCATCTGCTGGCGTTTGTCCTTTGGTTTCTTTGGAGATTTGATACAATCCTCTTTTCGGTTGGCTAGCTTGCTTTCCTGGTCGCCTTTGGCGTGCAATCACGGCTAAACCATTTTTCCGCACACAGCGCAATATCCGAGGACCCAGCATGAGTGAAACACTAGAGCCCGAATCAGGCTCTTCGATAGATGCGATTGAAAATCATTATGGCACGGGTAACGAGTATTTTGCTTTGTGGCTCGGCAATGCGATGGCTTACTCCTGTGCCCTGTGGGATGAAAACGATCCTGATCAGTCGCTCGACGATGCGCAGATGGCCAAAATTGTCCATCACTGTGACGAAGCTCATGCGCACAACGCTGCAAAAGTGCTGGATATTGGCTGTGGCTGGGGTGGTGTCATGCAACACCTGGTAGATCATTATAATGTGGGCTCAGTAACTGGGTTGACCCTGAGTGACAGTCAGAAAGAATGGGTCAACAACAAGAACGACAAGCGCATTGAATCGCGCCTTGAGAGTTGGAAAGATCACAAGCCTGATGGTAACTATGACGCCATTATTTCAATCGGGGCGTTTGAGCATTTTGCCAAACTCGGTATGACTACCGAAGAGAAAGTCGCCGCTTATCGTGAATTTTTCCTCAAGTGCCATTCCTGGCTGGGTTCCAGAGGGTATTTGTCTTTGCAGACTGTAGCCTATGGTAATTCGCTGACCGAAGATTTCGATAAGTTTATTTCAAATGAGATCTTTCAGGAAACCGATACCCCGAAGTTGCATGAAATAGCTGCCGGCTGTGAACGATTATTTGAAGTCGTGCGTCTGCGCAATGATCGTGATGATTACCGCCGCACATTACGTATGTGGTATACCAACCTCAGAGCGCGCCGCGACGATGCTGTCAGAATGAAGGGTGAAGAAGAGGTGAAACGCTTTGAGCGTTATTTGCGCCTGATGGCATACATGTTCGAGGTGGGTGGGCTTGATCTGCATCGCATTACCTTGCGCAAGATCGATAACCCTAAGGATGTGTGAGTTTCAGGCTTGATTGAGCATTGTTTTTAGCACCACTTCGGCCTTCGCGCCGGATGACATCAGTTAGAGATCTAAGCCAGCGCTTTTTGTGCCGCAATAATTTTATCCGTGCTGATCTCGATGTTCTGGTGGTAGGTCAGGGCGCCACTTTTGTATAACTTTCTGCAATAGAAGTGACGTTTTTTACCACTGGTTGTGCGCGGAATGTCTCGCGCTTTACTGAACAATAAACGAT
The DNA here is from genome assembly GCA_964411665.1 of uncultured Granulosicoccaceae bacterium. Taxonomy (GTDB): domain Bacteria; phylum Pseudomonadota; class Gammaproteobacteria; order Granulosicoccales; family Granulosicoccaceae; genus CALFCE01. The sequence goes on along the minus strand of CAYPMR010000168.1, from coordinate 2,986 downwards.
TCACTGGGTGGCTTTCCTGAGGAAAGTCAGCTAACAGGCGCGTTACCGCATCATCATCGAGGGCATCCTGTCGCTCAACCAGTACGACTATCTCACTTGTCGGGTCATGTATGTCTGTTTCAAACACAGCAACGTGTTCGTGGGATGTCCCTAACAGGTCAGCAATCCGTTGCTCGATGGCACTGACAAGATAGTTTTCGCCGTTTCGTATAACGATGTTTTTGATGCGCTCGATAATGTAGAGCTCGCCGTCTTTGATTACTCCCATATCGCCGGTATGCATCCGACCATTGTCAAATCGGTCGATCAGATTGTCAGCATCACCGACATAGCCCAGCGCAACCGAGTGGCCGCTCAGTACAATCTCACCTGCATGACCTTCACTGGCAACGCTGTCGCCGTTTTCATCAACGATGTCAGCCTGCATGCCATCGATAGGTTTACCTGCGGTGCAGATGGCAATGTCCGAGGCTGCTTCATAGCCGTCTAAAGAATCAGCATCAAAAGTAATTTGTCTGGTCTCTGTGACAGATTTGCCTATGCCCATTTCATCCGGGTCAAGGCAAATGAATTTAGCCTTGTGCTCGGGCAGGGAAATGGAGGTGATGATGGTTGACTCAGCCAGACCATAGGCCGGCCGTATTTTGTTCTCGTCGATACCGGCAAGTCGAAATTTATCTACAAACGATTGTATGGTCGACACCCTGATGGGTTCTGCACCGATAAATAGATGTTTGACGCAATTCAAATCCAGTTCAGCTGTATCTTTGTCAGAGATCAGGCGAGAGCAGTAGTCGTAGCCGAAATTTGGCGCAGTGGCTATGGTGCATTGATGTTCGCTCATGCCCTTGAGCCATAGGGCAGGGCGTTTGACAAATTGCACTGGTGTCATCAGGTAGAGCGGGTAGCGGTTACAGAAACTGAAAAGCACTGTGCCAACCAGCCCCATGTCATGAAACAAAGGTAGCCAGCTGATCATGCGCTCTTTGTCGCTCATGTCGACCGCAGCTTTAATGCCTCTGACATTAGCGAGGATATTGCCGTGTGAAATGACAACTGCCTTGTGATCACCCGTTGATGAGCTGGTTGTTTGAAAAAATGCGATGTCCTCGGTCGTAATCGACAGGGCAACCGCTGGTGTGTCCCGCTGCGGCCAATCAGCTGCAGATGCATCAGCGCCTATGCTATCGGCTACCCGGATAACGTTCACACCCTCGGGTATGGCGTCATGGAATTTCTCGTCGATGCCACTTTCCAGCACGAGTGTCGTAGGTAAAGCGAAACGCAAGCCCCAGTGCCTGATGCGCTCGCTCAAGGCTTCATGACTGCCGAGTGCCTTTGGCATCGGGAAAATCATCGGTATGACACCCACAGATATGGCGCCATAGAAGCACACCAATGTGGCGTAAGGCGAATGACAGGCGATCATGCAAACCGACTGCTCTTGAGCACCTGCTTCGAGCAGGCGTTGGCCAAATCCGTAAGCTTGTTTTACCAGATTGGCGTAGCTGACCTGAAGGTAGCTTTTTGACGATGGGTCCCAGCAGAACAGGTCAGAGTCCGGGTGTTCCGATCTGACGTGATCGGCCATCACGTCCAGCATTGTGTCTATCGACATATCAGAATCAGCAGACGCGCTACGTAAATAATGGCGGGACGTGTCACTACTGCTCAGGCAGCAGCTGTTTTAGCCTGAATCTGGTTTACCAGGTCACCAATAGTTGCGATGCCTGCCGATTCACTGTCTGTCAGTTCAAAGCCGAAGTGATCTTCGATCTCCATGACCAAATTGATTCTGGCGAAAGAATCAAGACCGCTGCTTTCCAGATTGAGCGACGGATCGAGTTTGCCGAGCTTGAGTTGAGTTTTCTCAGCCACAATGGTTTCAAGCTGGTCAATGATGGCCTGATCGTCGGTCACTAGCGAATCCTCTTGGAGTGGTAATTGTGTATTTTAGCGGCTTTTGCAGTTATCTACCATCCATGTTGCAGCAAGGCTCGTCTAGCCGGCGCCGGCATTTATTGTTAACTGGCTTTCACTGGCAGAGTGGCACCCGGTTCATACAATGCGGCTTTGGGTAAACCAGGTTGCGTTTTGAAACGCCGATGGGCCCACATGTATTGCTCAGGTGCAACGGCCACGGCCTCTTCTATCAGTTGGTTGACACGGGTAGCGTCCAACAGTGTGTCGTTTGACGGGAAATTCTTCAGTGGTGGGTAGAAGTGCACACTGTATCCGCCATTGTCGCTGTTGCGGTAGGTGCCCATGAGTATCACCGCAGCGCCGTTTATTTGTGCCAGCGTCGAGGTGGTGGTCAGAGTCGCTGCCGGGTGTCCGAAAAAGGGTGCGAACACGGCATTTTTTGGTCCATGATCATGGTCGGGTGCATACCAGAGCAGCTCTTTGGAGCGCACCAGCTTGACGATTTTCCGACCTTCTTTACTGTGCACACAACTGGTGACATGACGCAGTCTGCCACGCAGCATATGGGCATTGAACAACGGATTCTTTTGGGTGCGATAAACAATGTGCATGGGCCTGTCCTGCCCGATGTGTTTGCGTACCAACAGGCTGCCGAGCTCCAGAGTGGAGAAATGCGCACCCAGTAGTATCACGCCTTTATCCTCAGCCAGCGCCCTATCCAGGTGTTCGCTGCCGGTAAAGTTGATATTATCTGGCAGGTCTTCTGGCTTACCCCACCAGCTGATAGCAATTTCAAGGAACGAGATGGCCCATTGTTCGAAATTGCTTTTGACCAGTTGCTCACGATCCCCGGGTGCCATATCCGGATAGCAAATCCTCAGATTTACCCGCATGACATTGCGTAGTCCATGGACGGTACGATACATAAGGCGTCCACCCATACGGCACAGACGCAGTTTGAATTGATACGAAAACAGTGTATGGATAACCCGGAACGAGGCCAACATAATAGCGGTTGGCCAGTTTCGCGGGTCCAGGTAAAGACGATGCATAACGGGATTTT
>CAYPMR010000167.1:0-4641 GCA_964411665.1 uncultured Granulosicoccaceae bacterium | reverse complement strand
GAGTGAGCCAATTATATTGCATTAAATATTTAATTTACTGATACGATACTGTGCAAATATAGGAAATTAGATATATTTAGTGATATTTAATGCCTATTTTTGGTATAGCATTGCTGTTAAAGACAATTCGAACGATTGAAAGCTACTGGCACATATTATGATTAAATATTAAATGTCACGATATAAAGAGTATTTTTAGCTGACCGCTATTCAACCAATTGCTGCTTGAATGGCATACAAGTAAAGCGTGTCGTTGCCCGACCCATGACTACAAAAAACAAAAACCCGCAATCAGATAAAACAGTTTTGACCTCATTGTCAGAACGACGGGTGCGCGCTGTGGAAATGCGGATTGCAGGCGAAAAACTTGCCGCAATCAGTGAGGCCGTGAATCTCAGCCAACCCACCATTATCAACGCCTACAAAGCGTTTCTGGACGGTGGCTGGGATCGTATTAATCAACGCGCGCGTGGCAGATCGATTGGTTCTGGCAGTCTTGGAGAGGCTGAAGCTGATTTACTCCAGCAAATGCTGAGGCTCAACCCGGAACAAGCAGGTGACGATGCCACTCTATGGACGGCAGCTTTGCTTCAAAACTGGTTGCAGTCCTCTCATCAGATCAAAGTCACGCGAAAAACCGCTCTTAGATACATCAACAAATGGGGCATGTCTTCAGCACTTCAAAGAATGCCACCCATCGACAAAAAGAAAACATCTAACCAATTGGCGAGCTTTCGTGTTGCCACCCATCGAATCCAGGAACGGGTTCTCATCGCAGGTGAGGATTCGCGCGGGCAAATCTTCTGGTTATCTAAAGATAAAAAACTGACAGAAACTTTGATGATGGATTTTTTATCCCGCTTACATCGTCACGCAGGCAAGTCGTTCCACCTAAGCATTGCAGGTATTGATCTACAAAAACAAGCACCACTGCTTGACTGGCTACAGCAACACGGATGCAGCTTTGAGCAACACAACATGAACAACAATCAAAGTAAAAACGTCAAGCACGTCAAGGTTGACGATATATCTGAGCAGACAAAACCCCTCGCGCCAGCAGTGAAACAACACTCCAAAACATCGAATTCCAGGAAAGAAAAGCATTCAACTTTAGAGGAAACACAAATAATGCAAGCAGTTGAACAGTTGCCGACACCAAAGCCGGCATCCAACTACATGACACAACTCGATAGCCTTGAGTCAGAGAGTATCCATATCATTCGCGAAGTTGTCGCAGAGACAGATAATCCAGTCATGCTCTTTTCATTCGGTAAGGACAGTGCAGTGATGCATCACCTTGCCAAGAAGGCCTTCTTTCCCGGAAGTGTGCCTTTTCCGTTATTGCACATTGATACAACCTGGAAGTTTCGGGCGATGTATGAATTCAAGGAACAGTTTGCTGCCGATAATGATATCGAATTGATCACTTACGTGAACGAAACCGGCTTGCAACAAGAAGTCAACCCCATAACACATGGCTCGGAGCTGCACACATCGATCATGAAAACCACCGCGCTCAGACAGGCACTTGATAAATACGGTTTTGATGCAGCTTTGGGCGGTGCTCGTCGCGATGAGGAGCGTTCGCGTTCCAAAGAACGAATATTTTCGTTCAGAAATGACAAGCACAACTGGGACCCCAAGAACCAGCGGCCAGAGCTGTGGAAACAATTTAATACGCGCAAGAAAAAAGGCGAATCCATGCGTGTCTTCCCTCTTTCAAATTGGACTGAACTGGATGTCTGGCAGTACATACACCGGGAAAATATTCCGATTGTGCCTCTGTACTCGGCTGATGAGCGGCCTGTTGTCGAGAGAGACGGCATGTTGGTGATGGTCGATGACAATCGGTTACCGCTAGAGCCAGGCGAAGTCCCAACGCTTTGCCATATACGTTTTCGTACGCTCGGCTGCTATCCGTTAACAGGCGCCATAGAATCAACAGCAGTCACGATTCCCGAGATAATCGAAGAACAATTAAATTCACAGCAGTCCGAACGAAGTGGTCGGATGATCGATCACGAATCAACCGCTGCGATGGAAAAGAAAAAGATGGAGGGTTACTTCTGATGAGTTCTTCACTCAAAGTTGTAGAAAAAAATTCTACAGAAAGCTATTTGAATACGGCTAGCAATCGTAGCCTGTTGCGGCTAATCACCTGCGGCAGTGTCGACGATGGTAAAAGTACCTTGATAGGCCGCCTGCTCTATGAAACGGGCTCATTGTCAGAAGATCAACTGGAACAAGTCAAGCATGATTCCAGCAAGTTCGGAACGCAGGGCAATGATGTAGATTATGCCTTACTTGTTGACGGACTCTCTGCAGAGCGAGAACAAGGTATTACGATTGACGTTGCCTACAGATATTTCTCGACACAAACCCGTAATTTTATCCTTGCAGATGCACCGGGACATGAGCAATACACACGTAATATGGTAACAGGAGCATCTACCGCAGACGCAGCACTTCTGTTGGTAGACGTGCGCAATGGCTTGCGCACACAATCATTCAGACACAGTTACCTGGCTAACTTACTCGGCATAAAACAGATAGTTCTAGCCGTGAACAAAATGGATCTTGTTTCCTGGTCTGAATCAGAGTTCAACAAAATCGTCGAAGAATATAAAAAGTTTTGCAACAAAGCGGGAATTGAAATGATCACTGCCATTCCCGTTTCAGCTTTAGTCGGCGATAACATAATTGAACGTAGCACCAATATGCCCTGGTATCACGGCACCACATTACTTTCTTGTCTGGAGACTCTGGATCTGGATAACGAAATGGCAAAAGAAAAACCCTTTCGCATGCCTGTGCAATGGGTTAATCGACCGAACATGGATTTTCGTGGCTATGCTGGAACGCTCTCCAGCGGCAGCGTCAAACCAGGCGATCCCGTACGTATTCAGCCATCTGGAAAATCTGCGACGGTGGAACGAATCGTCACCCATGATGGTGACCTGTCAGTGGCAACCGCAGGTCAGTCCGTAACGTTGACATTCTCTGAAGAGCTCGATATTTCCCGGGGTGATCTTGTTTCAACTGCTGACGAACCCGCAAGTACTGCTGATCAATTCGAATGCAGCATAGTCTGGATGGATGATCATGCCATGCTTGCCGGTCGCCCCTATCAGCTAAAAATCGGTTCACAGAGTATCCGAGCCACTATTACTGATATAAAGCATCAAGTTAACGTTAATACCCTGGGTAAAAGAGCTGCAAAGCAACTGGAACAGAACACAATCGGCGTATGTAACATAAGCACTGACCGACAAATTGCCTACGACTCCTACAAGGATAATCGGGATACGGGTGGTTTTATTCTGGTCGACACGGAGACCAATCATACGGTTGGTGCCGGTATGTTGCATTTCGCGCTCAGACGTTCTGACAACATACATATGCAGGCTGTTGATGTTGACAAAGCTGCCCGTTCCACCCTTAAAAAACAGAAAGCCTGCATCCTCTGGTTTACAGGTCTGTCTGGCGCAGGTAAGTCAACTGTCGCAAATATTGTTGAGAAAAAGCTGGCAGCCATGGGGCGCCATACCTACTTGCTTGACGGTGACAATGTACGTCATGGTCTCAACAAGGATCTTGGTTTTACAGACGCAGACAGAGTAGAGAATATTCGCCGTATTGGTGAGGTAGCCGGGTTGATGGTCGACAGCGGACTTATCGTTCTCACCGCTTTTATATCACCCTTCCGCTCTGAACGTCAGATGGCCAGAAATCTTGTTGGTGATGAGGAATTTCTTGAAGTGTTTGTCGAGACACCACTGGCGATTGCCGAAGAGCGAGACCCGAAAGGTCTGTATAAAAAAGCGCGACGCGGTGAATTGAAAAACTTTACCGGCATTGATTCGCCCTACGAACCACCAGAATCTCCCGAGATTCTGGTGAACACAGCTTCACAGTCTGCTGAACAGGCGGCTGAGAGCGTGATTGGTGAGTTGCGCAAAAAAGGTATCATCACTCTCGACAATGATGGCTAAACGGGCAGTTTACAATCAGGCAGTCAGTCTCAGTTTAATCAATTGCGATCGTAAAAATTCATGTGGATTTTTAATGATACCGAGAATCGTGCATTGCAAAACACGGAACTTGGTATGCGCTAGCAACGATTGATAAAGCCAGCTTAAACGAACTTTGTGAAGGATCACGAAGTTCACTGTCTTAGAGACATAATTCCCGCCACGACGATAAGCAACATCCCGAAAATAGAAACTCCACCAGGCAATTCGTTAAAGAACAAAATACCCCATAAAACCGCGAAGCCTACATAGGCGAAATCAAAAGTTCCTATCATTGATGAAGGTCCGTTTTGATATGCGATCGCAGCTCCTATGCTACCCACCAGTATTGCTATAGCAAGCAAACTCATTGAAAACCATTCGGCTGCCCCCAAGTTTCCCCACGGAGCCAATAGAAACCCCTGTCTCGACTCGTCGGGAAACATTGCTATGATTGCCGCCACGATACTTCCAACCAGTACAAAGCATATATTCAATGCCAGGGATAGCATGAGTGGATGCTCGGTTCGGCACTTGGTTCTGGTAAGTATCATGGCGAAGGCGTAGAAAATCGCTGACAGAAGCGGGAGTAATGCGTACCAGTTAAAATCACCGGCCTTCGGTCTCAGGA
>CAYPMR010000166.1:2684-4652 GCA_964411665.1 uncultured Granulosicoccaceae bacterium | reverse complement strand
GTTTTTACATATGACGATGTGAACCTACTCAAGGTCGAGTAGAGACGCAAACTGTACGTTCGCCAATAAGTACAAATACAAAAATTAATTATGTTGAACTTTAACAATTTTCTTACTGCAGACATGACGACTGTAGCACGCAGAATAAAATCTTCTTTTGCACTGATATCTGTTTGTACTGCAGTTACCGCAGGCTTTGTACCTTCAGCTTACGCTGACAATCAACGCCCTTCTATAGTCAATGGCATATACACGGTAACTCAAGGTGACGGTGCCATAGAAGTAAACTGGAACAGACCCTGGGATGATACCGGCATTGATGGTTACAACATCTACCGCGATGGCAGTTATATTTCAACAGTAACAACAACGCAGTTTATCGACCGCAACACATCAATTGGCAATACATACAACTATTCAATCTCGGCGTTTGACCCGGCACGTAACTACTCGGAACTATCACCAGAGATTCAGGCAAGTGCCAGCGGCAATAACAATAACAATAACAATAATGAACTCGCACTAAGACAAACAAATAACGATGCGTCTCAAAATAGCTCATCACCAATTCCTACCGGGCTACGAGGTGAGGAAGTTTCACCCGGCACTGTCCGCTGGGAATGGAACTGGGTACCCAGTGCCAGTCAATATGAAGTGACTGTCGATGGCTTGTGGGCTGGTGTAACAAGCGATACGCATTTTTTCAGCAGAGATTTGTGGCGCGGTGATCATTCATTGACAGTCAAATCAATCACTGCTGACAATAATTATTCCAGCCAGTCGGATACCCTGAAATTCAACGTCGCTGCAGATTCATCAGCGGGTAGCTCCCAAAACGTCGCCCCTCCTGCGCCTCAGGCAGACACACAGGCTGCAGCGCCTCCTGCGCCAGCGGCAAATGATAACGGCCTGATAGACCCGGCATCCTGGTCACAGCCCGGCATAGGCCGTGATGGCTACGAATTGGTGTTCAGCGACGAATTCAACGCCAATGCTATCAATCCTGCACGCTGGGACACCAACTTTCGTTGGGATGGCGAGTTCAACGGCGAGCGATTCGAGTATCGTATTATCAATAATGAAGATCAGTTCTATGTCAGCCCGCTGTCAGTAGATCAGGAACATCAAAACCTGCTGCCATCGCTGCATAACCCATTTGAATTCGATGGTTCCAGACTAGCTATACGAGCCACTCGTAATCCACTGAAAACTTCGAACGAACGACGCCTCTATGGGCCGCTAAGAGACGTTATGTCAACCAAGGAATTTCTCTCTGGCGCACTGTCTACTCACAACACCTTTGCGAGAAAGTACGGTTACTTTGAAGCACGAATCAGGATTCCTAGCGCTGTTGGTACATTCCCGGCATTCTGGCTCTACCATCATCGCCGTCGATCTGAAGGTACTCACCGAACAGAAATCGACATTATGGAAAGCCTCGGTCATGCTCCATGGTTCATATATAACTCGTTTCACTTCTTCAACAACGTCTCTACAACCTATGCGGGCGATGCCAATTTTCTACGCCCTGAACCTGAAGGTCAGATATTTACCGGCACAGACTACAGCCAGAACTATCATGTCTATGCGGTTCGATGGGAACCTGGATATGTAGAATGGTCGATAGATGGCGTGAAGACCAGCGAGTTAAGGCACCCCGCTATCGATAACGAGCCTCTTTACATCATGCTTAACCTGGCAATGGGTGGCAACTGGGTAAACTTTCCAACCAATGCCGGTGGATTGGGACGGGAGCAATCACAACACTACCCTACTGCAGAGGATCTGAATCAGCATTCTAATCCGACACTCGAAATCGACTATGTCCGTGTGTACGCACCAAGATAGACACCAAGATAGGCGTTGAACACCGCTTACCTGGGCAACTCTTGCTTGGGTAGCAATTCACAAGTTACCTGTTAGCCCGCCTGAACCAGGCGAGCTAACGCGTAAACCCGCTCCAGACCC
>CAYPMR010000166.1:0-2584 GCA_964411665.1 uncultured Granulosicoccaceae bacterium | reverse complement strand
AGCCTCAGCCCATCCATCGATCGCCAATCGCAAGCTTTCACTGATGCTGGCCATCCAGTGGGCTAGGTAGCACGTTGCTGTGAAGCACACCATAACGCAGGATAGATCCGGATTTGGCGTGACACGGGAAATCCACCGCTCAACAACAACATACCACTACTCTGTAAAACCAGTAGCGAAAACAGCGGGGCATTCTGCCACGGGCAACAAAAATCCGGAATAACCCAGTTTTTACATTTTCAAGCACCTGATCGTGGCACCTGCAATATCTATAAAAGCTGACCCACTACACTAAACAACGCAGCGCTATGGTCGATAAATTCTGCATGAGTTGAAGAATAGACAAACGTGGCGGTTTAAAACATGCGGCATTTTCTGGGTAGCTGCTTCAGCATTTGTACAATATTGGCAGTACTGGCTACGCATATAGCGGCAGTAAATGCGAGTGAGCGAGATTATCCCTTTCCAAGGACTCGCCCTATTAGTGTTGGCAACGAAAATTTCCAGCCTGAATACCGCTCTTTGCAAGGCCTGGAAGGTGTGCACCTTAATCTTAAGAATGTTGAATCAAGCCTGTTGCAATCTAAATCCGAGATGACGGATGAATATCGGGAGTCGCTGGAGAAAATTATCACCGAAGCCGGTTTGCTACTGATTCCAAAAGACGATGTTCGCTGGAGTCCGGGTCAACCCATACTTGAAATTTGGCCAACACTCGGCGAAGACAGTGCCAGTGTTCAAAACGGCATCTGTAGTTATGATCATACTGTTCAATTAAAAGCGGCCAAATCCAAAATTCTGGAAAGTGACAACAGATTGGACTCTGACGTTGTAAAACCTGTTTTCACACCTGAGGAACTTGCCAAGATTGAGCAAGTCTGTGCGACTTTACCTCCTCGTTGCAACACCACTTTGTGGGTCAGCTTCAGCCAATCCGCTTCCTTGCTTCGTCAGCCGTTACGTGAATATCGTCTAAGCACATGGGGTTCTGGCGCATCTCATACTGCGTGCGAAAACAAGGTCGAGTGGTTAAGCGAGACAGTAGCTGAGAAGCTTCAGGACTTTGTTGATGACTACAGAAAGGCACAGCAAGAGCAGATGCCCGTTATCGTTTCAAGAGCTGATCAGCTACCCAGAAACTGCGCGCAAAGCTGGATGATGGTTGAGGGCGTATTTGAGGTGAATGAGACTTTAATTACACCAAAGGCCGAGCAAATTCTAAAACGATTTGTTGAATCAACAGCTGATTGCAATGGCTTTGGTTATGTGGTTGAAGCACACGATGACAACCATGCTGATAATCAGTACAACCAGATTTTGCGAACAGCACGATCCGAAACAGTCAAAGAACTGATGAATGCAGACGGAATCCACTTCAAGCGTATAAAATTGCGGGCAAAAAACGAAGAGGTTGCGTTTATGAGTGGCACACTCGAACCCGCCTTGCTAACCGGCAGCGTCATCATCTACCCACAGTCGCCCGTCGAATTTTCCAATCTCGAACTGGATTTCTAAGCACACGCGCTACAAGCGAACAGTTTGCTCGCTCTGCAAAAGCTCTTTGATCGACTCCGGTACGGTCAGTCCATTATCAACCTCAGCGTCCAGCTCTGACTCTATGGATGCAATGTGATGGCAAGCAGCAACTACTTGTTCCATCTGTTCGCCGGGTACAACAACTGCGCCATCAGCATCAGCCAACAAGACATCATCACGTGTGATACGCACATCTCCTATAACAACGGCCATACCTATCGATCCAGGCCCACTGTTGTAGGGTGAATTTGGTGATATTCCACTACAAAAAACAGGCATACCCACTTTTTCAATCCCTTTGATATCTCTGACTAAACCATCGGTCACAATAGCCTGAGCACCGCAGTTTTTTGCCATCCCGATCACACGGTCACCAATGGCAGCACATCCGTCAAAACCACCGGTGGCAATAACCAGTACGTCCTGTTCCTGAATCTCTGATAGTGCCGCAAGTGTTGCCAGCACATCACCAGGCCCGGGATCGACCGTCAGTATGCGACCACAACAATTTACCGGTAAATCAACACCAGCCAGTGAGCTCACCGATGACGGCAGTGCACCACGTCCGTGCATGGCATCAACAATAAATCCGGTAGGAAAGGATGCCAGCTCGTTGATTAACTCTTGTGGCACGTTCAGCTTTCGGGATTGAATTTTCAGCAAGGGTGGGTTTTCAATCATTGTAACTGCCTCTGAAGTGATTTAGGTCTGTAGAACAAAGCCCAATCAGGCATTTGTTCAGTCGCAAGGGCCTTGGTTGCAAGGCACAGGATGCCACAGGGCGAGATCAGAGCAACAACCACACCCCACAGGCTGTGTTTATCATTTGAGCTGATCACCACAAAGCGAACTATAGCAGATAGTTGACTACCGCTTGATTAGAGAGAGCCGTTGGGAAAGGAGGTTATTCCAGGTCGTTGTCAGCACTTATCACCACACCGGATTGTTGATCGACTACACACACTTCTTTGCGCATCGATTCGTCCTGTGCAGGCAAAAATATTCGGCGATAATTTTCGCCGCTACGCGCATTTCCATCACGCCCGTT
>CAYPMR010000165.1:0-4776 GCA_964411665.1 uncultured Granulosicoccaceae bacterium | reverse complement strand
GCCTCGACGATAACTTTTTTGTTAACGATGATATCGAAAGCAGCGGTTTCACCACGCAGACGTTCCGGTATAAGATCCATCTCTATCTTCTGGCTCTTGTTTACCGATATTTGATTTGTCTCGAAGAATGTCTCGAGAATTTCCTTGGTTTCATAACCAAGCGCACGCAACACTATCGTAGCGGGCAACTTGCGCCGTCTGTCTATTCGCGCATAGATACTGTCTTTAGGATCGAACTCGAAGTCCAACCAGGAACCACGATAAGGAATAACCCGAGCCGAGAAGAGGAGTTTTCCGGATGAGTGGGTTTTGCCTTTATCGTGATCGAAGAACACACCGGGCGAGCGGTGCAACTGCGACACAATGACACGCTCGGTACCATTGATAATAAATGTACCGTTGTCAGTCATCAAAGGCAGTTCGCCCATGAAGACTTCTTGCTCTTTTATGTCCTTTACAACTTTGCTGCTGGCAGGGGCATTCTTGTCATAAATAATCAGCCGCGCCATCACCCGCAGCGGAGCGGCATAGGTCAGACCACGAATCTTGCATTCTCTTTCGTTGAAAGCAGGTTTGCCGAGTCGGTAACGCACATAGTGCAACTCAACATTGCCGGAGTAGCTGACGATAGGCATGACGCTATTAAAAGCTGCATGCAATCCTTTGTCGTCACGCGCGTCGGGATCGACACTTTCCTGCAGGAAAGATCGATACGAATCGAGCTGCGTTTGCAACAAATACGGCACTTCCAGGATTGGCGACCGCTTGCCAAAATCTTTGCGGATCCGTTTTTTCTCAGTGAAAGAGAAGGCCATGTATCATCCTCGTGCTAGCGCAATAGCGCATAAACTGATTGTTTCGGCTGTGGTGCATCCCGATAGGTCAACTGCCTGATCTGACATTCGATTAACCGGGTTGCGGTTATCACCTGGCCGCATAACTTGAATTTGTTACTGACCAGGCATTAACCAGAAAGCATCGCTGGCAATTGACCAGCGGGCTGACTTTATTACTTCAATTCGACTGAAGCACCCGCTTCTTCGAGCGTTTTCTTCAGCTCTTCAGCTTCAGCTTTATCAACACCTTCCTTGATGGGAGCTGGTGCGCTTTCAACCATGTCCTTGGCTTCTTTCAGCCCAAGACCGGTTGCACCGCGTACGGCTTTAATAACGGCGACTTTGTTGTCACCGAAGCCAGCCAGAACGACATCGAATTCAGTCTGCTCTTCAGCAGCAGCACCACCAGCGTCGCCTCCAGCAGCTGGCATGGCAACAGCAGCAGCTGCTGCTGACACACCGAATTTTTCTTCCATTGCAGCGATAAGATCTACCACTTCCATCACCGACATGTTCGAGATGGTTTCCAGCATTTCGTCTTTAGAAACAGCCATTTTATTTACTCCGTAATTTGCCGAGCTGTGTATTGTTCAGTTCGACAGCGAGTGAAAGGGTCAAATGTATAAACGGATTCAAGCGTCTTTTTGCTGGCGTAAAGCCTCGAACGTTCGAACCAATTTTCCGGGTACTTCATTCATTGTGCGCGCAAGTTTGGTCACTGGCGCCTGCATAACAGACATCAACTGAGCGATCGCCTCATCTCTGGTTGGCAGATTGGCAAGCTTGCCAATTTCCGACGCTTCCAGAGTTTCACCGGCTACCGCACCGACCATTACTTTGAATTCTTCGTTTTCCTTAGCGAAATCCCTGAACAGCCTTGCAGCTGATCCTGGATCTTCGGTGGAAAAACCAAGCATCAAAGGACCGGCCAGGCGTTCCTGCATACACTCGAATTCAGTACCTTCAACAGCGCGACGAGCCAGGGAATTTTTAACCACACGAACGTAGACACCATTCTCACGCGCCTTGACGCGAAGTTGTGTCAGTTGTTCTACGCTAAGTCCCCTGTACTCTGCGGCAACGGCAGAATGTGCAGTACCAGCCACATCGGCTACTTCTGCAACTACCGCGCGTTTCTCTGCCTGTGTCAGAGCCATTGTGCGTACCTCGTTAGATCGCAGTTCGCTGACTAACCCAAAAGGTTTGCGTCAGATCCTTGCGAAGGGTTCAACATTTGCGGGATAACAAACATCCCACAGCCTTTGGATGGATCAAACCGGTTACCCCATAGTTCGCGAAGAACACCGGGGGTCATGGTTCCACCTCATCTGCGCAGGCAATTAAGCAAACAAACCCAAGCTACTGCTAAAGCTCGTTTGCACCTGCGGTCTTCGACGAGACACCGGTAAAGGCTGTCTCACTCAAAGCTCATAGCGAATTAATTCAATCGCGATTAAACGATTAAATCAGTCCGCTGTGATCAATAGTCAGTCCCGGCCCCATCGTGCTGGAGACCGTAACTTTTTGCATGTAAATACCTTTTGCAGCAGCGGGTTTCGCTTTAATCAGGTCACCCAGCAAATGCTGCAAATTTTCTCGTAGTTGTCCGGCTTCGAAAGCGACTTTGCCGACTGAACAATGGACGATACCCGCTTTATCAGCGCGGTAACGAACCTGCCCACCTTTGGCATTGGTCACAGCTTCTGCAACGTTAGGCGTAACCGTGCCAACCTTGGGATTAGGCATCAATCCTCTGGGTCCGAGAACCGTACCCAGGGCACCCACTACGCGCATCGCATCCGGTGCTGCAATGACAACGTCGAAGTCCATCATGCCACCTTTGACCTGTTCGGCCAGATCGTCAAAGCCCACAACATCCGCACCTGCTGCCTTGGCAGCATCTGCCTGTTCGCCCTGTGCAAAAACAGCCACACGTACCGTTTTGCCAGTACCGTTAGGCAATACACTGGATCCTCGTACTACTTGATCTGATTTACGCGGGTCAATACCGAGATTTACTGCTACATCAACAGTCTCGTTGAACTTCACGCGCGAGAGTTCTTTTAGCAAACTGAACGCTTCATCAGGGGCATAGGTTTTCTCAGGATCAACTTTCTCCTGAATGACCTTTGCACGTTTACTGATAGCCATTTACACACCCTCCGTTTCAATACCCATACTGCGGGCAGTACCGGCAATGGTGCGCACCGCTGCATCCATATCCGCAGCAGTCAGATCAGGATCTTTGGCAGTTGCGATCTCTTCAAGCTGAGCACGCGTTACCTTGGCAACCTTTTCGAGGTTGGGCACGCCACTGCCTTTTTGAATACCCGCAGCCTTCTTCAGCAAAATTGCAGCGGGTGGCGTTTTCTGGATGTAGGTAAAACTGCGATCGTTGTATACCGTTATAACCACCGGTACTGGCAATCCAGCTTCTATGCTCTGCGTTGCAGCGTTAAACGCTTTGCAGAATTCCATGATATTGACGCCGTGTTGACCGAGCGCCGGGCCAACCGGTGGACTGGGGTTTGCCTGGCCAGCAGGCACCTGAAGCTTGATATAAGCCTCTACTTTCTTCGCCATTGTTTTCTCCCGCGGGTGCAGACGCCAGCCTTAATTGCAACTGGCTCCCCAAAACAAGATTAATACGCTATCAATCGTGGTTTACACGTTCATCGATAGCGCGTGATCCCGATGCCTTCAATATCATCGGATATTTACAACCTGCATTTAAATCAAAACAAATTTCAATGCAGTTTCAAATCTGTATCAGGCTTTTTCTACCTGACTGAATTCAAGTTCAAC
Organism: uncultured Granulosicoccaceae bacterium; assembly: GCA_964411665.1. GTDB lineage: Bacteria > Pseudomonadota > Gammaproteobacteria > Granulosicoccales > Granulosicoccaceae > CALFCE01. The sequence goes on along the minus strand of CAYPMR010000165.1, from coordinate 1,135 downwards.
CGGTGTGGATCGACCAAAAATCTGCACGGCTACTTCCAATCTGTTTTTGTCAAAATCCACACCTTCGACCACACCGTTAAAATCATTGAACGGCCCGTCGGTCACACGCACAACTTCGCCAACCTCAAAAAGTACTTTCGGTCTTGGCTTCTCGACACCTTCCTGCACACGCTGAAGAATCGAATCCGCTTCCTTGTCACTGATTGGCGCAGGCTTGTCGGCTGTTCCACCGATAAAACCGAGCACGCGCGGAACCTCTTTGACCAAGTGCCAGGACTCATCGTCCATATCCATTCGCACAAGCACATAGCCTGGAAAGAACTTCCTTTCCGAACGTCTCTTTTGTCCACCACGGATCTCAACAACTTCTTCAGTGGGGACAAGAATTTCACCAAACTTCTCTTCCAGACCTGCACGTTGGACACGCTCTTCCAGAGAACGTTTTACCGAGTTCTCGAAACCGGAGAACGCTTGTACAACATACCAACGCATTGTCATATTCAGTTGCTCGACCATGGTTAAGGGGTATCGATAATCTCTTTTGCGATCAAGAGGTGCACCAGCCAATCAAATACCTGTTAGTAGCCTGAACAACCAGGACAGTATGGAATCCAGCATCCACAAAAACAGACCCACCAGAATGACCAATACGGCTACAGTCAGGGTTGTCTGAATAGTCTCGGCACGCGTAGGCCAGACGACCTTACGTACTTCTGTACGTGCATCTCGAAAAAAGGCAGCGGTACGCTTACCTTTTGCAGTCAGATAGAACAGTGCAACTGCGCCACCGAGCATGACTAACAGCACTAACACTTTCACTAACACTGAATCTACCGGTAGAGCATAAAACGCTACCAACCCGGCCAGACCTACCAGCGCAGCACCAGCCAGCTTCAGCTTATCTCCGCTCATTTCCTGGATTTCAGCTTTTGCTGCCATCTCGTCTTTGCTCTGCTTTGGTTTTACTTATTGTTTACTACTTGCAACTACAACGGCCTATTAAAATGCCGGCACTCGTACTATCGCGAATGACGACACGCTATTGCCAAAAATTGGCAGGCCAGGAGGGAATCGAACCCCCAACCTGCGGTTTTGGAGACCGCCGCTCTGCCAATTGAGCTACTGGCCTGTCGTT
>CAYPMR010000164.1:0-4908 GCA_964411665.1 uncultured Granulosicoccaceae bacterium | reverse complement strand
TTGGCCGAATCCCACTATGCAAACTTCAAGTGTGAACGTCAGCTATCAAGCGTATGGATCTGACAGGGGTCTACCAATGCTCCAATGCTCAATCGCTAACAATTTGATTCTGTATTCACTTAGAGTTTTGGGTCGGGGTCTTCGGTGTTGTTACTGCCCTCTTGCAATAGCAGGTAGTTCATGGTCGATGCGGCATGACGAAATTTCATGGCCTCTTGATAATCAGGGTCATTAAACCATGCTTCTACATCTGCTTTTGATGGGAATTCAAGTAGTACCAATCGACCGTCGTAATCCTGACCTTCAACACAGGTGAAGGCTTCACCCCGTGTCAGAAACTTACCACCATACTTCTTAACTAGAGGCGGCGTCCTATCGGTATATTGTTTGTATACTTCCGGATCATCAATATTCATCATTGATACAACATACGCAGGCATAGTGACTTCTCTTTTGGCTTAAATTAATTAAGTTTACGCGTCTTTTTTGCTTCTGATATCTTACTTATAGCCATATCATCTGCAATCTCAGAGCTAGGTCGGCTGGCTTTTTCTGCTGTGGCGAGAATCGATAATATTGTGTCATAGAGCCCCAGGATACGTTGGTGTGATTTTTCACGCGATGGCGTGTCAAAAATTATCGTCGAAGCGCCCATCATTCCGCCCGCATTAACAACATAGTCTGGAACGTATGCAATACCTCTCTTCTGCAAGGCAACTCCATGTTTAGGATCAGCCAGTTGGTTGTTAGCAAGTCCACATATTGCTTTGACCTTTAGCTCTGGCAGTGTGCTGTCGTTAATAACCCCACCGAAAGCGCATGGTGCAAAAATATCAACGTCTAGCGCATGAATAACATCAGTTTCTACAGCGCTCGCGTTGTATTTCGTCACCATGTCCTGCACAGCTACTTCATTCACATCTGCAACAAAGAGCTTTGCACCAACCTCATGGAGTTGTCGACATAGATCAGCACCTGTTTGACCAACACCCTGTATCGCAACACGAACCCCACTAAGATCATCGAGACCCAATACATGTTTCGCAACAGCACGAACACCTGTAAAACCACCAAGCGAAGTAAAGAGTGATGGGTTGAAACCTTCTTCATATTGCGATGCACGAGCAAATACGAAATCTGAGTTCTCCGCCAACACATCGGCATCTTCCGGCCCAACCCCTACGTCAATCGCAGTCCAGTAGCGTCCGTTTAAAGCCTGTACGTGATGTGAAAATGCCCTTAACAAATCGGCTTTATCTGCACTTTTTGGATCCGCAATAATGACGGATTTACCGCCACCCAATGGCAGCCCGGCAACCGCATTCTTATAGCTCATACCCTTTGATAGACGAAGGGCATCAGTTAACGCATCGTCATATGAGTCATACGGGTGCATCCTGCACCCACCAGCTGCAGGGCCCAGGATCGTCGAATGCAAAGCGATAACAGCCTTGAGGTTTATATCAGGATCATGACAAAACAGCACTTGCTCATGATCAAATTCAGGATGAGTAAAAACGGGCATGAAGTACCTTCAAAGTACGTATTGCGCTGATTAGGTTGTTTACAAAACTGCGGCTGCATTCAGTCGACCGCACAACACAAAGAACCGGCATGAATGTCGGTTATTAGAGGTATATTTGTACCAGCTTGTAGAGTGCTTGCCAACTCATATGAGCTATCACACTTAATCAATAGCCCGATGCTTCGCCTGCATAAACTCTTTATGCTTCATATAAATTAGATCAGCAAACCGACGAATAAACGCTTCTTCGTATTTGTCGATGTGTTTATCAGCGTAGGCTATTTTCCACATACGCTCCAGTAGCGAACGTTTCTGTTCCAGGGAGAATTCCTTATTAATAAAAGCCACATGAGCGTGGTAAGAAATATTATCGTCAACTTCACTGAGTGCGCTCTGGACTATGTCTTCGACTTCCTCGCGCTCCAGCACTGAAGCTTTAGTAGTGCGGCACACCCGATGAAATTTACAATAAACCTGCTAATGTTTTTGTCGCGAGTTTTATCGGCTCTCCACCGATGAACCTTATCAATGGACAGTTGTTCAAAGGATCCTTTAGTAGCGACATCCTAAACATTGATGGTCTCGAGCTAAATATATCAGGGCCTGTCACCTACATTTCTCGATGGTAGACCCCAATGCTTCGAAAATCGATCTTCAACCATTAACCAGCAATACAATCACAGACATCGATTTACTCTCAGAAAACCTGCAGGAGATTTCGTCTGCGGGATTTGCGATGGAAGTCAAAGAATTTGTTTTAGGTTTGATCGCAATCGCAGTGCCCATAAATGACAGCGCTGGCAAACTTCGCGCAGCTATTGCTATGCACTGTCCAACAACGTACGTCAAAAGTGATCAGGCAATGTCAAAACTGCCTGCACTTAAACTTGCTGCATCGCGCATGAGCGAACTACTGGATATTTAACAACATACCCTCCTAAAGTCCCCCGCAACAGTGATTGTACATTTGGCTGTTTCGTGTCGATTCCACATTCACATTCGAGTGTTATCACGATTACTGAACAGCATTTATTATGCATTTCTGGAACAAATTGTTCCATGAATGCATAATAAATGTTATTTTGACGATGGAAGGGAAGCTGGAAGGTCTTTCAGGTTCCTACTTTCAACAATCCCTTATGGAGGAAATATGAAAATTGGTCAATTACTAAGCGCTGCAGCGCTCGGTGTATCACTGGCGGTGAGCTCAGTTGCTCAGGCTGAAACTACAATTCGTGTGCAATCAGTGTTAGGTGATGCTTCAGACGAAGTGGTGATGCTGAAGGAATTCGCCAAAGACGTTGGCGAACTTACGGGCGGGTCGCTGACCATCGAAGTGCTGCCAGCTGGCGCCGTTGTGGCGCCTAGCGACATCATCGACGCAGTTGACGCCGGCCTTGTCGAAGCAGGTTTTGCGTGGACACACTACTGGGGCGGCAAGCATGTTGCGGCCAACCTTTTTGGTGCTCCCGTTGCGGGCGCCGGTGTAGGCATGGACAACATAGCGTTTCTCAGCTGGTTCCAGTTTGGCGGTGGTAAAGAGCTTTACGATCGTCTCTGGGATGAAATGGGCGTGAATGTAAAAGGTTTCATGCTGCAACCTGTAGGTCCAGAGGCATTGGGTTGGTTCCCGAAGCCAATTAAGTCCATGGACGACTTCCGTAAGTTGCGCTTCCGCGCGCCTCCGGGCATGGTTGGTGCTGCCTACGCAGACATCGGTGTTCCAGCGGTTGCGATGGGCGGTGGTGACATCTTGCCTGCACTTGAGAAAGGCACAATCGACGCTGCTGAATGGTGCTGCCCGAAGCCTGACTCTGTGTTTGGCTTCCAGAAAGTTCTGAAGCACTACTACCTTCAGGGCTTACACCAGGTTGTCGTGAACGCCGACTTGTATGTAAACGGCGATGTTTACAACGACCTGACTGATGTCGAGAAGAAGGCTCTGGAAGTTGCATCAAACGCATCGCTGTCCAAGTCTATGTCATACCGAATTTATGAAAACGGTAAGGCGCTAAAGGATCTGACCGACAACCACGGCGTTATTCTGGAAGACACTCCTGCGGAATACTTCACTGAGTACATGGCCGCTGCACAGAACGCGTTGCAAAAAGCCGCGGACGAGAACGAGTTCTTCGCAGAAGTGTGGCAGTCTCAAAAAGATTTCGCCGACATCGCGGTTCCATTCTGGGCCGGTGCGCAGGCTTCGAACGCAAGCCTGGGTAAGGCACACGCCGACACACTGAAGTAATTTTCAACTAACTACGATAGCTCTTAAGCCACGGGCTCTATTAACGGAGCCCTCTTGAAGCGCTGAAGTAATTAGCAGTAAAGTACGGCAGTTCAGCACGGGCTCTTAATTGGAGCCCGTGCTCTTTAAAAATTGAAGTAAATTCATTGCACGCGGGCACTTAAGCCTGCTTATGCGAAAAGAAAACGCGGATTTTAAATCCAAGTCTAGCGAAGGAATCACCACATGGCTGACGAGCCTAATCCAGATGACCTGGAAATCGCGGACGAGCTTATAGCCGAACGCCGCGCCGAAGCACCGGGTGAAACGCCGGAAGACATGACCGCCTGGCAGCGCCCGATCACGGCCGCCATCGACGTCATAAATTATCGTGCGGGTCAGATCATTGCACTTCTGTTGGTACCCCTGATCGCAGTGGTTGTCTTCGAGGTGATCTCGCGCAACTCCTTCTCGATTCTGCAAAACGCGGGCTTTGAAGATCTGGCGCGTTCTCTCAACCTTGGGCCTACGCTGTGGGTCTACGACACCAGCCGTATGATTGCAGGCGTGCTGTTTATGGCAGCCGCCGGTTACGGCTTGATGCGCGGCGTTCATATCCGTGCGGACTTTCTCTATCGGTTCTGGTCGAACAAGACGCAGGCTACCGTCGATGCAACGCTGTACCTGTTGTTCTTTATCCCCTCGATGATCTTCTTCACCATCGTGGCGGCAGAGTACTGGTGGCTGGCCTTTTCAACTGGCGAAACCCGACAAGCCGATAGCGCGTGGGGTCCATTGGTATGGCCGGCGCGTTTAGCTATGCCAGTCGGCGCTTTCCTGTTGACACTGCAGGGCATCCCCGAGATTTTCCGCGCCTTCCATAAAATGGGCAAAGCACGCGAACGTTTGTTTTTGCGGGCCATGCCGATCTATCTGATTGTTTTGCTCTGGCTAGTGCTGGCTGTCTTTGCACCGGACATCGTACCGGGTGGCGAATGGTTTACTAATGTTATGAAGGCACGGCCTAACCTTCCCAAACCCATCATCGGCGCGATCATGCTTGGGGTGATGTTGTTCGTGATCTTTATAGGCTTCCCGATCGCGTTCACGCTTATCTTCCTGGCCTTCGTGTTCGGCATCTGGGGAGCAAATTTCA
>CAYPMR010000163.1:0-4913 GCA_964411665.1 uncultured Granulosicoccaceae bacterium | reverse complement strand
TCCGACTATCACCTCGGTATTTGTCCATCCAAAGGCGATGGCAAAATTGATTGGGAATCCGGTGTTGGAACCGGTGGCTATGTACTTGGCGACCATGAAGCAGGCGTTCGCACCCTGACCAAGCGCAATCCAAATTACTGGAAAGAGGGCATGGGTCATTTCGACGAAGTCGAAACACTGCAGATTGCCGACGCTACAGCAAGAACCAATGCGCTACGTACCGGTGAACTGGATGTTATGAATAATGTTCAGGTTAAAACCGTATCGCGTCTTGAGAAAATCGACGGTATTGTCATTCGTTCCACAACCGGTAACAAGCAAGTGACGTTGCCGATGCGTACCGATACTGCGCCTTACGACAACAATCATGTTCGTCTGGCGGTCAAGCACATCATCGATCGCGAGCAATGGCTACAGAAAGTTGCCTTTGGTTACGGTGAGCTTGGCAATGACAACCCAATCGGTCCTGCAAATATATATCGTGCAACCACCGATGAATTACCACAGCGCGAGTACGATCCCGAGAAAGCCAAATTCCATCTCAAGCAAGCGGGTCTTGATAAACTGTCACTTCAATTCCACGCAGCGGAAACCGGGTTTGGCGGAGCCATTGATGCCGGGCAGCTGATGCGCGAGTCCGCTAAAGAAGCCGGGATCGATATCGAAGTGGTACGCGAGCCAGATGATGGCTACTGGTCGAACGTCTGGATGCAAAAGGCGTTTTGCGCTTGTTACTGGAGTGGACGCCCCACTGAAAACTGGATCTTCTCGCAAATCTATGCAGCTGACGCCAGCTGGAATGATACCTTCTGGAAACACGAGCGCTTTAACGATCTGCTGGTTCAGGGTCGTGCCGAACTTGACACTGGCAAGCGTCGTGAAATCTATGTGGAAATGCAGCAAATCCTCCACAATGACGGTGGTGTCGCTCTACCCTTGTTCCTCAGTGATGTTATGGCGCACTCTGACAAATTGCATGTGCCAGAACAGATTGGTAACAACTGGGAACTGGATGGACTCAAAAGCGCTGAGCGCTGGTGGTTTGTATAACCCTGCACCTGGGGTAGCCAGCTAAGCTCACTTCCCAAGAAAACCGGGCAGCTAATGAACTAGTGTGCCCGGTTTTTTTTGGCGTTTCTTCCCGGCTGATAAAGACTGATACTCAATGCAAACAATTTTGTATATGATCGCACAGCGTATAGCGCTGGGCCTCCTGGTGTTGTTTGTTGTCTCGCTAATTATTTTTCTAAGCGTCGAGATGCTGCCCGGGGATATCGCCCAGGCATTGCTGGGGCAATCAGCAACGGCCGATAACGTCGCCGCCATGCGCGCGGAAATGGGTCTCGATCAACCACCACTGAAACGTTATCTGAGCTGGCTTGGCAATATCGTACAAGGCGATTTTGGCCGTTCACTGGCAACCAAACGTGAAATCTCCGAGTTAATTAAAACCCGTGTTTTCAACACTTTTTTTCTTGCCGGTTTAGCAACAATAGTTGCCGTACCTCTATCATTGTTTCTTGGCATTCTTGCAGCGTTGTATCGCAACAGTATTTACGACCGGCTGGTCAATATGTTCACGCTGTCATCGATCTCGTTTCCTGAATTTTTCGTCGCCTACATTCTGTTAATCGTTTTCTCCGTAAACCTCGGCTGGTTCCCGAGCCTGTCCAATATCGACCCGAGCACACCGCTGGGAGACCGTTTGTACAAGTTGGTTCTGCCTGCCACCACACTAACACTGGTCGTCGTTGCGCACATGATGCGTATGACACGAGCCTCGCTGATCAATCTGTTATCCAGCCCTTACATAGAGATGGCAAATCTCAAGGGCATGTCGAAATTTCGCGTGATTCTTTTTCATGCATTGCCAAATGCCTGGGCACCTATCGTCAATATCATCGCTGTTAACCTGGCTTATTTAATTGTCGGTGTCGTGGTGGTTGAATCTGTCTTTGTCTATCCCGGGCTTGGTCAACTGATCGTGGATTCAGTCTCCAAGCGCGATCTGCCCGTCGTGCAAGCCTGCTGCATGATTTTCGCTGCGACCTACATCGTTTTAAATCTGATTGCTGATGTCGTATCCATTTTGACCAACCCCCGACTATTGCATCCGCGTTAATGAATACCTCAGTCGATAACGAACTATCACCCCATCTGGCGCACCGTCGTCCAGGCTTGGCACTACGCACCTGGCGAGGCTTCCTGAAATCACCTATAAGCGCCAAATTCGGTTTTCTGGTGATACTCGCTTACGTATTTATCGCGCTCTTCGCACCTTTGCTCACACCCTATGGAGAATCAGAGATAGTCGGTGCAGAATTTGAACTGTGGAGCGAGGAGTTTCCGCTCGGTACCGACAACCTTGGGCGCGACATGTTGACTCGGCTCTTTTTCGGTGCACGCAACACAGTTGGTATCGCATTCATTACCACCTGCCTGGCGTTTGCAATCGGTGGCTCACTGGGCGTTCTCGCCGCGCTGTTACGCGGGTGGGTAGATCAGGTACTCAGCCGCATCGTCGACGTTCTGATGGCTATCCCCTTACTGATTTTCGCACTGTTGCTACTGACCATTTTCGGCACGTCGATCCAGTCAATCATTATCGTTATAGCAGTGCTGGACTCAACGCGCGTATTCAGACTGGCAAGGGCCGTCAGCCTTAATGTGGTGGTGCTGGATTTCGTTGAAGCCGCACGCTTGCGAGGCGAACGCATGGGCTGGCTGACATTTCGCGAAGTACTGCCAAATATAATGGCACCGCTGGTCGCGGAATTTGGATTGCGATTCTGTTTTGTATTCCTGACCATCGCAGCCTTGAGCTTTTTAGGCTTGGGTATACAACCACCAACGGCCGACTGGGGTTCCATGGTTCGAGACAATGCATCACTGATTACCTACGGCGACATTACTCCCTTGTTGCCTGCAGGCGCCATAGCGTTACTGACCATCGGTGTTAATTTTGTAGTCGACTGGTTTCTTCACAAAACCAGCGGACTAAAAGATGGTGAGTAATTACACAGCCAACGTAAAGTTCAAAAAGTCTTCCTGAATTGTTTACACAAAACACGCAAACTGATTGATGTCAGATAAAACTCAACAAGACAGTCCGCTGTTGCAAATGCGTGGCGTCCATATCGAAGGCCAGAGCGAAGACACCTGGCTGCCTATTATCAAAGGCATCGATTTGACACTGCATCGTGGCCAGGTATTGGGCTTGATAGGCGAATCAGGGGCAGGAAAATCAACCCTGGGTCTGGCTGCCATGGGATTCGCACGCCCGGGCTGTCGCATTACCGCAGGTTCGATCCAGTTCGATGGTATGGAGCTGACAGAAAAATCGGACCGCGAGTTACGTGCACTGCGTGGGGTTAACATAGCCTATGTTGCGCAAAGTGCGGCAGCAGCGTTCAACCCGGCCTATCGTTTAATAGATCAGTTTGCCGAAATTCCCGTTCAGCACGGTGTCTCTGATCAAGCGACTGCAGTTGCTGATGCCAAAGATCTGTATGCGCGTTTCCAGTTACCGGAACCAGGATCAATCGGTTTTCGTTACCCGCATCAGGTATCTGGCGGGCAATTACAGCGTGCGATGACTGCAATGGCACTGTCCTGCAGACCTGACTTGATTATCTTCGACGAACCCACGACAGCCCTTGATGTTACAACGCAAATCGAAGTGCTCAGCACCATTCGCGATATCGTACGCGACTTCAACACAGCGGCCATTTACATCACCCATGATCTGGCAGTAGTTGCACAGATGGCTGACAACATCATGGTATTGAGGTACGGCGAACTGGTTGAAGAGAACGAGACCAGAGAAATGCTGGCAGCACCCCGTGAGGATTACACCAAGTCTTTATGGGCAGTCAGGAGCTTTGTCAAGGAAAGCGAAGATCTGTCCATCGACAAAAAACCACTGATAGAAGTCGACAATGTCACGGCGCGCTATGGCAGAGCTAAAGAGGATGTCTTGAAAGAGATTTCCTTTAACATTCATCGCGGTGAAACTGTAGCGGTTGTCGGCGAATCGGGCAGCGGAAAAAGTACGGCCGCCCGGGTCATTACCGGATTGTTGCCACCACGCAGTGGACGGGTTGTTATCGATGGTGAAGAAATGCCGGCTGACTATCGCAAGCGTACCCGCGATCAATTACGTCACGTGCAAATGATTTATCAGATGCCCGATACCGCATTGAACCCACGCCATACCATTCGCGACATAATCGGCCGACCCCTCAATTTTTATCTTGGTTTAACAGGCAATGCGAGAACCCAACGTATTCGAGACTTGCTTTCGATGATCGAGCTAGAACCGGATGTATTTATTGACCGACTACCATCGGAGTTATCAGGTGGTCAGAAACAAAGAATCTGCATTGCCCGCGCACTGGCTGCGGAGCCTGAATTTATTGTTTGTGATGAAGTAACGTCAGCGCTTGATCAGCTGGTCGCAGAAGGTATTTTAAAACTACTGGACCGATTGCAACGCGAACTTAACCTTGCCTATATGTTCATTACCCACGATCTTGCCACCGTTCGTGCCATTGCCGACACGGTCGTTGTAATGCTGGACGGCAGGATAGTAGAACAGGGACCAAAAGATGAAGTCTTCACGCCTCCGCATCATGAGTACACCGAATTATTACTCTCGTCAGTACCGGAGATGGACCCGGATTGGATGGATAATTTACTGGCTGCCAGAGCCCGATCTTCAATCTAATGAATCATACAAACGGACAATCGGTTAACTTCATAAGCAACTGAATTCTCCTGAACACCCAAAAACTCCTGCGAGTTTTTTACATAGTCAACAATATCGTCCGCGATATCATCAGCAACTACTGAATCAACCTGATCATCCAGATGATAACCAGAGTAGGGCACAGCCTTACCATCGGGGCGGCGAA
>CAYPMR010000162.1:0-4981 GCA_964411665.1 uncultured Granulosicoccaceae bacterium | reverse complement strand
CAATAATCGGCATAGACCTTGGCACGACCAATTCGTGCGTCGCCGTCATGGAAGGCGGACAGCCGAGAGTCATAGAAAATTCCGAAGGCGACCGGACCACACCTTCAATCGTCGCCTTTGGTGACGACGAAGAGGTATTGGTAGGTCAGCCAGCCAAGCGCCAGGCAGTCACTAATCCGCAAAATACACTGTATGCGGTCAAGCGATTGATTGGCCGGCGTTTTCAGGAAGATGCTGTACAGAAAGACATCGACAAGGTGCCATACAAGATCATCAAGGCTGATAATGGGGATGCCTGGGTTGAAGCCGCTGGCAACAACATGGCCCCCCCTGAAGTTGCCGCCCGCGTATTGATGAAGATGAAGCAGACGGCCGAAGAGTATCTAGGCACTGAGGTTTCCGAGGCGGTCATCACTGTACCTGCCTACTTTAATGATTCCCAACGCCAGGCTACCAAGGATGCAGGGCGTATTGCCGGTCTCGACGTCAAACGCATCATTAACGAGCCAACTGCAGCAGCACTTGCTTATGGTCTGGACAAGCAACGCGGTAACAAGACAATCGCTGTTTATGATCTCGGTGGCGGTACTTTTGATATATCCATTATCGAAATCGCTGAAGTCGATGGTGAGCATCAGTTTGAAGTGTTGTCGACTAATGGCGACACGTTCCTGGGTGGTGAGGATTTTGACAATCGTTTGATTGAATATCTTGCTGATCAGTTCAAGAAGGAAAGTGGTATTGATCTGCACAATGATCCTCTAGCTCTACAGCGCCTTAAAGAAGGTGCTGAAAAAGCCAAGATCGAATTGTCTTCAACGTCTCAAACTGACGTTAGTCTTCCATTTATAACAGCTGATGCAGCTGGCCCCAAGCACCTTAATATCAAGGTGACCCGTGCCAAGCTTGAATCATTGGTCGAGGATCTGGTGCAGCGCACTATCGGCCCTTGTAAAACTGCTCTTAAGGATGCTGGTTTATCGACCTCCGATGTTGCTGACATCATTATGGTGGGTGGCCAGACTCGCATGCCGAAAGTACAGGAAGTGGTTAAAGACTTCTTTGGCAAAGAACCTCGCAAGGACGTTAATCCGGATGAAGCTGTGGCTATCGGCGCTGCAATTCAGGGTGGTGTTCTTGGTGGTCAGGTCAAAGACGTATTGCTGCTGGATGTCACGCCGCTGTCGTTGGGTATAGAAACCCTCGGTGGTGTCATGACCAAGCTAATTGACAAGAACACAACTGTGCCAACCAAGGCCCAGCAAGTATTCTCAACGGCCGATGATAGTCAGACGGCTGTGACAGTTCATGTACTGCAGGGTGAGCGTGATATCGCAACAGGTAACAAATCACTCGGGCGTTTCGATCTGGCTGATATACCTCCTGCGCCTCGTGGTGTACCGCAGATCGAAGTGACTTTTGATATTGACGCTAACGGCATCATGAGTGTTTCCGCGCAGGATAAAACGACCGGTAAACAACAATCGATCATCATTAAGGCATCCAGTGGTTTGTCCGATGACGAAATAGATCGCATGGTTGCAGATGCTGAGATTCACGCGGATGAAGATGCCAAGCTTAAAGAGCTGATTGATGCTCGTAACTCGGCTGAGGCTTTGATTCACCAGACTGAAAAATCCATGCAGGAAGTCGATGGCCAGCTGGAAGCTGGTGAGAAAGAAGACATTAACGCAAAGCTCGATGCACTACGTGAAGCGGTCAAGGGTGAAGACAAGGACGCAATTGAGAATCAAAGTAATGCGCTGTCAGAATCCACCCAAAGTCTGGCAGAGCGCGCTTATGCTGCACAGCAAGCTCAAGGTGCTGACGCGGCAGGTAGCTCGCCAACTGATAACCCGGAAGGTGCACCTGTCGATGATGCGGTTGATGCAGAATTTGAAGAAGTTAAAGATGAAAAGCGCGACTAACGAAGTTGTATTGCGTTGCTTATTGAATGATACAGGCATGATACCGGTTACTGTTGGTAACCGGTGATTCCTCCACAACCCATGTATACATGTTAACTAACGGTTTGTACCCAAATGTCTAAACGGGACTACTACGAGGTTCTGGGAGTTGATCGTGGCGTCAATAAGGCTGATTTAAAAAAAGCTTATCGACGGCTGGCCATGAAGCATCATCCTGATCGTAATCCGGATGATGATTCGGCGGCGGAAAAATTCAAGGAAGCCAAAGAGGCTTTCGAAGTGCTTGATGATGAGCGCAAACGCGCTGCCTATGATCAGTTCGGTCACGCCGGCGTTGATAATTCAGCAGGTGGTGGCGGTTTCGGCGGCGGAGCAGACATCAACGATATTTTCGGTGATGTGTTTGGTGACATTTTCGGCGGTGGTGGCAGGAGCCGGGGACCGCGTGTTCATCGCGGCGATGATCTCCAATATAACCTTGAAATAAAACTTGAAGAAGCTGTATCCGGCACTGAAACAAAAATTAAAGTGCCGAACCAGATCGCTTGTGATGCTTGTGATGGTAGCGGATCAAAGCGAGGTACATCACCAAGTAATTGCCCAACCTGTCATGGTGTTGGGCAGGTCAGAATGAACCAGGGTTTTTTCTCTGTACAGCAAGCCTGTCCGGCATGCCGGGGCAAGGGTAAAGTCATCACTGAACCGTGTCCGCGCTGTCGTGGTAATGGGCGCACACAGAAAGAAAAAACACTGTCGGTAAAAATTCCGCCGGGTGTTGATACCGGTGACAAGATTCGTCTCTCAGGTGAAGGTGAGGCCAGCGAGAACGGTGGTCCTGCTGGCGATCTGTATGTCGCTATTCATGTCAAGAAGCATGATATTTTTGATCGTGATGGTGCGGATTTGCACTGCACGGTGCCGATTAATATTGCGACGGCCACTGTCGGTGGAGAACTTGAAGTGCCGACATTGAGCGGGCGTGTGAAGCTTAAAATACCTGCTGGAACTCAATCCGAGAAAATCTTCAGGTTGCGCAGTAAAGGTGTCAAGCCGGTACGTGGTGGGCCAACCGGTGATCTGATGTGTAAAGTACGAGTGGAAACACCGATTAACCTGTCTGCAAAGCAAAAAGACCTCTTGATGTCCTTTCATGAATCCATCAGTGGTGATAACGCCGCCAAACACAGCCCTCAGGCACACAGCTGGCTCGGTGGTGTAAAACGTTTCTTCGACGGCATTCGCAGCTAATATCCGTATTACTCACTAGCTCCTTCCAGACGCCCGGCTGGCAACAGCACAGCGGGTCGCAATAAACTGTACCCAGTTTTAGAGCATGTGCATAATATTCGATTAATAGCGTAAACACCGGTTTTGCCAGAGTCGGGAATATTGGTTTGAAATCACATGCAAAAGTTGCCTCCATCGTCACCAGCGCTGTCTGCGCAGGGTAAGCGCAGCAGTCGGCGCAAGGGACAGAGTAGTCGCGAGCGCATGCGAGCTGAACGCAGCCGTGCGCCGGAGGTAAACCCGGCGCCATCGGGCGCTGTCGGTGGACAATACAAACCCCTGACCACCCGTCAAATAGAAGCTGTTTACACAACAGCTTTTCGTATGCTTGAAGAACTTGGTATGGGCGATGCGCCTGAGGCACTGATTGAGCGATCTATTGCCTGTGGTGCGTATGTCAATGACAAGGGGCGATTGTGTTTTCCACGCGCTATGGTTGAGGGCATCATAGACAAGGCCTGCAAGACGTTTGTATTTCATGGCAGAGATCCTCAACACTCGATTGAAGTGGGCGGTGAAAAAGTCTATTTTGGTACAGGCGGCGCGGCCGTGCAGACGCTTGATCCGCACAGTGGCAGCTACCGTCCATCAACCTTACAAGACCTTTATGACTTCACTCGCCTGATCGACACTCTCGACAATGTCAGCTGGTTTACGCGCTGTTGTATCGCGACCGATGTACCCGATATCTACGAGCTGGATGTTAATACGGCTTACTGTTTGATGCGCGGAACCCAAAAGCCTGTGGGAATGAGTTTTACGCTCGGATCACATGTCGATCCGATTGTTGACATGTTTGACGAAATTGCAGGCGGTAAAGGATGTTTCGCCAAAGCACCTTTTTGTAAAGCACATATCAGCCCGGTGATTTCGCCGATGCGTTTTGGTGATGATGCCTACGAAGTGACGCTCGCCTGCATCCGTCGTCGTATGCCTATCAATGCCATTATCGCCGGTATGTCAGGCGCTACAGCGCCGGCAACTCTCGATGGTATGTTGGCGGCATCTCTGGCCGAGACACTGGCAGCTCTGTGCATGGTGAATGTCCACGAGCCGGGTTATCCAATGATTTTCTCCAACTGGCCTTTTGTCATTGATCTACGTACCGGCGCTTTCAGCGGCGGTGGAGCCGAGATCGCCTGGCTTAATGCGGCGGCTGCACAACTATCCAATCATGTTGGATTACCTTCCGGCGTCGCTGCCTGTATGAGTGATGCCAAGGCAGTTGATGCACAAATGGGTATGGAGAAATCATTGTCGGCGCTTGCATGCGGTCTGTCGGGTGCCAACATGGTGTACGAATCCAGTGGCATGATGGCAAGTTTACTCGGCGTATCTTTTGAGGCCTTTGTACTCGACAACGAAATGTTGTCACTGGTCAATCGCATGTTGCGCGGCGTTGAGTTAAGCGACGATACGCTTGCCTTTGATGCCATGCGAAAGGTTATCGATGGGGCAGGGCACTTTATCGGTGAAACACAAACGATGCAGGCCATGCAACGGGACTATGTTTATCCCACTCTGGCAGACAGACTCGAACCTGATGCGTGGGCCGAGGGTGGTTCGACAGATGCCTATGCGCGTGCGCGTGAGGCAGTAGCTAGCACCCTGGCAAACCATCAACCCAACTACATAAGTGAGGCGACTGATCAGCGAATTCGGCAATCGTTGCCGATTTTATTTTAAACGTGTTCGGGATCTTTGTTAAAAGGGCAGTATTTCTATAGCTTTGATAGCCGGGTTTTCCGTCACATGGGTGAAGTCGA
>CAYPMR010000161.1:0-5019 GCA_964411665.1 uncultured Granulosicoccaceae bacterium | reverse complement strand
ATTGCTGACTTTTTCGACACTGAAGGTTTCCCTGGTAAGCGTGGCTTGCGTAAAAACCCGAAAGCTAACCTTGAAATGGCACTGATGGCTGATGGCGTTGCCGCTGCTGACGTTTATGCAGAGCTCGAAACAGAAGCTGGTGTTGATCGCGCTTTCGCCAAGCTCGATTCGATCAAAGATGATGTCGTCTGGTGGGAAGCAGGTGCTCAACCTCCTCAGCTATTGGCTGATGGTGAAGTAGCACTTACCACTGCTTACAACGGACGTATCTTCAATGCGGTAGCTGGTGAAGACAAGCCGTTCGAAATTGTTTGGGATGGTCAAGTCTGGGATCTGGATCTGTGGGTTGTGCCTAAAGGTGCAAACAAGGAACTGGCGATGGATTTTGTCGGATTCTCTACAGCAACAGAACAGCTCGCAGCACAGGCGTCCTACATATCTTATGGACCTGCGCGTAAGTCATCTGGCCCGATGGTGGGCAAGTACCACAACAAGGACATCGACATGGGTCCTCAGATGCCAACTGCAGAAGCGAATCTTGCCAATGCGCTGCAAAACAACTTTGAATTCTGGGCTGATAACCAGGATCAGTTGAATGAGCGTTTCAATGCATGGCTTGCTAAATAAGTAAGTTAGAAAGAAGCAACTGTGTTGGTCAACGCCAACACAGTTGCTGTATTAACTTGTAAGACTACCTGCCCGACTTAATTCACCTGTTTAATCTGACCGACGAGCTTTATGGTTTCTGCTGTACAAGACCTGTCGACCGATAATCAGTCAGCGCAAATACTGACTGATGATGGTGTGCCGCTAAAATTGAAGTTGGCCCGTACCACGCGTCGAGCACGTATACGTGCGTTTTTGTTAACCGTCCCTTTGCTGCTGTTTTTGGTCGTTACATTTGTAATCCCGATTGGCAAGATGCTGACACGATCAGTGCATAATCCAACCGTCACCAATGTGCTCCCGGCTTTCTCTGAAGCGATAAAAAGTTGGGATGAGACGGCATCAGAATATCCGGATGAAGCGATCCTGGAAATCTTCGTCAATGATATGAAGTCAGCCAGGAAAAATCGTGAAATTGGCAAGACCATCGGAAATATAGCGGTTCGGACCAATTACGAAATACCCGGCACTGCCAGTCTGTTCAAATCCACTGGGCGCAAAGTGAAGACGCTGGAAGAAGGGCCTTACAAGGAAGCACTTTTCGAGATAAACAAGAAGTGGGAAAACCCGCAACTGTGGCGAACCCTCAAACGAATATCGAGCGACTACACCCCCAGTTTTTACGTAGCAGCACTTGATCGCACCTACGATGCGAATGGCGATATTGTCAAGAAGCGAGAAGAGCTACAAATCTATGTAGACATTTTCTGGCGCACGCTTTGGCTGTCTGCACTGATTACAGGGATCTGCCTGATATTGGCCTATCCGATTTCGTATTTACTTTCAGTGCTACCGTTGAAAACGTCCAACTTGTTGATGATTATGGTGTTGCTGCCATTCTGGACATCGCTGCTGGTGCGCACAACCGCCTGGATAGCCATTTTGCAAAGTAACGGTATTATCAACAACATTCTGGTCTGGGCAAACATTATTCCGGATGATTTCAGGCCACAGATGATCTACAACCAGACCGGTACCATCATAGCGATGGTCCATATTCTTTTACCGTTCATGGTTTTGCCTCTTTATTCGGTGATGAAAACCATACCTCCGAGTTATATGCGTGCAGCTCGTTCCATGGGAGGATCTTGGGCTTACTCATTTCGAAAGATCTATTTACCGCAAACATTACCGGGTGTTGCTGCAGGTACATTGCTGGTTTTTATATTGGCGATTGGCTATTACATTACGCCGGCGCTGGTTGGTGGACAGGATGGTTTGTTGATATCCAACCTGATTGCCTTTCATATGCAAAAATCGCTTAACTGGTCTCTGGCAGCTGCCCTTGGCACTCTATTGTTGCTAGTCATACTGGTTTTGTATTGGCTCTACAATAAATTTATTGGCGTCGATAACCTGAAGTTCGGCTAACTGGCATAGGCACCGACATGGCATTACCCGCATATGCAACTACTGGTGAGAAGATAATCCACAGTATCTATCTGCTGATCTGTGGTTTGATTTTTTTGTTTCTGATCTTGCCGGTGCTGATTATTATTCCGCTCTCGTTTAATGCAGAGCCGTATTTTTCATTTACTGAAGGCATGCTGCGCTTTGATTCTGAGGCTTATTCGCTGCGCTGGTATAAAGATATTTTTACCAACGGTATGGCGAATCCGGATGAGACCGACTCGGTTAAGTGGTGGGCTGATGCCTGGAATAACGGTCAATGGATTAGAGCAACCCGTAATTCATTTTTCATTGCCATTTGTTCGACCTTGATTGCAACTATTCTCGGTACTCTTGCTGCTCTTGGTTTATCGCGGCCTGATATGCCAGCCCGATCTTTTATAACAAGCCTGCTGATTTCGCCCATGATCGTGCCGCTTGTTATTACAGCAACAGGCATGTTCTTTTTCTACTCTGATATACGGCTGGCTAAAACCTATACTGGTGTCATACTCGCGCACGTGACGCTGGGCGTACCTTTTGTCATTATCACGGTGACGGCAACCCTTGTTGGTTTTGATCGCTCCCTTATCCGTGCAGCACAAAATCTGGGCGCTAGTGGCTGGACAACATTTAGGCGAATTATTATGCCGCTGATTGCGCCGGGTATGATATCCGGTGCACTGTTTGCGTTTGTTACTTCACTTGATGAAATCGTGGCGGTGTTGTTTCTGGCCGATGTGGAGCAGCGCACAATACCACGACAAATGTGGTCGGGTATAAGAGAGCAGATTTCGCCAACTATTCTCGCTGTGGCTACTGTTCTGGTGATGCTGTCGATCGTGTTGTTAACTGTAGTTGAGTTGTTACGTCGTCGTGGTGAGCGGCTGCGTGGAATTACACCGGGCTGATTGATTCTTGATCCTCGTTAAATATTTCACATTTTGAATGTGAACCCCATCTCAAGCTGATTTTGTCAGCAGTTTGATACCTCTATTCATTTCACTGCCGTTTGCATTGAATATTTAGTACGCCTGCGCCGATAAGGACCTGTGAGGGTCTTCTTTTCGCGCCGCTGGTGTTGAATATTTCAGCTCGTCTGGTTGACCGTAATTTGTAATCCCGTTTTTCATCCAATGCAAAATGGGCAATGGATTTACGAACAACCGAGAATAAAGTTTCAGTCATGCAGATTAAATCAACATGGGTAGCCCGTGCTGCCAAATTGTTTTTACTAATTGCGTTTTTTCCGTTGACCGGTACAGGCCAGAATGCAGACCCTACCGCCATGTTCGAGATTTTTTCCTCATCGGACAGTAGTACGGTAACTGCGCGCCATGAATCGGGCTCGTTCGTGTATAACGACAGACTCTATGCACTGGGCGGTCGTCAGTTTCGTCCGGTTGAATTTTTTGATCCGACATCACAAAGCTGGACTGCACTCAACACACCCCCGTTTGAGTTGAACCATTTTCAGCCGGTTGAATTTGAAGATAAGATCTATGCGATTGGGGCCTTCGAATGTTGTTTTCCGCAAGAAGACATTCATCCCACTATCCTGATTTATGATCCTGTCATCGATGTGTGGGAAACCGGTTCAACTATCCCGCCAGCACGCCTGAGAGGCTCTGCCGGCGCTGTACTCTATAACGATAAAATTTATTTCGTGGGTGGTAATACCCTGGGGCACAACGGTGGCGCAGTACCTTGGTTCGATGTCTATGATCCAGTGGCTGACACATGGCAGCAATTGCCTGATGCTCCCAATGCACGTGATCATTTTTTTGCAGCGATTGTCGATGATAAATTGATCGCAGCGAGCGGCCGTCAGTCAGATCTACCCAACCCGTTTACCAATACAATTTCAGCTGTAGATGTTTATGATTTCGCAACAGGTGAGTGGTCCACTGGAGACTCTGTGATCCCAACGGTTCGTGCCGGTGCCATGGTGGTGACCTTTGGTGAAGAAGTGCTTTATATTGGTGGCGAAGTGGATGGTCAGATAGCTGCTAACAATGAAGTTGAGTCATATAATCCTTCCACCAACGTCTGGCGGTCTTTGCAACCCTTGGTTCTACCATCACATACAGGTGTGGCTGGCATTCTTGGCAACACACTACACGTTGTCAGCGGCAGTGATGTTAAAGGGGGGGGCGGTGAGAACATTAACCATCAGATAGCCTTGCTTGATGATGGGATAGTTAACCCACTGGATACTGATGCTGATGGCCTGACAGACAGCGATGAGACTGGCATCTGGCAAACGGATCCTGCCAATGCTGATACCGACGGTGATGGCTTGAGTGATGGTGTTGAAGTATTAGTGCATGAATCGGATCCCACTCAGATTGATAGTGATGGTGATGGCCTGGATGATTTCGCAGAAGCTGAGATCGGCAGTGATGTTAACAATCCGGATACTGATGGCGATACCCTGACTGACGGTGATGAAGTTAATCTCCACATGAGTAGCCCGCTGAGCACAGACACGGACGCTGATTTTTTACCGGATGATCAGGAAGTTAATATCCATGGCACCAACCCTGACTCAATAGATACAGATGCTGATGGGTTGGACGACACTACGGAAGTGAATGTATTGGGATCGAACCCGAATTTGGTTGATACGGATGCTGATGATCTGGACGACAATGCCGAGGTTAATGTGTATGGCACTGATCCCTTACGCGCCGATTCTGACAACGATGGTATTAGTGATTCCGCTGAGTTGGCGGCCGGATTGAATCCTTTGCTGGCAGATAGCGATGGAGACGGAGTCGAAGATGCTATTGAGCTCAATGGCGGTGACACCGATGGGGACGACATGAATACGGATGGCAGCACGGATAGCGGCACTGATAGCAGCACAGATGGCAGCACAGATGGCAGCACGGATAGCGGCACTGATAGCAGCACAGATGGCAGCACCGATAGCAGCACAGATGGCAGCACAGATGGCAGCAC
>CAYPMR010000160.1:2263-5040 GCA_964411665.1 uncultured Granulosicoccaceae bacterium | reverse complement strand
AACTTTTGTATAGTCGACATGCGCACTTTGCACCAAGTGCCTATATCAGCAATATACATTAAAGCGTTGATAAATCTCGATTTTAATAATGGGTGCTGATATCGAGTGGCGAGATAGTCAGCATGCTGACTATATCTCTACACTATGCACGTAATGTTTTTTATTTATATTGTAGGTTGTTGATTACATTGACTGTTTTATTTTTATGATTTGATAGTCTGCATCTTACAGATTGATAGTGTTTATAAATCCCTGACGGTACGTCATAACATTACAATTCTGGTTTTTTATTGAAGATGGATTAAACGATCAAACATCTAATCTAAAGTTTAGTTTTTGGTTAACTATGCTGAGTTGAAGCTTTGTTACCGATCAGCTGAATCAAGCAGGCGTCATCGCACCCTTATAGGGTTCATTAGACCTACTGGTAAGTCGTTCACATGTTTTCTTTGGAAATACATGTCCGGGTTCGCTGTGGTAGCTCAGCAATAGGCTTTGTCTGCTGTTATTTGTTTTACCCACCGGTGCAACCCGGTGAATTGAGCGACGTCCCAGGAACAAGGATAAACTTCCCGGCTTGGCTATTGGTTGTCGGGGTTTATCTGTACCGTTAAGAATACGCTCTACAGCATCGTAGTTTTCATTATCTTCATCGCGGATCAGTGGTACGTATTCGAATCCACCACCGTTGTCCGGGTTTTGTATCGTGAATGAGACTACGCCGTCGTTGGTATCGTAGTGCCATTCAAAAGACTCATTAGCGCGCATGACATTAATTTGTATAGAGAGAGTCTTGCACTCACTTCTATACAATGTATCGAATTGCAATAAACGTCTTACAAATTCTGTTAGTTCATCAAACCGGTACAGTTCAAGACAGGTGCCCTGATTGTCCAACTGGTCGGTGGTAATGACACCACAACGCCGCTGCAGTAATTGCGATCGCGGGTGATCGGGAGAGAAGCCAGAGTTGTTCATCCAGCCATAAACAGTGCAGGGATAATCCAGCTGATGGGCATCAGCTTCGAGTTCTGTTATCTCAGAACATAGCCTGGTGACAGCTTTGGGTCGCAGAAAATCTTCAAACAGACAGAGGGTGTCTATTCGCATCATCTCATGGCCGCGTTTAACAACATCGATAGCGGCTTGACTTTCAGGTTCGTGTATAGGGTAGTTGTCCAGATCGATATAGCTATTTAATCGATCAAGATATTGCTCGGAATGAGTCATCGTATTTCCTCAATCGTCAAATCTGGATAGTGACGGGGTGCCCTACCCTGCTACCGACTTTGTGGTTGTATAGTCTTTATATTCTGTATAAATTTTTGATGCTCTGTCTTGTCGACGGGGTTATGCACAATCTGGTCGCTGGCAGGGTTGTTTTTCAGACAGTTTCCATTCTTTAGGTTTTGCGCAGGTCGATTGGGGCGTTGTGTAAATCCACCACCACAATTCGGGCATACGTTCTCCAGCACGGTGTCTACACAGCTCCGGCAAAAGGTGCATTCGTATGAACAGATCATTGCCTGCGTTGAATTAGCAGGCAATGACGTGTTGCAGTGTTCGCAAGTAGGTCTGAGTTGAAGCATTGGGACTCCGATTGTCTGGAAAGCGCGCGGTTTGACGATACCACACAACAGACAATAGCAATCAGAGGGCAACCGCGGAATGATACGACAAGTAAACGTAGGGTGAGGACTTCAGAAACGCCGAAATGAAAAACTAGTGAGTCTACTGCGCCATCCAGTCTTTGAAGCGCTCTTTCTGGTCTTGCAGGTACTGCGTCGCCTGTATGCCCCATTTTTCTTCCAGTTCAATCAAGGTGCCAGATTGCAACCAGTTGTACTGCAGGCCTGACATCATGTTGCCGAGCACACAGTCTCTGTCTTCCAGTGCTACAGCCAGTGCCCAGGGGGTAGCATCTTCAGAGGTCAATGGCATTTCATAGCTCTCCCATTCACCAGACGATAGATCGGACATGATGGATGAGTCGGCATAAACCCATGCTGCACACTCACCGTCACGCAATGCTTGTTTGGCTTCTGCATTACCAATGAATTCCACCACTTCGGCGCCATAGCGCTCGGCAACAACACGGTTATAAAAAGCGCCTTGCTTACCGCAAACTTTGGCACCGTCAAGTTCTTCCCAAGCTGTCAAACCGGATGACTTGGGTACTAATATGTTTGTGCCAGATGTGTAGTAGTTTGGTTGCACGATGCCAACAGATTCTCGTCTGTCAGCTCTATCAGACATAGTTGCAATCAGTACATCAATTTTACCTTCCTGCAAAAATTGCATGCGATTGGATGATTCAACCGCTACGGCTTCCAGTTTAACACCCAGCGCCTCAGCAACAGCCCGTGCCATGTCAACTTCCATACCGACCAGTGTTCCTTCAGCATTTTTAAAACCCCAGGGTTTGTAGTCAGCTTTCACACCAACAGATACAACACCATTTTCGAGAACACGTTTAACTGTCTCGTTAGTACAAGTCGTGGCGTGCACCAAGGAGCCGGCAAGCAACGCAACGCCACCAAGCAACATAGCCACAGTTTGACGCACACACGTTGCCTTTGTTCTGCGGCTATCTCGTATGAGGACACTGCTGGCCAAAAAAGATGGGGAATTGGTTTGGTTATTCATGCGTGGCTGGCCTTCTATCCAGGCCAATCGAATATTGTTCTCCTGAATGGGCATTTAGTACTGTTCGTCTGTTCGAATTGAGATCGTGTACAACCGAGCGCATATTAACAAAAATTCAGCCTGGATTCAGC
>CAYPMR010000160.1:0-2163 GCA_964411665.1 uncultured Granulosicoccaceae bacterium | reverse complement strand
ATTCAGCCTGGATTCAGCTTGGATAAAGGCTGCAAATGAACTTCCTTTAGATATCAAGTAGATAGGAAAACTGGACAGATGTTCCGCCATTCGATGGTTTTATTAAATCAATAAAACGTGTGTTTTTGCTACAAATAATCTTATGTGACAAAGCGTCCTCTGCGCTTTTGACAAGTAGTAGCAAGAGCGACAAAAAACTGTCTATGTGTAGGTGATTTCAAGCACCGGTTTCACGCGCCGGCCCAGCCCAACCACTAGCCTGCCTTGCGGTAATCATCGTCCGTGGCGAACGTGTCAGCAGTTCCCGGTACCTGGCGACTTGTATCTGCCTGCGCCTTGGTGACTTTATCAGGCAAATTGGCGGCTTCCACCTTGGCGGCCACGATTTCGGCTGTTGCTGCCGATAGTGTCCAACCCAGATGACCGTGCCCTGTGTTGTAAAAAACCCTCTGGCAGCGCTCAGACTGTCCAACTCGTGGCAGCATGCCGGGCATCATCGGACGCAAGCCTGCCCACGGCACGATTCGCGAGGTAGCAACCTCTGGAAAGTACCTTCTGCACCAACTTACCAATGGCTCGATACGATCAGCTCTGATGTCATAGTTGGCGCCGTTGAATTCCGCAGTACCGGCTATACGAAAACGGTTCTCACCCAAACGACTGGTCACAACTTTGGCATCATCATCAAGCAGACTAACCTGGGGAGCACCCTGACGACTGGTCTCATCATCAAGCTTGACGGTGATTGAATACCCTTTTACCGGGTAAATATTCAATCGATCACCTACTTCAGCTGCTAATCGACGACTACCCACACCGGCGCAGATAAGCACGCCATCGAAATGATGTTGCTCAACACCATTACTACCCTCCAGCTCAAGAGATACACCGTTATCGTCAGCAAGTAGATCAAGCACTTCTGTCTCGAACAGACAATTTGCACCGCCACGCTTGCACGCTTCAGCCAAACCACGAGTGTACAAATGAATATCACCGGTAGAATCAGAAGGTGTGTAGAAACCACCAAAGAAATCACCCGACAGGGTCGGTTCGATTTCACTCATTTCATCAGGTGTCACCGCATGCCTCTCAAGGCCACCTTTGCCCAACAGCTTGTTAACTTTCTCCGCGTGCCGAAAGCCTTTCTCATTGTTGTAGAAATGAAGAATGCCCCGGTCTTTGTGATCAAAGGAAATGTTCTCTTGCTCAGCCCATGCAAACAAATGTTCTCTTGCAGCTATGGCAAGTTCAACAGTTTCGATGGTGTGTGATTTATACTTACCGATGTTTGCGGCAAATTCAGCCATCCACGTGTACTTGTGCCAGCCGGGTGTCGGGTTCAACAACAAGGGTGCATCTTTGCGTAACATCCAGCGCAACCCTTTAAGCAAAGTCGCAGGCGTGTTCCAGACTTCGGCGTTGGATGCAGAAAGCTGACCACCATTGGCAAACGAAGTTTGCATGGCCGGATAACGGTGGCGCTCAATCAGCGTCGTCTGAAAACCTCGACGCTGCAACGCATAACAACTGGTCACACCGGTAATACCGGCACCGATAATCGCGATATGTTTCATTGTTCACCGCCTGCTCATTAAGCTGGTCTGCAGCACTGGACAGTTATCGGCTTGTGGGGATAACTTTGCAGTAAACTTTACGGGTTATTAAGCGGATTAGAACTTAAAGATCACGATAGCATTGTATCGTGCAACATCATGCGTAAAAGGACGGGCATGGATCAACCGCGGATAATACCGCGCTCACTCTTTTCAACAAATTCAAGCAAGCGTGCCACTGACGGGCTTCTTTGGGCTAACGGCTGTACCTTGGCAAAGGCACTTTGGCGCTCGCCGCGGTTTTTAACCACATCAACAAAGGCGCGGTGCAAATCACTGATCTCCTCGTCACTAAAGCCGCGTCGACGCAAGCCTTCTTTGTTGATACTGCGCGCCGTAGCGTAGTTACCTACCACCATAGTAAACGGCGTAACATCTTTATTGGCTACTGAATTCAATCCAACAAAGGCATGCTCGCCAATAACGCAAAACTGATGTATACAACAAAAGCCAGCCAGTATTGCATTGTCACCGACAGTGACATGTCCAGCCAGTGATGAGCCATTGGCCATAATGACACGGTCACCAACAATGCAGTCATGCGCAACAT
>CAYPMR010000159.1:0-5057 GCA_964411665.1 uncultured Granulosicoccaceae bacterium | reverse complement strand
TCACGTGCGGCTTGTTTCTCTCAAATTTCTCTTTCGACATCTCGGCCTGGCCTCGTTAGAAGAACCTGATTGCAGTGTTAGTGTGTAAATATTCAAGGTGCCGCTCGACACCATTTTACCTAAAGTTGTAAACCTGAATTTCTTGATCTGTGTTTCTTAACCTACCTAAGATAGCTCAATTTTGCGAACTTGGTAGCTCGGCATAAAAATACCTGAACCATCCATTGCTGCTCTTTTATCCCTGCCTGTTTTGCTCCTCTATTTTGCTAGCTGATCAGTCAGTATGGAGCCCATAACCGGACTTGAACCGGTGACCTCTTCCTTACCAAGGAAGTGCTCTACCGCTGAGCTATATGGGCGTCTTCTGCCAAACAATACAGACCTGACAATCCGGGATTCAGGATTGACGGAATGATAGTTGGAGCGGGTGATGGGGATCGAACCCACATCATCAGCTTGGAAGGCTGAGGTTCTACCATTGAACTACACCCGCATGGGCGACACACGACTAGTATAAACAGCTCGCAAAAAAACAAAGTATAAACTGGTGGAGGGGGGAGGATTCGAACCTCCGAAGCCGAAGCAGCAGATTTACAGTCTGCCCCCTTTGACCGCTCGGGAACCCCTCCGAACCAAGCCGCGCATTATCTTACGCAGCTTGAGTACGTGTCAACTCTACTCGGTGATCTGCCAGCCTCAAGAGTATAGGTACAACAGCGCAGATTGTGCGTTGATCAGTGTTGCAGAATCTGACTGAGGAACAACTGCGTACGTTCGTTTTGCGGGTTGTTGAAAAATGCGTCCGGTTCATTTTCTTCAATGATTTGGCCTTCGTCCATAAAAATCACGCGATTGGCAACGGTTTTGGCAAAACCCATTTCGTGCGTAACACAAATCATGGTCATGCCTTCTCTGGCGAGTTCGATCATGACATCGAGTACCTCTTTTATCATTTCAGGATCCAGTGCTGATGTAGGTTCATCAAACAACATGATTTTTGGATTCATGCACAAGGACCGTGCTATTGCTACCCGCTGTTGCTGACCGCCTGACAGTTGGCCGGGGAATTTAAGCGCCTGTTCAGGTATTTTTACCCGTTCGAGGTACTTCATGGCTGTTGCTTCTGCTTCTGCCTTTGGCGTTTTACGCACCCAGATTGGTGCAAGCGTACAGTTCTCCAATACCGTCAGGTGCGGAAACAGATTGAAATGCTGGAAAACCATACCGACTTCGCGACGCACGGCTTCAATGTTTTTCAAATCATTGGTTAACTCGACGCCGTCGACGATGATGTCGCCTTTTTGATGTTCTTCGAGGCGGTTGATACAACGGATCATTGTTGATTTGCCCGATCCCGATGGCCCACACACTACGATGCGCTCTCCACTATGTACATCCAGATTTATATCCTTGAGTACATGGAAGGTGCCATACCACTTGTGCATGTCACGAATCTTGATCGCAACATCGCCTAGCTCATGGGCAACTTTTTGTTCTGCATTCTGCTGGTTTGTTAGTTCTTGATTCATAGTGTATCCAGGGTTTTCGGATAGTCTGGTGGCGTAATTATCCGAATGATCAACGCTTGTGACCTGTATCGAGCTTATTCTCGAGATACAAGGAATATCGGGCCATCGCGAAACACGAGATGAAAAAGAAGATGGCTACAAACAGGTAAACCTCGTGACTTAAGCCTTGCCATTTCGTATCTGCAAGCGAGGCCTGCCCAATACCCAGCGGATCAAGCAAGCCAATAACAATTACCAGCGTTGTGTCCTTGTAAAGGCCTATAAATGTATTGACGATACCGGGAATGGAAATTTTTAAGGCTTGTGGCAGAACGATTAGCCACATGGACGGCCAGTATTTCAGGCCCATGGCATCTGCTGCCTCAGTCTGACCCTTTGGCAGCGCTTGCAAACCACCGCGTATGACCTCTGCCATGTATGCAGATGAAAACAAGGTCACCATGATCAACACTCGCAACAACATATTAAAGTTGGAACCAGGCGGCAGAAAATAACTAAGCATCGTCGAGGCCACAAACAAAATGGTGATGAGTGGGACACCACGAAAAAACTCAATGAATGCGACACAGGTATATTTGATTATTGGCAGGTTTGACTGACGCCCCAGGGCTAGCAATATTCCGATAGGTAAAGACAGTGCTATGCCGGTAACACCGATAATAATCGTCAACATGAATCCGCCGAACTGGTCGGTAGATACTTTTTGCAAGCCAAAACCACCGACAAGCAACCAATAAGCGATAAACGGGTAGATGCAGGCGAAAATTATTAACTGCTTACGCCCCGGACACCTCTCCCACAGCAATGCAACAACAACCAAAACCAACAACGCAAAAGCCAATACCACTCGCCAACGCTCACCATCCGGATAAAATCCGAAGGTAAACAAACCCCAACGCTTCGCGATAAAAGCCCAGCAGGCCCCACTATTGAGCGCGCGGCATTCATTCCTGTCGTTAGCTATAAAAGTGGCGTCTCCAAATGCCCATGCATAGGCATCCGGCAATATTAAATAAAGGAAATAGGCCGCCAGCAACGTCATTATGATGTTAGCTGGTGATGAAAACAGATTCTCCCTAACCCATTTAATCGGCCCAGACGACGCAAACGGGGGCGGCAGATCCGGGTGCGTGCCCGGCGCATATTTTTGTGGTTTATCGCTCATCTTTCCACCAGTTTGATGCGGCTGTTATACCAGTTCATGAACATCGAGATGAGTAAGGAGAAACTCAAATAGAGCGCCATAACAATCAGCATGCATTCCATTTCCCGACCAGTCTGATTCAACGAAATGCCCCCTATGGTTGCAGTGATATCCATATAACCAATCGCAATTGCCAGTGATGAATTCTTGGTGATATTCAGGTATTGCGACGCAAGCGGCGGCACGATTACACGCATGGCTTGCGGTATGACAACGAGTTTCAGCGTCCGACTTCGTGGTAGTCCAAGCGCCAGACTCGCTTCTGTTTGTCCGTGGCTGACAGCTAAAATGCCGGCTCTGACCACTTCTCCAATAAAAGCAGCGGTATAGAAAGACAAGGCAAGCCAAAGCGCAATGAATTCAGGTCGAATGACCAGACCGCCTTTGAAATTAAATCCTTTCAGCGCTGGATATTCCCAGCCAACAGGTGAGCCCATTAGAAAGAAAACAGCCAGTGGCAAAACAATAATCGCGAGCACACCGATCCAGAATACCGGATAAATTTTACCCGTCGCATCCTGTACACGTTTCGCATAGCGTTTGAATATAAACGTGCCGACAAGGCCAATCAGAAAAAGTGCACCGACTATCCAGAACAAGGGTTCAGGTTCCGGCTTTGGCAGATACAAACCGCGTTTACTTAAAAACACAGCATCCCCTATGCTAGCTGCGTTTTTAGGCGATTGCAGCGAATGCACCATGATCCCATGAATCAGTAAAATATGGAGTAAAACAGGTACATTACGTACGTATTCGATGTAGACATGAGCCAGTTTGTTGGTCAGCCAATTTTTCGACAAGCGCAGCACACCCAAAATAAAGCCAAGAATGGTCGCCAATATAATGCCGGCAACGGCGATCATTAAGGTATTGATAACGCCAACAACCGTTGCTCTCAAATGCGATGATCGAGAAGAATATTCGATCAGGTGCTGATTTATATCGTAGCTCGAGGGCTGTGCCAGAAACGCGAAGCTGAAGTCTTTCCCGGATGCCTCAAGATTCACAACAGCATTGCGAACCATATAGGAGAAGAAGGCAAACAGAAGAACCAGCGCGATTATCTGGATAATGACAGAGCGCGTCTGTTTGTCATTCCAGATTCGTGATATTGGGTTGCGTTTTCCCGGTTGCCGGTTCAGCGGTTTACCGGGATGCAATGCTGTGTCACCACTCATGAATAAGTTATCCGTCTCAGGCTGTCACTAGTCTACAGCAGAATATGTTCTGGACAAATTCCGGTCAAAAAAAAGGGTGCGCTGCAAAGCACACCCTCTTATCACACAAACCGTTATCGTCAGTCCGGCGTTATTAATGCAGCAGCATAACGCCGAAGACGGCAAACGGACTCGCAACTACGAGATTTAGCGGATTGGTGCTGCGTACAGAATACCGCCGTCTTTCCACTGTGCGTTCAAACCGCGTTGCAGTGCAATGGCAGTATCAGGACCGATGTTACGATCAAAGATTTCGCCGTAGTTACCGACTGCTTCAACAGCGCGCAAAGCCCACTGTGCGTCAAGGCCGATCATAGCGCCGAAATCACCCTCTGAACCGAGAAGACGGTTGATGCTTGGGTTGTCACCAGCTTCTTTGCCCATTTCAGCAGCGCTGGCTTGAGTAATACCCAGCTCTTCTGCAGAGATAAGTGCATTTACAACCCACTTGCCGATATCAAACCACTGGTCATCGCCATGACGTACCGCGCCGCCGAGTGGCTCTTTTGAGATGATTTCAGGCAGAACTACGTGCTCATCAGGCGCTTCGAAAGAAGCACGGGTAGATGCAAGACCTGAAGCGTCAGTTGTGTAGACATCGCAACGACCACCGAGGTAGTTGGTTTGTGCTTCAGCGTTAGTCTCAACAGGCACTGGCTCGTAAGAGATACCGTTAATACGGAAGAAGTCAGCCAGGTTCAGTTCAGTGGTTGTACCAGTCTGGATGCAAACTGAGGCGCCATCGAGATCTTTCGCTGAAGAAACACCCAGTGCTGTAGGTACCATGAAACCTTGACCGTCATAGTAGTTAACCGGCAGGAATGACAGTTTCAGGTCAGCATCACGGCTCATGGTTTCAGTCGTGTTACGGAACAGAATATCGCCGTCACCAGAGTTCAGAACGGTGAAACGGGTTTTACCTGTAGTTGGAACGAATTTGACTTTCTCAGGGTCGCCAACAACTGCTGCAGCTACTGCACGGCAGAAATCAACGTCGAAACCTGACCACTTACCTGAATCATCAGGAGCGGCGAAACCAGCAATACCAGTACTTACTACACAATTTAATTCGCCGCGCGCTTTAACGTCGTCGAGTGTTCCTGCCTG
>CAYPMR010000158.1:0-5083 GCA_964411665.1 uncultured Granulosicoccaceae bacterium | reverse complement strand
AATGTGTGTCATGACCGACACTAGTTTCTTCAATAGAAAACCGTCAATCATGAGAAGCAAATTATCGAAAAAAGTCAGAATGTATATATAGCTTGAAGGAATGCAGATTAAGTGCCACGAAAAAATGCAATCACTGTCTTAATACACATCGTCATCTTTTCGGAATATAGAGCGAAAGTTATTAGGTGTCCTGTGATCGTTAGCTGTGATTGTTGATGCATCTAAACTCAAAACGCTCCAAATTGGAGCGTTTTGCATGGTAGGTCACCAGATCCTAGTTCGTCAGTGGATTAGTGATATAACTGCGTGGTAAAGAGGTGGATGTACCACCGTTTAGCTCAGTTGGAATAGCAGCTAACAACGGATTTCTGACGAATGCCGCCATCTGTGCAGAGCTTACTGGTGTTACTTGAGTAGCGATACCACTACTTGTGCCAGTGCCGTTCGTTACTTCAGTTGTCGTGATAACGTCTGCGTTGATAGCATCATCCAACAATTGAGTGTCGGTAATGTCAGTGCCATCATTGCTACAACCGCTCGCAGTTAGTGCGAATGCTATCAAACAAAGCACCTTGGTTTTGTCTTTAATCATAATACATTTTCCCTGTTATTCTTCACTGGCTAATCGATGGTTACCGCGTAGTCAATGCGGCTATTACCGGTGGTGTCAGTTGTGAGCGTCATTACAATTGTCGGCGCTGGGCGGTTGCTGACTTCGGTGAAGGTTGCTTCGTACCAACCCTTGGTGGAGAACCAAAGCTCGTTGTCTGCATCGGTAATCAAATTAACTTCGTAAGCAAGCAACGAAGTTTCAATCGGCGTATCAATGCCGGGTCCACCGGAAATAACAGTAGTAAAAGAGCCTCCATCTACCATCTCGAAACGTTCAGAGGTATCCCATGAAGCAACGTTAACTGTTACGTCGTCCCATAGTACCAACGCCCCATTGGCATCTGTAGCCGTTTCTCCGTAGATAAAAGCACCGTTGTCACCATGGTTGGGGTAGCCCAGAGTGGCGCCGTTAGCGTTGAAGCGATTTAATGCGTTGAATGCGTCACTGCTGTAGCCGAAGTCGTAATCGTAGTGATCGACACTTGGATCAAAGTCCACACCTTGTCGGTCTGCACTATTATCATTTAATACGTCAATCGGAATAGCATTAGTACTTCGACCTATATCTCTCTGGACCGGGTTAAAGGTATAGTCGGGCGAGCTTGAGTGGAGGTGCCGATATTTAAATGGAAAGGTAACTACTAACATACTCTCAGCTTCGCCAACCTCGTTCACAAAACTGTTATTCGCACTTTGAATCAAGCTGTCGTATATACCCTCGAATGTGGTGTAGCGAAAAACGCTATTGATTTGTTCAATATTGTCTGTGGCGATTCCGGTTCTCTCATCTATCGCACCCATTCGTACGCCCAATGGTGTATCTTGTTGGGTTACAGCATCGAAAAGAGGGTTGGCAATCACGTCCCCTGCGAAACTATTGCGCAACGCTAAAAGGTCGTAGCGAAATGCCCCGGTACTTTCGCTAAGCTTCAGCACCGCTTCGCCAAAAAGTGAGACATTGTCACGAGTGTTAATGCAGTAGCTAGCTCCTCCAACTTGAGTTAATAGTCCTGCAGTGTGATTCGGAAGATCTGTTACTGCGTTGCCTGTACAGTCGCTGGCTGTGTTTACAGGAGCATAACCGTCGAACAGCCCGCCTTTAATCACACCGTTTTGCCGAAAGGTATCGTTGTTGTACGAGATGTTATCGATTTCGAATAACGTTGATTTTGGCATGCCGGGGACAATTCCTGCACCCGAGACAGAATAGACGCCGAGTACTTCAAAGTGGCCTAATTCAACCTGTTGACCGCTATCGCGTTCGTCGAAAGTAGAAAAAACGACACCATTGCCTGGCTCGGTAAATACACCGGAGATTATCGCAGACTCTGTGCTCGCACCGCCATCGTTCAATCCAACCAGGATAGAGTCGTCTTCAGAAAACAGCTCAAGGCCGGAACCGGTATTTCGCAGCTCGCCCGTCCAAACGTCTGTAGGTGTGAGGTACAGATTAAAATTGAGGATTTCGAGTGAGTTAACCGAGGATCGAACACTGACAATGGCTTTAACCGCGTGCGTTCTACTAGGGTTTACTACTCGTATCTCAGTTGATTGACCTTCACTTGCTTTGTACACAGGGGCAATCAGCAATTGGCCTCTATCATCAGGACTAAGTTCGATTGCATTTATCATGGATGCTCCCAACATCAGAGAGACAAACAACGGGAACTTGCAGTATCGTTTCATAGTTTTTTGACGTCCATTTTGGTTAAAAAAAATCGTAACTAAACTAAAGCACAGTAAAAATGAACTCTCGCTATCACTAGAATATTCATTAATGTTTCGAAGCAGTTGCGAAAGCCACGGCATGTTTACCGATATTATTTTTAACGTCAACGATCATTGGTGGGTAATCTCACATTTGCACAAACATAAATCTTAATTAAAATAAATTTAGTAATTGGTTGATTCATTTAAGTGATATCTTGCCGATGAATTCTAAACAAATGAATATGCAAACGAATAAATGTCACGATTGAAAATAGAACGAACGCTTTGTAAGTTGCGATCAAGGAAACGAAGATTTAAATGCCAAGAGAAGTTATTCAAACAACACGATTAACTCATGACAACAAAATATAATTGGATGACTGGTAAGTAGTTGGCATAGAACGCCTGATTCGCGACGGTTATTTGACGAAATGGCATGGCTAAAAATATTTTGTTGTAATATTTGCACGACTCGAATAGTCGTTGAACCTCTATCGATTCATGGGTCATCTGAATGAATCGATAACTCGCCGGGCGAATAAGGAAATCAGGTGCACGGACAGATTGAGGGGATCACGTTTCAGACTTCAAGCAATCCTTAACCTCAAAGCATTATTGAAAATCCTGTGTTATATGGATTTAAACCATTGAAATGCGGCGACGATAAACGCGCCGCCGATCATTGAAAGGTTGGGGTAGTAGGCGAGAGATTGGGCGAAAGCGTAAAGCCCATCCATGCCTCGCATGCAACTGACAGTCGGGAGCGGCGATTCAATCAGGTCACATGCTCAGAAATTTGCTGTAGTCCATTTAAGTTACTCTGCGGAAAATGAGCCAAGCTACCCTTTGAGTAGGTTTTATAGAAACTTGGAGCCTTGGATTCGGCAATGTATGATTCCCGACAACGAGGAATATACTTAATAAGAATGGACCCACATAACAAGTGTCTGTAACAGACAATATTGATGGTGCATCGGAACGTGACTTCACCACAACCCACTACACTGTCGCTGAGACAGGCGCTAGGTGCTAACTACAATGAAAGTTTGATATGTCAAGAATTTCAATTCTAATCGCCGCCTTGCTATGCCCACTGTCGGTACAAGCAGATTGGGGTACAAGTATTGGCGCAGGCGTACAGTATGGTGGAATCATAGGTATTCAGGGTACTTATAAACTCAACGCAACTAAATTTAGACTCGCCTTTGGAGCAATTGGCACCGGAGCCTCTGTGGAGCAGAAACTAACACCTCGTGTCACTGCTGGCTTTCAGGTATTTGCATCAGGGATTGTAATAGGACAAGGTATATTTCTAAACTATCATTTTTCAGGATTCAATAAAAAGGGATTTACTATAGGAATTGACTACTTATTCAACTCTGAAGTGCCACTGAATCGGAGAAGAGGCAACAATCTGTTTTTAGCTTCAGTTGGATACAAATATTAATACGAAACATAGTGATTAGCCGCCGGTGTTGGTCTTATTTATTCGATAGCTTTGTTGTCATTGACGATAGCTGTGTTGTATGGGTATCGTTTGTATCATCGAATTTCGCCCGCAGCTATTTTTGTGTTGATAGGTGTAATTGCAGCCCTGATTCAGAAGGCACTTTTTCAGAAGGTAATTTTGTTATCGCTCAGTAAAGCGGCTATCGCTCAGTAAAGCGCGCGGGTGAGATGCTGTCGATTAAATTTTGATCGTCAATACTGTTACCTAAACACAACGCTGCCAACAACGAGGCGGTAGCCGGAGCAGTCTGTATGCCGTAACCACCCTGTGCGGCCAACCAGAAAAACCCGTCAGCCAGTGGGTCTTCACCAACAACCGGTGTTCTGTCGGCAGTAAACGATCTTAAACCGGCCCAGCTATGGGTAGGGCGCCGCAGTTCCAGATCAACCATCTGTTCAAACCTGTCGACACCTGCGGCTAGTACTTCATCATCTGGCCATGCATCCTGTGGGTCGACCGGGTCTTCATCCGCAGGTGAAATCATCAGCTGGCCACTCTGCGGTTTTGCATACCAGGTTTCCGAAAAATTTCCAAATAGTGGCCAGTCGTCCATGGCTACCGCTTTGTTTGTTGTCTCGAAAAGTTGTACAGAGCGTCGTAAGGGTTGCATGCCGATTGGTGGCAATCCAGCAAGCATTCCAATTTGATCAGCCCACGCGCCTGCAGCATTGATCAGAGAACGGCATCGAAAGTTACCGTTGTTTGTTGTTGCCTGCCAATCAAATCCGTCCTTGGTGAGTGTGCTGACTTTGGTGTCGGTAAAAATCTCTCCCTGGTTTTTCTTTAGTTGTTTTACGTATCCCTGCAATAGACGATCAACATCGATATCGCGTGCATCAGGTTCGTATACGGCGGCACTGATCTTTTCCGTGCGAATACAGGGTACGATATCGCTCGCTTGTTGTGCTGTTAGCGCCTCTACGCTTTGCGCAGATTTCATGAACTCAGTAAAACCAGATTCGTCCTGGGGTGTTACCAGCAAGAGTTCTCCTCTTGGCTGCAAAACTGATTCACCGATGGCGTCACCGTTAAGATAAGGGAATGCGAGGTTATTAAGAATACGTAAAGTACTATTACCGTAGTTGCGAATGTAAGTGGCGGCAGAGCGCCCAGTAGAGTGGTAAGCAATATGGTTTTCTGTTTCCAGTACTGCAACACTGCCATGGGTAGCAAGAGCTGCCGCTGCACTGATGCCTGCCATACCGCCACCAATGATCAGAAAATCGAACGAGCGGTTTTGATCAGACATAG
>CAYPMR010000157.1:0-5085 GCA_964411665.1 uncultured Granulosicoccaceae bacterium | reverse complement strand
TAGATCTCGTCATTGCGGAACACACTTGGCTCAGACGAAAAAAAAACGTGCCACCTCAGCGCGTAAGCGCAAGCCGGCAGCTAGAACTGTTGCCCGAAAAAGCACGCCCAGAAAGTCTGCTGGTAAAGCGACCGGTAGAGGTGCTGTCGGCAAATCGGTCAAGTCCAGCCGTGTGGGGGCTGCTTCGACTGTGTCCGCTGATTCGCTGATCGATGCGGCCCGGGGAAGCAGGGCGTTTGAGCAATTTTCAGGGTTGGCGCGTGAACTCTTCGGTATAGGATGCATTGTTCTGTCGGTTATCGTGCTACTTGCATTATCGACATTTGATGCTAACGACCCGGGCTGGTCGCATACCGGGCTCAATAGCAATATCGCTAACAGTGTTGGTCTCGGTGGTGCGTGGCTGGCAGATGTTCTTTTCTATCTGTTCGGTTATGTTGCTTATATTGTCCCGGTCGTGCTTGCCTATTGTGGTTGGCGCCTGTTCCGGCCCAGACGTATTCGCTCTTTGAACGAGCCGTTCGTCTTTGTCAGGTTGCTGGGCGTTGTGCTGATGCTGGTCTCTGCCTGTGGACTTGCTGACCTGCACTTCGGTGTTACAGAAGGCGCGCTTCCGGATAGCACCTTTGGAGGTGGCATACTCGGTACTGAGATCGCCTGGAAGCTGGTCTCCCTATTCAAGCCACTCGGCACAACC
Organism: uncultured Granulosicoccaceae bacterium; assembly: GCA_964411665.1. Taxonomy (GTDB): domain Bacteria; phylum Pseudomonadota; class Gammaproteobacteria; order Granulosicoccales; family Granulosicoccaceae; genus CALFCE01. The sequence goes on along the minus strand of CAYPMR010000157.1, from coordinate 4,388 downwards.
TTGCTGCTGATTGCATTGCTATTGTGTTCCCTGACCTTGTCGTTAGGCTCTACCTGGTCCGGTATGCTCGATAGTATTGGCGGTGCAGCTCTTGTCCTTGGTCGGCGGATAGCATCATTTTTACACGGCGCTGTTGATGGGGTTGGTGCGGTACAAAAACGCCGCGAGCTCGCGCGCGCCAGACAAATCTATCTGGAAGAGGCACGTGTTGGTCACTCGGCACTTGATGATGATCCGTTACTTGACCCCTTCGATGAAACCGGTGAAGAGCTGTTTGACCAGACCGCAGGTATGAGCGGTTTCAGGGCAGAGATTGCCAAAGCATCGGCTAAAGCCAAAGGCAAAGGAAATGACACAGCGGCTGCAAAGGCCAAGGCTGCTGGTGCAACAGGTGCCACTGACGAGCACGATCTCTCTTTGCTGGATAAGACGCTAGCGCTTGGACGAAATCAGTTAGCGCAAAAAACCAGAGCTGACAAAATCGAATCTGCTGCGCTGGAGAAATTGCGTGCAGCATCGAAACGAGCTAGCGGTGATTCCAAATTGCCCGATGACGATGAACATCCAGTATTAACCAATCCTGTTCTCAAGCCCATTCGCAAGGTCGCAGGGGCGGGTAGCTCTGATGCGCAAATGGCTGCAGGTTCAGCTTCAGCAAAAGCTACTGTAAAACCCGCTGCCCCAACTGCGCGCAAGCCTGCCAAGAAAAAACTGGCTATTGGCTCGCGTAGTACTGACGAACATCAGTATCCGCTATTCCGGGACATGCCTGATTCAGATCTGCCGCCTTTATCATTGCTCGATCCTCCGCAGCGGCACAAGGCAGGCTACACCGACGAGGAGCTTGAAACTCTTTCCCGGCTGCTGGAAGTGAAGCTCGCTGATTTTAATATAACGGTAGATGTTGTGGCGGTTCATCCCGGACCTGTCATCACGCGTTTCGAGCTCCAGCCCGAACCTGGCACCAAAGCCAGACAAATCACCAATCTAACGCAAGATATAGCACGATCGCTTTCTCTGATCAGTGTACGTGTCGTTGAGGTAATCGCTGGTAAATCAACCATTGGTCTTGAGATACCGAACGAAGAGCGAGAACTTATTCAATTATCCGAGCTGTTGCAATCGAAGGAGTACGACTCAGCGAAATCGCCGTTGACGCTGGCACTGGGTAAAAGCATCAGCGGGACGCCTGTCACTGCTGACCTTGCCGGTATGCCGCATTTGTTGGTGGCTGGAACAACAGGTTCAGGTAAATCGGTGGCCGTGAACGCCATGTTGCTGAGTTTGTTGTACAAGGCAACCGCTCAGGAGGTCAGGCTGATACTGGTTGATCCGAAAATGCTGGAACTCAATATCTATGACGGTATTCCGCATTTGTTAACCCCTGTCGTGACCGATATGAAAGAGGCAGCCAATGCTTTGCGTTGGTGTGTCGGTGAAATGGAAAGACGTTACAAGGTCATGGCAAGTCTTGGCGTGCGTAACTTGGCTGGTTACAACAAAAAGGTGCGCGAGGCTATCAAAGCGGGTGAGCCCTTGCCGGATCCACTTTACAACCAGCAAACAGCCATTAATCCGGGTGATCCACCACCGACTCTGGAACCGTTCCCGCTGATCGTTGTAGTGGTTGACGAATTCGCTGACATGATGATGCAGGTCGGCAAGAAGGCCGAGGAGCTGATCGCGCGAATCGCGCAAAAGGCACGAGCCGCAGGTATCCATCTGATTCTTGCCACTCAAAGACCATCCGTTGATGTGATCACCGGTCTGATCAAGGCGAATATTCCAACGCGAATTGCTTTTCAGGTTTCATCCAAAGTGGATTCAAGAACTATTCTCGATCAGATGGGTGCTGAATCATTGCTTGGCCATGGTGACATGTTGTATCTGCCAGCAGGTGTCGGCATACCTGAACGTGTGCACGGTGCATTCGTTGATGACCATGAAGTGCATGCCGTTGTTGCTAATCTGAAAAGTAGCGGTGAGCCCAACTACATTGACGAAATTGTGCAAGAAGTCGGTTCTTTGCCGGGTATTCCTGCTGACAGCGAAGATATGGGCGGTGAGCAGGATGAACTTTATGATCAGGCTGTTGCTGTTGTGACGGAATCTCGTCGGGCTTCCATCTCTTACGTTCAACGCCGCCTGAAAATCGGTTATAACCGCTCGGCGCGAATTGTTGAAGATATGGAGGCGGCTGGCGTGGTCAGTCAGGTGCAGTCAAATGGTAACCGTGAAGTATTGGCGCCACCGCCTATTGCGATGGACTAACGCTCATTAAACCTGTCTGGAAGCAGCGATTGCCTTACACGCACTGCATTCGATGGCACTATTTTTCACAATGTGTGAACTTTATCAATTCGCCGCGTAACCTGGGTGACAACCTTGCCATTTCGCAAGCCGTGGCATGAAACGCGCGTGTCATGTTGTAATCAATAGTACTACTGGCAATTCATCGAGTTACTGAAAGTAGTTGCGATTAGGGAATTTCAGGAAGAATCAATGCCCAACAGGAGCACACCAATTGGACACTATAATGCGGCAAGTTAACAACAGATGTGTAGTTCGACTATTCAGTCAAAGGGTTACGCAATTGGTCAGAGTGTTATCTTGCGGTTTGCTCTGCCTTATGTTGAGTGCCGGTACTGTTGCGGCTCAGTCTAATCAGCCACAGGAAGTATTGAAGCGACTGACTGATTTCACTGAGTCATTAAAATCCTTCTCCGCGAACTTCGTGCAGACTGTCTACGATGCCAATGACACGCAGATACAAGAGTCATCGGGCAATGTATTACTCAAACGCCCCGGGCGTTTCGTCTGGAATTACATCCAGCCTGCGCAGCAGATAGTTGCCGATGGCCAGAGTATCTGGCTCTACGATATAGAGCTCGAACAAGTTACTGTCAGCCCGCTGACCGAGCAAGGTGCTGGTACGCCGCTGGCGCTACTCATGGGTGACAAGCCGTTAGAACAGGAATTTGAATTGCGCCCGCTAGGCCAATCCGATGGGATAGAATGGGTCGAACTGAAACCCCGTGCAAACGATTCGGATTTTGAGATTGTATACTTGGGTCTTTCCGGAGACGGTCTTGCGGCGATGGAGCTGCGTGACAGTTTCGGGCAGGCAACCCAGATTCGTTTCTCGGCATTCAAGCCCGATGTCAGCATTGATGATGAAAAATTTCGTTTTGTTCCACCTGCCGGAGTCGATGTTATCGGCAACGGCTAGCATTTCTGGCACTTTCGGGCTGCCTGCAAAGGCGGCCGCTGTGCTTGCTTTTGTTGCGAAATCATTTATTAGAAAACCCTCTGCCGTAAACCCATTTGCCAGTTCAACCTGATGAACCGCGTCGAACAACCCTCATTGTTCGCCGGTGAAAATGTAGCACCGCTTGCCGAGCGTATGCGCCCGGCTAATCTGAATGAATTTCACGGACAGCATCACCTGCTTCAAGCCAGTGGCACGCTGCGTCAGGCACTGGAGCACGACAGATTGCATTCGATGGTGTTTTGGGGTCCTCCAGGTACTGGTAAAACAACGCTTGCCCGTATGATTGCATCCCATTGTGATGCCGAATTTCTCAGCCTCTCTGCCGTGTTGTCCGGTGTTAAAGAAATACGTGAAGCAATCGCAAGCGCTCGTGAAGTACGTGACCTGTCAGGTAAGCGCAGCGTGTTGTTTGTTGATGAGGTGCACCGCTTTAACAAGGCGCAGCAAGATGCTTTTCTTCCACATATCGAAGACGGCACTGTTTTCTTTGTTGGCGCTACAACGGAAAACCCATCCTTCGAGCTGAATAATGCGTTGCTATCGCGGGTTCGAACCTATGTTCTTAAACGTCTGGAAGCAGATGATATGCGCCGTATCATTGATCGTGCGCTGGACGATGAATCACGGGGCTACGGTACACAAAGCATAGATTTTGCTCCCGATCTGCGCGATGAATTGGCTGTCTTGGCAGATGGGGATGCACGTCGCGCTTTGTTATTGCTTGAGCTGGCAGTGGATTGCGCGCCACGACAGGGCGAGCACTGTGTTATCGATGAACAGGTGTTAAAACAAGTTTCGCGCGATTCATCACGGCAGTTCGATAAGGGCGGGGATCTTTTTTATGATCAGATCTCTGCACTGCATAAATCGGTACGTGGCTCCAACCCGGATGCAGCACTCTACTGGTTTTGTCGTATGATCGACGGCGGTTGTGATCCAAAGTACATTGCACGTCGGGTCATGCGTATTGCCACGGAAGACATTGGGTTGGCCGATCCACGTGCATCGCAACTTGCGCAGTTTGCCTGGGAAAGTTACGAGCGATTGGGTAGTCCCGAAGGTGAACTGGCGATTGCCCAGGCAATTACCTTTATGGCCTGTGCGCCGAAAAGCAACG
>CAYPMR010000156.1:0-5112 GCA_964411665.1 uncultured Granulosicoccaceae bacterium | reverse complement strand
TCAGTGACTCGGCGCTGAGTGAGTTAATCGAAGGTTACGCACGCGAAGCCGGTGTTCGAACGCTGGACAAGTTGCTACATAAGATACTGCGTAAATCCATAGTTAAACTGCTTGGCAAGGAAAAACGCATCAGCATAACCGGGAAAAATCTTGAAGATTTTGTCGGCCAACCCTATTTCCGTGATGACAGCAGACTGGCCGGGGTCGGTATCGTCACCGGACTTGCGTGGACATCGCTCGGTGGTACCACCTTGCCGGTTGAGGCAACCATTGTTCACGAGAAGAGCCGTGGCATCACCCTGACCGGGCAGCTCGGCAAGGTCATGAGCGAATCAGCGCAGATCGCGCACAGCTTCGCTACAACTAACAGCGAACAATTCGATATCGATCCAGACTTTTTTACCTCTCGTACTTTGCATGTACATGTGCCTGAAGGTGCAACCCCTAAAGACGGTCCCAGCGCCGGTATAAGCCTCACCAGTGCATTGGTATCACTGGCAAAGGGCGTGGCTCCCAAACCAGGTGTTGCAATGACTGGTGAGTTAACGTTGACCGGTGAAGTGTTAGCGGTAGGCGGCATACGCGAGAAAATCATTGCTGCCAGACGCATCGGCATAGACGAAATCATATTGCCTGAAGCCAATCGCAATGACTACGAGGAACTGCCAAAACACATCATCAAGGGCATCAAGGTTCATTTCGCCAAGCGCTATAGCGATGTTTACAGTGTACTGTTTGAAAAGCCGCGAACAAGAAAAGGTAAAAAAACCAGAGGCTCTGCCAGGAAGAAAACAGCTACCAACAGTCGCAGGGCAAAAAAGTAAACGAAAACGATTTCCCCGCCCTTGCTGCGTCTACTGATAGCTCTACCATCGACCCTGATAGCGTAAATGGAAGACAAAGTCGGGGGCAGTATCCACACCGATGTCCTCCAGAAAGGCGAACTCCCAACGCTGCGTGGCTGACATTTGCCAGCCACCCCCTACTCCAAGCTGTGTACTGAAAGCACCCAGCTCGCGCAGTTCACTATCAAACAACGGCGTAGCAAAATCGAGCTGCGTTATTACATCGAACCCGTGTACAGCCAACCACCGGGGTTGGAAAGTAAACGCAGTTGTAGCGAACAGGACCTGAGATTCCAATCGCTCGAAAACAGCTACCTCACCGGGAATCAGCAAGCCGGCACTTGCTCTGAAGCCGACACTGTCAGCCAGGGAAATACGCGGCAGAGTCATATCAAGAAAAAAATCAAACTCTCCACTGCCGCTAAATTCCTCAACTGAGCCGGTTGGCAGCTTCAATCCCAGGCGAACTATAGAAGAAGATAAAAAAGAAGAACCAATGCCTGCCAGAGCATTGAGACAACCCGCTCTAAAAGCACCTTGAAATTGAATATCACCCACTGCGGAACTTGCAGCATCGATTCTGAGCTCCTGAGATGATTCCAAATCGCGAAAGCTAAACAGCAGTTGATCTCTGGGACTTTCATCACGCCTGGCATTTGGCAGACCAAATACATCGTGCCAGGTTTCGATAAAGCGATCAAAAGAACCGGGTTGATGGGTCAGGAAAGGCAGATCGACACCAAATGCAATACAGGCGTTAAGCCGCCTTTGGTACGAAAGGTTAACGCGTGTTGATTCTCCATCGAATATCAATATCTCATCACCACGAAAACCCCCAGCGAATATATTGGAATAATCTATCTGCAGAGACAACTGACTACGAGTCGCGTCAGCATTACCAGTGGCACGAGGTTCAAGCCGGGAATATGGAAAACCGAACAGCGCTTTTATCGGATGAAATCCATTAGCTGAAATAAAATCTTCTGCCAAAGCCGAAGATGATTGAAGGGTGAAGAGCAGCAGCAGCAACGACTGCAAATACGACTGCAAACGACGATGTAACAAAAACATATACACAACGAGCTTAAATTTCAGTGCAAATTAATTGCACAGAGATTGATAGTAAAGGACGTCATCCCCGCCTTCGCGCACTACTGTCCAGGATAATTATTTGAACCCGAAAAGTTAGATTACCTACAACTTATTTCTCGTCATCCCCGCGCAGGCGGGATCCATTTTATGCAACTTTATAAACCAAAGATCTGCTAAATCTCTTCACCAATTTGTCCTTTGACACTCTCTGCGCTTCGCTGAGCATTTATTGATTGAGGGCTGATCTCCAGTACTCGTTCAAACGCTTCAAGGGCTGAAGGCAGATCACCTTTGCGTAAAAAAATAAGGCCAAGGCCTGAAATCGCACCGAAATGCCGTGGCTCGCGCAAAAGCGTTTGACGAATATCGTTAACAGAAGATTCATACCGACCCATCAGGTAATGGACCGTAGCGCGCTTGTTCCAACCTTCCGCGAATTCCGGGTTATGAGCGATTAACTCATCACTGGCAATCAGAGCTTCGTCCAGATCTCTTGTTTCCATCGCGTGTACGATTTGCTCTAGTAACGTCGATGATTTCTGATCATCTATTTCCAACCATTGCAACCATATCTCCGCTTCAACACGAGCTGCTCCCTCTGCGGACTTGGCGAACTTAAGTTCACTGAACAAACGGGGCAATTCGCTTGCATTCTGATCTGCGCTTAAAGGGCTAGCGACAATCAAAATCATCAGACCCAAACCAAACACCACCTGCGACAAGGCTGCGCGGGTTGTATTCAAGACAGACATTTTTCGATAACAGGGTGATTTAATATAACGCAAGGCCGACTCCTGTTTGATACCTGCGCCTATTCTCGCACAATAGCGATTTTCGGTTTTACACGGATAGAGGCAAAAGATTGAAACGGCGCCAAGTTTCCGTGCATAACAGCCCGCTATATACTTCAATAATATATCAGTACTAAGCCGATGATGATTGTAGCTACCGACTCAACCGGGAATGAATACTGGAGGTGACGGCAACTGGATGTTTACCGTCGAGGTGTATTTTAGTTGGTTTGTGTAGGTTCGCCTTGCTCGATCAATTGAACCAATTCATTAGCCGGACGGTAACCGGGAATTTGTCGCCCGGTATCAAGATATATTAATGGCGTGCCTCGCAGGCCAACTTGTTCAGCCAGAGCGACGTGTGACTCGATAGGATTGCTACAGGATGCACCTCTGACGTTTCCACCTGATTTGGCGATTGTCATTGCTTCTTGAGGGTTATCTGCACACCAGACGCTCTCAAGATTTTTGTGAGCAGCTGACCCGAGGCCTGCACGCGGAAACAGCAGATAGCGCACTGCAATACCTGCATCGAGGATCTGATCAATCTCCTGGTGCAACTTGCGACAAAAACCGCAACTGGTATCAGTAAAAACCGTAATTGAACGACCGCTGTAATTATCCGGCTCATAGATAAGCATGTCGCCTTCTTCAACGGCGTTTATTAAATCGATATGGATGCCACCAAGGCGTGTGTTGGTAAGATTTTCTCGCGTACTAAGGTCGATGATGTCACCGTCGAGGAGGTGTTGACCACCGTTGCCAACGTAATAGATCTGACCACCACTAATCATTTCGTAGACGCCATCAATGGGGGTATCGGCAATACTTGAAATATCAATGTCAGGCAAATGTTTCTTAATCTGCGCCTGCACTTTCTCTATGTCGTCGGCCGCATGCAACGATTGCATACCCGTTACAGCGATCAAACCTGCAGCCAATACCGCCAAGCCACGCCTTATAATCGCCTGACGGGATAACCGTGCAGCATATCGGCAAACAATATCAATCACAGTGACTGGGAAATTTGTCATACGTTTGTTTCCGGTCAATACCTGATCGCCCCTATACGGCGGTTAGGGTGAAGGCTTCAGCATCGCGCAATCTCGCAGTAACTACAAGCCGTCTGATTTATCGGTTCAATCTAATACTGCATGTCCAATATGCACTGCATGAGGTGTACATTGGATACAGGCACTTATGCGTAATCCGTTAGTTTAAACCAGAATGTCGCTCATCATATTTGCCCACTCGTAACATAGAGCCTCAAATCACATTCCTTTAGTACAAGTTGGTGCAAAAAACGTACTGGAATCAGCAATTCAACAATCTGCTCCAGACAGAAGGTATAACTAGCTTATCGACTAAACCCATTATGGATTCAGTAATTAAAGAACGATTGCGGAAAAAGTGTGCCATCGTGCCGCGTGCATGTGATTTAAAAGACCTCCCGCTCGCCAAACCGTCCATATAACGCTCCCCCCAGGGATATTAACCGCGTGGGTGATGCTGGGCATGCAGGTCTTTTATTCGTTCTCGGGCAATGTGGGTATAGATTTGTGTTGTAGATAAATCGCTATGACCTAATAACAACTGTACGACCCGTAAATCTGCATCATGATTAACCAGATGTGTTGCAAATGCATGGCGCAATGTATGTGGAGACAGTTGATTATTGATACCAGCACATCGAGCATGTTTTTTTATCGCATGCCAGAAAGTCTGCCGCGTCATCGACCTGCCCCGCAAAGAAAGAAAAACAAAAGTAGCTTCACCGCCCACGGGTGCATCTGCCGGTAGAAGATCGTTTCGAGAATCTTTGAGATAGCGATCAAGCCAGAGCAAAGCCTCCTCACCAATGGGAATCAGGCGTTCTTTACTACCTTTTCCCCATATGCGCAGCACTCCCTGATTACGATTGATCTGTTGCATTTGCAGACCAACGAGTTCACTTACTCTTAGCCCGCAAGCGTAGAGCATCTCCAACATAGCTCGATCGCGCAAACCCAGCACCGTAGCTGTATCAGGCGCACGCAACAGCTTTTCTACATCTGCCTCTGACAGTGTATGCGGTAGCGGTCGACCTATTTTAGGACTGTCTACCAGCGCACTGGGGTCTCGCTTCATGTACCCCTCTCGCACCATGAAAGCAAAAAACCGCCGTAATGTTGACAACACTCTTGCGGCTGATCGTGCACTCAGACCACGCTCAAGCAACGATCCCATATAACTGAGTATATGGTCACGATGTGTCTGCACTGGCGACAGATCATTAGCAGCAAGCCATGTGAAAAATTTCCCCAAGTCAGATGAATAGGCAGCCAGTGTATTTTTGCTCAAACCACGCTCGAGCAACATCACATCACGAAAATGCAGGGCCAGTT
>CAYPMR010000155.1:0-5251 GCA_964411665.1 uncultured Granulosicoccaceae bacterium | reverse complement strand
CAAGCCTACAAGGACGTACTCGGAATTATGTAGCTGTTGCACAAATATATATTCGGAATTTACAGCAAATTACCGACTCAGAATAATGGCGATGGGTTAGTTTGATTTTTTTGGGATTATGCGTCTGCTTTTTTAAAGGGTCTATCCGTAAATTAAATCTTTATATTGACAGTCTTTATTTGTCTTGTAGGTAATTTGTTCAAGCAAAATCGCAAGCATATGGAAATGCGGCGCTGGCGTTACAGCTGAAAGCATTTCTAGCATGTCGTAATACGAGTGATCGCTCAATGCCAAGTGTTCTTTTACGATGCAAAAAGAAACCTTTTCTCGAGAGTGAATCATTGCGCCGTATAACGAATTGAGGGCTATATCAAGACCAACCACTACATTTATATCGAATTCCGCAATTTTGCCTGCTGAGTCGGGGATGGCCGACCTAATCGGCTTCATAGCAATAAAAAAACATAAAAAATTAGCTACTTTTTTGAACGCACTGGATTTTTCGAGTCCAGCTTCGTGTGGGAAGTCGGTCTTTATGTCCAAGACTATCGTGTCAAGCACCTCGGTATCGACCCGAATAGATTCCATTCCTATGCCTAAACAAAAAGTCTCTATTTGGCTCAGCAGGGAAATCTCGTCTTCTACCGAACTTTCATTGAATAAAACAGATGGCTCCCGTTCCATTTGTATGTCCTTGGATAAATTTAGTCTAAAAACAAAAACGCCTCCGTATTAGGGAGGCGCGTAAGAATAACATTCCGACTAGGTTTATTCAGGATGACCGGTAAACTTTTTCGAGGAAGCTAACACCCGAGATGCAGATTCTGCTGTCATTTTAGCTTGATCCTCAAAAGAGCGATAAGGAAGCTCACCCGGCGCATTATCTGTGGTGACAGGGCTGGCAGCCTTGACACTTACTGTCGATTCTTCTCCGACCTTTTTAGGGGAGCCTGCTTCGACCAAATGATCGAAGTAGTAAACCCCGTCCACATGTCTCATTTTAGTTTCCATCCAATTTACGATATAAATAGGTACAGCGATACGCACGGTCTATGCCGTGTCTTCGCTGTGTATCGACCCCGATAGTACAAAGTTTAGGCTAATTTGTCTAATTTCCACTATTCTTGTCTAGATTTATTCTAACCCATTGAAAAATAACAAAATCTTTCATGTAGTATTTTTGAAAAACATTTATTGGACTAAACTACCTTTCAAAACAATCATCACTAATTAGGGTCATCAAGCGGCAGTTCCAAGGTGTTGCCTCGTTTTGGCATGACTTGATCAACAGACTTTAGAAACGAGTTCCAGCTTTGTCCGTTTGCTATTGATAGTCGCTGTAACATCATTAGCGAATGTATGTGCTGCGCCAACATGGGGTTTCCAAAATCATCGCTTAACCATTGGTGCAGCTTATTTTTTCTATTGCCCTTGTTGTCTTTAGGGCTGCGTGTCTCCAGCTCACTAAGGACGCCAGGGCCTATACGTTCGTAGACTAAATCCCTTGTGTAGTGGGCGACCACGCTAAATCGATTTTTACCCATTCCGGGCCATGGCCAGCCTTTCAGTCGGTAAATATTCTCATAAAATTCATCTGGGAATTTTTTTGCCCAAGCAGCCAGCTCAGATCTGAGTACTTTCTCAAGGTATGCCTGCAGAGCATCGTCCGGTCTTACACCTTGATATCCAGTGGCCTCATCTACGAGAGCAATTATGCCTACACGCGCAAAAGCTCTTATCAGGGTATCGGCATGCCGTCCGTATCTCAATTCATGCTCGGTAAGCAAAAGCCCATCGTCACGAGCACGAAGCATTGCTTCGCAGAGTGTTTGCAAAACCGTAGCCTCAAACCCATCACTTGGTTTTCCGATTTGAGGAGACCCACCTAAGAATTTTATAGGGTTGTTTATGGCCAGAACTAACTCTTTGTTTTCGCTGGTATTAACCGCTTTTAATGATGCTATACGCGCAATACCTTGGCCACGCCCTTTCATGCCTATTGCGGCGGTCATAGTCCGCCCCGAAATAACTCGTCGACCATCATCAAGAACGAAACAGTTCATTACAACGTCGCCGATTTGCAGTTCGCCCTTATGAGTTGCCTTGGGATGCTTGGGCTTGTGTCTGGCCAAAGCCGCATTCTTTGCAATCTCAGATCGCCGCTCAGATGAGAGTTTCTCAGCTCTAGCCTTTCCACCAGCTATTTTTGCTTTATCTTTATTTGTCATGTGCATGCATAAATATCAATATGCTTGCATATTATTGTGACGTACATCACAATGCAAGCACTTCTGAGATTTTGCTTGCAGAATCTCGGGGTGTAGTTGCGACGGCGAGGCTTGAGACCCTTTCGCCGTCGCCTGTTCAGGACTAGCCGAACGTGAGCGGCCCAGACTTCACGGGGACGGGTGTCTGAGGTGTATCAGTATTCCCGATTATTATGAACCGCTGAGCACGGATGCTCGCTGCATATTGTAGCAAACAGCCATGATCAAGCCTTTCGCTTTTTCATGGCTTTTTTATGTAGATCGACGATTGCCTTGCCTACGTCATAGGTCGGCTGTTGTCGCCTACCAGTGCGGAGTCGGGTAATCATAGTCCGGTCAATTTCGGCGGCTTCCGCAACCTTTGCATCTGTATAACCAGCTTCCTGCAAATCAGAAAGCAATTCTTGAAAGTTTGTAGCCATATCTTTATGAAACTTTATAAGCAAACAGCAATTTTACATTACAAGTGCCAAACGGCACAAATATCGCTTGACTAAATGTGCCAAATGGCACATAATGAATCACATGAAAACAAAGAAAGGCCAACATTATCTTTTGTCAGCGGAGGCGCGAAGCCTCTCGTTGATGCAGATAATGCGCCTTTCGGAAGATAAGGCTTTTGAGCTTTTTAAAACATCACGCTGGACAGATGGCGAGCCTGTTTGCCCGAAATGTGGACACAAAGAACACTATTGGCTGAAAACTCGTCGCCAGTGGCGTTGTAAAGATTGCAACCATTCTTTCTCTGTTACCAGTGGCACTATCTTCGCCAATCACAAAATGCCACTGAGAAACTATCTGGCGGCTATCGCGATCTACTCTAACTGTGCAAAGGGTATCTCAGCACTGCAACTATCTCGTGATCTGGACGTTCAATACAAAACTGCTTTTGTCTTGGCTCATAAACTCCGCGAATCGCTGCTTGATAATGACGACGAGCTTCTGACTGGCGAAGTTGAAATGGACGCGGCATATGTGAACAAACACGTAAGGCCGAAAAATCACATTGCGTCACGCGTTGATCGTCGTTTGAAGCAGAACCAGAATCCCAAGAAACGTGCTGTCATGGTAATTCGTCAGCGCGGGAAATCAGGTCAAGGCGCTGTTAAAACCCGTACTTTCCTGACTCGTAGCGAAAACCAGCAATCAGCTTTTCATCTGGCTGTAGACAACATTGACCGCACAGCCACTATCTTCGCTGACGAGCACAACAGCTACGACGTGCTGCATGCGACTTTACGAACCAAGCGCGTGATGCATGCTCAATGTTATAGCGGCCCTGAAGGTGAAAATACTAATCAGGCAGAGTCTTTCTTTGCCCGTTTTCGCAGGATGCAGTATGGGCAGGTACATCGTATGGATAACAAATACATGGATCGCTATGCCAATGAAGCCGCTTATCGTGAAGATACTCGCCGCCGCTCAAATGGTGATATTTTCACTGACATAATGAGCCGCTGCGCTCAATCTGCGGTCTCGCGTGACTTCTGCGGTTACTGGCAGGGCAATAGCAAAGCTGGCGAATCTATCAGCTACTAAGTTTCGGTAGTCGCTAGCAGTGAGTCGGACAGCCTGTAACGACTGTTCTCTTTGACAATCCATCCGCTTTTTACTTTTCGCACTAGATGATTCTTGATTTTATCCCGTATCTTCTTGCGATCTTCGCTGGATTCGCACGGGTGCCCACCTTCTATCAGTTTGTCGCAAATCTCAGCCAATGTAAGCGGCTTTTCTCGATCACTTAGCATCTGAGCTACTTCAGATTGATACGGTAACAGCTTCCTTTCAGGATCAAGGTATTGCTTTGGCTTTATAGTTTTTAAGTCGAATGTCGGATCAATGATGTTGATCGACTTGTCCAGCGCGTCAAGGTCTTGCTGTAACGCTAGAAACTGGCGTGTGAGATAATCAGACTTGGCCTGTATGTCCCTGCGGCGTTTGATTAATCCAGAGACAACTACATTAGGCGGCTTTTTTTGATCCATGCAGCCATTTTAATTCCAACCGCATGAAATAGCTTTGTGCGTTTGCTACATAATTCCGAGTACGTCCTTGTAGGCTTGGCAATCGCATCCCTGCGATTGCACACCCCTGCGAAACAGACCCCGATCACGCACTTGCAGTGAACTGAGGTGCAGCGAATATCAATCAATGCATAAACACACCACCGTTAACCGGTAGATTGATACCAGTAATATAACCACTGTCGGCTGAGGCGAGAAACGCAACAGCATTGGCGATATCTTGTGGTTGGCCAATACGGCGTGTGGGTATCGCAGCGACGATTTTATCGCGCATCTCCTGAGGGATTGTTTTTACCATCTCGGTTTGTATAAAGCCGGGGGAGATGGTGTTGACCGTGATGCCTTTGGCCGCCAGCTCTTGTGCCAGAGCCATGGTGAAACCATGCACCCCGGCTTTGGCCGCCGAGTAATTGGTTTGTCCAAACTGACCGCGTTGCCCGTTGACTGAAGCGATATTGATGATCCTGCCTGCACCTGCGTCGATCATTGCCGGGGTAAACTGGCGTGAGACGTTGTACATGCTGCCGAGATTGGTATCAATAACCGACTGCCAGTGATGCGGTTCGAGTTTAACCAGTGTCGCGTCGCGTACGATACCAGCGTTGTTGACCAATACGTCTATAGGCATGCTGGCGGCAAGTTCTGCCGCCATTGCTTCACAAGCCGCGTAATCGGAAACATCGGCCGCGGCAAGCGCTATTGAGTAACCATTTTGTTGCTGGTCCTTGCGCCATGCTATCGCTTGTTCTTTATCAGCGGGGTGATAGTTGGCAATGACTGCGTATCCTGCTTCGCTCAGACGTTGGCAAATTGCTGTACCCAGGCCACCGGTACCACCGGTAACAAGGGCGCTTTGAGTTGTGGCTGAGCGCTGAAGGTTCATGAGTAAATAATTGATTGCTGGCTGAAACAGTGATTGTACGACTTTTACGAATATCTCGGTTTCATACAGGTATAATC
>CAYPMR010000154.1:0-5357 GCA_964411665.1 uncultured Granulosicoccaceae bacterium | reverse complement strand
TCTGGCCGTTGCGGTTAACCTCACCGGCAGCTATCCAGGTCTCCAGCTCGCGACGCGATCCCAAACCCGTATTAGCAAGAATTTTTTGTAGTCGTTCAGCCATAATCATGCTTCTTTCAATACCACCATTCTATCAGAGTGCCACCTGCTGTTATGATCGGTATCCACGAAAAGGGAAATCCGGCACAAATGAATGACGCGCAATTCTTACCACTCGACATAGCTGTGCTCACAATCTCCGATACCCGGGGTGAAGCCGAGGATACCTCCGGCAAATTGATAAAAGACAGCCTGTTGGACGCAGGGCACCGCTGTGCCGAAAAAGTGATCGTACGCGACGACAAATACGAAATCAGGGAGGTACTATCTCGCTGGATACAGGACCCGTCAATCAACACAGTGATCACCACCGGTGGCACTGGTATTACCGGCAGAGACGGCACACCGGAGGCTATTCGCCCACTGCTGGATAAGGAAATCGAAGGCTTTGGCGAGATGTTCCGCAATCTTTCATATCAGGAAATCAAGACCTCCACCTTGCAGTCACGTGCCCTGGCCGGGGTCGCCAACTCGACCTTTATCTTTGTGCTGCCCGGCTCGTCTGGTGCGTGCAAGCTGGCCTGGAATAGCCTGATTGTTGAGCAGCTTGATAATCGTACACGACCCTGCAATCTGGTCATGTTGATGCCTCGTCTTAACGAAACATGATCAATCCTGCATAAGCGATACACAAAGCCTTTCGAAAACCCGTCAAACGCAACTGAATGACACGGATTTTGCACCCTGTGACAGGTGTTTTGTTTCCCTGTCATTCGTGCTCGATACCAGTCTGTGTATCGCCATCTGGCGATACAACCCACTGGTGTCGTAGTAACCTGTTCAGCCGTTGTTCTGCTTAGTGCCTTTGTTGCACTATTCTGCATAATATTTGATATCCCTGGCCAACCATCTTCTCGTATCGAATCCCGGCAGGATGCAGGTCTAACACCTTTCGAAGAGCACAGAATCATTGTGCGCATGCGTTCAGGGCATCATGATCAATCAGCCAAAAACTGGCAGGCGTTGGAACAACAATTACAACAACAGCATCATGCTGAGTTGAAGCGCGAACGACCCATGTCCGGTGGTGCCTGGGTGGCACGCGTATCAGGGGCGATCTCCGAAACAGCACTGCTTTTCGAATTCAGACGCTGGCAACAGACGGGACTTGTCGACTATGCGGAATTTGATAGTTTCGTGCAGCCATCGACCGTACCAAACGATCCACTCTTTGAGCTGCAATGGCAGCTTGATCACAACGATGATCACCTTGCTGCAATGAATCTGATCGACGCGTGGAAGATTACCCAGGGATCACCGGAGATTATTGTCGCCATTGTCGATACTGGCATACGTTTCGAACACGAAGATCTAACCGGCCGCCTGCTACCTGGTTATGATTTCGTCTCCGGCATTAATCAGTTTTCAATACTCAGACGTGTACCTGATGTACTGGATTTTGTGAAATCACGTGACGGTGATGGCCGTGATGAGGATGCCACCGACCCGGGAGATGGAGTAGACAGGGACACGCACAATCTGATGAAGTCGCATGACCTGGAGTGCCCTCTACAAGAAAGCTCCTGGCACGGCACGGCAATGGCCTCTCTGATCGGGGCAAATGGTAACGATTCGATTGGTATGACCGGCATCGATTGGTCTGCCAGCATATTGCCGGTTAGAGCTATTGGTCGATGCGGCGGCAGACGATCTGATTTACTCGATGCCATTCGATGGGCAGCCGGTGTCAACGACCCACAATTACCCCCTAACCCAACACCGGCAAACGTTATCAACTTAAGTCTCGGGATTGATGACAGTTGCAGTTCAAGCGATCAACAGGCCATCGACGATGCAGTCGCTGCAGGTGCCATAATTGTTGCAGCTGTGGGCAATTTGACCCGCAACCTCGATGTCGCCCCCTCATCACCAGCTCATTGCAATAATGTTCTGGGCGTAACAGCCGTCGATTCTCGCGGGTTAAGAGCAAGTTATAGCAGCTATGGTCAGGATGCTGATATCGCAGCTCCCGGTGGTGAAGCCGCCAATGGTGAGATCCAACCAATATTGATTGCTACCAACGCTGGCCATCAACTACCTGCGACCGGCAGCACATACGATTTATCGACAGGAACCAGTATCGCAACGCCTCTGGTAACCGGTGTTATTTCACTAATGCTAAGCGTGAACCCGGATCTAACCGGTGCCGAGATCACAGCATTATTGAAAAGCACAGCAAGACCCTTTCCCACAACCGATGTTTCAGAGGAATCACGCAAACCCGATTCCCTTGTCTCGATACAAGCATCAAATAGCAGTTGTACAACAGATACATGCGGCAGTGGTATTGTCGATGCGGCAGCTGCCGTCAATGCGGCGCTCACCTTTGATCCTTTGCAACCAGGCCCACTCGCTGAGGCCATTCAGAAAGATCAACCGATACTTGCCAGCGGTGGTGGTGCGGGTAGTTTAAATGCCGGGATGTTGTTGCTGATGGGTTTGCTGAGTTTGATAGGTCGGCTATCAAGCATTCGCTCAAGTAGACAAGTGCTCAGCTCACTAGCTGGCGCGATGCCCGGTTTGGTGCGATGCCCGGTTCCAGGGCGGAACCGGGCGACGTCGTAACAGCAATTACAACTTAACAACTGGTTTAGAAAAAACCTTCGTTTATTTCAATCACGTCACCAGGTCCAATAGCTGAATTCAGGCGAATACGAAGTTTCTGCTGATCAGTGGATGCAGCACGCACAACAAACATACGGCGGCTTGATGCCCGGTCTGTTAATCCACCGGCAAGTGCAATAGCTTTATCAAGTGTCAACCCTGGCTGGTAGGCGTAACCACCCGGTGAGCGAACCTCTCCATTGATAAAGAACGGTCGGTACGTTTTTATGGATACGTTGACCGATGGATTGACGAGATAGCCATCGCGAAGTGCTGTGGTTATTTCGCGCTCCAGTTGCACGGGAGTTTTACCAACAACCGTCAGAGCCCCCAGATAGGAGTAGTTAATCTCACCGCTATCGCCTATCGCAGCATCCATCGTCAGGTCGGTTTCATCGAACACTAAAATCGAGATTTCATCACCGTTACCGAGCACGTAGGCATTCGGATCCCGGAGGTTTAAGTCAGGTTCAGATGCGAAGGCGATGTTCTCTTCGGCCTCCGCCTGTGTATTGGTTGCGGGTACCGTCGTTGTTGTCGCCGGAATTGAGGTCGTAGGCGGGGCTGTCTCGTAAGGCACGCCGGCATCCGGGTCGTCGAAAACCGACGCGCAGCCGGCGGAAAAAACTGAAGCGGCCAGAACCACTGACAACAGTGGCTTGCTTTTAGAGGCCGGCGTGCCAATTCGACTCACTAAAGCGCGACTCGCTAAAGCGGAAAAAGGCGTCACTAACAACGATTGCTTTGCAGCTATGGCAATCCTTTCGAGCATGATCGACTCCGGATAAACGGTTACTGGTTACGGGCACTTTCACAGCACCTGCAGATTCAAGCAGACATTTTCGTCGCTTTGGCCGCAAGGTGCACTAACAATCTGGATAGATTTGTGCCGATCTTTTGTCAAAGTGTAGTGCAAAGGTTAATAGACCGACACACCCAACTTATTATACTGTGAAATCATGCAGTTAGGAATGAGTGTAAGTCTGCAAAACAGGCAAGGCCACCTGCTGAAGATGTGTGGTTGACCACATTTGAGTATCGCCTCCACAAGGGCTCTTTTCTCAAAACCGCTATCGACTCAGACAAAGATTCAGACTCAGTCTCAGTTTCACATCCGAAAGCAGGACTACACTCTCAGACCGAGCTGCTGCAGCAATGCCGTGGCATACGTCCCCGGTGGCAGCTCAAATTCAATTTGCAACGTCGATTGATCCATCCAATGCCAGACAAGATTCTTCGGCATAGCACGCAGGGCTCGACGTTGATGTTGAAGCCCGATTCGGTCAAAAAAATGCTGTGACTGGCGCGATATTGTCCTGACATCTTGTGCGTCGAAGGTGTTCATCAAACCTGCAGTCAGACTTTCACATTCTTGTTCCGCCCAGACAGCAGTGACGCGATCGCGCCCCTTTACAACGCCGATCAATGGTCCACTGGGAGACAGATCACCTGTCAGGATCCGAGTTTGAACAGATTCATCCGCACCATCATTGACAAAAAAACCATTGCCCGTCCCTAACATGACCGGCTCATCGGTCGCAGCGTTTAGCCAGCTACCGTGCTCAACGCGAGCAGCGCAGTAGGTATTAAACAAAAAACTACGTGCAGCCGAGACGGCAATTTGCTGTCGAGGCGACAATTTCCCTCGTCGCCCGCCTCTACCAGTGTCATTTTTTGCGCGCGAAACAATTTCCAGAAAAGATGTCAAATTACTGCCATTGTAACCAAATCGTTGCAAGCCAAAGTAGTTCGGAAAACCATACCTCTTCACCGCGTTAAGGCGCTCCTCGAACAACCGATGTAATGCTGCATCACCTTTCACATCGCCTTTATCAAGATCAACAACCGACAATTTGAAATCACGTAACACGATGGCGAATCGATTGGCTACATGACTGCCGGGACGTAACTTTCGCGAATACCGGACAGCATCGATCACTTCGATACTTGCCAAGGAATCATGAACACCAGCTGTATTTTTTAAAGCCTTGCTTAAAGCCTTGCTGGAAATCTCGTCGCCAACCTTTTCGGGTGGCGCATGGGTATATAAACGAGGCAGCGCCTTTTCCAGTTCAGACTGACACACTTGTGCCACTTG
The DNA here is from genome assembly GCA_964411665.1 of uncultured Granulosicoccaceae bacterium. Classification (GTDB taxonomy): domain Bacteria; phylum Pseudomonadota; class Gammaproteobacteria; order Granulosicoccales; family Granulosicoccaceae; genus CALFCE01. The sequence goes on along the minus strand of CAYPMR010000154.1, from coordinate 556 downwards.
CGACAGCGAGACGTTACCTGCATGTATTCTGGCGACTGCCCGATGAGTTTGACGATACGGCACACTGAACCACTGCGACGTCACCGCCTGAGCATCTTTTAAACCACAATAACCAACATCAGAACGCCTGCAACCTATCCATTGAGCCAACATACGTTGCAGATCAAGCGTGTTTATTCGACTTTTACGGATACGCAAAAGCAAGTGTTCAGCGTCATTATCAGTTGTTATCCTCGCGGTTGAAACAGGATCGGTGTCACACTCACTATCCTTTTCAGGTTCAAACGCCAAGCGTTCATCAACGACAAAATCAGCAGGTGTATTTTTGAATCCCGCCTTGATAATAAGTCCTGCACAATCACCAGGCGAGTCCATAGCTATTGGCAACGACCGCATTAACCCAAAAGCGTTTTGCCCCAAACGTTTAACGTCAAGCGTGTTGGCATAATCTGATGACTCACTCATGGTTTTTTATACTTTATACTCGAAGCCGGATTCGCAGCGTATCAATTGAGTCGCTATAATGCGCAGGTGAAAAACTAACTGTTAGACTGCA
>CAYPMR010000153.1:0-5369 GCA_964411665.1 uncultured Granulosicoccaceae bacterium | reverse complement strand
TTATGGAGTTTGTAATGGTGCCGGGAGAGAGACTTGAACTCTCACTCTGTTACCAGAACCGGATTTTGAATCCGGCGCGTCTACCAATTCCGCCACCCCGGCCGGGGAAGACGAGTAGTGTAGTGAGTTTTTATTGGGTGGTAAAGCCATCCTTGATACCATTCGTCGGTGCAGAGAACTGATTTTCATATAGAGATACCGAACGAGCTGATTGCTCAATACCCGGCGCCGGATCGCTCGGGCAGTCGACTCATGGTGCTCAATGGTGATTCTGCAACGGATTCCCATCGCAGTTTCACGGATCTTCCAGCTTTACTTGAACCGGGTGATCGCCTGGTATTCAACAATACGCGGGTAATCCCGGCGCGTCTGTTTGGCCGCAAGGCTAGCGGTGGCAAGGTTGAAATACTGCTTGAGCGTCTTACCGGCAAGGAGGCAGCGCTGGTAAAAATCCGCGCCAGCAAATCCCCAGCTGCGGGCCAACAGCTGCATATCCATTCGAGCACAACTGATGAAACTGTGGCTGTATTGGAGGTTGTCGGACGCCAGGATGATCTGTTTCAGGTACAGCGTGCTGATGGTGATTCGATAGCCGAGGTGTTTGAAGGGGCAGGGCAGGTGCCTTTGCCGCCCTACATAGAGCGCTCCCCGGATGCCCAGGACACAGAACGCTACCAGACAATTTACGCAGCCGAAAAAGGTGCTGTTGCAGCACCGACTGCCGGATTGCATTTCACCCCGTCCCTGTTGAGCGAATTATCTACTCTGGGCATCGCCAGCAGTTTTATCACCCTGCATGTCGGCGCTGGCACCTTTCAGCCGGTGCGTGTTGATGATATTGGCCAGCATGTAATGCATGCAGAACGTTACTCACTGGATGAATCGGTAGTTGCAGAGATCGAACATACTCGCGCTAGTGGCGGTCGCATTATTGCGGTTGGCACTACCAGTGTCAGAACACTTGAATCTGCAGCCAGGGAAGCGCTGGGTTCGGACGAGCGATTATTGATGCCGAGCCATGGCATAAAAGATACGCGTTTGTTTATCAAACCAGGCGACCCGTTTCATGTCGTCGATGGCATGATCACCAATTTTCACCTACCCGAATCAACACTACTGATGCTTGTCTGTGCGTTTGCCGGCATGGATCAAACGCTGGCCGCTTACCGCGAGGCGGTGGCGCAGCAATATCGTTTCTACAGCTATGGTGATGCCATGCTGGTATGGCCTGACTCACAGTGAAATTTCAATTAAAAACATCCGATAACACTGCTCGCCGAGGGGAGCTTCAGTTCACACGCGGTGTGGTGCAGACGCCTGCGTTTATGCCGGTGGGAACCTATGCCACAGTCAAGTCGCTGACGCCGGAGGAGGTGGCGCAGTCGGGTGCTGGTATATTGCTGGGCAATACCTTTCACCTATGGCTTCGCCCCGGTACTGACATCATCGCCAAGCATGGTGATTTGCATGATTTCATGCAGTGGCCGGGTCCGATATTGACCGACTCTGGTGGGTTCCAGGTCTTCAGTTTGGCGAAGATGCGCAAGATCACCGAGGACGGGGTGATGTTTCAGTCACCCAAAGATGGCTCGAAAGTTTTTCTCAGTCCCGAAGTATCCATGCAGGTTCAAAAGACATTGGGATCAGATATCGTTATGGCTTTTGATGAGTGCACGCCCTATCCGGCAACTGAACAACAAGCTGCTGAATCAATGCGACTGTCAATGCGTTGGGCCGTGCGCTGTCGAGAGGAATTTAATCGTATCCAAAGCCTCGAGCATGAAAATCCCAACGCCTTATTCGGTATTGTGCAAGGTGGCGTCTACAGGCACCTGCGAGAAGAATCTGTCGAATCACTGAGTCGTATCGGGTTTGAGGGCTATGCTATCGGCGGTCTGGCTGTAGGGGAGCCTGCTGAGGAGCGGGAAAGGGTGTTGCGTGAATCCACTAGCCTGCTGCCGTCTGATCGGCCGCGCTATCTAATGGGTGTCGGTAAGCCTGAGGACATCGTCGTTGCAGTAACCGAGGGCGTCGATATGTTCGACTGCGTGTTGCCGACGCGCAATGCCCGCAATGACTTTATTTACACACGCTTTGGCGATATCAGGCTGCGTAACGCGCGCTATCGTGAGGATACAAGACCGTTGGATGAGCAATGTACCTGCTATACCTGCCAAAACTACTCTCGCAGTTATCTTTATCATCTATCCAAATGTGGAGAAATTCTTGGGTCTCGCCTTAATACTATCCACAACCTGCACTACTATCAGGAGCTGATGGCTGGGATTCGGGATTCAATCGAGCAGCAAAAATTCACCGAATTTGTTCAGACCTTTAGAGAAAATCGGCAAGCCTGAGTGACGCATCGACTGCCTGTGGCATAATGTGGCGTTACCTGCTGAACCTGTCTGCGACGGGTTAAAGCCGCCTCAAAATTGATCTTGCACGCCGCAACTGCGTTGCGCACCGCCCTGCGTTGCTCATGTATTAGCATATACACTGCGCTACTCGGTCGGCACGCGCCTTGTTGTGGCGCACAATCTCTAATTTTGAGACGACTTTTATACAATTTTAATTTTGCGGAATCCCGTTGATTCCCAGCACTTTTGTGAGAGCATTTTCATGAACTTTTTGGATTTTTTTATCTCTCCCGCCCATGCCCAGGCAGCTGGTGGTGCCGGTGGTGGTTTACTGACATTTTTGCCGCTCCTGCTGATGCTGGGCGTGATGTATTTTTTGTTCATTCGACCGCAGCAAAAACGCGTCAAAGAACATGCAGCAATGGTTGAGGCGCTGAAAAAAGGGGATGAAGTTGTGACTAATGGCGGGCTCGGTGGCACGATCGCTAATGTTCACGATGCGTTTATCACCATGAAAGTGGCAGATAACGTCGAAGTAAACGTTCAGAAGCAAGCGATTGCTACGCTTTTACCCAAAGGCACACTAAAAAGTCTGTAAAGCTGCTCTTCACGATCGCGCTTTATGATTATATGGGCCCGGCTATTGCGTCGGGACTTGTAATTGTCGATTCGACACCCTAGATTCCGAGCAGGCTTTTACCGAGTCGTTCAATGACAAAACGACACACATGAACAAGTACCCGTTGTGGAAATATATTTTGCTGGGAGCCGTGCTCCTGGCAGGTTCGCTGTTTGCGTTACCGAATTTATTCGGTGACTACAAGGCTGTGCAGGTGACCGCAAGAGACGGTCTCCTGGATGACTCTGTCAAATTGACCGTGCGTCAGGCGATCAAAGATGCCGGGCTCACTGATGTCGAACTGCGTGAAGACGACAATCGTTTCATGGCGCTCTTTACTGACGATGAAGAGCAGTTAAAAGCGCGTGATGCCATTGACGATGCACTTGAATCACGCCGCCATATCGTTGCCATGAACCTCGTCTCGGCGGCCCCTGCCTGGTTGCGTAGCTTTGCCAAGCCGATGTACCTCGGTCTGGATCTTCGTGGTGGTGTGCACTTTTTGATGGAAGTCGATATGGATGCGACGATTAAATCCAGTGAAGAGCGTTATGCCAGTGACTGGAAAGCCGAAAATCGCAGACAGAAAGTCCGAGGGGTTTCGGTCGGGCATCGTGATGGCAAACTGACCGCCAGATTTAAAACAGCTGAGCAGCGCGAGCAGATGCTTGAGCTCTACAGACGCAATGCCTTTGATTTAAACATCCGTACCCGTGATGAGGGTGAGTTCTTCTACATTGACGCTAACCTGACAGAGCAGGCAGCTGACGAAGAAAAACGCTCAGCGCTGCAACAAAACATCACCACTTTGCGTAATCGCGTCAATGAGCTGGGTGTTGCCGAACCCATTATCGTACAGCAAGGCCTTGAACAGATTGTTATCCAGCTACCCGGTGTTCAGGATCCGGCACGTGCTCGTGAGATTCTCGGTGCAACTGCAACCCTGGAATATCGTCTGGTAGAAGGCACGCCCGCTGACTGGTTTTCTGCACAAGACTCGGGGCGGGCACGACCTGGAACCAAACTTTATACACAACGTGATGATGGTTCGCCTGTTCTACTCAGTCAAGACATCATCGTCACGGGTGATCAGATAAAAGGCGCGTCTTCCGGTATTGATCAGCAATCGGGCTCGCCTGCTGTTTTTGTCAATCTCGATGGCAAGGGTGCCAAGCGCATGCAGGCCGTAACCGCTGAGAACGTCGGTAACCTGATGGCGGTTGTTTACATCGAGAATCTCATCGATTACAAAATTGTCGATGACGAACGCGTCAAGGTGACGGAGCGGGTAGAAGAAGTTATTAACACAGCTACTATCCGTGACGTACTAAGCCACCGTTTTCAGACCACGGGTCTTGGTGCAAATGAGGCTGCCAATCTTGCGCTCCTGTTACGAGCTGGTGCACTGAAAGCACCGGTAGAAATTGTCGAGGAACGCACAGTCGGCCCAAGTCTGGGTGCAGATAACATTCGTCAGGGCTTTCTCTCAGCCGTTGCTGGTCTGTTCATCGTGTTGGCGTTCATGGCCTGGTATTACCGCGTATTCGGTTTGATCGCCGGTGCTGCCTTGGTGATCAACCTGGTGCTTATCATTGCAGTGCTGTCGACACTCCAGGCAACGCTGACCATGCCGGGTATTGCCGGAATCGTCTTGACAACGGGGATGGCGGTGGATGCCAATGTGTTGATATTTGAACGGATCAGGGAAGAACTGCGTGCAGGCACTACCGTGCAATCCGCCATCGATGCCGGCTATGAAAAAGCCTTTTCGACCATCGCTGATGCAAACATAACTACGCTGATAGCAGCGGTTGTGTTGTTCAGTCTTGGTACCGGGCCGATAAAAGGGTTTGCTGTGACATTGTCGATTGGCATCCTGACGTCCATGTTTACAGCCATTCTCGGCACACGAGCACTGGTGAATCTAATTTACGGTAACAAGCGTGGCAAAGAGCTCGCAATCTGAACACTCTGGAAGTCACCCCATGCGTAATCTGATTAGCAACACTAATATCGACTTCATGAATTTGACGCGCCCCGCCTGGATGGTATCGGGCGTGTTGATCGTGCTGTCTCTGCTTTTTATTTTATTTCGTGGACTGAATTTCGGACTGGACTTCACCGGTGGCTACATTATCGAAGTCGGTTATCCACAGGCAGCTGATCTTAATGTCATCCGACAGACGCTGGCCAATGGTGAATTTCCCGATGCGTCGGTGCAGAATTTTGGTACCAGTCGCGATGTGCTGATACGCATGGCGCCACAAGAAGGGGCGGATAAGGCGAAACTGAGCCAGAAAATTCTGGATGCTTTAGCGGGCACAGGTTCGAACAAGCAGGAAATAGACATGCGCCGTGTCGAATTTGTCGGTCCACAGGTGGGAGAGGCC
>CAYPMR010000152.1:0-5372 GCA_964411665.1 uncultured Granulosicoccaceae bacterium | reverse complement strand
ATTGCTTTCCAGCTGCTGCAGTTAAGGTCGGATTTTTAAAAAAACTGCCGGCATTGCCAATTACTGCTGGATCCGGCAATTTACTTTGCCGAATATCGCTGACTATCTGTGCGAGTGTTTTCGCTGTCAACGATTCGCTGCCGTGCTGATCAACCGCCGTTTGCAATGCCTGATAAGACAGATTGGGTTGGAAGCTGGTCGACAATCTGAAAGCCACTGATGTGATTAGATATTGGGGCGTATTGTTTCCGCGAGCTAATAGATCGTTTGATGACTGTGCAGGTTCTGCCCCGTTGCCGGCGCAAGAGCGTTTAAACAGACTGTCCCGGTAGGCAAAATTACACTCATCGCGGGATAGTGTTTGCACTTTGCCTTCGTGCATGTCAATACAGTGAACCTCTTCCAGATGTGCCGACAGCTCGACGCCATAGGCGCCGATATTTTGCACAGGGGCAGCGCCGACAGTACCGGGTATGAGCGCAAGGTTTTCAAGACCGAATGCCTGTCTGTCCAGAGTCTCCATGACAAAGGAGTGCCAGTTAAGACCTGCGTCTGCACGTATTAACACATCGCTTTCAGATGCGTTACCTACACCATCATTTGTCTCATCAATTTTATCGCCTACCGCAGACAGATTACTGGCTTTAGGGTCCGTCACTTGTCGATGGTCGATAATTGATGTCCCGACCATACGAACGGTAAGTCCAGGAATATCGCCGGCTACAACCAGGTTGCTACCGTCTCCGATGACGGTTATCGGAAGATTATTTTCGCGGCAATAGGCAAGTGCCTCAAGGGCATCCTCCGGTCCTGCGAGCTCTGTATAGTATTGCGCAAGCTGTTTGAAGCCGAAGGTATTGAGGCTCTGCAACGATTTGTTTTCAATGATGTTCATTGCTGTTTTGCAAATGGAGCGGTCATGGCCTCAATGATACGTGGATAGGTTCGGTACAGTGTAGCGGTTCGTGCAATCATCAACACATAGTAACTTGCCCAAAGACCTGCATTGCCAAATAGTTTGATAAGTAAAAGATTGGTGAGCAAGAAAATTATTACCGATTGCAGCATGGCATTGCGCATATCTCGCGTGTGCGTCACGCCGATAAATATCCCGTCAAGCATGAAACTCCAAACGCCTATCAACGGAGAAAATATCACCCACCAAATCCATTGTTCAGCGTAGACACGCACTGCATCCTGAGTTGTCATTAAGGCGATTATCGATGATCCGCCTACAAGGTATGCCAGAACGAACAGCAGTGAAAAAAGCAGGGCCCAGATAGAACAGACGGCAACAGATTCTCTGAAATCGTTGATCGCCGAACTTTGAATACGATTCGCTTCATTGTGTGTAGACGCGATGGCTCTACCTGTCGAGAATTTTCGAGCTCGACCATAGGCGTTGCCAGCCAACGTTTCTGCAGCGTGGGCAAAACCGTCTAGTGCGTGAGAGCTAAAATGCAGCATATGGAGCAAGATGACGTTTGCTGCCAGTGCCAGTTCCCCAAGCTGCAAGCTGGTTTCGGTTAGCCAGTAAAATGCGAATGTCAGACAAAGTGTTCTTATCAATAGATTGCTATTGACCATAAAAAGGTCGCGTACTTCACCCGGATCGAGTATGTCGCCTAACGATACGCGTAGCGGTATCAAACGGGCATGTCTCATGACAACCGTCAATCCATAAGCAAGGCTCAGGTATTCGGCAATAACTGTGGCCAGGGCAACACCTTTGACACCGGCATCGAAGACCATAAAAAACAAGACGGTCAATATGATATTGGATAGATTGAGTAATAACTGCACCAGCAGAACAGCACGCATTTGCTGCAGTCCAATCAGTGCGCCTATGACGCTGTAAGTGATCAACGTAGCGGGCGCTGCATAGATGCGGATGTAAAAATAATCGAGCATCAGGGATTCAAGCTCCGCACCGGCGCTGAAGGCTATGGTTGCAAATCGCGCAATAGGATATTGCAGCAAGACCAGCAAAATTCCGAGCAATGTTCCTGTTATAAGCGCCCTGCTAAGGGTTAGTTCAACTTGCCAGGATTCAGATTCAGGCGGGTTGATGACCCCCGATGAGGTGTCCGCATCAGCTGGCAAACTGGTTTTACCTGCCGCCTGGGCAATCAGTCCACCAGTGCCCATGCGCAGAAATCCGAAGAGCCAGAAAATACTACTGAATATGGTTGCACCAAGGGCCACCGCACCCATATAAACAGGGTCAGCCATACGGCCCATTACAGCGGTGTCGACCATGCCAACCAGAGGAACCGAGATGTTCGCCAGGATGATCGGGATAGCCAGCGACAACACCTTATTGCGGCGCTGCCCTTGCCATGCCCGGCGCATGGTTGCTATCGGGCGGGCGGATAGTAACGAGTTTGTCATTTCTGTTCAGTAGCTTGTTGCAAGAGAAGGACGCCCACAGTCAATCAGTGTTGTAGAATTCTGGTCTGACTATTATTGTTGTCCAACAGATCTTGGTGGGCATGCCGACGGCAGCTGCGCCCAATTGTGGCGGTTCGTTTGCATACTTTGTCCTGAATATTCAATTTTTTGTATAGTCTGGCTGGCAGATCACCCGTGCCCTGCCAACCAGATGTTTATGAGGTGGAACCCATATGAGTAAATCAAAACCCTGGCAGTTGCCTATGGAGGACAGCCTGTTCTCGGTTATGCGTGACATTCTCGCCAGCCCCAGTCCCATTGGCCTTGAATCGGCTATGACGCTGGGAGTTTTGAAGCCCTATGTAGATAGTTTCGCACCCAAGAGTTGGCAGATGCACCAGTATACGGGTAATGCATCGGTTGTTTGGGATAGCCATCCCGGCAAGGATGATATGTTTTCTGTAATGATCATCGGTCATGCAGATAAAATCCGTTTACAGGTAAGAAAGGTGGGCGATGATGGAAAGGTCTGGATAAACAGTGACTCCTTCCTGCCATGTACCCTTATCGGGCATGAGGTAACACTTTTCTCGGAAAATCCGGACGAGCCCGGGCAATATCGGCGTATTGAAGGTGGTACGATTGAAGCGCTCGGTGCCATTCATTTCTCTGAAGCTGCCCATCGAACCGGCGATAAAGGCATCAAGCCCAAGCAGCTTTATCTGGAATTGCAGATTCACGGTGACAACAAACGTAAGCAGCTGGAAGATTTGGGTATTAAGGCAGGGGACACCTTGTTGCTCAATCGACCTATCAAGCGCGGTTTCAGTCCTGATACTTTCTATGGTGCATACCTCGATAACGGTTTGGGGTGTTTTGTCACTGCAGAAGTTGCCCGGCAGATTGTTGAGGCTGGTGGTACTAACAACGTGCGTTGTCTGTACGCCGTTGCCTCGCATGAAGAGATTGGTCGTTTCGGCAGTCGTGTTTTAGCTGGTGTACACAAGCCGGATGCGATCATTGCTGTTGATGTCAGTCATGACTACATAGCGGCGCCAAATATTGGTGATCGCAACATGACTCCGCAGACCATGGGCAAGGGTTTTACACTGGCTGTTGGTGCTATTGTTAGTGAGCAGTTAAATCTACGCATCAAGCAGGCGGCACTTGATAATGACATCCCGTGTCAGTTGACTGTGGTGGGTCGAGATACTGGTACTGATGGGATGGCCGGGGTCCTGGCCAGCGTCGATGCTGCTGCCACATCGATAGGATTCCCAATTAGAAACATGCACACCATCTCTGAATCGGGTCATACCGGGGATCTTCTGGCAGCTATTCATGTCATTAGCAATACCATTCTGGCCATGGATAAAGAAGATGATCTGCACAGCGCATTCAAGCAGAATCATCCCCGATTGGATGAATCCACACCTTTGTCACACCCGGGTTTTGACAAGGACGCGTGAGCGAACGCGACGAGCAATTTCTACAAGACGCTTATGCGCTTGGCAGCGAGGCTGACAAGCAGGACATCACCGATTTTTACAAGCGCTGGGCTCAGGAATATAACCAGCGCATGGAAGCGGGTCTTGGTTATCTCTCGCCACATACGCTGGCCAAGCGTTTGCGTGCTCACTACAAGCCCACACCGGATCAGTGCGTTGTAGATATTGGTTGTGGCACCGGTCTGGCCGCAAAAGCCCTGTTAGCGCTTGGTTTCACAAATATCGACGGGATAGATCTGTCGCCGGACATGCTTTTACAGGCCAGCAGCGGTCCCATCTATCGAGAGTTGATAGAAGCTGATCTCACCGCGATCCTGCCTTTGTCAGACAATACCTACGACGCTGCGGTATGCACAGGTACTTTCACCCATGGTCACGTCGATGCGACTGCACTTGACGAAATTGTACGTATCCTGAAACCAGGTGGGTATTTTGCCTTTACCGTTCACCGACATGTCTGGGAGGGTGCTGGATTCGAGAGCACGCTTGCAAGACTGCGTGCAGGGGATGCATTGTTAGAGGTGGAAAGACAAGCCCATCCGTTGTTTGAAAACGGCAGTGATGATGGCTGGTTTTGTATCTACCGAAAGCAATAAATATCAAATAGATTGCATAGGTCAGCACAATAGAGCACGCAGTCAGGGTATTGATCTTGCACGTAGAGCTGCGTGCGATTTACATTTCTCAAAAAGCGTTCTGTAGACCCTGTCGAATCCGACAATCGTGTTTGCGTTCCAGGGTGGCATACGCTCAACGCGCTGCTGATTGCATCAGCAATTATTTCAACGAGCTTCTCAGCTACTTTACTGGCTGACGATATTTTTAAACAGTTAATAGATATGCGCCATGGTGCTGCCTTGTTTCACAAGGCGCGATTCTCGGATGCTGAAGAATTCTTTGCGCAACTCTATGTAGTGCAAAAGGATGAACAGCCTGTTAAATTGCACCGCTTTTCGACAACGATTAACTTTCTTGCGCAAAGTAAATCTTTTTTGGGAAAGAGTGAAGAGGCGCTTCAGCTGATGCAAGAGCGTCTTGCGGTAGCCAGGAAAATCTATGGCGACACGTCTCCTGAACTAGGGCCTTTCCAGTCAGGACTTGCCGAAGCCTATTTCAGAAACTACATGTCGGATGATGCTTTGACATTGTTGCCAGTCGCAATTGCCAATATGGAAAAGCTTGGCGACGAACACGCACAACATCTGGCACTGGCTGCAGCGAATGTGGAGCGATATAAAACCACCACCTACGATCCGACCAACCTCCCTGTAGATCTAAGCGAATTTTACACTTTCTGTGAATCTATCATCAGGGGCGACACAGAGTTTGCTGTTGATAAGAAGATGGACAAATTTGTTGAATTCAATGTTGATTTCAATCCTACCGGCTATTGGGCAACTTTGTTCGAAATTGCAGCCAACGGGCGTGATGGAAATGCGCGTAGCGGCGAAAATTATCGCCGAATATTTTTGC
>CAYPMR010000151.1:0-5518 GCA_964411665.1 uncultured Granulosicoccaceae bacterium | reverse complement strand
GTTGATTCGACACCAACACCCGTTGATTCAACACCAGTTCCGACTGACCCAACACTTACGCCAGTTGTTCCACCCTCTGAGTCTGATGAGTCGGATCCTGTAGAAGATGGCGCAACAGTAGCGCAACCGGTTACTGTTACTTTGTCCTCGTCAACGGTCGATCAGACATTACCTGAATCGTCTCCAGTCACCTCTGATACAGCTGCTAACGAAAATATAGATCCAACGCCGACACCGCAAGCAATGCCTGGCATGCTGGCAACTGATTCCGAAGCGGAAGTGCCTTCAGGCGAAAGTGTTGAGGTTCCAGCTGTAGTAGTTCCCGAGAACGATATTATGGCCGATGATGAGATAGACACTATCTCCGACACTGTGATTACCAATACTGGTGCCGAAATTGGTGTTAGTGGAGGTGGAGGTGCTGCAGGGCTATTTACCTTATTGTTGCTCGCCGGATTTCGTAGACGCAAGGTTTAGAGAACAACAGATCCATTAGCTTACGCAGCTTTATTGGAATCGTTTTTGTTTTCCTGAAGATTCTCGTCGATTATCATCTGTAAGGCAAAAGACTCATCAACGGGCTTGGAAAAAAGAAATCCTTGGACTACCGGACATTTCCAGCGCTTTAGCATTTCCAGTTGATCGATATCTTCCACACCTTCGGCTACGACTGAGTAGCCAAGACGGACGCCCATTTCTACCATCGAACGAGTAATCTCCGTTGCTCTGTCATTCTTACCGATATCTTTTACAAAAGAGCGATCAATCTTCATGGTGCGCACAGGAAAATTGCTTAAATACCGCAGAGAAGTTTGACCAGTTCCAAAATCATCGATGGAAAAAGCAATGCCTTTTTCGCATAGAAGATCGATAACACCTCCCGCCTTTTTATGATCCTCAATTATGGCATCTTCGGTTATTTCAAGCTCGATTTGATCATAGGAAAGTGAATATTTCTTGATCGTGTTCAATACGCTATCCACGAAACCAATATGCCCTAAATGCGAGGCAGATATATTGACGGAAATCCGCAAGCCCTGCTGGCCTTTAACTTTGGGCCAGCTGCTGGCAAACGCACAAGCCCTATCAAGCACGTAATTTCCCAGAAGTGGCATCAAGTTATGTTGTTCAAGGATGCCAACAAATTCACCGGGCGCTAGCTCTCCCTTTTCAGGATGCTTCCAGCGAACCAGGGCTTCAAATGCCTCCAGCTTCTCTGTCGCCGTGTCTATCAATGGTTGGTAATGCAGGTATAGCTCTTCTTTTTCGATCGCTCGATTGAGTTCAGTTTCCAACAAATACCGATGACTCATATCATTGTCTAACTGCTTATCGAACCAGACAACTCTGGATTTGCCCTGAAACTTGGCAGAATACATTGCAAGATCAGCCCGCCGTGTTAAATTCTCTGGAACAAGGGCATCATCAGGAAATACAGCAATACCCAGACTCGCCCCTATCTTCACATCATGCTGCTGAAGCGGAAAAGTCTCACTTAACTGAGCAAGGATTTTGCTTGCGGTATTGTTGATCTGTACATTGCACGAGTCGGTGGGCAGATTCCATAATATCAACACAAATTCATCGCCACCTACGCGATACGCGCAACCTGAATCTTTCAGTGTTTTTTCAAGCCGCCGTGCAACTGATATCAATAGATTATCACCTGCTTCATGACCGTATGAATCATTTACAGCTTTGAATCCATCGAGATCAACACCAATCATCGCAACTTTTAAAAGCTCGCCGTGTGCTTGGTTTAATAAATGCGGCAGATCTTCATTCAATGCGCGGCGATTCTTCAATCCAGTCAGCTCATCATGCAGAGCCAGATAGACGGCTCGATTTTCAGAGTTCTTCCGCTCTGATATATCGCTTATAGTGCCTCTATAGCCGCAAAACAATTGGTTAATATCGTAGAACGGCGTACCTCTAATCTCAACGTGTAGGTGATCGACAATATCATTTTTTATTTCGCCTTCGAGTGGACCGAAGGGCTTGTGCTCAGTCCAGCATTCACTCAATATCTTTCGATCAATATCAGATAAACTAATAAACTCCCATATAGGCTTGTCCTGCCAAACCACATCATTTAGAGAACTGAACTTCTCTGTCACTTTATCAATAAATTCAAGGTGAGCTTCAGCATTGGATTCCCACAGCCAGTCTGACGCGGTCTTGGCGTACTGCTGGAATTTTTGTTCGGAGGCTGCAATAGCACCGCGCGCTTCTTCCTGACGTTCAATCAGTTTGTTTACTGTTGCCGCAATATCTGCATGCTCATCATCGCTACCAATATTTATATCAGAATCCATTTGCTCAGATGACAACTTTTCGTACAGCGCGCGGTGCAACCTATCAGAACCAGTTGACTCACCATGCTCAGTGATATTCAACCCAATTAGCTCTTGTTCTTTCGTTACACGAATGGGTTGGAATTTTTTTATTAGTGTTAGTGCGGCGTATATCGTGATACTGACGAGCGCGAATACCGACACTACACCAAGTAGCTGAATACCAAACTGTAAAATACGTGATTGCCCTGTTAATATTTCAATCGGTGCAACAAACGCATATAACAATGTACTGAAGACACCAGCAACACCATGTGTCGCTACTACTTCTACAGGATCATCCAGTTTCCATCGAACGAGTAGGTAATACCCGGACCAGGTGACCAAGGCACCGCCCAAAAAGCCAAAGAACATTGCCTCATAGGCATGCAAGACATGTATTACAGCTGTCGAGGTAACTAGTCCACCCAGGAGTCCATTGATAGTACGCGACGGATGGAATATACCTCGATCAAGATAAACACCAACGATTGCCCCACCGAAGGCACCAAAGGCGGCTGTAGAGAATGTATTGGTCACGACCTCTGCCATTAGCGGATCAGAAGGCGAAATACCACCAGCATTAAAACCGATCCATCCAAAACATAGCAACAACGCCCCTTGCAGAGCCATAATGCTGCTGCCAGAGGCCATCGGCAATACATTGCCTTGTGAATCGAACCGATCGGTTCTTGGACCGATCATCAATATGACAACCAACGCTGCCCATGCACCGACAGAGTGAACCACTGTAGCACCGGCAAAATCCACAAAGCCGATATCCGCTAACCAGGTCATCGGTGATTCAACAAATGCATTACCCCATACCAGACGCCCTACCAGTGGATACAGCCCGGCACCAATGACTGCCGCTAAGATCAAATAAGGCACGAACCGTAGACGTTCAGCAACACCGCCAGACACAATAGATGCAGCAGTGGCACAAAATCCTAATTGAAAAAGGAAATGCAATGGTGAAGGCAGACCCTCGCCGCTGACAGGCATGGGAATGCTGTACATGATGGTAAAGCCAAAGAGAAAAAAGCCTACCCATGCAACCATCAGGTCAGCGACATTTTTCTGCGCAACGTTTATAGAATTTTTCGCCCGTACTCGCCCACCCTCAAGTAACAGGAATCCCGCCTGCATCAACAACACCAGAAATGCAGCGAGCAATAACCAGATTGATTCAGCAGCGTTCAATATTTCACACCCTTAGATCGTTTTTACCCCATCTGGGGCAAGGCCGTGGCTTAACAATCTAGCGGCATAAATAGCTAATATTTCACTTTATCTTACCGTGATATATTTATTCAAAAACTGAAGTGACGATTTATGCTGCATACGAAACAAGATGCGTGACATAAAATACACTCTCTGACAGGGTTAATGCTTAGCTGGCAGGGGTTGGTATAAAAATCGGGTATACGAGTGCGTCATTATATAATTCCAGATGATAGTCAGGCGCTAAAATCCGGGAGGTGATTATTACCGACTACGTCTATTGGTATGTTGGAGTGGTTTTCGAGTCACCCGCTTGAACCTGTTATGAATCGGATTCAGATCCAACAGGTGCACTATCTGATTGAGAAAGTAGCCCCAGTCGTGTGGCTCGCTTTTCCCATTGTCGCCTTGCCAGCAACTGCATATCCTCGGTTCCGTCTACTTCGTCAACAATCTCCAAACCCAGCAGTGTTTCGATAACATCTTCCATTGTGACTATACCAGCAGTACCGCCGAACTCATCAGCCACCATCACGATATGCGTGCGTTGTTCGGTAAAGTGCTCGAATAAATCAGGAATTGGAAAATCTTCTGCGACAGTAGTTAATTCGCGACGTAAACTACCTAACGTCTGACTCTTCTTGTCATCCACCAATGCTGAGAGCAGATCATCACGCATAAAATAGCCAGCAACGTGATCAATGGATTTGTCATACAAAGGAATTCTGGAGAAGTGCAGCTTCGGGTGTACTGCATGAAAATCCGCTAGAGTTTGATTTTCCTGACCCGCAATAACAACAGGACGCGGTGTCATAATGTCTTTGGCTCTGACAGATCGAAATCTCATCAGATTGCGCATCAGACTCGACTCTCGCTCGTCCAGCAAACCTTCCCGCGCTCCCAATTCGGCCATTGCAGTGAAATCAGCACGGCTAAGCACACTTTTGTTTTTGTCTTTCTTCAAAGATCGCGTGATAATCTGACTCACAGCCACCAGTGGTGCAAGCAGGAAAATAATTATCTTGAGTGTGCGCACCGTGAAGCTTGCTAATTCCTGCCAGAAGTTGGCACCCAGAGTTTTCGGGATAATCTCCGACAGTATCAATATGGCAAGTGTCATCACAACGGGCACCACCAGGCTCGACATAATTGAAGCACCCCATATCTTGACAGCCTGACTCCCCACACCAATCGCCCCCACAGTATGCGCGATGGTATTAAGAGTCAAAATGGCAGCCAGAGGTTTATCAATATTCTGGCGAAAATCAGTCAATGCAGCGCCAACTACCGGATTCTCTTTCTGCTGTCGTTCCGCAAAGGCGGGCGTAATACTCAAGAGCACTGCTTCAAGAACTGAACAAAGAAAAGAAGCAACTATTGAAATCAGAAAAAACAGAATGATCAATGTGTACATGTCGAGATATGGTTTCCAACCATTAATATGTTCGGATTAATAATCAAGATTAGCCGTCTTTCATGCCAACAACTGTACAGATAACGTCAGAATAAACATAATATTCCATATTATGCTTAATAATGCATTTTAATATCATCCCGATTGACACAACCTTACTATGAGTTGTGAACTAGAATTATTCGCTACATGCAACTTTACACAAAGCCAGGGAGCTCAAGAACATGAGAGGAGCAGGTGGAACGAATGGCGGAGAAATCTCTTTTCTTGTCGGTCTCATCATGATGTGCGGAGGCTTCTACCTATTATTAAATGCAATAGTAGTTCGAGCAGGGTTCGGCCTTGGTTACGGGCTCTATTCTTTTGGTGGATTCAATGTCACCAGCGGCATGGTGATGATTCCATTTATTTTTGGCGTTGGCTTTATTTTTTATAATTCCAAAAATCCGCTGGGATGGTTGCTGGCAATAGGTAGCCTCGTTGCTCTCATTTTTGGAGTCATAGCATCGGTGAATTTCAGATTTCGCGCAATGACCGCTTTTGACCT
>CAYPMR010000150.1:3659-5531 GCA_964411665.1 uncultured Granulosicoccaceae bacterium | reverse complement strand
GCTCCAATTACTACCACATCCCGGTGCAGGAAGAATTAGGCAACAAACTGTGCTCAATTGCCGGTATGGACAAGGCATTTTTCTGCAATTCAGGCGCTGAGGCCAATGAAGCCTGCATCAAGGTCGCAAGACTGCACGGGCAGAAGCTCGGCATTGATGATCCGGCTATCGTGGTTATGGAAAACGCATTTCACGGGCGTACTCTGGCAACCCTGACAGCAACCGGAAATCGCAAAATCCAGGCGGGATTCGAACCGCTGGTACCTGGTTTTGTGCGAGCGCCCTTCTCGGATATCGAAGCGCTTGAGCGTATCGCTGTAAATCACCGCAATATCGTGGGTGTCATGTTCGAACCCATTCAGGGTGAAGGCGGTGTTAATCCCGCTCGCCAGGGATACATGTCAGCGGTCAGGGAATTGTGCGATCAGCAAAACTGGTTGATGATCGTCGATGAAGTGCAAACCGGCATGGGCAGAACTGGTGAATGGTTTGCCCATCAACATGAAAATATCAAACCCGATGTGATGGCTGTCGCCAAAGCACTAGGCAACGGTATACCCATCGGCGCCTGTCTTGCCAGAGGGAGTGCAGCGGAATTGATTCAACCCGGCAGTCACGGAACCACCTTTGGTGGTAATCCACTTGCCAGTCGCGCTGGATTGACCGTCATTGAGCAGATGGAAAAACATCAATTGGTCAAACGCGCCGGTCAGCTTGGCAATTACATAATGGAGCAACTCAAGCAACGCTTTGAGCAAACACCTGACGTCGTTGCGGTAAGAGGCAAGGGACTGATGATCGGTATCGAGTTGGCAAAACCCTGCGGCGCTCTGGCCTCTATAGCTGCACAAAACGGCTTGCTTCTAACCGTTACTGCCGATCGAGTCGTGAGAATTCTACCGCCATATATATTGACAGATGATGAGTCTGATGAGCTGATCAACCGACTCGTGGATCTGGTGATAGCCTTTTTGGAGCAAAGCACTACAACCACCGAATCCGCCTAATGACACGGCATTATCTGAGCGAATCAGATCTGACTGCCACAGAATTTCGACAAATTCTGCAACGCGCATCAGAGCTGAAAAAGCAACAGGAGCAGGGTGTGATTTACGCGCCCTTTGCAAACAAAACTCTGGCGATGATTTTTGAAAAATCGTCCACACGCACCCGCGTATCCTTCGAAACCGGCATGACACAACTCGGCGGCCATGCCATATACCTGTCACCGAAAGATTCACAACTCGGCCGTGGTGAACCGCTCGAGGACACCGCGCGCGTGTTATCACAAATGGTTGATCTGGTGATGCTGCGCACTAATAGCCATACATCGATTACCAACTTTGCCGCAAACAGCAGAGTACCCGTTATTAACGGTTTAACCGATCTACTGCATCCCTGCCAATTGCTGGCAGACATGCAGACTTTTTTCACCCACCGCGGCGATATAAAGGGTGCAACAGTCGCCTGGATCGGTGATGGCAATAACGTGTGTAATTCCTATATAAATACTGCCAGCTTGCTCGGGTTCAAGCTGCGTGTAGCCTGCCCGAAGGGCTATTCGCCAGACCCTGATGTCGTTGCTGCAGCGGCTAGTGCAATTGAGTTTGCCAGCTCCCCGGAGGAGGCTTGTAAGGACGCTGCATTGGTGGTCACCGATGTCTGGTCGTCGATGGGGCAGGAAGACGAACAGGACAAACGCGTACGCGCTTTTGCAGACTATCAAGTCTCCCGCAAGCTAATGAAAGAGGCCAGTAAAGACGCTCTCTTTATGCATTGTCTACCGGCCCACCGCGGCGAAGAGGTCGAAGCTGAGGTGATCGACGGCCCGCAAAGCGTCGTCTGGGAAGAGGCGGGTAATCGACTGCACGC
>CAYPMR010000150.1:0-3559 GCA_964411665.1 uncultured Granulosicoccaceae bacterium | reverse complement strand
AGTCTGATACCCAGCCAAATCAGCCAACTGAACCCGTGGCCTGACTCGCCAGTTTACCCGCTAACCACGCTACCAGAAGCCCATTTCGCCCGCTTTTCCTTACGCTTTGGCCTGAACTTTGCCAAATTTTCTGATGTCTGCTTCACACAGTCACCGTACTGACAGGGCAGACCAGGAATCCGCTTAAAATCCTGATGTTTAACTCTTATGTCTAGCGTGTGTTCCTGGGTTAACTGATTAGCTGCGTCAACTGATGACGCCTGTTTTTTAATCTCTTTGTCAGACAACGAACATGGTTTTCAACAGATTTACTGCATCTGCTCTGCATCTCGCACTAAGCCTACTGGTTTTTTTGTCTCTGGTCGCCGTCATGTATTTTTACTGGTTTCCGGGCGAGCTGTTTTTTATGGATGGCGGATACGAAGGAATAAAACTGGTTGCCATGGTCGATCTGGTACTGGGCCCCCTATTGACTCTGTTACTTTTTAAACGCGGCAAACCCAGTCTGGCATTTGATCTTGGCGTTGTTGCCTGTTTGCAAATTGCAGCGCTGGCTTACGGATTTTACGCAACCTACAACCAACGAATTGTAGCTTTCGTCTATGCTGAAAATCGGTTCAATACGCTGACCATAGCAGAACATCGAGAATCAAATGAGCGCCTGACAGCAAAAGGTGTGGAACCGATAGAGATCAAAAAATTCGGGGATCAATTCCCTGTTAGTGTTTACACTCGCGCATTCGACAAGGAAACTTACGGCAAATATCTGGAATCAATATTCAACGACTTTCCGGCAGCCCGTGAGCGCAGCGATCAGTATCTTGATTTACAGCAACATCACGATGCATTGGCACAACGGCAGTTAACACTGCAGGAACTCGAACAGGCAGGTCGCCTGGAATTGATCAAAAGCCTGATCCAGTCCAAAGACTATACAATCGAGGATGTTGAATTTTATCCGTTAAAGGCCCGTTATGAATCGGGGTTGGCAGTGTTTGATCCTAAATCAAAGCGCGTGACCGATGTGCTACGTGATCCAGACCTTCAGTCTATAGAAGTCAATCGACTGGCCACTACTGAAGAAGCTAACTAGAACGCGCCGGATGCTAGTGGTTCAATTGCCCGACTACCAGTCACAGCAATAAAGCAGGCTGTTTACAGCTCGCTCGATTCTCGCGTTATCAGCCCACCCTCGCGTCTGGCATCAGCGATAGCAGATGGCTGGGTATATTTGATTGAAAACAGCAAAGCGTTACTGTCTCCCGATTCCACATCGCCCTGGCTTTTCTGGCGTCTGTATCGATAGGATGCCGCAGCACTCCATGCTCTGCGAAAATTCCAGATAATTTTCGGTTCGATACTTAAAAACCTGCGTGCAAAGGAATCAGCGTTGTTGGTATCACTGATTGCATCCGGCTCAAAAGCGCGCAAACGAAAGTTAAACAGAGTCAGCCGGCTAAGCTGGCGCTGATAATCTGCAATCAGCTCGAGCGATTCGACAACATCACCAATACTACTTGGAAATACATCTATGCCAAAACTGCCACTAAATCTGTTCCGATTACCCTGCTTGACTGCACTTAAAGCAGCTGTATAACCATCGTTAGTGACACGCTCACCGAATGTATCTGCATCAGCAGTGAAATACCCGACCTGAATCCCACCCGTGAAAGTCGGCGAAAACAGTCTTTCGTATCCGATAGAAGCACGAATCGTATCCACTGTTGTTGCAAACCGTGGATTACGCAATATATTTTCCTGGCGTGGATCCGGCGTACGCTCTGATTCGGGGGACGGCAATTCCGATTGCGCCTCAAAAGCACTGAAGGCAAGCAAAGTACTCAGCGTGTTGCGCCGAGAGAGTTTATGGTTGAAGTTCACCTCGAACAGGTTTTCAGTAAAATCATCGAGTTCCTCGGACACAGTAAAACGGCCGATATCGTTGATTTCAGCAGGACGACCTAGATTAAGTAGCGTTTCTCGAAGATCAGCAGGTGTGTTGGCGTTTGCCAAAATTCCTTCAACCTGATTGTCGATCGCATCCTGTACTGAGGGCAAACCGTGCTCAACATCAGTATAGCTATACGAAAATGTCAGTCTTGATCGGCGCGACAATTCATATTGATAACTGGGCTTTACGACAATACGTTGCCTGTCGACATTCTGATCCTGTGCAACAGATGCACCCGTATCAGCTGCGGTCTGACTCAGGTCAGTTATATCTGCTGCGATATCGCGGCTTGGCGTATCACGTCTGAAGGTGAACTCAAGACCCCATCGCGATCGCGGATTGAGAATCTGGGTATCGAAAAAAATGATCTGATTGGATGTCAACTCATCCGCATCTTCCTCGTTTATCGACAGGAGTCCATCGACACGGGCCTGCCCCAGAAAAAGATATCGCTGGCTCTCGCGGCTAAGCCGGGCAGAGGCAACAGCACGGGTTGAGGCAACGCCCTCTTCACTGGAAGTATTAAGCCGAAAATTATCATCTATGCGTTGATCAAGAGCAACCGATGGCTCAAACACCCAAACATCGGCAACTACAGATTGCAACGGCAACAGTGCGATGAAGCACAGCAGTGGCAAAGCCCCTGGCATCGCTTTGCCAGCAGCTTGTACTCGATTTTCGATCCAGGATTGAGTGTCTCGCATGTTCTTTACAGTGTATGAGACTCGTCGATCAGGTGCGCTACAAATCACCAGCTTATAATCTGCCCATCACAGGACAGAGCACGCAGCACCGGAAAAACATAGCACAGGATAGTTGCAAAAGATCAAGGGACAACGACGACATCGCCACTTTGCAGAATAATATTTTGCTGCAGTTTGCGCCCGCGTTTTATATCCTTGAAATTGACACGATAGACCACTTCACGCCCATCCTGTCGTCGTAAAACCCGGATATTACTCTCGGATGCATAAGGAGTTGTACCACCAGCCAATGTCAGCGCCTGCACTACATCGACATAGCGACCCAAGGTATGTTGCCCGGGTTCGTTGACCTCACCGATGATGAACACGGTATAACCGGATATTTTCTCAACCGAAACGGTTACTTCTGCATCAGGCACGTACCGCGACAGGCGGCTACGGATCTCGTCCTGAACTTCCAGCGGTGTCCGTCCGGATACCTGAATATCGCCAACCAGCGGAAAGGAAATACCGCCATCGGGACGAACCAGTACCTCACGATCGAGATCTTCATCCTTCCAGACGGATATATGCAAAACATCCTCGGGACCAATACGGTATTCAAGGCCACCGAGTTGCTGGGCAAAAGAAGGCGTATGAGCGCCAAGCGCGAAAAACACTACCACCATCACCAGCAAACGGCGTGATAGTTTTGCCACCGATGTGGCTGCGACGAAGAGCGACGGTATTCCGGCACTAAGATGATTTAATTTGTTCATGGAGTTTCCTGCAGCAACCAAGCTCATTAGCTCATAGGGTGGGTGCCGTAACCTTGCCAGATAGTGGCAATCAAGAGGTGACCACAATCTGAAAACTGCCAGCGCCCACCGCATCGGACCTCAACGATCTAATGCGATTATAGTCA
>CAYPMR010000149.1:0-5557 GCA_964411665.1 uncultured Granulosicoccaceae bacterium | reverse complement strand
ACAGCCGATCGGGTTGGCGGGTCTTCAGGAAAATACTCGCCATACACGCTATCAAACCCTGAAAAATCATTTTTATCCTGCAGCCATACCATGGCTTTGACGACATCACTCAATGCACAGTCGGCGAGGGCAAGGGTTGACTTGATATCTTCAAGCACTGCACGAGTCTGTTCTTCCACCGATCCGGTAGTCATCACCTCATTGTCCTTGAAAGGTATTTGCCCGGTCAGAAAAACAAAGTCACCCGCCCGTATAGCCCGGGACAGAGACAAGGTTCTACCACCAATGACTATCGGATCACCAATGACCTTCTTTTTCATCCCTTCATCCTCCGGCAGATTATTTTGCGACACTATAAAGTGGCGCTGACTTTCGTATTAACACGGGTACTAACTTTGGTACTAACAGCGGCAATTCCTCAGGCCATGTATACCGTCGTTATCTTTGTCAACTCGGTGTTGGTGTACTTGTGTAAGCCAAAGCATCGACAACACATGTTTCCTGCTCGTACACAAACAATGGGTTTATTTCCAGCTCCACGATGTTCTGATTACTCTTCTCTACGAATTGTGTCATTTTCCATACACTTTCACAGAGCTTTTCTATATCCACTGCTGTTTGGTTACGGTAGCCGCACAGCAGCGGGTATATTTTGAGCTTCTTTAGTGCATCAACAATCTCAACACGCTCTGCAGGCAACAGCAGTGTCACCACATCGTCAAGCAGTTCAACCAAAACTCCACCACTACCCAGTGTCAATGCCAAACCGAATTGCGGGTCGCGACGCACTGAAACAATCAATTCAGCAACGGGCTGAGCGATATTGCGCTCGATAAGGAACTGATACTCTTTGGTGTCTGGCAGCTTTTCAGATACCGACAGACACATCTGATCTACAGCTTTTTCAACCGACTGCTCCGATGTCAACCCGAGCTGCACCGCTCCTGCGTCACTCTTGTGCAATAAGTCCTTATGAACCACTTTCAGTACAACCGGAAAACCTAACTGCCGTGCTGCAGCAAGCGCGTCTTGTGCCGAACACAATATGCTCTCGGGTATAGTCAGACCTGCCTCCTTTAACCACGATTTCGTCGTGGCTTCATCAACAGCTTGTCGAGTTTCGTCATAATCAAAACCACTTGTTGTTAATTTGTCAGGCGTGCGCCGGTTAATTTTTTCGCGCATGCTTCCCCATCGAACCGCTGCTGCAACCGCATCCAGCGTTTCGTTGATTCCTTGCATGGGTGCTATACCTCGGGATACAAAATGCTCACGGGTTTGTCTATCCATATTTTCCGGCAAGGTGCTGCAAATAGCTGCAGGAATATTGTGTTCAAGTGCTGCATCAGCAAAGGCATTACCGTCAGTCAGATAAGCACCCTTCGATTCGTCGAGACCGGAAGCCGGGTAGTCTTGTACCAGTACCGCAGCATCAACACCTGCACTCATCGCCGCACTAAACACAGGTCGGGTGTACTGTGCCTGACCCCAGATCGGTGTGGTGTAATCAAGCGGATTACTGACGGTTGCGATATCCGGCAGCAGACTCGACAATTGAGTGGTCATGGCTTTGTCGTAAGGCGGGAAGGTCAGATTGACTGTCTCGGCGTAATCTGCCAGCATCGTTGCACCACCGCCAGAACAGGTAAAACCAGCCAGGTTTGCCGTGCTCGGGATACCTGCAATACAAACAAATTTTAACGTCTCCAGAAGTTCGGCTGGACTGAATACACGGATAACACCGCAGCGTTGGAACAAGGCATCGTAAAGGTCGTCTTCTCCGGACAAGGAACCCGTGTGGCTTGTTGTCAGGGTTTTTCCGATTGCTGACGACCCGGTTTTAAAAGCAATAACGGGCTTGCCCAGCGCATTTGCTTTAATAGCGGCCGAGGCAAATTCATCGACGTTTCTTAAGCCCTCTATATGCACGCCAATGGCACGCACTCTATCGTCTTCAGAAAGTACGTCGATAAAATCTTCTATCGCCAGGACCGCCTGATTACCGACAGAGATCATGTGGGTCAACGGGACTGAACGCTGACTCATGGTCAGGTCTGAGGAGAGCATGCCGCTTTGGGTAATGACTGCGCAGCCGTAACCGGGCGAGTCGCCACCGTGTGCGAACGGCCATAAAGCGCTACGTTCGAGATAGTTGATCATGCCGTAGCAATTCGGCCCGATAACTGCCATCGACCCTGCAGCATCGATCAGCTGCTGCTCAACTATTTGTCCTTGATCACCGGTTTCACCAAAACCTGCCGTATAGCAGACAATGCCACCGGCGCCGATGTCATGCAGCTCTTTTACTGTACTTATCGCTTGAGTTACGGGAATGGCAAGAAACACAGCATCCGGGGCGACGGGCAAATCACTGACCGTTTTATAACAACTTATCCCGCCCAGTGATTCACGTACGGGATTTACCGGCCACATCTTTCCCTGATAGCCGATGCGTACCGCTTCGCCCATCGCCACTAGCGCATCACTACCACCGATAAAAGCGATATGTTCAGGCTTTAGAAGGCGATTAAAATTGGCGAGTTGTGCAGGCGTCATCGCACAACTATGCGCCCAAGGGTCTCAACAATGAACGCGTCACTATATGGCGTTGAATTTCGGAGGTGCCATCCCAAATGCGTTCCAGACGTGAATCACGCCACAGGCGTTGAATAGGCATTTCTTCCATCAGACCCATGCCACCGAATATCTGTACCGCATCATCTGCAACCCGATTCAGCATCTCTGAACAATACACCTTGACCATCGCAGCATCTGCATCAGTCATTGTATCTTGTTCGGCGCGTGACACGGCATCCATTACCATTAGATCACCGCTGCGGATACCGATAGCCATATCTGCCAGTTTAAAACCTGTAGCCTGAAATTTTCCGATAGCCTGACCAAACTGTTTGCGGTTCGCTGCCCAGTCGGTGGCGAGGTTTGCCAGCCGTTCGGCCTTGCCGACGCAAGTAGCGCCGACCCAGATACGCCCCATGCCCAACCACTGGCCTGACAGTTCGAGGCCACGACCCTCTTCACCAAGAATCTGGCCGGGTCCGAGCTTTACATTGTTAAATCCTAACTCAAAGGTTTTGTAACCGCGATAGCTGACACAGCGTGTTCCTTCTTGTATTGAAAACCCGTCAAGCCCGACGTCGACCAAAAAAGCGGTAACGCGCTTGCGCGGTCCGCGTGGGGTGTCATCGACACCGGTTGCAGCAAAAACAATAGCGAAGTCCGGCAGGCAGGGCCCGGATATAAAATGCTTTGAACCATTAAGTATCCAGTCATTGCCATCGCGCCGGGCATTGGACTTCATGCTCATGACATCAGAGCCAGCTTCGGGCTCTGTTAATGCAAACAGCTCGCGTTTTTCACCGCTGACACAAGGTAGAAGGTAGTTATCAATCTGGTCGCCGGTACAGGCGAGAAGAATTTCGGTTGGTCTTGCGATCCAGGAGTGCAGGGCGTGTGTGGTTTTTCCATACTCACGCTCCATCAATGCCATGGCAGTCTTGTCTAGCCCGCCACCACCGACATGCTCAGGTAAATTGGCCGCAAACAAACCTGCATCGATCGCGCGTTGCTGAATCTGTTGTCCTAATTCTTCAGGGACTTCCCCAAGTCGATCGACTTCTTCTTCATGTGGATAGATCTCACTATCCATGAACTCGCGCAGTGTCTTTAACAGCAGTTCATTTTCATGTGATATTTTTATGCTCATGTCACATCTGCACCGCGCAAGTTAAGTTTGTTGCGAGCCTCTTGCGGTGTCACTGCCCGTGCACCCATGCGGGTGATGATCTCTATGGCACGTGTTACCAACTGCTCGTTGGTTGCAAGCACACCCCGATCAAGGTAGATGTTATCTTCCAGGCCGACTCGAACATTGCCACCCATAATAACTGCGGCAGCCGCCATTGGCATTTGCATGCGTGATATGCCGAAACCTGCCCAGCGAGCACCCGGCGGCAGGTGATCTTTCATCGCTTTCATGGTGTCCACACTTTGATCAGCACCCCACGGAATGCCAAGACAAATCTGAAATAGTGGCGGGTCGGTGATAAGACCTTCCTTGACCATCTGACTGGCGAATCTGATATGGCCGAGATCAAAGACCTCGAGCTCGGGCTTAACACCCCATTCCTTAACCAATTCAGCCATACGCCTGAGAATAGGCGGGGTAGAGATGTAAATAGTATTGTCGTTACCGAAATTGAGAGTCCCACAATCGAGTGAACATATCTCAGGCATACATTCCTTGACATGGCGCAATCGCTCATCGGCATTGATCATGTCGGTTCCCGGGCCAGGCATTGATGGGTTATTCTCGTCTGGC
Source organism: uncultured Granulosicoccaceae bacterium (assembly GCA_964411665.1). Taxonomy (GTDB): domain Bacteria; phylum Pseudomonadota; class Gammaproteobacteria; order Granulosicoccales; family Granulosicoccaceae; genus CALFCE01. The sequence goes on along the minus strand of CAYPMR010000149.1, from coordinate 1,218 downwards.
ACCCAGTCACCACCCATACCAGCGGTCAGGTTAATTACAACATCGGTACCGCTTTCACGCACCAGACGCACGGCTTCCTTGAAAAGCGCCGGGTCGCGCGAGCCCGCGCCGGTATCCGGATCGCGGACATGGAGATGGACAATTGCCGCTCCCGCTTGAGCCGCCTTTACGGCGGAGTCGGCAATTTGTTCGGGTGTGACGGGCACATGCGGGCTTTTACCTGTAGTGTCCCCGGCGCCAGTGACTGCGCAGGTAACAATAACCTCGAAGTTCACGGTGTTCTCCCCCTATGTTTGTGTTGAATCTGCTGACAAATTTTTGTGAAACCACACCTTGCAGGTCGATGCTAGCACAACCCCATCCAGAACCATCAGTTCAGCAGTCTCCTGCGAAACTGCTGGAGGCGTTTGCTGGAGGCGTTATATTTGAGTTGGAGGGTGTACTACGCCGATGACTAAAATTTCCAGGTAAAGATGTTAGCGCACCAGGCCAGGCAGTATTGTCAGGCAACTTCCGCTGAGGCAATTAAAAATCAATTAACCGACCAGGACCTCTCAAGGCATCCATATTTCAGTCTGTGGGTGGAATTGTGACCACGCAAACCAAAATGCTTCGTGACTACCCGGATCAACCCCTTTGTTGTCAACGGCTCTTATGCCGCCTGCATCAAGTTCGAGTCGAATGTTTTCGAACTCGATCTCGTCACCGTTCGTAAGCGCGATAAGTGCAGTGGCTCTTGGAAAAGCAACAGGTGTCCCGGACGCTGTAACGACGCCAAGCACGTCTTCCTGCACAGGCAGGCGTGGGTCAACGGCCCCAACCGGAAAGATCGGACCATTTTTATCGCGCCCATTGCGAAAGTCCGGATTGCGCCCCAGTGCATAGCGTTTCAGCAGCACGGTCGTTTCCGGATGCTCGCGCTTCCAGGTACCCCAGTCGGTCGTCACCACTGCAGTCTGCTCCAATTTGATTCCTTTTTCGAGAAGCGGACCGGTTACCGCGTGGCCCAGAAATGTATCAAAGATCGAGTGTGTATTCAGTTCATACATAACTTTGTTCGATCGACTCAAAAGCCCGGACGTTCGTAACACCAATCGACCATCTACCCCTGGGACATTGTCGGTAAAATAAGCCTGTGCGGCTCCGCATAGCGTGCAATACGGGATACCGAGGCTTCGCCCGCCAAGCGTGTCGTTAACCATTTCGCGAACTTCCATG
>CAYPMR010000148.1:0-5569 GCA_964411665.1 uncultured Granulosicoccaceae bacterium | reverse complement strand
GATGCCGATTGGGTCTCGTTGTTGTTAGTTTCGGGATTGATTGTTGCTCTTTCGCTCGAATCTGTACTTTCTGCTTCGGCAGCAGCTGTTGAACTTTCACTGGAATCTGTACTGCCAGGTTTAGACGTTGTTGAGTCCTCAACAATCGATTCTGTTTGCGCAATGGGCGTGAGTTGCTCGCTGACGAAGTCCTGTGCGCTTGCTTTTTTTTCAGTTGAAGTGTTTTGCGTCAAATATGCGTAAGTGAGTAAACCAACGGCTGCCCCAAGAGTCACTAGTACCAGAGACATCAGACGAAGACCGGCATACTGGCTGGAATGTGATAGAGCATGCAACCGCTCATCGTAGATTGCTTCGCGTCTACCCGAGACACGTTTGAATTGCCGAGTCAGGGTAAACAAGGACATGGGCAGGATTCCCATACCCAGCCCATCGGTCCAAACCCCGATATTGCGACGAATATGTCTTTGCAGGCCCAGTCGTTCACCACGGGCTGAAACAGCTTTGACGCCGACTATCGCTTTGAATGGGGTATTCCCGAATAGGCTGGCAACAATCGCATCCAGCATCAGCGCGATCGGAAGGGAGATGAAAAGTACTAAATAGAACAATGGCGATCCAAAGCCACTGTTTACCAAATCCGAGCTTGCAAAAAACGCTATTAACCCAACTACGAGGATCATTTCCCAGGCAAGGTCCAAAACCCTGGCAAAGGCTCGTGGCCAGCGGTTAAGTCTTTTATCCTGTCTTTTAGAGGTTTGCTTTTTACCACTCGAAGAAGCGCTTTTTCCAGACTCGGTGTTCGGTTCTGATGAATATTTGGAACTGGTCTGAGCTGTCTGTGTGGTGGTAGCTGCGCTTGGGGTGACGGGCTCTCTATCGAGATCGTCCAGGGAATTTGAAAGTGATTTAATCGCAGTCTCCGCAGACGACATGGCTTTGTCTACCGGATCATTCAGAGCAGTGTCCGGTTTCGTATCCGTTTTGGTATCTATTGTCTGCATTAGCACCATGGAGGGGGTTGAACGTCAGGAAAAAAAAGGCTGTTTCAGTTCTGGGACGGTAGTTTATTACAGTGTTAGACATTGTTCATCATTCGCATATGTCTACTGCCGCCCATTTTTTCACCACACGCTGCAATAACTATTTTGGGGAATTGCAAAAAAACGAGTTTTTTGACCGATTCGGGATGGGTTAACCAGAAAATGTTGATTGCTAGTGCCAAACGGCACCGTTTTCACGTTACTTCTGATCCTCTGCACTAAAGAGGTAGTCGAATATAGACGACTATGGGGGTATGAATCATAAAACAGCCAGAACAGATGCCGAGCCGCAATTGCCTCGTGTCCAAGCGATATCGGTTACCAAAAGATTGTACAGATCCATTTTCAGTACTTTTCTCGCTGGCGCTCTGCTTGGCGGGTCCACAGCCCTGCATGCAGAAGAACTGTTACTCGAAGCGATAACGGATTTTCCGAATATCAATGCCGGCGAAATTCCGTACTATGTTGACACGGTTGGGGATCGCAATGTGTTGGCTATCAATGCCGCGATAGAGGAATATCGCGATCTGTTTGCTCGCGCTGTCACTTACTTTGATGGTAGCTCCGGGATTTATGATGTGACTATCACCGCATTGGGAGAAATAGACGGTGAGGGCGAATTCAGATTCCTGGTTAATGGTGAATTGCGTGGGTCTGCAGTCAATGAGCTGGTCGATGAGGATTGGGGTGAACAACTCCACGTGTTTGAAAATATTGAGCTCGAAGCAGGTGATGAAATAGCTGTGGAATCAAACGCCCGTTCCAATGGCTTGATACCGGAGAATGGTGAATACGCGTTTGCCAGAGGTCGGTGGCGATCACTGGGGTTGGTGTTGGATGATGAGGCAACTGCTATTACAGAGGCTGCAGATTTGAGCATAGTGCTCGATGGCGTTGACACACAATTGCTGGTGGGTGATAGCACTGAAATAAGTCTGGTTATAGGTAATGCCGTTGACAGTGAAGTTGCCACAGGCATATCGATTGATGTTGAGCTAAGTCCGACGTTGATGTTTTCTTCGGCTGAGGGTTGCAGCGTTGAGCAGATGTCTTCAACAACTGAGTCGACCGCACAATCAGCAACACTCAGTTGCGCTATAGCAGAACTTGCAGCTGACAGTACTGCAACGCTTCAACTTGACGTCGCGGCTATCGACCCGGGGGTTGGCAGTTTGATTGTTAGCGTCTCCTCTGCACAAGCAGATCCCCAACTGGAAAACAATTCTGCTCAGTTAACTTTTACGATAGAGCCTATGACCAATGCCTCGGTAACTAGCCTGCCGAGCGATTCAGACGCAGTTGAAAGTGATATTGGCAACGAAACTGAACTCATTGCAAGTACCAGCGGCGAGAACAGCGAAACTGTCACTGCTATTGCGTCTCAGGCAAATGGCACTGTGGGTTCGACCGGGTCTGGCGGGGGCGGGGGTGCTCTTTGGTGGTTGCTGCCGGTTTTGGCAACAGTATATTTTCGCCGGGTTGAAAAGCTGCTATTTAAATCATCGGACTACTAGCTTTTCTTTTTATGTATCGTTTTTTGCCTGCAGTCTACATCTGATGTAATCAACTTCAATGTCGATGGTTACTTCCATCATAAAATTAAAAATCTGCACAACCGCATCGCGCATAATGTCATAGTGATCTGCCAGTTTTTCCGCTAGCTGAATCACATCGTTCATACGTTCTGGTCTGACGATTAGTTCCAGCATCGCTTCGCGCTCGCCGTTAGTTTCAATAAATGCATCAGTCAGTTCCTGGTACTTGGATTCGGCTACGCTTTTGCCAAGATTGACTCGTTCCATAATGCTGAGCAAGGCATTTACATCGGATGTGACTGTTTCGCCGTAGGTGCTGATGTCTGTTCCTTCAATACAGCTGCTAACAATCCAGTTTTGGTAATATTCCAGGATTCGTGGGCCGACATTGCTGGATATGGATTTGACTGCACTGGTTGGTTCAGGTCTTTTAATTACCGACTGAATACTTGAGATGTCGGTGAAGGCCTCCTGAACAGCGTATTGGTAACGACCAAGTCCTGCGTGATTGGATTCGGCAGCGTGTAGTTCGAAATGGAGCAGGCTGGTATCCGGCTGTCCAATGACCAGCCCCGGTGAATAGACAGGTGGATTGCTAACAAAGCGGGTCCGCTTTTTTAGTGCTATAACGATCTCGTTCGCGAGTATGTCCAAACCCGGCCGGATGGTACGAGCAAGGTCGAGTTCTTTGTCTTTGCTGCCTGTCATCGTCAAAGCCTGAATTGCTCATAATAATAAAAGATCTATCGCAAATATCGTACAGTACATGCGTCAGCAATCGTTTATCTAATTGCCGGGTTGCTTACATGCAGTTTGTATTCGCATTTGTAACTACTTTTGTAATATATAATAGCGGCTCATAACCGGATTCGACAAGCGACAGTGAAGCAGTGACCAGACGCAATATCGATCTGAAAATTAACTATATCGAACTGCCAGCAGCTGATTTCGATGCTGTAGAAAGCTTCTACCATCAGGCCTTCGGCTGGCATTTCGTCGAATACGGTAGTGAATACCGTGCCTTTCATGATGACCGGCTCGATGGTGGTTTCTATCTTTCGAATAACTGCTCGGTAGCTGCCAATGGTGCGGCATTAGTTATCCTCTATGCGCATGATCTGGAATCTGCGCGCGAGCGGGTGATAGCAGCCGGAGGCAGAATTGGTACGGATATTTTTTCCTTTCCCGGGGGGCGGAGGTTTCATTTTCTTGACCCGCATGGCAATGAGCTAGCTGTCTGGAGCGACACCATTTCTGCATAATCGCTTGGCCGGTGTTACCGCTATGCCATGCCCTTTAGGACGATTTGTAGACCGATCCTGGCGAGCAATAGAGATAGACAGTCGTTACGAGTGTCATGTTTAATGTAGGTTTAATATGTAGTTGGTATAGTTGGGTTATCGAACTTTAACCGCGAAGGCCTGACAGAGACCTGATTTACTGAGCCAGGCAAACTGGATTGCGAAGCAAATTGGCAGGAAACTAGCAGGTAAATGCCTGCAATGTACCTGCCTGCAATGTACCGTTTGACTGCCTAAGCAATAATACAGGTTCCCCGGTTTTAGTTTACTAACCAAGCAAACAGTGACAGGACACGATTTGTCAATCAGCATGCCTGACAAGGAAAACAAGTTTGCCAGTCCACGTAGCTTGCGCAATACGCGCCTGGAAAAATCGCGTGATTGGCTAAATGCGTTCTGGGCAAGTCAGCGCCCTGACCATACTGAAGAATGGACATCCCTTTCTCACAGTGCTGGTAGATCTGAGCGGCAAGGCAAAAATGCAATCGGTTTTGGCCCGCCGTGGGAGCAAACTCGAACAGTGATCGAGGGTGATCCGCATCGTGTCTTTAAGGCATTGAAAACACGTTTGGTACCGCTTTCCATACGCTCACGTCATACCCGACAGAGACTTTATCGTGACAGGCAAACAGGGCAACACTGGCTTTCTCTGATCACCAGTATCCGGCGCTGTGATGAACGTCGTGAACTTCTCAAGCCCATCAGCCCGGATGTCGCTGCTTCCTTGTTTCATCCGTTAGTCTGACCTCAATCCCTGGTTTTTCGCGTGCAGTCTAGTCCAAGCTCATGACCGATCCGGCTGTTCGTAATATCACGCCAGACTCAGCATTCGGAGCCGGGTTTCGTGCAGCACTTGGGGTGCCACCCTTGATGGTTATGTTCGCCATGATTGGCTTCGGGTCACTGGCCAAGTCGCAGGATCTGGGTTTGCTCACGACGGTGTTTACGGCCGCGGCGATCTACGGCATGCCTGGCCAGGTTGCCATGCTTGAACTGTATGCCACTGGTGCTACAGCTGCTGCAGTCGTTGCAGGAGTCGCTATGGCAAACATGCGTTTTTTCCCCATGGCTGTTGTGCTGATGCCATTGTTTGACAATAGTGAGCAGTGGTATCGCTGGCGCTATCTCATCGTTCAGTTCATGTCGATTAATAGCTGGACACATGCACGAGAGGTCTTACCGGAACTGCCGACTAATACGCGCCTGGGGTTTTTTACCGGTTTTGCTGTTGTGTGCTTTATTGGTGGTTTGATTGGTGCTGCGGCAGGCTGGCTGTTGGCATCGGTGTTTCCACCCGTTGTAACGCTGATACTGGTATTTTTAAATCCTGCTTATTTTATTTTTTTGTTTTGTTGCAACACTCGCCCGGATATTGTGTTGTCACTCGTGTTTGGTTGTCTGTTGGGCCCACCTTTGTATCTGTTGTCCCCAGACTGGGGGTTGCCCGTTTGTGGCCTGTTGGCTGGCTCACTGGGTTATATGCTGCCGCGCCTGTATGGGGCCGATATGTAATGTCGATATTTCTGTTGATAGTTTTGTCGGCACTTGCCACCTATGTATGGCGCGTGCTGGGAGTTGCGATCGGTGCCAGACTCGGTTCGGACTCCGCTCTATTCCATTGGTTGAGCTGCGTCGCCTATGCATTGCTAGCAGGATTGATGGCGAGAGTTATTGTTTTCCCTGCAGGCAT
>CAYPMR010000147.1:0-5788 GCA_964411665.1 uncultured Granulosicoccaceae bacterium | reverse complement strand
ACCCGCTTATGTAAAGGGTCAGCTAATTGTCAGATACACAAAGCTAACTAAAAATACAGCGGCTGAAACAGTGGTTGCCATTGATCTCGGTATCGTCCAGTCAAGCTTGAGTGACAATAGGCTTGACGTGCTGTAGAGAAACGCTCCCAGTCCCAGAATCGCAATTATTGCAGCAACGGCATTGCCGGAGGAAAGCCAGATGGCTGTAGCAGGTGCCCCTACCCAAAAAGGCCACGATGCTGAAGAGGTCAATGCAAGATTATCGATAAAACTAATGTGCCCGCTAAACGCACGTACCATTGCCCACAGGACTGCTGAAAATCCTGCCCAAAATGCAATGGTTTGAACGAGCCCTCCAAGTGTTACATAAACAAGAGCTCGAGTCGGCTTCAACCCGGCACTGACCAACTCTTCAGCATTAAGCCACATAACCGTGAAGCTCCAAAGGAGTCCCACAACGAGGATGCCAATAATTGGCATCCAGCGGTTTCTCGCTAAGTTGCTGACCATCATCATAGTGGTCTACCAGGGAGCAAGTCCCCAGAAAAGGATAGGCAGCCACAGCACACACAGTATGAACAACCATCCAGCGCTGTCATAGCGCACCCGGGATACATTGGCCCAGCCATGCATCGTCTCAACAAGTTCCTGAGCTTCTCCACGTTCGGCAGAGGCTGCATTGACAAGCACCTTTTCAGCCGCAAAAGACACCAGTATCGTTGTAATGAATCCGATTGGCACTGATATCAACGCTTGTGCAAAACCGAGCTTACTCACCAGACCTGTTCCAACGCTGATATCAGCAAAGACATAAGGTGAAATAACAATATACAAAGCGCCAGAGACAAAGCTACCGACAAAGGCACCCCATGAATTTATGCGAGTTGACCAAACGCCAAGCACAAGCATAGGAGTGATAGCTGTTGCGCATAATCCGAATGCCCAGAAAATCGAGGTGATGAGGAACGCCGGTGGATTCAGGGACACGAGAAGCGAGACAATTCCGGTGCCTGCCAGGGCAAAATATCCATACTTGAGCTGGGTTTTCTCTTCCATCTCCGGTTTTAATACACCGACGATGTCATGACCCACGACCGTGGCAACACCAATCATCAATCCTGCGATTGTTGATACTCCCGCTGCCAAAACCCCTGCAATAACAAAGGCTGATACCCATTCCGGGTTATAAGCCAGATTTAACAGTAGTGTTGTCTTATCAGCTGACTCACGCGAGAGTTCCTGGCCAATCAGGTCAAAATGATAAACGCCAGCAAAACCCATTGCATAGGTTCCCAGAAACATCAAACCCACCCACAAACAGAACCAGGGAACCACTTTTCGTGCAGACTTGATATTTGCAGATGTGAAAATACGTTGTGCCAACTGCGGCAGCCCGATAGTACCAAGTGTCAAGGCAACGAAAAGTGATAGAAAAAATCGTGCTTCAAACTTGAGGTCAAAGAATGTCGGAATGCGCTCTAACAGAGAATCTGTCATGCTCCCGTACCCCAGTGGCGGAAACCAATAGCCCGTCACCTCCATTGCTTTGAGAATAGCCGCCAGTGGGACTAGCAAGGCAATCATCATAACAACCATCTGAATTGCATCGTTGTATGTAGCGCCTTTCATACCACCCAGAGTGATATACCCGGTAATTACGATGGCCGAAAAAATCAACGAGGCGTTGTAATTCAACCCGAGCAAGACCTCGAATACCTTAGCGATACCAATAAACTGACCGATCATATACATCAACATGATCAAGAGCATCCAGGCCGCAGCCAGGAAAGCGCTGTTGCGTCCATAACGCCTTTTTACAAAATGAACGGAAGTGAATACTTCAATTCTGTAGAGTGATGTGCCGTAAATCATAACAAGAAGCGGAACACTCAAAATTAATTGAATCCACATGTATACGAATGGCAGGTGCAGCTGCTGTATTAAGGCCACAACTCCCATGAAAGTCGCCACACTCATCCATGTTGAGGATGCTGCTAGCGAGTTTACTAGAGGCCCTACCGAACGCCCTGCCAGGTAGAGGTCTGTCGCATTTTCAGTTTTTTTGTTGTTTATGTATGCAACGACATAATAAACACAGAAAACGGCAAAGGTTATCCCCAAGCCGAGCCAGATGTTCTCTAATTGCCAGTTTTCTGAAGTCACTGTGAACCCTCCTTCAAAGAAGTATTTTCAGCTTCGATTTCATCTTCCAGTTTGTTTGCAAAATAAGTCCAGAAAATTGATACGATCAATATTCCGAGTGTTCCCAGCATAATCGCGATAAAGTAGTGGATAGGAAAACCCATTATCCGATTGTCATTGTTTGTTCCTATGAGCAAAGCCCACAGGCCGGTATGCCCCAGAAGGACATATATCACTCCAAACGTGATTGTTGATTTTATTTCTTTTTTATAGGCACTCATTATTTTTTCCTATAGAAAAATTAATTTCGGATGGGCCTGTTATTAGGCAGTTATTGATTGCAGGTCAGCTAGCGAATTCAGCTTGTGGTCTGGTTGCATGTCAAAATTCTCCATCTGCATACGAAGTATCTTGAACATGGTTGTCGGTCCGACCGTATCACTGGCAGATATTTCAGCAGCCAGTGTTGATGGCGTTACTCGTTCGATCCAGGCTACCTGAAACCCGAAATTCTTGGCGGCAGTGGCGTCAAATGCGTTCGATGACACGAACATGACTTTTTCAGGTGGTACACCCAGTTGTTTTTGTACTAGTTCGTAAGCGCTCGGATGCGGTTTGAAATTGCCGCCAGCGTCAATGCTGATTACCGCATTCAGGTAGGTGTCCAAACCGGTGTTCCTGACCAGCAAATCGAGGATCTCCTGGTTTCCGTTTGACAGAATACCCAGTGGAACACCCTGCAGTGACTTAAGTGCCTCTATGGCATCAGGGTATGGATCAAGATGAAGGTATTTATCCATGATCCGTGAAATCGTATTGCGATCGGCCTTCAAGCCAAGGGCATCCAGCGTAAAAATCAACGATTCCTCAGAAATGTCCCAAAAGCTGCGATAGCTTTTCATCAGGGTGCGGAGCCAGGTGTATTCCAGCTGTTTGAGGCGCCAGACCTGGGTGATCAGTTCTCCGTGATCCGGATATTCAATATCCGTGATCTGGGAGACTGACTGCACGTCATACAACGTGCCGTAGGCATCAAATACGTAAGCGTCAATGCTCATGAATATAAACTCTTTCTGAAAAACAGACCGGATTTCTGTCTGATGGGTATTCCCGGAAATTCGTTACTGAGAGTGGCACAGCACTAGCGTTGTCCAGATCATCCACGTGCGTGCCTATATCAGATTGACCACAAATATATGGATATATTGAAATTTTACAGAGTCTATCAATAATAGAATGCTGATTCTAGTATAATTTTCGACCACTTTACCTACCCGGATTATGTTCAGACCGGCTCTGAGACAGAAGCAGCACAGTAATCGCCGACGGGTCTATCGGCCGGGATGTGTGTGGAAAACGCTCGCAATAGCCGGTTTTACTTGTAGGTCGCATGTCGGTTCGAAGGTATAATTCATGGATCTGAAAAATACTGTGGAAGCTTATGGGACGTCCGAGGGAGTTTGGAGAGAATGACGCATTGTTGGCCGCCATCGATGTGTTCTGGGAAAAAGGATACAACAACACCAGCATGCAGGACCTGTGTGCAGCAATGGAGGTAAGTTCTGGAAGCCTGTACTTTGCATTTGGTGACAAGGAAAATCTTTTTTATGCAGCACTTGATAAGTATCTGCAGTGTGTGACGCACGAGGGTATTAAAAAAATCAGAGTCAATAACTCGGGGTTGGCCGGTATAAGTGACTATTTTGACTATGTTGTCGATGGGATTTTGAACGGTAAGCGGTGCAACGGTTGCTTTGGTACAAATACCTTTATAGAGCTAGGCAATGATGGTGAAAAATTTCGAGACCTGATGACCAAACATTTTAAATTCCTTGAAATGGAATTCAGGTGCGCATTGGAAAGAGATGATATCGATAATGCAAAGGCAAACGCGCGCTACCTTGTCTGTTTCGCGCAAGGACTTAATGTGTTGTCGCGAACCTCTCCCAGTCAAACTTATCTGCGAGACCTGGTTTCAACAACCCTTAAACCACTCTATGAGCAAGTTGCGTAAGGTAATCTGCTTATTCTCGAATTGACCAATCCGCGCCACCACCACACCGTCCTATCAACAACGGAAATCAAAGCGTACTATCATCGGTTCGCAAAGTCTGGTTTACCTATCGAGGCTTACATAACCCCAGTACGCTCTTTCCACTAATAACGTACCAAGCCTGAACGCAGCACTATCGTCTTTGAGCCTGTATAAAGGGAAAACACATGCTACATCGCTTTGCTGATATTTTTAAATCGTTCCGATCGCTCCCTGCCTGGGTACAAATCTGGATGGTTTTGTGGTTGATGCCGGTCAATTTTGCGAGCCTGTATTTTCTCGGCGAGCCTTTGGGTATTTGGATTGCAGTTCTTGCAATTGGCGGTATGCTGCCCAATGGTCCGATAATGTATTTTGAACGTGGGGTTTCTAAATTGATGTCACTACCACATTTGATACCGTGGACTGCGATTATTGTGATTGTTATCGCCTTTACGCCAGACGGTAGTCCGACATATGTTACGTACCTTTACGTTCTGGCAGTCACAAACGCATTTTCACTCTTGTTTGATTATCCGGATGCAATAAAGTGGATGAAAGGAGAGCGTGATATCGCGCAGTAATGATAAATTGATAAATTGATGGCAGCTACTGCCCTATCCCACTCGCTAACGCTTAGAACACGCAACGTAAAAGAATTTGAAAGAGTTGGAATTCCGGTCTTAAATCCGTTTAATTGGCTCCACTAACCTACATATAAGGTAACAAGTATCTCTACGATCGGTGTATCGGGCATCACACGGGGCATTTTATATATGTGCCTGGCGATGGTCATAACAATTCCGGTAATGAATGCCATAGCGAAGACGATGGCACTGGAGTATCACATCCTGCAAGTAGTGTGGGCGAGATTTAGCGGCCACCTGCTGTGTGTTGTGATTGTGTTCTGGCCACGCTTTGGACCACGGATATTTAAAAGTCACAACTATCGTGGTGAATTCGGGCGCTCAATTCTGATGTTTGTGTCGAACGCCTGTTTCATTTCTTCGCTACCGTTAGTGACACTTGCCACTGCGTCTGCAATTATGCTGACCGGACCGATTCTAATTACCGCGCTGGCGGTACCGCTACTCGGTGAAAAAGTAGGCTGGCATCGCTGGCAGGCAATTGCTGTGGGTTTGTGTGGGGCATTGATTATCGTCCGCCCTGACCTGTCGCTGGAAAACATTGGCAATATTCTGGTGCTTTGCTCGGCGATTGCCTTTGCGCTATACCAGATTCTGAATCGCAAACTGGCGAGTGTAGATCCACCAGAAACAATGATCGCCTACACCGCGTTAATCGCGACCGTTGTTACCAGTATGGCGGTATGGAGCGTTTTCCAGTGGCCCCAATCGCTGTGGCACCTGTTTTTGTTTGTCGCACTCGGCGGTATTGGCGCACTGTCGCAATTTCTGATTATCAAAGCGGTTCAATTCGCACCGGCTTCAGTGGTGGCACCGTTTCAATACACGGAGTTAGTGGGAGCGACAATTGCCGGTTACCTGATATTTTCCAGCTTACCGGATCACTGGATCTGGGTAGGTGCAGCACTGATTATTGCCGCCGGCCTTTACATTGCCTGGCGTGAGCGAATACTTAATCGTCGAGTGG
>CAYPMR010000146.1:0-5875 GCA_964411665.1 uncultured Granulosicoccaceae bacterium | reverse complement strand
TACCTGAAAAAGGAATCGGTTTATTCCTGATCGCCTGTTTCGACTAGTAGACTAAAATAGGCTAAAAATCACAGCTGCAGCTTTGAGGCACCGTGCATTTAGACTGCAGCTTGTGATCACTTGATTGATAGGGGACATTAAAATGAATCTCGAAAGAAATGTTAGCTCCAACGAAAGAACTATCCGACTCGGTGTTGGCATCCTGTTGCTGGCGATAGCAATTACGGGTCTGGGTCTAGGCTCATTCTTCGGCTTTATATTTGCCATTGCAGGCGTCGTTCTGATGGGCACTTCAATCGTTAGCTTTTGCCCTATCTATAAAAAACTGGGCATGAATTCGTTCCGCCAATAAAAAGCGTAATTCTTACTCGCAAAAGCGTACTTCTTACTCGCCGATTTTCACCCACCATAGGGTCGGTACTGCAGGCGGGTTCTGCGTTCAGGAATAATCGATAATCTCGCTCATCGAGCTATCTTGATGCCACTGCCAGTAAGTAGAAAGCAGCATCTGACTAACTTCACCTGGCGTGTCATTTGAGAACGTATGTTGATTGATCCTGGTGATAGGGATAATCCCACCACCCGTTGTTGTAGCAAACACCTCATCCGCCTCAAATAGCTCATCCAGGCTAATATCTTTTTCCGTCGCAGAAATTCCATGGTGTTTGCACAGCTCCATAGCGACTTTGCGCGTGATCCCCTGCAGGACACCCGACATGGCTGTATAAGCCTGGCCATCCTTTATAATGAAAACATTAAAACCTGGGCCTTCAGTGATATGGCCATCGGCATCGAGTAAAAAGGTGTTGTCAAATCCCTCATCCTTTGCCATCAACAAGGCTTGAGTGAAATCACCCCATTGATAATTTTTCGCCATTGGGTTGACCGCGTTAGGGGCGATGCGACGAACCTCATCAGGAACAAACAGGTGCGCACCGCGCGCCCTTACAATCTCGTCAAATACCCAGACAAACGGTACGCACCAGGCATAGAAATGGTTGACACAATCACGCGGGTCGCGACTGCCAGGAACAAGAGGTTGCCCACGACTGGCAACAAAGGATACGTAAGCCTGTTTTAACTGTGATCGAGCGACAATGCGATGCAATATGGCTCGAATATCGTCTGACGTTTGCTCGATGTTCAGCTGACATGTTGCGAGGCTGTTTTCGAAACGCGACAAGTAATCATCCAGGCGAAAAAATCGCCCATCCCAGGCGTGCACAACATCGTAAGTAATATCTGAATGGGTTAGCCCCCAATCAGTGACAGGTAATGTCGCCGACGCTGTTGGAATAATTTCACCCCGTATCCAGGCAGCACCCTCGCTGAAATCCATTTTCCTCGCCGAACTACTCATGGAGCTGTTAAGACCTCGGGGCTTCAGGTAACTCTTGCTGGATTTAAATAGGCAGGTATTTTTTAATCACACCCGCCATACTTTCAGCACTTAAAATGGGTGGAAACAGGGTTTGAAGTTTACCGTCAGGACCCATCAGATAAAAATAGGATGAATGCGAGACAATGGGGTTATCACCCAACTCCATATCCATCACTGACGGCTTTTGCCCATAGGCTTTGTATACTGGCCCGAGTTGCTCGAGTGTTCCGGTCAATCCAGTCAAAGCAGGATGATAGCTCGACAGGCTTTCACGCAAACGTTCAGGCGAATCATTTGCTGGATCGACAGTGATTACCACTGGACTAAATTTATTTAGCGGTGCATCGGGATCTGCATCCAATATAGCCAGGGCACCTGCAATACGTTTTAACGATATAGAACACATCACCTGACAGTTGCTGTAACCGAAAAATACCAACATGTGTTTGCCAGCGTAAGTTTGCTCGGTCACAGCTTCACCAAAGTGGTTAACAAGAGAAAAAGCACCACCTATATTGGCGATCTCCTCTGGCAGAATATTTGGAGCAGCGGATACTGCCTCAACCGATACACCTGCATCATCGTGTGTCTCGGTCCCGTGCGCAAACACTGTAGATGAAGTTGCCAAAGCGAAAGCAGCGAGTACCGCTGGGAAAGTTGTGAACACTGCAAATGAAGACTTAACTAAATAACTCAATCGAATAAATTTCAAAGTATTCATAAAAAGATATCGATTCATCACAATGGAAACTGTATTAGTAGAGTCAGTGTGTGCACGGGAATTGTTTCGATGAGGTGTCAATCGCAGGGATGCGATTGCCAAGCCTACAAGGACGTATTCACGGCGCCCTCAACGAAATAATACCCGTGCACATACGGTGCTTGACCTGGCAAAAAACATATCAACGCAAGCCATACCCAGGAAATTAAAGTACTCGTCGTATAAATTCATCACAATGGAAACTCTTCTGGCAAAGTCAGTGTGTGCATGGGAATTGTTTCGATGAGGTGTCAATCGCAGGGATGCGATTGCCAAGCCTACAGGGACGTATTCACGGCGCCCTCAACGAAATAATACCCGTGTACACACGGTACTTGATCTGGCAAGAATCAGAAAAAAAACAACATACCCAACTAGTTAAAGTACTCCTCATCCGCTTCTACACCAAGACCCAACCTGCCATCACGCGCAATAACATCCTTGACACGTTCATCATGTAAATACCACTTTCTGGCAACACTTGGCGACTTTCCACTACGTGCTGACCAGACTTGTAAATACTGTGTTGTCTTCTGCCACTGACCACCGGTTGGACGGACGTTTTGTGCCTGAAAAAATCGAATACCCCTGTTCTCGGTAAACAAACCGTTTACATCCACAACCTGACCGCAAAATTGCCAAAGCTCGTCAGCAGCTCCAGTAAAGTTGTTTAAATTTTTCGCCACCAGAACGGTGCCATTCTCTGGAGTTTTAATCGCTAATTGTCGAGTGCCCTCACCACAATTATCAGCACAGTTTCCTCCGAGCTCACAAAGCACATCAACCACTTCACCAGAGAATTGGTTTTCTTCGGCATTGGTGATCGGCCAGGAAGCTACTTTACCAACCGGTGTCGCGCAGCCAGCAAGAAACAACAGCGCAAAAAGCCCAGCAAAAATCACCGGAGTTGACACAGATACACGGAAATACGTTGAGTTGGATTTCATAGTGTTCATTTCAGAAATTATGATGAGCAGAATTATTTAGGTACGTAAAGTCGCAGCAATCAGGCAGTCCTGTCAGGGTCTCGCCTCGCCGGGAATGATGCCGAACTTCTCGTGCGTCAAATTGACAATACCGTTATCAGTTATTACTTCATCAACATTTAAATAATTTAATCCATCAAGTTCAAAGGCTGTGCCTTTGACAGTCAGCTCATGACTTTGTAAGTACAATAGTTTTTCATTAGCAACACTGGCGTCATCTCCTTCAAAGGAGAGGATCATGTATACCTTGTTGTCTTCCTTATCGAGTAAACCCACCGGTATGCCACCGGCTGCACACCATACGGCGCAAACATGATGCGCCGTTCCCACGACAACATCAGACGAGCCCATGATCTGCGAAACATAACACCAGGTATCAATCATCTCCCCGGTCAAGGTGACTTTCTTGCCGTCAGCAGCATGACTTTTTGTGACTAACAAGGTGCACATCACCATGGCACACAATGCAGCTTTAAAGATCCAGCGCAAATTTGGTAAGACAGAGTTTAGATGGGTGTTTACGGAAGCCGTTTTTTGGCTTTGGCGGTGTGCCACTACTTTCGCTGCAAACATGAAATTCTCCAGATCACAAGTGACGACTTGTTCCATCGCAGGAACAAACGTTATCTCCATTAGAGACTATCATAATTGCTGGAAAAAACTAGCCGCGAAGCTCGCGGTGTATTTAATACTCAGTTACTAACAAGAGTGTCAGCGTCAAGCCAGTGGAAGGTTGTCGATCAAGCGCGTGTCGCCCAGCCAAACTGCAGCAAGCACACGGTAGTTCTCCAGTTTGAGTTCCAAAGCGGAAGCGCACAGGGTACACGCAACTCCGTCTTTGTTCGTCACAGAATTCGTTTTAGAAGTGGGTGAAATACCCGAGATGGGTGAAAGATCATTGTTGCGGCGTATTTCGATATATTCAACCGAGCTGAAACCTGCACTCTCAAGCGCACTCTGTGCCTTTGCCACAGAAGTATGGATATCCTCGCCTTCCCTGATTTGTAGTGCCAATGATTGCAACGTCTTATAAAAGTGTGGCGCAATGGCACGATCTGCAGGTTGCAAATGCACATTGCGTGACGACATCGCGAGACCATCGGATTCCCTGACGGTCGGACACGGTACAATGGTTACGGGTAAATCAAGATCGAGCACCAGACGCTGCACCAGTTGCAACTGCTGGTAATCTTTTTCACCAAACATCGCGTAGTGAGCCTGGGTTTGTAACAACAACTTGGTGACTACTGTTGCCACACCATCAAAATGACCTTCGCGCCCGGCGCCGCACAAGCTATCACTAAAACCGCCGATGGTTACGGTTGTTGAAAATCCGGGCGGATAAATTT
This sequence comes from uncultured Granulosicoccaceae bacterium, assembly GCA_964411665.1. GTDB lineage: Bacteria > Pseudomonadota > Gammaproteobacteria > Granulosicoccales > Granulosicoccaceae > CALFCE01. The sequence continues at coordinate 1,399 of CAYPMR010000146.1, read as the reverse complement.
CGCTGATATCCGGTATATACAACAATTCAACACCGAGTGGCGCAAGCTTTTGGGCATCACTGCGTTCTGTATCTGGATAGGCTGCCAGATCTTCACTGTTATCAAACTGCTTGGGATTCACAAACAAAGTGACGATCACCTTGTCGGCGTGTTGAGCAGCAGCTTCCACCAGGCTCAGATGTCCAGCATGTAAAGCGCCCATAGTTGGCACTACTGCCAGCTTATGACCCTGCTGACGCCACTCGGATGTGATATCGAACAACTCCTGTCGAGTACGACAGATCGGTATATTCACGCTAATGTCTCGTTTAACCGGATAGGGTTAAAATGCGACCGGATATCGCAATTTCAAGCTTCACTGCCAGAGCCCGTTAGTCCCTGCAGACTCAGTAGTATTATACCTCGGGGCTGGTCCCTAACTCGCACCTTTTTCAGGGTGTAAACTGACGATCTTTCACATTCAATGCCTCATCATGTCAACAATCAGTGAAACACTCAAATTGCAAAATGAGGCGAATTGGAAAGCCGCCACCGAACATGATTTTTGCCGGGATCTGGCCAACGGCAGTTTACCGTCGGCCGTCATGGCCAACTACCTGATTCAGGACTACAGTTTCATCGATGGCTTTGTTCGCCTGGCAGCTTCAGCGATCGCACATGCGCCAAGCCTTGCTGACTCGGCGCCACTGTCGCAGTTTTTGGCCTTGATTACCAGCACCGAGAATACCTACTTTCTGCGCTCCTTTGAAGCACTAGGCGTATCGGATAGTCAGTGGCAATCTGCGGAGCTGTGGTCTGAAACAAAAGAGTTCCAGCAGCTCATGAAAGAGGCCGCCACATCCGGCTCTTATGTCAGCATGATAGCTGTCCTGGTAGTCGCCGAATGGTCCTACCTTAGCTGGGCAACACCCTACCATCCGCCATCGGATGATCTGCCATTTTATTATTCTGAATGGATTGAGTTGCACGCAGGTGAAGGCTTCGAAGCGGTGGTCAGCTATTTGAGAACGCAGCTTGACAGTGCCTGGCGAGATGCCAATAAAATGGAACAGGACAAAGCCGCTACTCTATTTGCCGAAGCCGTGCGACTGGAACGCGCATTCTTTGATCGTTCTTATGCTTCAACGAGTTGAGGTAATTGTTAATTTGGGGTAATTGTTAACGCAAGGTACGACAGTCAGTATGGTTGTGACTGATACCCTCCTGGTAATCTAAAGGGAACATATTATGCCATTGTTCGTATTGTCACTGCTTATCCAGGCCTGTTTAATCGCTCATGTGATAAAAACAGGACGTGATCAAAAATGGATTATGTTGCTAACGTTTCTACCTGGCATCGGTGCAGCCATTTATATTTTTGTCGAACTGGCTCCCGAATTTTTAGCATCATCGCAGGGTA
>CAYPMR010000145.1:0-5941 GCA_964411665.1 uncultured Granulosicoccaceae bacterium | reverse complement strand
GTATAAATTCGGATCTATCCTTACGTTCTCGCCGGGATGACGCTCGCTATAGTTTTCAGGGAGTGTTTTCAGGAAATGACAGGAATTTTATTTTTTATAGAGCTCGTTCAAGAACGCGATAGGCAACATCATAATCTTCGATACGTACGTGACGTACAGATTCTTCCTGCCAGTCATCTTCGTCGAAACTTTCAAGCCAGGTATCGCCCTCGAAATCATCATCGATAACTGTCAGGTACAAGCGATCAGTCATCGCCATAGCAGCCTCACACAATTGCGCACCGCCGATGATCGCAGCTTCATCGTGAGTTAATTGCACAGCAGAAGAATTCTCTTCGCGACTATCAATCAACAACTGCGCCTGAGCGATGGCATCCTCCAGAGACGAACAAAGATAAAGTTTGCCATCCGCTATATATTCCGCGTTCTCAGCTGTATCAAGCACACCACTGGAAGATACAACAACACTGATGCGTCCTGGCAAGGGTTTACCAATAGAGGCGTAAGTCTTACGCCCCATAATCAACACCTTGCCCATGGTCACTGACTTGAAATAAGCAAGCTCGGCTGGCAAGTGCCACGGCAAAGCATTGTCCTTTCCAATCAGTTGATTGCGATCCATCGCCATTACCATTGATAAACGCATGGTCAAACTACTAGACGGCTATGGGTGCAGATATGTTCGGAGCAGCATCGTAGTCAGACAAGGCAAAGTCCTCAAAGCGAAATTCAAACAGACTCTCGATGTCAGGATTAAGCGTCATGACTGGTAAGGGTCCGGGTTGACGCGAGAGTTGTTCACGCGCCTGATCAAGATGATTCAGATATAGATGCGCATCCCCTAGCGTATGGATAAATTCACCGGGCTTGAGCCCGCAGACCTGTGCCACCATCATGGTCAGCAATGCGTAGGATGCAATATTAAAAGGCACACCCAGGAACACATCAGCACTGCGTTGATACAACTGGCAACTTAATTTGCCGTCAGCCACATGAAACTGAAACAGTGTGTGGCACGGGGGTAGTGCCATTTGGTTAACCAGCGAAACATTCCATGCACAAACAATATGACGCCTGGAATCCGGATTTTCCTTGAGGCTTTGCAGCACTTGTTCAATCTGATCGGTGCTTGATCCATCGGGGTTTGGCCATGAACGCCATTGTGCGCCGTAGACCGGCCCGAGATTACCGTCGGCATCTGCCCACTCATCCCAGATCGACACACCATTTTCTTTAAGATAGGCAATATTCGTGTCGCCGGATAGAAACCACAGCAGTTCGTGAATAATCGATCGCAGATGCAGCTTTTTAGTTGTCAGCAGCGGGAAGCTTGAACCCAGATCAAATCGCATTTGATGACCGAACACGCTGAGCGTGCCGGTACCGGTACGGTCACCTTTTTCTACACCCTCATCGAGGATGTGCTGCATAAGATCTAGATACTCTCGCACAATGTGGCCCTGTTGAACGTTGGATAGTACGCTTTAACGCCTGGGCGAGAATTGTAACCAATTTACCTTCGTTGCGGATTAACCTTTACTCTGTTTTTCATCCGGATATTGGTCGATGAGCCCTCGCTTATAGCCAAAATACAACATCAGACCACCGGCGATAATCATCGGTACAGACAGGAGCTGCCCCATGGTCAGCCAATCAAACGCGACAAAGCCAAGATGGCCATCGGGTTCGCGGACAAATTCTACCAGCAAGCGATAAAACCCATAGAACACGAGAAAAAAACCACTCACTGCCATGCGCGGCCGCGGCTTACTGGAGAACCACCACAGGGCAAGAAAAAATATCACACCCTCGCCCAGAAATTGATAGATCTGATTAGGGTGGCGCGGTTCTGGCCCCACGTGCGGATATACCATGCCCCAGGGCACGTCGGTTACGCGTCCCCAAAGTTCACCGTTAATGAAATTTCCGATACGCCCTGCTCCCAGGCCTATTGGAAACATCGGCGCAAGAAAATCCGATACCTGAAAAAAAGTTCTTCCCGTGGAGCGCCCGTAAATCCAGAACGCCAGCAGTACGCCAATCAACCCACCGTGAAAAGACATACCGCCTTCCCAGATTTTGAAAATCATCAGCGGATTGTCAAGAAATGCTGCCGTGTTGTAGAACAGAACCGAACCGATCCGCCCACCAAGAATGACGCCGATAGCTACATAGAAAAGTACATCACCAACTTCGTCTTGCTTCCAGCCCGATCCCGGCTTCGAGGCTCGGTATTTGGCGAGAAAGTAACCAGCCAGAAAACCGACCAGATAGGTAACCCCGTACCAGTGAATCTTGAAAGGTCCGAGCGAAATAGCGACCGGATCGATCTGCGGGTATTGCAGCATGATAAATTCTCAATCAGCAGTTTCTGTTGGCGACAATCGCTTTGGACAACATCGAATAGACTAGTTCAAATAGACAACTTATTGTGTCAGGTGAGAGGTTTCATTACCAGAAACCATCTGCGAGCATCCAGGAACTATTCTTTAATGCAGTCTGGCCACCCAGCCCTTGAGATACTGAGTCTCGGGAACCCCTGCCATTACCGGATGATCAGGCCCCTGGGATAAAGCGTGTAGCACCTGAGTCTCCAGCCCTCGCCGTGCACCAGAGCGTCTCATGATCTCCAATAGCTCATCACCTGACAATGCTTGTGAACACGAAGCACTAATCAGCGTGCCACCTTTTTTTAGCAGTCTGCAGGCTAGACGGTTAAGTAGCTCATAATGCTGCGCACCCTTAGCGTGGTCTTTTTTTCGTTTGATGAATGCAGGTGGATCCAGTATGACAAGATCAAACTGCTCTTCACTGGCATGCAGAGCTTTCAACGCCTCGATGGCGTCATTGGTAATTGGGGTTATTTTCTCGGACACACCATTATCACTGGCGTTGGTCTGCAACCAGCGCATGGCAGCTTCCGATGAATCTACACAAGTGACTGATTCAGCGCCAGCGACAGCCGCAGCTACGGACCAGCCGCCCGTGTAACAGAAAACGTCAAGCACTCGCTTACCCTTAGCCATGCTAGCAGCAAGTTTACGGTTATCACGATGATCATAAAACCAACCGGTCTTCTGTCCCTCACGTGCATCAACTTTGAATTTACAACCATTTTCCACGACCTTCAAGGACTTGGGTAATGTACCCAAAGCAGTACGCTCTGTTCGATCGAGTTGTTCAAGATCGCGTGCAGATAAGTCATTGGCAAGGTGGATGGTGCTGCAGCCGGTGATGCTTGCAAGGTGATCACATATCACCTTACTCAGTGATTCCATGCCGGCTGTTGCGATCTGTATGATTAAAACATCACCATAGCGATCCACTACCAGGCCAGGCAGGAAATCCCCTTCGGCGTGAACCAGACGGTAATAAGATTGGGTATAGAGCTCTTTGCGCAACGCGAGTGCTGCATCGAGACGACGACAGACCAATTCTGCAACATCCTCAGATGCACATTTGGGTTCGCGTGAATTGAGCAGGAGCCTGGCACTGATAAGGGTTGAAGGATTAGCGAACCCCGCTCCCATGTAGTCACCGGAAGCGGATGCAATTTCAACCCATGCGCCGTGTTCGATAGCTTTTAGTGGCGAGCGGGCAGTATCTATCTCGTTACTGAATACCCATCGATGGCCACGTCGTAGCCGCCTGTCGCTGCCTTTTTTAAGTATCAGCGTTGCTTGCGATGACAACGACTAACGAGCCAGTGCTTCCAGTAATTTATCTTCCAGCTCACCGCGTACAGAAATAATTTGGCCGAGCTTCTCGAGATCTCCCTGCAGCATCTCAACTTCCTCTGCTGACCCTTCGAATGAATCGTACTTATCATTGAAGTCAATCAGATAATCAGTCGTCGCGGCAATTGAGGGGTACACCTCATCCGCTACCACCTTGACCGCTTTACGACGTTCTTTTCCGTCAATAATGCGTTGATAGATCTCGAAATGGCCCATAGCAGTGTAATCAACCATGATCTGACAGAACGAGCGCAATTCCGAAGGCTCTACAGAGCGCGTCTCCAGATCACGCTTATCAAAGGAAGAAACACCAGCCATTTGGCAATAGCTGACGATTACATCCTGTCGCAACTTCATCAGTGACCTGATGGTGTGATGCAGACGCTCTCGACGATCGACGTTATCTCCGGTCAGCGCATCGCTGACAGTGTTGTCATCGCTCAATAGTGCCTTGTTTGATTGTGCCATCGCTTTCCCCTGGTGGAATCATGGATCGATTCATCCGTGATCGGACTCATTTGCTACAGTTTTCTCTTGCCTGCAAAATATTTTCAGGCACAGACATAATCCGCGAATTACAAATCATGAATCGATATTAAATCTGCTGTATTCACACCACACACAGCGTTGGGTGAGACAAAATAAAATACCTGATTACGAAGGCTTTGTTGACTTGCAATGCTTATGCTTCAACTTGTGCATAAAAGTGCTCTGCAAGATAATTGCCAATTACGCCATTCGTCTCGGAACTGACGCTATATAAACACAACTTAATAACAAACGATAGATAGCAAGTTGTAAAAAAACTAAATTATTTGCCTTGTATTTTTTCCCCTGTGTACTAGCGACTAACGAATTGATAATACAGTTCGCGGGATACACAATGAATAGTGTAAGAAAAAACACAAAGCTCTGTGTTTGGTTGATATTGGAAGCCGGTGCGCTAGAACCTCAAGCAGATACTAACGATCAAGCAGGAAGATCATCGAAGCTTATGATGTGCTCAACCCACTCATCTGATACAACATTCCTATCCTCAAGAGCCCAGCTTCTCACTGACACGCCAGCTTTGTGCACAGAGTAAGCATCGCCTGAAACCAGCGGATGCCAATGTGCCAAATCCCGCCCTTCTTCCAAACGACGATAGGCGCAGCTTGAAGGCAGCCAGCTTAACTTCTGCTCATCGAGTGGGCGCACCACGACACAATCAGGTATCAGCTTCTGACGATTTGCGTAATCACCACAACGGCAACTATTGCAGTCCAGCAATCGACAAGCGACGCGCGTGTGGGCAATCTCACCAGTATCGACATCTTCAAGTTTTTGCATGCAACAGCGTGCACAACCATCACACAGCGACTCCCATTCCTCGTCAGTCATTTCGGACAAGGACTTATACTTCCAGAATGGCTGCTCAGACATCAGTGATATTCAGAGCCACATGGGAGCCAAAGCCACGGTGCGTAACAGGCATTCAGCCATGATAGGAGACAACTTTTTCGACTTCTTCAGCCGAGCCCATAATCACCGGGACACGCTGATGTAATTCACTTGGCTGCAGAGCCAGAATGCGTTCGGTCCCGGTACTGGCAAGACCACCGGCCTGTTCAACCAGCATACCCATGGGATTGGCTTCGTAGAGTAGACGTAACTTGCCTTCCTTGTTGCTGGCAGCGAGTTTCTCATCCGAGGGATACATAAAAATACCACCACGCATTAAAATTCTGTGCAGATCTCCAACCATAGATCCAGCCCAGCGCATATTGAAATCCTTACCCCGAGGCCCAGTACTACCTTGTACCAGCTCATCAATGTAGCGCCTGACAGGTGCAAACCAGTGACGCGTGTAAGCCGCATTAATCGAATATTCCTGAGTGGACGCCGGTATGCTCAGATTCGGATGCGTCAGAAAGAACTCACCGCAACTGGCATCAAGGGTAAATCCGTGCACACCATTACCCACTGTCAACACCAGCATCGTCGCCGAGCTGTAGAGGCAGTAACCGGCACACACTTGTGCGTCTCCTGGCTGCAAAAAAGACGCATCATCAGTCTCGCCGGAGCCGCGTTTCATAATCGAAAATATAGTGCCAACCGAACCATTCACATCGATATTCGATGAACCATCCAATGGATCGAAGGTAATCAAATAATCACCTTGTGAGTAACCATCCGGAATCGGATACATATTGTCCATCTCTTCC
>CAYPMR010000144.1:0-5996 GCA_964411665.1 uncultured Granulosicoccaceae bacterium | reverse complement strand
AACTCGTTCTGCTTCAACTCGTTCTGCTTCAACTCGTTCTGCTTCAACTCGTTCTGCTTCAAGACGTTCCTGTTCAGCAAGCTGTTCCGCAAGTACAGCTTCTGCCTCTTTTCGTTCTGCTTCGATCTGCTCTAATCGCTCACGCTCGGCTTCAAGTCGCAAAGCCTCTTCGGCTTTGCGTTGTTCTATTTCCTCGGCCAGACGTTCGGCTTCAAGCCGGGTCTGCTCCTGTTCAGCTTTCAGTTCCGCCAGTCTTTTTTCTTCCTCGAGTCGCCTTTCCTCATCGAGGCGTTTTTGCTCGTTAAGTCGCTCGCGTTCCAGTTCTGCCTGACGCGTCTCCTCAAGGATAGCTTTGTTTTCTTCGCTTAACCGATTCCGTTCCTGTTGCATCTGTAGACGCTCGGCTTCGAGCTGTTCTTGCGATAAAGACAGCTGGCGTTCTACGTTCAGGCGCTCTTGTCGCAGGCGTTCCAGTTCCGCCTCACGATCCTCTACCTGCTGTTGAGTAAGAAATTCTTTCTGTTCTGCCAGGGCCTCGCGTTTAGCTCTTTCAGCTTCAGCACGCATGGCTTGTTGTTCGCGTTCAAGTTCCAAATCCAATGCTTGTGTTCGCAGGGCTTCAAGACGCGCTTTTTCTTCTTCTATCTGAGCTTGTTGTTGTTCCGTTAAAAGTTCAGCTTCCTGTAATTTCAATTCAGTTTCAGAGTAAGACTCTTCGATCTTTCGCAATGTCTCTTCACGTTCTTCGCGCTCTTCATTTAGTCTTGACTGGCGATCTTCCTCCACCTGCTGAATGCGATCTATCTCAGACTGAATATCCTCTTCGGTAACGATTACGCCTTTGACCGTCACGCCATCGGGTTGCGATTGTCCAACGGGTGAGTGTTCATTGGTTAAATTGAGTGACATCCAGACAAAAAGCATCACATGCAGCAAGCCGGATACGGCAGCTGCAATGGGATACTTTTTTATCAGATCAAGCATGAATCAGGGTTGGTCAGGCGTGGGTTCAGTTATTAGGTCTATGGCAGTTGCTCCGGAACGTTTCAACATGACCATGCCTTGCATGATCTGCCCATAGTCAGCATTGGTGTCTCCAGCGACCACCACGCGACGCTCCGGATTCAATCGCACGATGGCGCTGACAGTACTCTCAGCCTGCGCCCGATCGATCGGCTGGTCCGGATCTTCCGCAACATTCAGAAACCAGATGCCATCCTTGTTTACTGTCAACACCAGTGGTTCAACATTAGATTGGTCACTGGCTGTATTAGATGCTTCGATATCGGCATCGGGCAAATCAATTTCTACAGCGGTGCGCAACAGAGGTGCTGTTATCATGAATATCACCAGCAACACCAACATGACATCGATGTAGGGCACCACATTGATCTCGGCCACTTGCCGACGTGAACGCCGTGTATTACGCCGACTGGATGCAGAGCTTGCTGCCATCAATTAAAACCCTGACTGTTGTGGTGCATTCCGATATTCAGGCTGTTTTCCCGTGCGAAGGGTGAGTACCTTACCCACCTTGCCCGCCTTGCCCACCTTGTCTTATCGCCTGGCGTTGCAGCACCGTGGCAAATTCATCAGAGAAGTTGTCATAGCGATTAAGTAAACGATCAATCTCGGTGGCGAAACGGTTGTAGAAAATAACTGCCGGAATCGCAGCGAACAGTCCTATGGCGGTCGCTACCAGCGCCTCGGCAATACCGGGCGCTACCATCGCAAGAGTTGCCTGCTGGACATTACCCAGTGCAGTAAAGGAATTCATAATCCCCCAGACGGTACCAAAGAGACCGATGTAAGGACTGATAGAACCAACGGTTGCGAGAAAGGGGAGATGGTGTTCGACCAGATCAGTCTCCCGCGACACGGCAATGCGCATGGCTCGCGACGAACCGTCCATAATGACTTCATCGTTATCGGTCTTGCGACGCAAACGACCGAACTCGGAGAACCCGGCTTCAAATACCCGTTCCATACCGGAGAGGGATCCGCGGTGATTGGCCAGGCGTGAATAGGTACCGGATATATCAGCCGAGCCCCAGAACTCCTGCTCAAATTCATCGGCCTGTACACGTGCCTTGCGCAATTGACGCCCCTTGCCAATGATCAGCGCCCAGGACATCACTGAAGCAAACACCAGTATCAGCATGACAGCCTGAACTACCGGACTGGCTTGCACCACCAGATTAAGGAAGGACATTTCACCGTTCACTTATGTAGCAATCTCCAGTTTCATCGGTTTTTTCAACAGTTTGAATCATACCGGATCATTCAGTCAGGAGGCATCCAGTGCTGCCTTTATCGCCGGTGGCAGGCGTCGCACTGACATGCTATCCGAATCGAGGCACGCAAGTGTGACATCTGCAGAAGTCAAAATGGCATCTTTGGGGCTGTCAGCCTCTCTGGTCACTAATTGTTTGAGCTGAAACCTGGCTTTACCGATCGACTCCGGTTCACAAGTGACTGTCAGTAAGTCGTTAAACACCGCCGGTTGCACATAATCGATGCTGACATGAGTAACAACGAAGAGACAGTTGTCTGTTTGCAACAGGCTGTCCTGTTCAAAACCCATACTCCGCAGATACTCGGTGCGCGCACGTTCCATAAATTTCAGGTAGTTGGCATAGTAGACGATGCCGCCGCCGTCGGTATCTTCGTGATATACACGGACAGTCCATTTGAAATCCCGCAATCAGGTACACCTTACCGAACACACGTGGAGCCCAATTGTCTCAAAGAACGCTACGCAAGCATAGCCACAACATAAACATAGTCAGTTGTTTCAACTGGGAATTACAAGCATGACCAATTGGATAACTTTAAGGGAAACGCTTAATAAGTGCGGAAAACCCGCAACATAAATCCGTTATCTGTTGCGTCAAACAGTCGTCATCACTTAATCAGGGCTTTAAAAGAGTGATTACGACCGCGCGGTGTGTTGCCGGCCATTTTCCGGCGTCAGTCGGAGCCTACCGAGCCTACTGGCATTTCAACCTGGCGGACAGATACAGGTTCTTCACCCGCTGTTTCACTGGTTTTTGCTGATCCGCCATCCTCGGCTGAGCGCGGCGGAGTCAAACCTAAATGCCTATAAGCTGCTTGGGTTGCAGCGCGCCCGCGCGGCGTACGCATCAGCAAACCCTGTTGAATCAGATAGGGTTCAATTACCTCTTCGATGGTACCGCTTTCTTCGCCTATCGCTGCAGCAACGTTATCCAGACCGACGGGACCGCCAGAAAATTTTTCAATGATGCTACTCAATAAACGACGATCCTGCGCATCAAGACCGACTCGATCGACATGCAACATATTCAATGCAGCATCAGCGATAACCGCATCTATCGATCCGTCTCCTTTAATTTCTGCATAATCACGCACACGACGCAACAAGCGATTAGCGATGCGTGGCGTCCCTCTCGCCCGCCGAGCTATCTCCAACGCTCCAGCATCGTTGATACCGGCATTCATCAGGCCGGCAGAGCGCATTACAATATTCGCAAGATCGTCTTGTGCATAAAACTCAAGTCGCTGAACGATACCAAAACGATCCCGCAAAGGTGATGTTAACAACCCGGCCCTGGTGGTTGCACCCACTAGTGTAAAAGGTGGTAAATCAATTTTAATGGAACGAGCAGCAGGTCCCTCTCCAATCATGATGTCGAGCTGAAAATCTTCCATTGCCGGATACAAGGTTTCTTCAACAACTGCACCCAGCCTGTGTATCTCATCGATAAAGAGCACGTCATTGGGTTCGAGATTGGTCAACATCGCCGCCAGATCGCCGGGTCGTTCAAGCACCGGTCCCGAGCTGTGGCGGATATTCACATCGAGCTCATTGGCTATGATGTTTGCGAGTGTGGTTTTACCCAGCCCTGGTGGACCGAACACGAGGCAGTGATCCAGTGCTTCACCCCGTTGCTTTGCAGCCGAGATAAAAATCTTCATCTGTTCGGTGACCGCTGGCTGCCCGCGATAATCTTCCAGCATTCTCGGGCGCATGGCCCGCTCCTGCGGATCATCTTCGATACTGTTTGGCGTCACAAACCGTTCATCTAAAGTGCTCATAACCGGATTTACCTGTGTTGGATGCCGAGCAAAGATTCAGACTGCTTTATCATGAGGTTACCGTGCTGCGCAGAGTCGTACGAATAATATCTTCCACCGCAAGATCTGATGAACGTTTTGTACCTAAGGCTTTATCGACCATGCGGGATGACTCAGCCGGCTTATAACCCAGCGCCACAAGCGCATCGATAGCTTGCAGTCGGGAATCACCAGGCTCTGAAGCCAACGGCTCTGTTGATGCGCTGGTTTGCGAGTCGTTGTCGCTACTATCAGTGGCCAGATCAATCGAGCCCAGAGTTGTCTCCAGCCCTTTGATCTTGTCGCGCAGTTCAATGACCAGGCGTTCAGCGGTTTTTTTGCCAACGCCCGGTATACGTATCAAGGCGGTGATATCTTCACGTTCGACAGTGGCAATGAAATCATCAGCACTCATTGTCGACAGTATTGCCAGTGCAACCTTGGCACCCACACCATTCACTTTCAACAGTAGACGGAAAAGTTGTCGTTCTCGCTGGCTGGCAAATCCATATAACAGCTGGGCATCTTCGCGCACCACCATATGCACCAACAACACACTCGATTGGCCTATGTCCGGAAGTTCATAGAACGTCGACATAGGCACCTCGAGCTCGTAACCCACACCGCCCACATCAAGCAACACCTCGGGTGGAAGCTTATGCAGTACAACACCTGCCAGTCGTCCTATCAAAGTCTGATACGCTCTTAGTTATTGTTAACCTGATTATCGCTTTTGTGGCTAATCACTCTTGCTGGTGACGCCACCAGGTAGTGCGCGCCAGCGCCGCGAACGACGTCTGCTGGTTGTTGCCGCAGCCGATGCGGATCCAACAGCACCAGTTTCCGATATTGCACTGTGCTTGTGTCGCGAATGAGCATGGCACAAGGCAATGGCCAAGGCATCAGCGGCATCTGCTTGCGGCAGCTTGGGCAGATGTAACAAACGCATTATCATCTCGGCAACCTGTTCCTTGCCAGCTCTGCCACTGCCAGTAACAGCCTGTTTCACAGAGCGCGCAGCATATTCATGTACCGGTAGCTGACGATTCACCAGCGCTGCAACCACTGCCCCGCGTGCCTGACCCAACTTAAGAGCAGACTGGGCGTTGTGACTGACAAATACTTGTTCAACACAAGCCTCATCAGGCAGATATTCCCTGATCAGCTCATCAATCAGGTTATAGAGTTTTCCTATCCTTGCATTAAAGTCTGTGTCTTGTGACTTTGTTGCCAGCAACCAATGCCCATGGGCTACGTGGAAACTGCGCACGCCATCTGTTTTGATAACACCATAGCCCGTGCGCACTGACCCTGGATCAATACCAACAATTGTCAGTGTCCTGGAGTGAGTCATCAATTAACCCATGTGCTCTGGTCTGCAGGGTGCACGTGAGATTCGCCTAGGCGTTTAAGTAAGTCTGATTTGTCATGACATTATTCAACATAGGCTTCTATTGGAATGTCTGCATTGGTGTAGACATCTTGCACATCATCAAGATCTTCCAGCGCATCCGTGAGTTTCATCAATTTCATCGCCTGCTCGACATCGAGTGCGACCTCGGTTGATGCTCGCATAGTGACTTCAGCATGCGCGGGCTCCAGTACAGCATCGGTTAATGCAGTTTTCAAATCGACAAAATTCTCCTCAGACGTTATAACCTCGATCGATCCGTCTTCGGCAGTAACGACATCATCAGCACCACCTTCGAGTGCCACTTCCATCACCTTGTCTTCATCTGTACCGGCAGCGTAATTCAGCAGGCCAATTTTCTCGAACAGATAAGCTACCGAGCCTTTAGCGCCGAGATTTCCACCGTGCTTGCTGAACGCGTGTTTGATTTCCGAGACCGTGCGATTACCGTTATCGGTCATGGTGTCGACCATAATCGCAACACCATTGA
>CAYPMR010000143.1:0-6027 GCA_964411665.1 uncultured Granulosicoccaceae bacterium | reverse complement strand
AGGGTGCTGGCAGGCACTAAACTTGTACGATGATCTACAGTACACACTGGAAGATTTTCAAACAGGTGCTCCGACGGTATGTCGGGCTGTTTTGCATGGGCAAGCAACCGTTGCAGAGGGTTCAACCGAGTTGTCGTGTCAGCGAGCGGTTAACTCGCGGAAATCGATAGGAATTGTTGTAAAGAATTTGTTATTTGCTGTAGTTATTGTTGTGACATAAGTGGATTTGCCAATCAGCCAGTCCATCGCAATTGCAGTTACACAGATATCAATTTACAGTTGGGTCGTGGCCAAGTGGTTAAGGCGCCGGGTTTTGATCCCGGTATTCGTAGGTTCGAATCCTACCGGCCCAGCCATTTCCTTTAAGGGAAATGAGCCGGAAATGATCAATTGATGCGATGGGTATGCGCCTTTGGAGCACGCCCGTTCGAACACTTGTCGAACATGATGCCAAGCAAGCTGTGATGGCCTACCGCAATCTCCTGTAATGTCAGACAGAAAACTTCTCATCTTCGGTGGCAACGCCAATCCTGATTTGACCCGCAGTGTGTGTTCTTATCTGCACACGCCGGTCGGTAAAGCATCTCTCGGCCGGTTCAGTGATGGTGAAACCTCGCTGGAAATACGCGAGAACGTGCGCGGTGGCGATGTGTTTCTAATACAGCCCATCTGCCAGCCTGCCAACGATAATCTGATAGATCTGCTGGTTATGGTCGATGCCATGCAGCGCGCTTCTGCAGACCGCATTACCGCAGTGCTACCGTATTATGGTTACGCCCGTCAGGATCGCCGGACCAGATCAGCCCGCGTGCCGATAACAGCCAAACTGGTTGCCAACATGTTGAGCGTTGCCGGTGTTGACCGGGTGCTGACAATTGATTTGCACGCCGAGCAGATTCAGGGCTTTTTCGACATTCCTGTCGATAATATTTATGCCTCGCCCTTGCTGATGGTTGATATCTGGCGCAAGAAATACAGCAATCTGATTGTTGTATCGCCCGATGTGGGTGGCGTGGTGCGCGCCCGCGCTATCGCCAAACAGCTGGATGACAGTGATCTTGCCATTATCGATAAACGCCGACCGCAGCCCAACCAGTCCCAGGTTATGAACATCATCGGTGATGTTTCCGACAAGACCTGCGTCATTGTCGATGACATCGTCGACACAGCCGGCACGCTGTGTAAAGCAGCCGATGCATTGAAGGAGCATGGTGCTGAACGGGTGGTGGCACTTGCGACTCATGCGGTGTTGTCAGGCTCAGCGATTCAGAATCTCAATGAAGCCACCCTCGATGAATTGGTGGTGACAGATACCATTCCATTGGCAGAAAATGCGAAAAATTGCAGTAAAATCAGAGTGTTATCCGTAGCTGAATTACTCGGTGAATCCATTCGACGGATTCATCTGGACGAGTCAGTCAGCTCGGTATCCATGGATTAAAACCTGTAAGTTCTGATATAATTTCCTGTTGCTTCTTTTCGTCTGGTCGCGGATGAGGGTCGCAATTTAAATCCCGTTTTTCATTTGATGTGGCTAGTTGTTGCATGGCAGCAAATCGGGCCACGATTCTTAAAAGGTAATCTTTCTATGAGTAACATGATCAATGTAGAGGTTGCATCACGAACGGACAAAGGTAAGGGTGCGAGCCGCCGCCTTCGTCGTGATGACCTTGTCCCTGCTATTTTGTATGGCGCCGAGGACGAACCCATGCCCATCCAGCTAAAACACAACGAAGTAGTGAAACATCTGGAGAATGACGCCTTTTATTCTCAGCTCTTAATGGTCAGTGTTGATGGTGGAGAGCCAGTACGTTCGCTGTTGCGTGATATACAACGACACCCTGCTAAACCGCGGATACTGCACATGGATTTCCAGCGCGTTGTTGCCGGTGCAGAATTGACCGTGACGGTTCCGATTCAATTTATAAACGAAGAGAATTGCGTGGGCGTTAAGACGGGTGGTGGCATCATCAACCACATCGAGAACGAATTATCTGTTATCTGTCTGCCAAGAAATATCCCGGAATATCTGGAAATCGATATGGAACAGGTCGAACTTGGACAGACTGTTCTGTTATCGGAAATCGCCTTTCCGGAAGGCGTAAAGTCTGTTGACCTCTCGCAAGGCGAAGAAAACGATAAAGCCATTGCAACGGTTGCGGCAAGTCGCGCAACGGTTGAATCCGATGAGCCGGCAGAAGGTGAAGAGGCAGAAGGCGATGAAGAGGGTAAAGAGAAGAAGGAAGAGGGTGGCGACGAGTCTTCCTCTGACTGACGCTGATACTCTGCCAAACGTCTGCTTGTTTACCTGATTTGCTGATTCACTGATTTCCTATGGCCGAGCAATCTGCCGATATACGACTGATTGTCGGCCTGGGGAATCCGGGTAGCCAGTACGAGCACACGCGCCACAACGCTGGCTATTGGTTACTGGACGCAATTGCTGCACGTTTCGGTGCAAACCTTAAACCTGAAAGTAAATTTTTTGCTGAAGTGGGCAAGGCCAGCATCAACGCGCGGCAAGTGTATCTGTGTAAATCTGCTAAATTCATGAACGAAAGCGGCCACAGTGTTGCTCCGCTAATGAAGTTCTACAAAATCGACCCCACACAGTGTCTGGTCATTCATGATGAACTGGATTTACCTCCCGGGCAGGCTAGGGTTAAATCGGCTGGCGGACACGGTGGGCATAACGGTTTACGTGATATCGTGGCGCGCACAGGATCAAAGGATTTCTGGCGCATACGCGTTGGCATCGGACACCCCGGTCATAAAAATGCGGTTTCGGGTTATGTGCTAAAGCGTGCACCCGCGGGCGATGAAGATCTGATAGCACAAGTGAGTGATCTGGTGCTGGGTGAAATTGACCGTATTGTGGGTGGGGATTTAAACGCGGCGATGAAGGTTATTCACAGCCATAAACCGCCTGTTTAAGTGGTTAACACGTGATCAAGCCCACTGCGACTGCGACTGCGGGAGTTGAGTAAAACAACTAGCACTGACTGCCGGAGCCGGTGATATGCAATTGCTATTTACTATTAACGATACACACAGAGGAAAGAGTTTTGGGGTTTAAATGCGGGATTGTCGGTTTACCTAACGTCGGTAAATCAACGCTGTTCAATGCACTGACAGAAGCTGAGATTGCAGCGGAGAACTATCCGTTTTGCACCATCGAGCCGAATGTCGGCATGGTGGCAGTTCCTGACCCAAGACTCGACAAACTGGCCGCTATCGTTTCACCGCAGAAAATTCTGCCGACCACAATGGAGTTCGTTGATATTGCTGGATTGGTAGCCGGCGCCTCTAAAGGTGAAGGGTTGGGTAATCAGTTTTTAGCCAATATCCGTGAGACAGATGCTATTGCGCATGTGGTGCGTTGTTTTAATAACGATGATGTTATTCATGTCGCCGGCAAGGTCGACCCACTGGAAGATATTGGCATCATAGATACTGAGCTGTTGCTTGCTGATGTCGAGACCATGGAGCGGGCTGTACAACGCGTGTCGAAAAACGCAAAGTCCGGCAACAAGGAAGCTAAAGCTGAAATGGCTTTTCTGGAAGAGTTGTTAGCATCGTTAAACGACGGTAATCCAGCACGTGCGAGAACCTTCGACGAGCAGCAACAGCAATGGACAAAGCAGCTGCATTTATTGACCGGCAAACCGACCATGTACATTGCCAATGTCGATGAAGAAGGCTTTGAAAACAACCCGTTGCTGGACAGTGTTAAGCAGCACGCGGCATCTGAAAGCGCAGTCGTTGTCGCAGTATGTGCCGCCATCGAGCAGGAAATTGTGCAGCTGGACGCCGATGAGAAAATAGAATTCTTATCTGAAATGGGACTGGAAGAACCTGGCCTTAACCGTGTTATTCGCGCGGGTTACGACCTGTTGGGTCTGCAAACCTTTTTCACCGCCGGCGAGAAAGAAGTTCGCGCCTGGACAGTAAGCAAAGGCTCGACAGCACCCAATGGTGCCGGGCGCATTCACACGGACTTTGAAAAAGGATTTATCCGTGCCGAAGTGGTTGCCTATGACGCCTATATTGATCATCAGGGCGAGTCCGGTGCCAAAGAGGCAGGGAAATGGCGCCTGGAAGGCAAAGAATACATTATGCAGGAAGGCG
Source organism: uncultured Granulosicoccaceae bacterium (assembly GCA_964411665.1). GTDB lineage: Bacteria > Pseudomonadota > Gammaproteobacteria > Granulosicoccales > Granulosicoccaceae > CALFCE01. The sequence continues at coordinate 1,899 of CAYPMR010000143.1, read as the reverse complement.
ATGTCGTGCACTTCCGGTTTAATGTGTAACCTGAAAACCGGCAGCGAATCACCATTTGCTGACTAACCTGTTCGCATTGGCGCACAGGAGTTGTATAATCCGCACCAGTGGCTACATAGCTCAGTTGGTTAGAGCACATCACTCATAATGATGGGGTCCCTAGTTCGAATCTAGGTGTAGCCACCACTTTTTTCTTGTTACAACCTCGGTTTTAGCGCCAGCACCGGACGGCTACGTGATGCCACATTCCCCGTGGCGGTTCTGATCAAATCAAAGTCAATGTCTTGCGTTATTTGGTAGGCATCTCTTGAGTGAGTTTGAGCTTGGTGTTCACCGTGACCTCTTTCAGGACACTTTCTTTCCCGGCAATTATTATCATGTCACCTTTTGAGGGTATAGGATCACCCTTGGGCATCGTCACCGACCACACGGCATTGTTGGTATCGACAAGGGTGACCTCAACGTCGTTGTCCTCAACCTCTAGCGTAAGAAACAGGAAAGCTGACATTGATTTGGTTGATCCCTATAAATAAAAAGTTGATTGTACGAAATTCAGGAACTTTGTGCGCATCTCGATTTTAAAAAAATCAATTAGCCTACAGCGACTCTATAGGGCTAATTGTGCCAGCGTAATGTTGCCCGAGGACATGTGTGTAGATTTGTGTTGTTGAAACATCATTGTGCCCAAGCAGTTCCTGTACCGTTCGAATATCTGTACCGTTTGCCAATAGATGAGTAGCGAAAGAGTGTCTGAAGGTATGACAATTAACACGCTTGTGATTAAGGCCAACAGCAGCTAGTGCAGATTTGAGAATGCGACTGGGTATTGAAGGGTGGAGGTGATATCTACAAACAACACCTGATACAGGGTGTTCACACCATCGACTGGAAGGAAACAAAAACGCCCATGCGGGAGAAAAGGCTGCTTTAGGGTATTTGCGGGCGAGGGCAACATCCATGGCAACACCAATACCTTGCTTGGCATCGCTGTTCTGTAAATGAGTAGCGTATTCTATTTGTGCTCGCAAATCAGGTATCAACGATTCTGCAAGCATCGTTTGTCTGTCTTTTTTGCCTTTACCATCGACTACAGTAAGGCACTGTCGGTCAAAGTCTATATCCTTTATGCGCAAACGAAGGCATTCTGAAATCCGGAACCCGCTTCCATACAGTAACTGGAAAATCAATTTGTTTCTTCCAGATAAATGGTCGATAACCGATTTTACCTCAGTACGACTTAAAACCACCGGTAATTGTCGTTGCTTTCGAGCCGACGTAAAACCCAAATCACCAAGTTCCCGTTTAATAACATGGCGATAAAGAAATACCAGTGCGTTTAGGGCAATTTTCTGTGTGTTTACAGAAACCTTCTTTGACTCAGCAAGATAAGATAAAAAAGCAATTACCTCAAGATCACCACATTTTTCCGGGTGACGCATATCGTTGAAAACGATATAGCGGCGAATCCAATACAAATAAGTTTTTTCGGTCTTGAGGCTAAAATCGCGAAGACGACAAGCGGAACGAACACTGTTCAAGAAAGAGCTGGCCACGTGAAATCCTTTTCATGTGATTAGAAAACGCAGGATATGTGGTTTTTTACACAAAATCCAGCTAGAAGACAATCTATTTGATTATAAACAACAACTATCCCACGATACGAATTTAAATGGTTGGGCAATCAGATAGATACAATGCGGAAGAACTGCATAGTCCGCATTGGAATTTAGTATAGTAAGCATGCACACTATCCAAATAGTCAGTCGCTTGTTCAAACCGTATTAATATGGGTATTTCAATAACTTGTCATCTATTATTGACTTTTCTATAACGTATAAATCACGCATGCAGACTATACAAAGGTTGCACATACCGCTAGCGCGGAAAGGCGTGTAGAGT
>CAYPMR010000142.1:0-6241 GCA_964411665.1 uncultured Granulosicoccaceae bacterium | reverse complement strand
TTGCTGGTCGGGGCGAGAGGATTCGAACCTCCGACCCCCACAACCCCATTGTGGTGCGCTACCAGACTGCGCCACGCCCCGCCAGAAGGTGAAGCATACCTGATAGGGGTTGGTTTTTGAACCGTTGAGGGATTGAAGTTAAGAGTGTTGCGTTGTTAGACACGCTCGTCATTCTCGCGCAAGCGGGAATCTATGTTTCGTTGTGCTTATGGAATGTTTAGACGTGGATCCCCGCCTACGCGAGGATGTCGACCCTAAGGCCGAATGACAAATATGGAAAGGGAAGAAAAACTATAACTCAGCGAAGAATTCGAAGGATGTCTTCGAGCTCGGTGCGCAGTTGCCGGATGAGTTGTTGTGATTGCAGTTTATCGTCCTTGGCTGAATCACCGGCCAGGTGCTGTCTTGCACCACCAATAGTGTAGCCTTCGCCGTATAGCAGAACACGGATCTGACGAATCAGTATAACGTCCTGACGTTGATAGTAACGACGGTTGCCGCGACGTTTTACAGGCGTGAGGTCAGGAAATTCCTGTTCCCAGTAACGCAAAACATGGGGTTTGACTTCGCACAAGTCACTGACTTCACCGATGGTGAAATAGCGCTTGTTGGGTATTGTCGGAAGTTCGTTATTGTTGCTGATTTCCAGCATAAGCTTCGACGCGAGATTTTAGTTTTTGCCCGGGTCTGAATGTTACAACACGACGGGCTGAAATTGGAATTTCTTCGCCAGTTTTTGGGTTACGTCCCGGCCGTTCACTTTTGTTTCTGAGAATAAAGTTTCCAAAGCCCGATAACTTTACGTCATGGCCTTCCTCAAGCGCTATTCTAACCTCTTCAAAGAATTGCTCTACAAAATCTTTTGCTTCACGCTTGTTAAGCCCGAGCTCATCGAAGAGCATCTCGGCCATTCCCGCCTTTGTCAGAGCCATATGGCTATGCCCTCAGGGTTACTCCCAATTCATCGTTAAGGCCAGCCAGCACTTTCTCTACTGCCTGGTCCACCTCAGATTCTTCTAGAGTGCGGGAAAACTCCTGTAAAATCAAGCCCAAAGCGACGCTCTTCTTTCCTTTTTCTATGTTATCGCCGCTGTATATATCAAATGTGCGAACTGTTTGCAGAGTACTTGGCGCGTATTGTTTGACGCAATTCAACAACTGCTGATTGCTGGTCGCTGTATCAACGATGAGGGCCAGATCACGCCTGACTGATGGATACTTGGATATACCCTTAAAGGCAGGTACCTGCCGTTGCGCCAGTTGGTCCAGTCTGATCTCGAATACCAGCGGTGCGTGCGTTAACTCCAATGATTGGTTAAAACGCGGATGCAACTGTCCGAACCAGCCAATGACCTGATCATCGCATACAAGATCACCTGACAAGCCCGGATGAAGGAACGCTTGTGTTCCCGTCTGGAATTCAATGACGTTGCCATCAGCCAGGGCAACCAGTGCTTCGAGATCGCCCTTAAGATCAAATAGATCCGCAGCTTCAGATGCGTTGTTCCAGTTTTCCTCAAAACGACGACCGGCGATTAATCCACCTATGACACTTTCCTGAATCAATCCGTCTTCACCGGGTACGAAGCGCAAACCCGTTTCAAAAATTCTTATATCGGGACTTTGCCGGTTCAGGTTATGTTTAAGAACACCGAGTAGCCCGGGCAAGAGTGACGTGCGCATGGCGCTGAGATCGCTCGATATCGGATTGGTTAACAGCAAAGCATCCATATCAGGTTGCAATTGTTGCTGCAGTGCATCATCAACAAAACTAAAAGTCACGACTTCGCGAAAACCGCGATGTACCAATGTTTGCTTTAATCTGCCTACACTGACATTCGATTCACTGACTTCACTGAAACCCGGCGCATAGGCATTAAGGGTACGCGGTAGTTGATCAAAACCGCGGATGCGCGCAAGTTCTTCAATGTAGTCTTCTTCAATGCGTAAATCATAGCGCGCACCCGGAGGAGACACACGCCATCCATCAGCTGTGCTGCTCAGTTTAATTCCCAAGCGGCTCAGGATACTTTCTACCTCTTTATCCTCATAGCTCACGCCCAATAGGCGTTCAATACGATCACGGCGTAACAGAATCTCGTCTCCGAGTGGCAGTCGCTCTTTATCCTGCCAATCCACCAGCGGCCCGCACTCCCCTCCTGCTATTGTCTTTAGCAGACTGGTTGCGTATTCCATTGCTTCACTCTGCAACGTCGGATCAACGCCACGTTCAAAGCGGTGTGCTGAATCTGTATGCGCGTCGTAGCGTCTGGGCTTACCACTGATTTCGATGGGTAAAAACAAAGCGGCTTCAAAAAAGATATCACGCGTGGTTTCATCAACACCGGTACTGTCACCACCCATAATGCCGGCAATGCCGATAGCACCACGATCATCAGTGATAACGGTGGTATCTGATTCCAGTGCAATGTCACGTCCATCAAGCAGCACGACCTTTTCACGTTCCTTGGCACGGCGCACGCCGATATTGCCCTGCACCTTTGCCAGATCAAAAGCATGCATGGGTTGCCCCAGTTCGAGCATGACGTAGTTGGTAACATCCACCGCCGGGTTAATAGAACGGATACCACTGCGACGCAGACGCTCAACCATCCACAACGGTGTTGCCGCAGAGGAATCAACACCCGTAATAACGCGCCCGACATATCGAACGCAGGCACAATCAGGTGCCACTGTCACTGGCTGTGTCTGATCATGGGCTGCTTTGACAGCAGTTATCTCGTGCAACTGCAGCGCCTTGTCCGTACGTGCTGACAGATCGCGCGCTATCCCGCGAATGCTAAAGCAATCACCGCGATTGGGGGTCAGTTCGACTTCGAAGACAGAATCATTCAGATCCAGCAGCTCTTCAATCGCCATGCCCGGCTCAGCCTCGGCCGATAATTCCATCAGGCCACTGTCGTCGTCAGCAATACCCAGCTCCGAACCTGAACACAACATACCGTGCGAATCAACGCCACGCAGTTTGGCTTTTTTAACTTTCATGCCACCCGGGAGCTTCGCTCCAACGGTGGCCAGTGGTGCGTACATGCCGTCACGCACATTCGGTGCACCACAGACTATTTGCACCTTACCTGCATGTCCTGCATCCACCTGACATACGCGCAATTTGTCTGCATCCGGGTGTTGTTCAACCTGATCGATGCGGGCCACTACAACTCCGCTGAACTCAGGTTTCAGATCGTTGACTTCATCGACTTCCAGACCGATCAATGTCAGCTGATCTGCCAACTCCTGTGCTGAGACAGGTGGGTTGATCCATTCGCGCAGCCACTGTTCGCTAAATTTCATCGCATCAATGCCACTGCAGAGTAATCAATTGAACTGGCGCAAGAAGCGCAGGTCGTTATCAAAGAATTGACGCAGGTCAGACACGCCGTAACGCAACATGGCCAATCGCTCCACACCCAGACCAAAGGCATAGCCTGTGTATTTCTCGGTATCAATGCCAACCGATTTGAACACCGCAGGATGCACCATGCCCGCGCCCAGTACTTCCAGCCACTTGCCGCCACCGATACGAATGTCCACTTCCGTTGAAGGTTCGGTGAAGGGAAAATACGAAGGCCTGAAACGTATTTCACAATTATCCTGATCAAAAAACTGTTTCAGGAAGCCTTCCAGATGCCCCATCAAATCTGTAAAGCGAATATTGCTATCGACCAGCAGACCCTCCACCTGATGAAACATCGGTGTATGTGTCATATCCGAATCACAACGATATACGCGCCCGGGCGACAATATGCGATGCGGCGGTGCGTTGTTCTCCATGTGGCGAATTTGTACAGATGATGTGTGCGTACGAAGCAGTCGCCCCGCATCGAAATAGAAAGTGTCATGCATGGCGCGCGCAGGGTGATGGGCCGGGATGTTCAGCGCTTCAAAGTTATAATAATCGGATTCTATTTCCGGTCCTTCGGCCACTTTAAAACCGAGTTGCCCGAACAGCTCAGTGATTCGATTAACCGTTAAGGTAACCGGATGTAATCCACCGCCACTTATACCGCGCCCAGGCAGTGTGACATCAGCACTTTCGTTTTGCAGTCGGGATTCGAGATCAGCTGATTGCAATACATCACGTCGTTCATCAAGCTGTTGTTGAATGGTTTGCTTGGCGGCGTTAACCGCTTGTCCTGCTGCCGGCTTTTCCTCGGCGGGCAATTTGCCGATGGCTTTCAGCTCTTGCGTCATCCGGCCTTTTTTACCCAACAGCTCGACGCGCACAGATTCAAGTTGTGCAATATCCGCTGCCTTGCTTATCGCGGCGGATGCCTCTTCTAGTAGTGCACTCAGATCTAGGGACACGGCGGGAAATTATAAGTACGTTGTAGTTGCAAAATCGAGTTGCAAAATCGCGCTGCAAAATAACGCTTCAAAATAACGCTTCAAAACCTGTAACGAGGACAGCCGTCTTGTTTCTACTACTAAAGCGTTCCACTATAAGGCTAACCGGTTTACTGCCTTACAGATGTACCACTTTAAACAGCCGGGATACAAAAAATGAATCCCGGTCGGTGTCAGCGCCGCAGGCGAGCTTAGGCCTGCAAACCCGCTTTGGCTTTATCGACCAGCGCACCAAACGCATCTGCGTCTGCTACCGCCAGATCAGCCAGCATTTTTCTATCGACGTCGATGTTGGCTTTTTTAAGCCCTTCCATCATGCGGCTATAGGTTATGCCCCGTTCCCTGGCAGCTGCATTTATGCGAGCTATCCAAAGTCTGCGGAAGAGCCGCTTTTTGGCTTTGCGATCTCTGTACGCGTATTGGCCAGCTTTTGTAACTGCCTGTTTGGCTACACGAAAAACCCGACTACGGGCACCGCGATAGCCTTTGGCTTGTTTGAGAACTTTTTTGTGACCGGCGCGCGCTGTGACGCCTCTTTTAACTCGTGGCATTAGACTCTCCTAGCGATCGTTGGGCAACATGCGTTTTATCAACACGACATCAGAGTCGTGCACCATTGACGTACCACGCAAGTGACGCTTTCGCTTGGTGCTCTTTTTGGTGAGTATGTGGCGCAAATGCGAACTCTTGCGCTTATAGCCACCGGAGCCCGTACGCTTAAAGCGTTTCGCAGCCCCACTAATGCTCTTTTGCTTATTGGACACTGTTTTCTCCTGTAGATAGGGGCAATATCAGAGCTTGTGACTCCGATTCGGTAGCGTCGATAACCTCGCACACAAAGGATACGTGCGCGACTATTGATCCGATTTACGATCTTGTTAAAAAGACTACCGTGCCTGATTTAGCCCGGACGCGTCATAGTGTCTTTACGCGCTCGCGGGGCGCTGATATGTCATCAGCAAATAAACTATTAGCCGGATTCTCACCAAAGCTTTTACCCGGCAATCACCTGTAAGGCTAATTACCGCAACCCGGTATTTTATGTTGTTTTAACGGAATTTACCAACAAGAATATTGCTGGCTTTTTGGTAACGGCTCGCGCACTTGGCAGTTTCTGGCCAGTTACCGGCCAGAGCTGCCTGCCTAAACAAGCCAAATGGGCGAAGAGCTGCTGATATTTGCCATGGATTTCCTGACAGACCAGCAAAAATCAGCCTTTGTCAGCAGCCTGCTGTGCTGCCACTTGCGCCTGTACCTGGGCTTCTGCAGCTCTCACAGCTTCCTCTTCGGCGGCAACTTTGGCTGCGGCCTCAGCCATCAGCTTATCTTCCACTGCTGCAGGCGATGCTTTTTTCGGCGCTGCTGGCTTTTTGCCCGTATCGGGGCTCGCGTCACTACGACCACTGCTGGCACTTGAAGGTTTGTTTTTGTGTGGCGCCATAACCATCACCATCTGGCGCCCTTCCATTTTGGGGAATTGTTCGACTGTTGCGTATTCTGACAAATCAGCCTCTACCCGCTTGAGTAACTGTGCACCCAACTCGCGATGTGCCATTTCCCGGCCGCGAAAGCGCAGCGTTATCTTGGTTTTGTCGCCATTTTCAAGGAATTTGATCAGATTGCGCAGTTTGACATCATAGTCAGCCTGATCTGTACCGGGACGGAATTTAATCTCTTTTATCTGTACCAGCTTTTGTTTCTTTTTCGCCGAGTGCTGGCGTTTGTTCATCTCAAACTTGAAGCGCCCGTGGTCCATGATCTTGCATACGGGTGGTTCCGCGTTTGGCGAAATTTCTACCAGATCCAGACTCGCCGCTGCCGCTTTGGCCATCGCCACATCAAGATCAGTCACACCGATCTGTTCGCCATCGGCACC
>CAYPMR010000141.1:0-6365 GCA_964411665.1 uncultured Granulosicoccaceae bacterium | reverse complement strand
TTTCTTCAATTGATTCAATCGAGACTGCGAACGAATTTTCTGATATCAGCGATTAACAGATCCGGTTCTTCCATAGCGGCGAAATGTCCGCCACGTGGCATTTCTGTCCATTGAGTGATGTTGTAAATACGTTCAGCGTAACTTCGTGGTGGCCAGGCCAGAAGTTCCGCTGGAAAGATGGCACAACCTGTCGGTACTTCGACACGTTTTCCTTCGGGTGACAATATTCTTCCACCTTCCTCGCGGCGTCCATAGTAAATCCACGAAGCGGTATTAAAGGTACGTGTCACAATATAGACCATGATGTTAGTTAACAGCTGATCCTTGGTATAGACGCTTTCCACATTATTGTCTTTTATGTCAGACCAGCCGTGCATCTTTTCCACTATCCACGCTGCTACGCCTACCGGGCTATCCATCATGGCATAGCTTAAGGTTTGAGGTTTTGTTGCCTGCTGCGTACGGTATCCGTCCTGCACGATCTGATCTCTATCGAATTGTTCAGCCCAGGCGATTTCTTCAGGTCCTTGTGGTTCGTCTTTGTGCCGCATGGTCAAGATGTTGATGTGAATAGCGGCGCATGCAGTATGTTCGTAACCAAGCCAGCTTGAAATTGCACCGCCCCAGTCCCCACCTTGTGCGATATAACTTTTGTAGCCAAGTACATCGGTCATTAGTGTATTAAAAATGGCTGCCATTTTACGAGGACCAAAGGGGCGGGGTGGTTTGCCTGAGAAACCGAATCCGGGCAGAGAAGGTGCGACAACGTCAAAGGCGTCTTCAATTTTTCCGCCATGATTTTCCGGGTGTGCCAGTAGATCAATAAAATCCAGAAATTCGACAATCGTGCCCGGCCACCCATGACTGAGAACAAGCGGTTTGGGATTGCTACCACTGCCTTTTTCATAAATGAAATGAATATCAATGCCGTCTATCGGTGTTTTGAAATGGGAAAACCGATTGATTACTGCCTCTTGTTTACGCCAATCGAAATCCGTAACCCAGTAGTTGCATAACTCCTTCATATAATCCAGGTTCGTGCCGTACTCCCAACCGCCGTCCTCGGGCATTTCATGCCAGGGAAAGGATGCAACACGTGAATTGATAGATTCAAGTGTCTGATCGGATACGGTGAGGTTGAACGGTTCAAGAGACGTCATAACGATATGCTGGGTCCTGCGTGTCTATCGTGATATTGAATCATATCGTTTATCCCATACCAACAAGACTCTGTTTGGATAACATTGAAGAGATCGCGGTAAAGCGTTGAATTCGATGATTTTATGTTGGAATAAATTGTCTGTGTACAAATCTTTGACGCTAAACTGGTACAGCTTTGGAAAGATTACGGTTGAAAATCATCTTGTAAAACTTTCATTTAAAGTGTGAATGGTAACTAGAAAGTTATATAGTAGTTTCGCAGTCGCTTGACTGCTAACCAGAGGGACTTAATCAATGAAGTTATCTTTTTGGAAAGCCGCCATAGCATCGACAGTTGTTTTGTTTGGTTCGCATGCAACGGGCGCAGAAACAGTTTTGAAGTTGGGAACAGTTGGTTTCAAGGGTATGCCTATCGGTGACGCCATTGATCAGGCACTGATCCCGACACTTGAGTCCGCATCCGGCGGCAAAATGAAAATTGAACCGCATTACCGTAAATCGCTGTGTAGTGAACAGACCTGCGGTGAGCAGGCCAACCAGGGTCTGCTGGCACTGTGGACAAGTTCAACAGCCAACTTCGGTAATTTCGGCACGGCCTTGGCAATCTTCGATCTCCCTTACATATTCAAAAGCATTGAAGACGCGGATCGCATTTCATCGGAATGGCTGGCAAAGAAACAATGCGATATTGCTGCTGAAGAAGCAGGGCATGTATGCCTGACTGTTTATTCCAGCGGAGGGTTTCGCCAGTTGGGTAATGCCAGTGGTCCCGTGCATGTTCCTGACGATATGAAAGGTATCAAATGGCGTGTTACGAAAAGTCCTATTGAATATACACTAATAAAAAATTGGGGCGCAGTACCCGTACCCTATGATTGGGCGCAACTCTATCAAGGGCTTCAAACCGGGGTCGTGTCCGGGCAGTACGTTGCAACACCTTGGCAACACGTTGCCAAGCTGCATGAAGTCGCCCAGTACTTTACTGAAATCGGTGGATCATGGTCTGGCAATCAATTGTCCATGGATAAGCGTCAGTACGATGCGTTGACCGATGAGGAAAGGGAGTGGTTGCACACAGCAGCGCAGGCTTTTGGTAAGCACGTGCAGGAGCTTGATCGCAATTGGGTAAAAAGTGGTGAAGATGAAATAAAAAAACAGATCAAGGAATGGTATGTACCCAATGAAGAAGAGATGGCACTTTGGAGAGCCGGAGCAATAGATGCCTGGCTCAATGCAAAAGGTACCTTTGATCCTGCAACTGCAGAACGCGTGTTGCAGGAACAGGGTATGACTGATTTCATTGCGCAGTTAAAGGATGCTGGCGCTTTGTAAAAGCACAATATGGGTCTAGTGCTACAGATAATGGCGCGGCACTCACCGCGCCATTTTTTTTAACTTCAAAAAAGTGGCAGAACGTAACTCACAGCTCTGTTTCACATACGCCAAGATATCTGGAATCGGCTCTCGATGGAAAGCATCATTCTTCTACTCGTTCTTGTCGTGCTTATCCTGTTGGGAGCACCAGTCGGGTTTACACTGATACTAATCCCGGTTGTCTATATTTTGATAACCGATGCCGCACCGATGATTCTGATACCGAGTCAGATGTTCAGTGCCATCGATGCAGTCCCGCTGACAGCCATACCGTTCTTCATGTTAACCGGCGAGCTGATGACCAGTGCTACCATCACAGATCGCCTGGTCGAGTTAAGTCGGCGGATTATCGGTCGGATGCGTGGCAGCATGGCGCAGGCGAACGTACTTGTTTCTATGTTTTTTGCCGGTATGAACGGTTCGGTAGTTGCTGATACTGCAACCGTTGGCTCGCTGCTGGTGCCAGCTATGAAAAGGGCGGGTTACCCCGCTGCATTTGCTGCCGCCATAACAGCGGTTAGTTCAACGATTGGAGGAATCATTCCTCCGTCCATCATGATGATCGTTCTTGCCAATGCCGGTGGTATTTCGGTGGGTGCTCTGTTTGCTGGTGGGATAATTCCGGGATTGATGATTGGCGCCTTGCTGATGATCATCAATTACTTTATTGCCAGACGGAACAATTTTGAACGCAGTGAAGAACCCTTCAGCTTTAAAGCGTTGGCTATCTCGGCCTACAGATCTTCTTTCGCTTTACTAATACCAATTGTACTGGTTGGGTCTGTGGTATTTGGAATAGCAGGTGTTGTTGAGGCGGGTGCCTTGACGGCAACCATAGCGTTATTTGTCGGTGTATTTATTTATCGGACTATCACCTGGAGCAATTGCAAAGGCGCGTTTATTCGAGCATTCCGCAACTCCGCGATGGTATTCATCATAATTGCAGCTTCCGGCCCTTTCAGTTGGCTCTTGACCTCTTTGGGTGCTATCAATGATCTTGAAACGTGGCTGCTGAGCTATACACACAATCCACTCTTATTTACGCTGGTTTTGGTTATTTTTATCTGTTTACTCGGGATGGTGATGGACTCGGCAGCCAATATTATTGTGGTTGGACCTGTGCTGGTGGATGTCATGGTAAAAGCGGGTTATCCCGATGTGCAAGCAGCACTCGTAGTGGTGGTCGGATTTCTTATAGGGTCTGTTACTCCGCCAGTAGGTGTCGCATTTTTCACCGCCGGGGCAATTGCTAATGTTCGATTAGAGAAGGTAGCGGTTGCTATGTTGCCTTATCTGGTTGCATTGTTTCTGTTGTTATTTGCACTTATTGTTTTTCCCCAGTTCACCATGTTTCTTCCACAGAGTTTTGGGTTTGTACAATGATGGTAAGTTGCCTGACAATCAAAGATAGCATCAGAGTCATCTATTACGGGATCATTTCACTATGATCAAGCTCATCATATTGATTGACAGATTGGTTAAAAAAACGCTTACTGCTTTTTGTGCGACCTTTTTGCTATTGATGGTTGTATTCGCTGTCTACAACGTAGTGATGCGATATGTATTCGAAAATCCGCCAGTATGGGGTGATCTGCTGACCGTACTGAGCAATATCTGGCTGGTCTTTCTGGCATTGGCTTTGACAGTAAGGGACAAAAATCATATCGCACTTGATCTTGTGTATTCGTGGTTGCCTAGAAAAGCCGCCTTTGTTATCCATCAATTCTGGACATTGGTTATTTTCTGCCTTGGCATTGTGATGATTATTTACGGCCTGGAAGCGGTTGATACCATGGGTGGTAAATACTGGGAGATGTGGCATTTTGCCTGGGAAGAGGGCAAATTTGTATTCAAGCCCAACTACATGCCTAAAAAATACGCTATCGCCATAGTGCCCATATCAGGTTTCCTGGTTTGTGTTGCTGCTATTGCGTCTATTATTGAAGACAGCTATAGAATGCGTGCTGGCACCTACCAGCATCTTAAGGATGCAGATACTATTACGAATGATGATACAGAGTCTGCTTTGCAGGAACAGCGTAGCGGCGTTTCCGGCACATAGATTCGTATTTGCGCTTGCTTAAACCTTGTTACTTCCAGCGGTTTTGAATACGCGCCAAAGCGTCGCTACCCGGATTCAAATTCTCATAAGGGATGTTACTCAAGGCCTGTTCCGTACTGCCAAGTGTCGAATGCATTTCTTCGCTACTTTCTTCGAGATAGAGTAGGCCAGTCACTACTGAGCCTTCAGCGCGATATTTTTCTATATATGAAATCGCCGATATTCGATCGGTCGGATCATAATTTTCGTCGACTCTATGAAGGCCCACACGACTTCCGTCGTGCATCACTACCTGACGATATTGTCCTGGCTCAACACGGGTAACTATTTCCTCATGTTGTCCAACATAGTCGGCATAGACAGTTTGACGCATGTGCTCGCGCGTATGTGCATAACTCTTGGTTGACCCTTCGTGATCATTGAAGGTAACGCAAGGGGAGATGATGTCGAGCAACGCAAAGCCCGAATGGCTAATTGCACTTTTTATCAAGGGAACCAATTGCTGTTTGTCGCCAGAGAAACTTCTGCCGACAAAGGTGCATCCGACGGAAATAGCCAGTAGTACAGGATCTATCGGTGAGTAGGCATTGGCTTCGCCTTTCTTGGCCGTACTGCCTTTATCGGCACTGGCTGAGAACTGGCCCTTGGTTAGCCCGTAGACACCGTTATTCTCGAGCATGTACAACATGTTTACGTTTCGACGTATGGCATGCGTGAACTGTCCCAAACCAATAGATAGAGAATCGCCATCGCCCGAGACGCCGATATACTGCAATTCGCGATTGGCTGCATTCGCGCCGGTTGCTATAGATGGCATGCGCCCGTGAACAGAATTGAACCCGTGAGCACCACCGAGAAAATAGGTTGGTGTTTTACTCGAACAGCCGATGCCGGATACTTTGGCAACCCGATGTGGCTCCACGGATAGTTCAAAATATGCCTGCATGATGGCAGCAGACACAGAATCGTGGCCACAACCTGCGCATAGGGTCGACATGCTACCTTCGTAGTCGCGCAGTGTCAGTCCAATAGCGTTTTTGGGCAAATCCGGATGGGTGATATTGGGTTTGTGAATAAAGCTCATGGGACTATCCGGCGCTGACCGTTGCTTGAGTTGACAGGTCTTCTTTTAGTTTTTCAACAATAAAATCACTACCAACGGGCATGCCATCGTATGACAGTACCGGTATCAGCCTGGCAGGGTTTATGTCGAGCTCATTGATCAGTAATTGACGTAGCTGACTGTCACGATTCTGCTCAATGACAAACACCCTTTTGTAGTTTGAGATAAAGGTGTTAACTGAATCGGGAAACGGAAACGCTTTTACTCGCATGTAGTCGAAAGTAATCTGCTCATCAGCAAGGCGGTCGCGTGCCTCGATGATCGCACCGTGGCAACTGCCTAAAGATAAGACGGCCCAGTCTTTTTGAGTGCCGATATCGCCACCGGTTTCAAGCACCGGAGGTGGTACCAAGGTACAGGCCGTATTGAATTTTACGCGTAAACGGTCAAGCACTTCCTGGTATTCGTCTGACTTTTCCGTGTAACCGCCGTATTTGTTGTGACCGGAACCGCGCACAAAGTAGGCACCACGCGAGTGCACACCGGGTAATGTGCGCCACGGAATCGCATCCCCGTCTACATCGAGATAACGGTGGAAACTATCCATATCACGCAAAGCTTCTGCGTCGTATACCTTGCCTCTGTCGGGCTGATAAGTGTCATCCCATTGAATCTCTTTGATCATCCAGTCGTTCATGCCAATAT
>CAYPMR010000140.1:0-6377 GCA_964411665.1 uncultured Granulosicoccaceae bacterium | reverse complement strand
TCAATCAAGCTATAGAGATTCGCACTGGCTTTTGCACCTTTTTGACTATTGCTGAATAACCAGTTTTTTCTTCCAATCACAAAGGGTCGGATCGCGTTCTCAGCCAGATTGTTATCTATAGGCCAGCTGCCATCTTCTGTGTAACGAGACAACTCAGCCCACTGATTGAAAATACAACCGTGAATGTGGTTGGTTGTTCCACAGATCAAAACCGTCGATCAGCCAATTCAGCTCTTCGCTATTGACCATCACGGTAGGTGTGCGAACTTGCCGCGGCCACTTGAATCGCTCTTTCTGCAAACTCTTGTACCACAGACAAAACCCGTTCTTCTCCCAATACAGGATTTTCAGTTTATCCCGCTTACGATTGATAAAGACATACAGTGCTGGCGAGAACGGATCGAGTTCCAGTGACTGTTCAACCAGCAACGACAGACCCGTAATCGATTTTCTGAAGTCAACCGGTTCTGAACATAAAAACACTTGCGGCACATCGGCCGCTGGGCGCATCATGGTTGGGCGGTATAGCGATTGAGTAATTCTGATAGCCAGGCAGGATCAGGCAAGGTTGAAAATCTCAATTGCGCATTCGGCAACTGCATCGACAAGGAAGACAGCGTTGTTGTGGACACGACCCGTGTGAAGTGACTTTCTGTGGATATCTGTGTTGTGGCTTCCTGCTTTTTCAGTGTGCTGCGCCACTGATAGAGCTTTTGAGCTGGAATATCATTCAATCGTGCATATTCCGCCAGACTATGGCCTGACTGCTCAGCTAGTTGAAGTTTATCCGACCAGTACTGCTGTTTTTCGGTGAGTGAGGTTTCCATTGAACGCTCCGGTGATAGAGCTACTCATAATTACTGATTTAACAGGCCACCGGAAGGTGTAGATGCTTTTACGCTTACGTATCTATCCACCCTGGGATAGAGCCGATACGCCGTATGCGTTAGTAGCGCACGTACGGTCTGTGCGGGGGGGCAGGTGACTGGTATCCCTACCGCGACCCTTTATTAGATTGGTCTAAATATATTGATTGTGTTTATCGATGACAACGAATACTTACTTTCCTATATAGGTTTTGCAGCATGTGCACGTTTATATTACAAACAAAAAATCTGCTGCGTTTGTTTAGGAAGGATAACTGAAATATCAAAACATAATTACAAATGCAGACGTTATATAACGCAACTAGATTGTGAAAAAACACACATAATGATTAATAAAATCTATACTGATGATCTATGATGCATACATGATTGGTACTTAGACTTATTTAGACATTGACACGCTATCATCAACATGGTGTAGACTCCATCGTACTTTATTTCAGGGAGATGTTAGGGATGCACATCATGAAGTATATAGTCATTGTCTTTCTTATCTCGTTTTCGTTTCTACATATTGCGTTAGCACAAGAATCGCAAGATCTTTTTGTAGTCCCCAGTCCTAGCAATATACCCATTTATAAACCTCCGCTTGATAAAGCCAGAACATTTTATGAAGCGTTACTCGACGCCGATGCAATAGCCCATGTAAGAATATCGAGCGCCGAAGAACATAAAACAGTAGACAGAGTTGGGGAATCTTTTGCTGTATTAAAAATGTCAGGAACAGTAGCTACACCCCGTGGTGTACAGAATATACCTTCGCAATTCAAAATACGAGCACCACTCAGATGGAGCCGATCTGTAAATACCGAATGGATACTATTTATTCAAGGAAATCGTCTTGAGCATGATCCCATTAGGCGACGCCTTCGAGTTAAAGACGGCATTGTTTATCATCACGCGCAAACAACCCGTCCCATTATATCTATGTCTGAGACTGGACATTTAGAAGTAATGCCGAGCTTCAACACGTGTGATATTTCTGAGTATCACGAACGATATAATCCTAATGAAGATTTAGATCTTGTATTAGATTTTACTTGTGCTGATGGGAGTCAATGGACACGTGGAAACGATAGGCCAGCTGATTATGTAGAACAAACTATTACACCACAATATTTGATGGAACAAGCTAGTAATTATCTAAATAGACACAACCTACCTGCCCCAGATTTGTCTGCGGGTATAGGTGAGATAGACGATACTCGTCCTCTTAATATGCAAAATCAGCTAAGTGAATGGAACGAATTACGTGACAATATGAAACGTCGTTTTATGGAACTATTTGACGATGAAACATGGAAAAAGGTATACAAAATACATCCTAAAGACGATATACGTATGCAAGAATTTGTCAAAAGAGAGCTAGCACGAGGCAAATCAATATCAGAACTTCCTCTCAGGTCGCGAGGTGTGCTTCCTTATATCGAAATTCCTGAAGATTCAAGGAACGAAGGCAACACAAAGAAATCAATAAGGAGATAATTCAATGCAGACTATAAAAAAAGCTGTAGTGCTGGCTTCGTTGTCACTATTTTCGATTTCAGCACAGTCATACCCGTATTTACATTGTGAAGGTAACGGAACTCCACTAAAAGTAGCCGATACCGATGTACGCTTTGTTATCAATGAAGGGGATTTTTCTCAATTAGAAATATCTCGTCTAGAAAATTCAGTTAGTAGTTGGACAAAAGAAAGATTAGGCGAAACATCTCTAAATATAAACCCAAATTCAGGAGTAGTGCCAGAGGTATCTATTTTGAATGAAGGGTGTAGTATTTTAGCTAACCTATCTCCATTTACGCCAGCAGATCAGGAATGGCATCTATTGGCAGATGTTTGTAAAGAAGAAGCATTCGCACCACTAGAAGATTATTCTGTAATATTCAGATCAATTGTAATCGGTGGAGGTGCTCTTTTATACAATCCAATCGCTGCTGTTAATAATATGGGCCTCCCTCTAGGTTTAATTATTCCAGAGATAGTAACGCCCCCTGCCTTTGTTCCTTCTCAAAATTTTCCAACCGCAACTTCTTTGTGTTTTGGTGCGAGTAACGGTGTACCTGGTATTGGTGTGGGAAGTCCGGATCCATTACTCAAGAGTGGTCTAAATATTTATTTAACAAGACCAAGGGAAAATGGTTGGTTATTTGGTAATCCAGCTGGCCCTATTGGCACTATACAACAGCTATCTTTGTACACTGATAGTTTCCAAACAACACCTACAGATATCAACCTTGTGACTACGCATGAGATTGGACATGTTGTTGGACTAGCACACCCATCGACAGGATCGCGAATTAAATCGGTGATGAGGGCAGATTACGATGAGAACCCGAATTTTCAAAATAGTAATAGCAATAAATTTATACGAACTGCTTTGCCATTACCAATTGATGGAAAAAATATTCACAATCTGTATACCGCAACAACCCCATCGCTTAAAGCCGCTGCAACAAATCAATGGGAACATGGTGAGACTGGACAGCAGTTTAGACTCAGGCAACAAGCCTCTTACACATCGCTAAATGGATCAAACCTCACAGGCGAAGTTACCAGTGTGCCCCATAGTCTATTCACTGCTCTTGCAGTACCCGTTACTTTGCATAATAACGGTACTACGAATGAATGGGTATCTGGTTGGGTTCGATATCGAAGGGTAGGTGCATTTGCAGCAGCTCCAAAAAAACCTTTCGGAATGCAAATGCCGCCACGCTCCTCCGCTAGGATCATTCGATGGACATTAAAGCCACACCCCTCTCATGGGACAATCCCAGGAACATACAATATAGAAACACACCTAGAAACCCCAGTAGCATCCAATTTTACACCGCACCAATGGATGCATCGTAGTGTTAGCGGGAATTCAATACAGGTCACCAGTCAGTAAACAACGGAGCTTCATATTGTTAAACATTCATATGTTCTTATAAATCGACTAAGCTGATAAGGCGCTTAACCTACGCTTAGAACGCCAGGATAAGCTGGCGTTCTAAGCTACGATCTGTACCGTTATTGACTTGTAAGCTCAACATTCCATGGCAGAAGTTCGTCCACAGCATTGACCGGGTGATCAGCAATACGTGACAACACATGGGTGAGGTATTTTTCAGGGTCTAGACCGTTGAGCTTTGCGGTATTAAGCAAGCTGTACAGCCTGGCCGCTCTTTCTCCACCGGCATCAGATCCTGCGAACAGGTAGTTCTTACGACCCAATGCAATTGGGCGTATTTCACGCTCGATTGGATTGTTATCGATTTCGATAGCCCCATCGTCGATATATACCTGCAGCGCATCCCATCGCGTCAATGCATAGTGGATTGCTTTGGCGAGCGGCATCTTCTTTGAGACTGTGCCCAATGTCGACTGCAGACTTTTTTTCAACTGCTCGACAAGAGGGCCAGCCCGCGCTTGTCTGATCGCCCTGCGTTCAGCCGGTGATTTGCCTTTTATCGTTTTCTCTATCTCATAAAGTGCTGCAATACGCGCCAGTACTTCACCCGCAAAACTGTCCGGTTGCACTTTATCGATATCAAAGAATTTTCTTCTAACATGCGCCCAACAAGCCGCTTCCTGTATCTTGTTACCCGCATACAGTGCGTTGTACCCTGCATAGCCGTCAGCTTGCAATGTACCGGTGAACTGCGACAAGTGTTCCACTGGCCATTTGCCTTTTCTGTCCGGTGAATAACTGAACCAGACCGCTGGCGCGTCAGTACTACCCGCGGGTCTGTCATCACGCAGATACCCCCATAACCTACCGAGCTTGGTGGTCTTACGCCCGGGCTGCAACACCGGTACCGGCGTATCATCACCGTGCACTTTCGATGCTGCCATTACATAGCGATTCAATGCATCATCGAGTGGGCGCAGTAATCGGCAGATCTGTCCGATCCAGTCCGCCAGGGTGGATCGTTCGAGGATGACCCCTTCTCGGGCATAGATCAACGATTGGCGATATAACGGTAAGTGATCTGCGTATTTCGCTACCGCAACATGTGCGAGTAATCCAGGGCCTGCATACCCGCGACTAATCGGGCGACTTGGCGCGGGTGCTTGAACGATACAGTCACAGCAACCACAGCTGTATTTAGGACGAACGTGTTGTATCACGCGGAAACTGGCCGGCACGTATTCGAGCTGCTCGCTCACATCCTCACCGATTAACGACAAGGTGTTTCCACACTGCTCACACGTGTCACGTTTACCATGCTCAATGGTCTCACGCGGTAGGGAGTCGGGCAGTGGATTGCGCGCTGTGGTGATTTGTTTGGTTACTTCGACAGTATCCGGTTCGCTGATCGCTGGCAACTCTGCAGCGCTCGATTCCAAGTCTTCGAGCATCAGCTCCAGCTGATGGACTTGCTCATCGAGTTTTTCCGAACGTTTACCAAACTGCATGCGCCGCAACACCGCCAGCTGGCTTTCAAGTACTGCGATGTGCTGTTCCAGCGTGCGACTATGTTGCTCCAACACACTGCTGCGCTGCTCCAGTTCTTCATTACGCTTGCGCTCAGTGATCAGCGTCTGCTGATTACTGAGCATCTGTTGTTGCAGGGACACCACCATTGAACGTAATGCATCTACGTCATCGGGTAAGGGGGTGGTATCAACAGGCGGCATACATAAAAGCATACCGTGCAATCACCTGTTGTCAATGAACAATCAGGCCATTGACACACTCGGCCACCAGGTGCGATGCGGTGCCCGCCAATCAATGGCTTCACACAACATCGAGAACTGCGCCGGTGTCAGTAGTGCAACACCTTCATTGGCATTGGGCCAAACAAAACGGCCATGCTCTAACCGCTTGATGTAGAGATTGGTTCCGTCACCGCTAAACCACAGCACTTTAATCTGATCACCGTGCCGACCCCGAAAGACAAACACATCACCACACAGCGGATCTTTGTCGAGAGTTGCTGACACCAATGCACTGAGACCTGGCATCCCTTTACGCATATCGGTGATGCCAGCGGCCAACCAGATCTTTGAGCGTGCCGGTGGTGTTATCATCGCAGCAGGTTGAGCAAGGTACGGGCATTACCCGGATCAACCGGACCATTGAATCGAATGAGCACCGCGCCTATAGCAATCTCGATGTTGCCATCTGTTGTTGAACTGTTTGCAGAAGAGGCGACTTGTACGGGCAGTAACTTTGCTATGCTTTTTTGTTGATTCGCTGCGTGCTGCCATTTTCGCAATAAATTGGCATTGATCTGATTGTCCAATGCTATGCGGGCTAGCGATTGAGAGCCCTGATTGCATTGCGCAACAAGCTTCGCTTTAAATTCTTTGGAATAAGAACGGCGTTTAGGCCGTTCAGTCTGTGGATTAGGGATAATGTGATCTTGCATAGTGTCCACCTATATAAGCGGACACCTATTCTTCACTTATATTGCCCTATTGGAAGGGTGTGTTGGTCGGACGGTTACTCTGAATATACATTTATCACTTATGATCCGCGTGGGCAGGGTTTGAGCTCGAAGA
>CAYPMR010000139.1:0-6405 GCA_964411665.1 uncultured Granulosicoccaceae bacterium | reverse complement strand
TGGCGAACCCGTGGCGAGCCCGCTGCGCTCCAATAAAACTGCAGGATATGTTGCGCCTGCAGATTCATCAGCTATAAATTCCGCATTTAATAGTCGCATATGTTCGTCGTTTTGCTGACGCACTTGCGCATTCCCTTTGAGCTGAGTTCTCGGCAATTGAAATTGGTGTTTGTAACAGGACTCCGATACTACGATTAATTGATTTGTCAAATTAGTCTTTTTATTTTGTTGCTTTTTTGCAGGCAGTAGCTATTTTCATACAACAGCTCTGTAAAACGTCGCAGTTAAACAAGAATTGCGGGTAATTGGATGTTTTTTGTAGCCGCGAATCTATTTGTGGTTTTTTACAACGAACAATCATCAATCTGCGAGTGGTTATTCGTCAAGTGTTCAAATTCAAAACAGGTGTAAATATGGGAAAGTTAAAAGCGTTAGGTATCGCTATTGCTGCCGGGTGTCTGCTGCCAGCCGCTGCACAGGCAGATCTTAATCTAAGTGGCCAGATCACGCCGGCATTTGTTGTAGGTGGTGATGTTAATGATCTGGAAATTGTTGATAACACGGGTACAGGTTCTCGAATCAGATTGAAAGGCAAGCACAAGTTAGGCGGGATCCGATTCTTCTCGCGTTACGAAATTCAGTTTCAAGAGAATCAGTCATTCGGTGCAGTTGACGGTAGTGAATCTATAGATACCCGATACGCGGAGGCTGGCATTAAAGGTAGTTTTGGTACTCTCAGTATTGGTAAGGGCGATGGTGCGGCAAACGCGACTGGTGAAGTTAGTTATCAGGTCAGTGGAAACCTTCTTGGTGGTGGCCATCTACCATTCTTTGCTACTCGCGGCGTACTGAACCGGGATAATGAAAACGCTGTTACTTATACACAGTTTGACGCTTTTAGTCGTAACTCGCGTATTCGTTATGACACGCCTAATCTAGGTGGTTTAGTGCTTTCGGCGAGTGTGACGAATGCTGCAGGCACTGGTGCGCCACGAACTGAATTGGCAGGTCGTTTCAAGCGTAAATTCGGCATAGGTAAAGCAACTATTGTTGCTGGTGTCACTAATACTGACGACGGCAGCAACGACCAGGTATTGGTTGGTTTGGGCTGGAAATTCAATTTCGGGTTAAGTGCGTCAGTGCAAACGGGTGAACGCACTCGATTGGGTGCAGCTGATCTCGAGATGCTACTGCTGAGCGTTAACTATCAGTTCGGCAAATTGGTTGTATCTGCTGATTTCGGTGAATCTGGTGTAGATGGCGAGAGCGAACTGACGCAATTTGGTGCTGAATACCATGCAACCAAGTTCTTCGATATTTATGCCGGTGTCGCAACTTATGGACAGGCGCCAGGATCTGGCCCCGATCTAACTGCAGGTTTTGGTGGTTTCCGTTACAAGTTCTAGGAACCGCGTCTGAGTTAAACATGGATATTTAGCAGTATGTATCCCGATGGTATTTAGATTTTGATGGATATCTATATGCAAGTTGTTTATTGAATATCTAAATATATCAGACGTTTAAAAATAAGGCATCGATCACCGAAAGGGGTCGATGCTTTTTTTTGTGCACGTTTTTGCACTTATGTGGATGGCTAAATAGGGGAACGTTTTAGCTGCAAAATTGACAAAATATCTACATACTTCATGCGCAGGTAGACTAGGTACCGGTCGATCTGATAGTAACTGCTCAGGATGTTTAGGTCTGTCCACACTTTCTTTAATACGCTGATAAACTCAATGACAAACTTCTCTGCCGTCAATTGTTACGGTCGTCATATTCTTTCGAACAGTGGTACTGTGACCAAAGTTATTACCCTGGTTTCATTCCTCCTTATTCAATTCTCCTCCCTTTTACAGGCGTCTGAGGCAGATGACGTGCGGATAGCTGAACTCAGTCTGCAAATGTTTGTTGTACAAGGCTCTGACAAAGCCCCGATTGTTCATGAGCTGGCTGCATTCAATGACAAAAGCCTGATACCAACGTTTGTACTTGCCATGCGTTGGACTGGCTCCAACATCCACGTAGCCAAAGCGCTGTCTGATTTGACAGGTGAATCCCTGTCAACATGGCATGAAGCTTATAACTGGCAAGAACGTCATCCAGAGATCATTCCGCATCCGACTTATAGACCTCTAAAGCTCAGATTTTTAGGCAATACCGATGAAGGCTTTTTGCCATTGTTTGAAACTGCGGATGGTGGCGAGCACAATATGCTTATCAGGCTAGAAGAAATTGTCTGGGGTGGTGCATTGTATGATGACATACCCCCACTTGATCATGCGTTAATGATAAGAGCATCGGACGCAGATTATTTGCTTGATACTGATCTGGTATTTGGTATTGAGATCAACGGCGATGCACGTGCTTATCCCTTACGGATCATGGGTTGGCATGAAATGGTTAACGATGTGATTGGTGGTGTGCCTGTAGCGTTAGCCTATTGTACTTTATGTGGTTCAGGTATTCTTTATGATACAAAGCTGGAAGGCGCTGACGAGCCATTAATATTTGGATCTTCCGGCTTGCTTTATCGTTCCAACAAACTGATGTTTGATCGCAAAACAAACAGTCTGTGGAACCAATTTAGTGGGGAACCAGTCGTCGGTTCATTAGTTGGAAGCGATATAAAATTAAAGGTTCGGCCCATTACCATTATCTCGTGGGATGAATGGCGTCAACAATATCCGGATACAACTGTTTTATCGCTACAAACGGGCCACATTCGAAACTATGATTCCGGGTTCGTATATCACGATTATTTCGCCAGTCCCGGACTAATGTTTCCAGCGGTCGTTGAAGATGAACGTAGATTATTACGCAAAGACTATGTGTTTGGTATTCGCAGTGTCGCTGCCAGTAAGGCCTGGCCTCTAAAAGTATTCGATAAAAATACTGTTCTAAATGACAAAGTAGGCGCGCAAGCACTTGTGCTATTAGGTGATTCTCAGACACGAACTGTTCGTGCCTACGAGCGCGTTGAGGGTGAAGAATTTTCCATAGCAGCAACAGGGGATTTAAAGACTGAAGATGGAGCATGGACTTTGTCTGAAAATTTTTTAAGCTCTGCTGATGGCAAGCACAAACGGGCGCGACTACCCGGACATATTTCCTATTGGTTTGCGTGGGAGAATTTTATGGGTGTCAAAAGTCAATTGTATGAACAATAAGTGTAAGTAAAATGCAGCGTGACTATCCGGTTGTCTGATCTATAACACACAATTATTCCTTATTAAGCCTGCTGCCAAATGACCACGCAGGCCATTACAGCCGCATTAGTTTGAAATAACTGGCAGTGCAGCTGTTTTTACCACCACACCCCTTTAGCTCTGCTTCCATTCAACAAGAAAATCGCCGGTAATCCTGCTAACTATCTTTGAGCCAAAGGAATTGGCTGTTAACGATTTGTAGTGGTCTTGATTTTGCTTCTCGGTACGAATCTATCTGAATCAACGTGCACTTACGTGTTTTTAATATCGGCTCATAGGAACATCATGATGAGCAAAAGAATGCTGTTAACACTCATGTGTGCCATTGCAGCATGTTATGTTGCTGGCTGTAGTAGTGCCAAGCGGGCGTTGCCTGGAAGTTCTGATCCGGTTGTTGGGCAAGCTGTATTGCGTGAGAAACCAGTCCGTGTAGAGCGTCACTTTTACGCAGTGACCGGAGTTGGGGTCAGTCGTGTGAACCCGGACGCAAGCGAGGTGCGAGCTTTCACAGTGAATGACCGTGTCGAAGCGGGTGGTCAGATCACCGTAGGTGCAGATTTGAGCCGACAGCTTGCCATTGAATTGCATTCCGCGGATCTCGGTAGTGCAGGTTTCGATCCTGGCGGAAGACTCAACTACCACATAGCAGGTGCAAGCGCTTTGTTTTACGCTGGTAAAAATCGTCACAATTATAAACGCCGTGGCTTAACTGGTTACGGAAGACTTGGTGTCGGCATTCTTGAAAACACACCGGTTGGTAATATTCCTTTTGTTACGGATAACGATACACACGTATTGTTCGGTGCAGGGATTGAATACATGACAAATATAGGTCTTGGTGTTCGAGCAGAAGGCATAGCGTTTGAAGAAGATGCGCAGTTTGCTCAACTTGGACTGATTTATCGTACGGGAGGTCGAGCAAATCGCAATCCGGTTAAAATTGCAGTGGTTCCAACATCTATAGAGACGGCTGCTGCTGCCCCCGCACCGATACCCGTCAATGCCTGCGCCACCTATTCTGGAGTTATTGAAGGTGTTAATTTTCACTCCAATTCAGCGCGATTGACTGCCAAGGCTATGGAAATTCTGGACAGTGTTGTTGATTCTTTGGCCACATGCATAACAGCGCCTGTAGGTATTTCAGCTCACACAGACAGTATTGGGGCCGCTAAATACAATGAAAGTCTTTCCGGTCGTCGAGCTAGATCGGTTGCAATATATCTGGGCAAAAGAGGGATCGACACCAGTCGCATGACCATTAAGACGTTTGGCGAGACACAGCCTATTGATAACAATAACACTGTTGAAGGCCGTAATCGTAATCGTCGAGTTGAACTTATTGCAAAATAGGTAAGTTGCTACACCTCACTAAGTATGGAGAAACTCCTGCTCAGACCGCTAGATTAATGTTCGATCGTTCTTGTATGTGTCGATATCTGTTACCTGATCAAAGATGCATTTATACGTAGCTTGACACTTGATATAGGCGCTTTAGTGCTACCCCTCCTTTTTCAGGCTTGTTAATGATGGTAATTCGGATCACTTTCACACTTTGGCGATTACTGAGTGATGATTACGTTTTTTCTGCCGATAGAGTCAATCAAGAATGCCGGTAACAGTTGAGCAGCAATACGGAAATTTGTGCCGTCGGACTGTTAGCCCGGATTTTGCATAGATAAAAATTCGATTGCTGAATAAATAGGTTTTTAATATTACGTTTTAATACGTACTGTACTGAAGGATGAGTAAATGAAAATCTCCGTCTCACGTAAACTTTCTATTTTCCCTTTGTTTGTCTCTGGCGTGTTGTTGGCTACAGGCTGTAGCTCGGTGCAGCATCTTGTACCCGGGCAATCCACTCCAGCACTTGGACAAGCTGTTAGTGACTCGGGTAAGCGTGACAAATCTGATCGAGTAAAGCGCCATATTTATGCAGCGACCGGTCTTGGCATTAGTCGAATGAATCCGGACGCCAGTCGAGTACCGGCTTTTACAGTTAATGATCGTGTAGAGCGAGGTGGACAGGTGACTCTGGGGGCGGATCTGAGCCGTCAGTTGGCAGTTGAAGTACATTCAGCAGATCTGGGTAGTGCAGGGTTCAGTCCGGGTGGACGTATCAACTACCATATCGCTGGAGCCAGTGCATTGGTTTATGCAGGTAAGAGCCGACATAATTTTAAACGCAGAGGGTTTACTGGTTTTGGTCGAATTGGCGTTGGTGTCCTGGAAAATACACCTGTTGGTAATGTACCGTTTGAAAAAGTAAATGCGACTCATGTGTTGTTTGGCGCCGGTGTTGAATACATGACTAGCCTTGGACTAGGTGTGCGCGCTGAAGGTATTTCATTCGAAGAAGATGCGCAGTTTGCACAGTTAGGTTTGATTTATCGGACAGGGCGTCGTTCAGAGCGCAAACCGGTTGAGATTGTTCAGGCCCCAGCTCCGGTATATGTACCCGAGCCAGAACCTGTGGCTGCTGTGCCAGCATATGTTCCGGATCCATGTGCAGCGTTTGATGGTGTTCTGGAAGGTGTAAATTTCCACACAGATTCTGCTCAATTAACTGACACCGCTGTCAACGTATTGGACGGTGTGGCATCAACCTTGTCAGAGTGTGTTTCGGCACCGGTCAGCCTGTCTGCTCACACTGACAGTGTCGGGGCTGAAGCCTACAACCAGGATCTCTCCAAGCGTCGAGCTCAATCGGTAATGGAGCATCTGCAAAACAGAGGTATCGACACCAGTCGTATTACAGCTCGCGCATTTGGTGAAACTCAACCCATAGACAGCAATGATACAGCACAGGGCAGAAGCCGGAATCGCCGTGTTGAACTAATCGCTCACTAATCTTCCAACAATAACTCCCTGCACCTTTTCCTGAATCGTACCAGGGAGAGGCTGCAGGGTTGCTCACCTTTGATTGCGCTGCACAGGGTGGCGTAGCTTCCATAGCCATTCTTCTAAACTTCTTAGCAAACAGTCAAATCTGTTCAAGCCTCTTTCTCTGGTCTGACTAAACACTCAACTAAATGTCGCTGGCGAGTTGTCCATTGTCGCGCTGACTACTGTTGATGCATATAGATGACACGATCCCTGGTTCGACGTATCCTCTACTCACACATATGACAAGAGGTTAAGCCTGTTGGCCGATTTATCACATTATTCGTTGTATATCGCCGGGCAGTGGCGTGCTGGT
>CAYPMR010000138.1:0-6623 GCA_964411665.1 uncultured Granulosicoccaceae bacterium | reverse complement strand
AGTTGCGTCAGTTGTAGCTTTTACAGCCGCTTCGGCTTCAGGCTCTGCAGCTGTTTCAGGCTCTATGCTAACGTCGGATACTGTGGGCTCTGATGCCGCTGTATCAGTGTTGGCCGCGTCAATCGGCTCGACATTGTCAGCGGCTGCATTTGCTCCGGCCAGTTGATTGACGACTTCAAAATGTATTGGGTAGGTCGCTGCAATCGCTGAATCTTCTGCGTCGGTCACAGTGACTTCTATTGTTTTTTCACCAATGTCTTCTTCTTGTGGAATCCACATAAAGGTGCGAGAGCCGTCCAGGTTTCGCAACAACACAGCATTGCTTGGCAGCGAGTTAGCGGTAATTCTCGCCGGTGGATTTGATTCGCCGTCAGCGCGGATGATCAATGAAAAGAGCTCGCCGACTGGCAATAATTGAGTATCGAGCGGGGATTTTTCCCGTGACTGGGCAAAAACGAAAGACGGTGCCAGTAAACCCAGGACCAGCGTTAGCAGGATCAGCAGCGTACTGTTGATCTGATGGCTTGCGGTTTGTGTGTCCAGTTTTCTCACGTGGCAGTGGTATTATTTGAGAATGACACTTTGTGGGCAGCGAATAGATTAGCGAATTGGATAGCTAATTAATATTCTCGCGTGATTTTCTGGATAGTTTTTTAAGGGCGTTTTGCAAACATTATAGTAGACAAACATCGTCATCACGCTTGGCGAACATTACATTATATAGGTTGTTGTCGTTGTCAGTCTCCGGGATAGTATTCAATAACCTGTATGTAATTTGAGGCGTCAATATATTGATGTTTATGGCGTCTATAGGTAGTAACACTATCAGTTGGGCAGGGCTGCAACAATATGTACACGCGTCGATTCACCTCCATTCAACGCCGTGTGATAACCGCGAGTGTCAGTGAAATAAACCGATCCGTCAGCGGGTAAATGTGTCGCGTGATTGTTAACCAGGAAGAGAGCGCCGGGGTTAGAAATTATTGGAATATGCAGTCGTGGTTCGGGGTCTCGATGCCAGGAGTTGCAGTTGTAGACACTCTTGGAAAGCACACGCACTCGACCCAGTTGGAAACGTTTTGAAAGCTCATCGATAACATATTCGAAGTAAGTGTTGCGCAGGTAAGGAACCAACTCGGTAAATGCCCGCTCATCGACGCTTTCCTCGCGCTGTACTTCTTTGTAGCTATCATCGACGCGCGTGTAGAAAAGGCCTGAACGATCATTGGGAGTTTCTTGTTCGACACCGGGTCGTCGCATCAGCGGGAACCCACCAAAACCGTAATCATCAGTTACACTTTCATTATGTTGTAAGGCTTCATGGAGTGCCTGTTGCAGTGCTTCAATATCGAAGGTTAACGATAGTCGGGCTATGCCCGGACCTGCAACAAAACCTGCAACCGCTTGCGTATCAGGGGTGTTCGCCAACCACTGTTGCATCGCAGCGCGATCTGAACGAGCAGAATCAAGGCTTTGGTCTATTGAATTCAATGTGGTGGTTCTCCACTGATAGCGGTCAGTTTTTCAAGGGCACAAGAGAGCCATTATCTTACCGGATCTACTGTATTTTGTACGTCGCTTGGTACTGATATTAGTCAGTCATCATGTTCTGCTACTATGTTGACCCTGGATATTAGTATTTTAGCGGGGTTCAGCACATGTCTGATGATCACGACCATTCCCACGACCATTCCCACCTGGATGAGACAGCAGTGCGCGTCCGTGCGCTTGAGACACTGCTAATCGAAAAAGGTTATGTAGAACCCGCTGCCCTCGACGCGCTGGTGGAGCATTGCGAAACACGCATTGGCCCCCGTAACGGTGCGCAAGTTGTCGCACGAGCCTGGACTGATCAGGCCTTCCGACAGTGGTTACTCGAGGATGCTACGGCCGCGATCGCTTCACTCGGCTTTTCCGGGCGGCAGGGTGAGCACATGAAGGTTGTTGAAAATACTGCGACCGTACACAACATGGTGGTGTGTACGCTTTGCTCCTGCTATCCATGGCCAGTGCTTGGTCTACCGCCTACCTGGTATAAGTCTGCTCCCTATCGTTCGCGTGCGGTGCGTGAGCCGGAGAAAGTGCTGGCAGAATTTGGTGTGCAATTGCCAGCTGGCAAATCCATAAAGGTATGGGATTCGACTGCGGAGATGCGTTATCTGGTGTTACCTGAACAACCATCTGGCACCGAGTCCCTGAATGAAAATGAACTGGCGGCTTTAGTCACGCGTGACGCCATGATCGGTACCGGTCTGGTGTCTGCCGAAACCTCCACCACTTCTTCCTGATAGCCAGAGGTTTTCTGTATGAATGGTGTTCACGACATGGGTGGCCAGCATTGCCATGGTCCGGTTATCGTTGAAAGTGATGAATCGCTGTTTCATCATGAGTGGGAACGACGTGTGTTAGCTCTGGCTCTGGCTTGTGGTGCTACTGGCACATGGAATCTTGATCAATCACGTTTCTCTCGCGAGAGCCTGCCACCTGATCTGTACTTGTCTTCAAGCTATTACAAAATCTGGCTTGAAGCACTGGAACGAATGTTAGTCTCAAAAGGATTGCTCAGTGATCAGGAGCTTGCCAACGGTAAAATGGAATTGCCTGCAAAAGACGTCAAACAGGTTTTGCGCGCAGAAAACGTCACTGCGGCTTTGCAAAAGGGCTCGTCAGTTGAGCGTGAGGCATCATCGGTAGCACGTTTTGCAGTCGGAGATCGGGTTTACGTGCGTAATTATCAACCGCAAACACATACGCGTTTACCTGCCTACATCAGACAGCAGACCGGCACTATTGCCGAGGTGCACGGTTGCCATATATTCCCGGATTCACATGCGCAAGGGAAGGGCGAAGATGCACGCTGGTTGTATTGTGTTGAATTTGCGGCAAGTGATTTGTGGGGTGACACTGATTCCAACAATAAGACCACCGACCAACTAGCGAGCACTGGTAATACAGTCATGGTTGATTGCTGGGAGCCTTACCTCGACGCATTGGCTGACTCGCCAGCAGGTTGAAAGAGAGATGACTGATATTCCAATAAATTCAGGGGATGATCGTATAATCGGCCTGGCAGAAGATCTTGACAATATACCAATGCACAACGGACAACCCGTGTTTGCAGAGCCGTGGCATGCACAGGTTTTTGCGATGGTGCTGCAAATGCACGAGAAAGGGCTGTTCGACTGGGGTGAGTGGTCTGAAACCTTGGGCGAAGAAATTGTACGTGCGCAAGCAAACGGTGATCCTGATCTTGGCGACACCTATTACAACCATTGGTTGAATGCGCTTGAGCGACTGTTGATCAAAAAACAGCTGGCCAACAATAATGAACTGAGTGATTTACAAGCACGTTGGCATGCAGCTGCGCTGGCGACACCTCATGGTCAACCGATTAGTATTGATTCATCCACTTGAGGCCGGCATCAGTGGTTGTGCGCGGTTTGTATTCAGCACCGAAAGCCCCCTCGTAACCAGCCGCTTTAAGCTCGTTGAGTAACCAGGGATAGTTGACTTCACCAGTATCTGGCTCAGCTCGGTCAGGGACGCTAGCAAATTGAACATGACCAATTCGATCAGCTGTTTGTTTGAACCGGCGCAGTAAATCACCACCCATAATCTGCATGTGATAGCAGTCATACATAATTTTCAGGTTTGGCTCACCAACCTTATCAACAATTGCAAGCGCTTGTTCCAGCGTGGATAGATAATAGCCAGGCGCATCAAATTGATTGAGTGGTTCGATCAGTATGGTCTTGTCGTGCGAGGCAGCTGCCTTGCATGCGTACTGTAAATTCGCAGCAAATACATCCTGTGCCTTTTGATCTTCGGGGTTTGCAAAACCAGCCATAACGTGGATATTGCCACAATCGATTTCAGTGGCATAATCGATAGCTTCATCAATGAAACTGCGCGCCTGCGATTCCTGGCCGGCAATTGCTGCGACTCCATTTTCGCCTTTAGCAAGATCGCCACGATTGGTGTTGAGTCCGAGCATTTTTAAATTGGTTTCCTGCAAAGCCGTAACGACATCTGTAGAGGGTGTTGAGTACGGCCAGTGACACTCTACTGCATGAAAACCGTTCACCTTCGCCGCACGTATGGCGTCAGGCAAGGCAAGCTCAGTCCATAGAAAACCGAGATTAGCTGAAAACCGGATCAATCGTCCCACTCCACATCAAATTTCGTCACAAGCGCTTGAACATCGTGTTGCGAAAGCATCCGCGCTTCAACACCGCGTAACAACATCGCCAGGCGGGCAGTATCTTCGAGCTCTTCAATGGCATTGCACGCAGCTTCTACATCTTTGCCAGCAACCACTGGTCCGTGATTTGCCAACATGACAGCACTGCGTTTCCCGGCCAGTCCACGTACGGCTTCTCCCATCGCCGGGTCCCCTGGTAGAAAAAACGGCAATAGCTTTACCTTGCCCAATTTCATAATGCCATAGGGTGTCAGCGGTGGCAGAAAATTATCTTCGTTAACGTCGGGTGTCATGGATAAGGCAACCGAATGACATGAGTGCAGATGTACCACGGCACCAGCAGTGCTTCGCGTGTCATAGAATGCAGTGTGAAGGGGCATTTCTTTTGTTGGTTTATCACCATCGATCTGAACCCCTTTCGAATTAAATAACGATAGTCTTGCAGGATCCAATCGACCAAAGCTTGTGCCGGTAGGTGACACTAATAATCCACCATCTTCGGTGCGCGCTGAAATATTGCCCGTACTGCCGCCTGTCATGCCTCGATCAAACATTGATTTTGCCAATAGGCATATTTGTTCGCGAAGATCGTTATCACGCATCATTGATGTCCTAACACCGCTGCGGCTTTTTCAAAATAGTCAACGCTGCCGAAGTTGCCTGACTTAAGCGCAATAACGAGATTTTTACCGGCGCGTAGAGCAGGGACCCCCGGATCGATTTCCGGGCCAATTTCAAGTGTATCAAGCTTGAGGCTTTCAACAACAGCGCCTGATGTTTCCCCACCAGCAATCAGAAGGCGTGTTACACCTGATTGCACCAGAAGTTGTGCCGTTTCGCCAAAAAATGATTCAAGTGCATGTGCACAAGCATCGCGTCCAAAGCTTGATTGTAAGCGTTGCACTTCTTTTGGATCAGACGAGCTATAGGCCATTGGTAAACCATCAGTCTCGCTGAGCCACTGGGCAATCTCTGCGGGAGTCTGTTGGCCTTCTATCACCTTTGCCACGTCGATCCTGATGCCAGGTTGTGTTTTCATGTGATGTTCAATTTGCTCGCGTGTTGCGCTGGAACAAGAACCAGACAGTATTGCAGCCTTACCTTGTTGTGCTTGCCAGGGAACTTCGCTTGCTTTACATCCAAAATTAGCGGGCAGACCCAGAGCGACCCCCGACCCACCGGTAATCAGTGGCAAATCCTTTGCTGCTGCACCTATCTCCATCAGATCTGCATCGCGCATCGCATCGACAATCAACATGCGATGGCCTGCCTGGTGCTCAGCCTCCATCCGTTTTGCAATAGCGCTTGCACCCTGCAAGACAATGCTAGCGGGAACAAACCCGACCTCGTTGCTGCTCTGTTGTGCCATCACACGGCGCAGGTTGGCGTCTTTCATGGGTGTAAGCGGATGATTTTCCATGCCACTTTCGTTAAGTAGCACGTTATTTACAAACAGGTAGCCCTGATAAATTGATCTTCCGGTACCCGGAAATGCCGGGCAGACAATAACTTTGTGCGCATTCAATGCGTCTGCCAAAGCATCAGCGACCGGTCCGATATTACCCTCGGCTGTACTGTCGAACGTCGAGCAGTACTTGAAGAAAAATTGCTGGCAGCCTTGAGCTTTAAGCCATGTCAGTGCTTCAAGTGAAAGCCTTATAGCTTCCTTCGGATCAATCGAACGCGATTTTAAAGCCACGACACCGGCTTGAATATCATCTGCCACAGTCTCTGTCGGCACACCGCTGTATTGCACGGTACGCATACCGGCTCTTGCCAGGGTATTTGCCAGATCGCTTGAACCTGTAAAGTCATCACCAATACATCCCAAGAGCATTGTGCTTACTCCACCTTATGGTCAGGTAAAATTAAATCTGAGTTGAGCGAGTATCTTATATTCGTTCAACTACGTGTTAGAGTGTTTTTAAATGAATTCTACAACTCAAGCGAGCGAAAAAGCCGACAATATACCCCTCGCGGTCGGCGTAATTGTGGTTACGGTTTTAGCGCTATCTTTGGGTGATGCATTGATAAAGCTGACGAGCAGCAATTTCGTAATCTGGCAAATATTCGTCATCCGTTCATTACTTGCTATACCGTGTCTGATCGTTTTTATGATTTTCACTGCCAGGACAACACTGCGGGTACCTGATGCACCCGGTTGGACTGTCCTGCGCAGTATTCTATTGATGTCAATGTGGGTTAGCTACTATATTTCGCTGCCCCATCTGACACTATCGGTAGCTGCTGCTGCGTATTACACCTTGCCGATCTTCATTACACTCTTCTCGGCTGCATTTGTCGGTGACAGGATTAGTCGTCTTGGATGGATCGCGGTTCTTGTTGGTTTTTTCGGGGTTCTATTAATCCTGAGACCGAAGGCCGGTGATTTTAACTGGTACGCATTACTCCCGCTTCTGTC
>CAYPMR010000137.1:0-6654 GCA_964411665.1 uncultured Granulosicoccaceae bacterium | reverse complement strand
TTGCGGACATATTGATTACAGAGGCAAAACCCAATTCGTTACGTGGCGAATTGCATTCTGGCAACGGCTAGCGTCTGATGGCTGATCTGGAATTCCGTCTTTCACCTGCTGACAACGATCGTCTCGCTAATCTTTGTGGTCAATTTGACGAGCACCTGAAACAGATCGAAAGTCGCCTTAGTGTGGAAGTCAGTAACCGCGGCGAGTTATTTCGCGTCAGTGGCGATCACAATAGTGTTGCCAGCGCACAAAATCTACTAACTCATCTCTATGCAGCGACATCCAAAGAAACCCTATCACCCGAGCGCATTCATCTTTACCTTCAGGACGCTGGTATGCAAGCCTTAAACGATGGGAAAAAAGACCGGAAGAGTGCCCCGGATACAACGCGAATTGCGACCCGCAAAAGCACTATCACTTGCCGTGGTGACCGGCAAGCAAGTTACGTGAACAGTATCCGTGAATATGATCTGTCTTTTGGGATAGGACCTGCCGGTACAGGTAAAACCTACTTGGCAGTAGCTGCAGCGGTCGAATTACTGGAAGCGGATCAGGTGCAACGTTTAGTGCTTGTAAGGCCTGCTGTTGAAGCCGGTGAGCGTCTTGGATTTTTACCGGGTGATCTGATGCAGAAGGTTGACCCTTACCTGCGTCCCATTTATGACGCCTTGTACGAATTTATGGGTATCGACAGGGTAGGAAAACTGGTGGAACGTAATGTTATTGAGATTGCACCTCTGGCTTATATGCGCGGCCGTACGCTTAATCGTTCCTGTGTGATTATGGATGAGGCGCAGAACACAACGGTCGAGCAAATGAAAATGTTTTTAACGCGCATAGGTTTTGGGTCCAAAGCAATTGTCACCGGTGATACGACACAGATTGATTTACCCAAACATACGCTTTCCGGACTCAAGCACGTGCAGAATGTACTGACTGATGTGGATGGCATTGGATTCTGTCATTTTCAGTCGGCCGATGTTGTCCGACATCCTTTAGTGCAACGAATTGTCGCTGCTTACGAACATGCTGAAAGTCAGGCAACTGCTGACAAAAAATCAACATCATCTGTAACCAACGACAAGTCGGCTACTTAGAAGTCGTCTCAAAATTGATCTTGTACTACGCCACAACAAGCGAGGCGCGCAGCTCTGTGTCGCTCATGTATATTACATATGCACTGCGCTACTCGATCGGCGCGTACCTTGTTGTGACGCGTAATCTCAAATTATTGAGATGACTTCTAGTGTGTTGCAAATATTCTGATTCCAACTTGATAGCAATTGCAAAGGGTTCGGGTAGATAAGTATTTTCAAGAGATGAATGACTCATCACAAATTTTTTCGGATGCGGTAGTGGTTGTTGTGTCGATAGCATCTGACGAGTCAGGTGACGCGTCGACGGCTGGATGTAATACAGATCTGCAATCACTTTTGCAAACGAGTGCCACCCATGTCATTGCAAGCCTGTTACAGGCAATGGCTGGTGGCAAAAACGATAACCTCGATAGCGCTAGCAGCAACATAAGTAGCAATCTCGATCGTTGGCCGATCTTTAGCCGTCGTTTGTTACCCTATTGTGAAGCCCATGTCAGTGGGGGTGGAACGTTGACAGTCTCTATCGAGTTGGCAGACCAGATGCAAATACGTCAATTGAATCGTCAATACCGTCAACGCGACAAAGCCACCAACGTCCTGTCATTTCCTGCCTTGCAAGACAACTATACAGACGAGCATTGGAACGAGGCTGGTGAGATAGAGCTGGCACAACAAATAGCGTTACTCTCAGGCCGGAATCCAGCTGAGTCTGATAGCTCCGGTGCCGGTGAATTGCCGGTGGGTGATATTGTTCTTTGTGCTTCGGTTGTCGAAGCTGAGGCGCGCGTGCAGGAAAAAACTACCGATGCACATTGGGTGCACATGGTGGTTCATGGGGTATTGCACTTGTTTGGTTTTGATCATCTTAATGATGATGCGGCAGGTTGCATGGAGGCTATCGAAACACAGCTAATGCATGACCTGGGATATCCGGCACCTTATGCTTAACCGTCGCGCCTGTCGGGTAGATAGTCTGTTAAGCTGCCGACTAGAACAACGATTCGTTTTAACACTTATCCAGTCTACTGAGCTTGCAGGATCAAGATGAATGAAGGTGACAGTGGCAATCGGTCTTTTATGGACCGGCTTGCTCACGCTATAGGAGGGGAGCCACGAGATCAGGCTGATTTGCTTGTGGAACTGCGTGAAGCCTGCAATCGAGGTATCCTCAATCAAGATACCTTGCAAATGATCGAAGGCGTGTTCAACGTTGTCGATATGCAGGTCAGGGACATCATGATACCGCGTGCACAAATGGTGGTAGTTGAAAGGGATGCCAAATTGGAAGAACTCCTGCCCGTGATTATAGAGTCTGGTCACTCTCGCTTTCCGGTGATTGGTGAGGACAAGGATGATGTTGTTGGAATATTGTTAGCCAAGGATGTACTGCCATTCAGTAGCGGTAGCAGTCGCAGGCCGTTTGACATGAATCGAATTCTCCGCCCTCAGGTATCGCAGCCGGAAACCAAAAGGCTAAACGTCCTGTTGAAAGAATTTCGTACCAACCGCAACCATATGGCTATCGTATTCGATGAGTACGGTGGTGTTGCCGGTCTGATCACCATAGAAGATGTACTTGAGCAGATCGTCGGCAAGATAGACGACGAACACGATACCGACGAGGATCTGAATATAAGGGAACACGGTGCGGGTCTTTATTCGGTTCGTGCCCTGACGCCCATCGAGGAATTCAATCAATCCCTGGGTGCTGAATTTAGCGATGACGAATTTGACACCATCGGCGGTGTCGTGATGGCGCGATTGGGTCATATGCCAAAGCCTGGCGAAAGTCTGGTCATAGAACGTTTCCTGTTCAAGATTCTCGCTGCTGACTCAAGGCGAATTCACCTGATTCAGGTCAGCCGACAGTCACAAGCCGACCTGGAATCCTGACGCTACGTCAGTTGACCGGATAGGGCAGGGCTTTGAGTGGCTGTTTCGCAGCTTCCTGATCTATACTCGGATTTCATCTTTTAATAGAAACACGATGTCAGCAATTTTTGTTCGAGCGTTTCGTTTGTATGGCTACCGAATTGCGACAATCTTTCGATTTCATCTGATCCAACCGATCGACGAGCTGAATCTATCATGCACCTGTTGCTAGCTCTGATTGCCGGGGCAGTCATGCCCCTGTCATACGCGCCATTTGGTTTTTGGCCGCTGGTATTTCCGGCTCTGGCAATACTTTTCTGGTTGATACGCCAGGCAACCCCGCGACGCGCTTTGCTTTTGGGCATCGTATTCTCGTTGCCGTACTTCGGTTTTGGCGTTGCGTGGATCTATAACAGCGTGCACGATTTTGGTTCTGCCATACCGCCAGTTGCCGTTGCCGTGACTGTTTTATTCGTTCTGGTCGTGATTGTCTTTCCTGCCACGGCCTGTACCCTGAGTGCACGTTTTCGCTGCGGTAAACCCATCATTGACGGCGCTGCATTTGCGAGTTTCTGGACACTTGCTGAATTGCTGCGTGGCTGGGTGATGGGAGGCTTTCCATGGTTACTGGTTGGCTATACGCAGACTGATTCTGTTTTTCGTGCCTTTGCGCCCTATGGTGGTGTTTATGGTATCTCCTGGTTGCTGGTATTTTTCTCGGCTCTGCTTGTCATCGTCATCGCCCGCTCAAACAATCTGTGGACCGCAACATTACCGCAAAGAGTGACCGCAATGATTGTGTTGCTGGTGATCCCTTTGACTGGCTGGCTTCTACTGTCGCTAGAGCATTCCAGCGCAAAAGACAATGTGCTGCGGTTTCGTTTGGTCCAGGGCAACATTCCGCAAGAACTTAAATTCAGCCGCGAGCGCCTGATCAATTCACTGGAGACATATGTACGTCTGTCGCGTGAGAATCTCGATGGTGTTGATATCGTTGTCTGGCCAGAGACTGCCATTCCAACTTCCTATGATCGTGTCAGCAGTTTTATAGATCCGTTTGCAGCATCGATGCTGGAGCAAGGAACAGAGGTGTTAAGTGGTGGCTTTCACCGTGAGGGTGACGAGGTTTATAACTCTGTCAGGCAATTGGGCGGTGATAAAGCACTGTATACAAAGAAACATCTGGTACCTTTTGGTGAATACATGCCTTTCCGCTCATTTTTCGCGTTTGTTGCGAAATTCGTGGAAATACCGATGTCTGATCTGTCGCGCGGGAGCGGGCCAGCCAATCTTTTAACAATCAAAAATGAACAGATAGGTTTGTCCATTTGTTATGAAGATGTATTTGGTGAGGAGATGGCAGCGTCTTTTCCCGGTGCTGGCGTGCTGGTTAATGTTAGTAATGACGCATGGTTTGGTGAGCGTATAGCTCCCTACCAGCATCAGCAAATGGCGCGCATGCGTGCTCTGGAGTTTGAACGTCCTTTGATGCGTATTACCAATACAGGTGTCAGTTCCGCTATCAACTATCGGGGTGAGATTCTGCAGAGTATCCCGCATTCGACTGAAGGGTATTTCGATATCGATGTGACACCGCGGACGGGCTTCACACCCTATGCCAGGGTAAAAAATTATCCTGTCTGGATTTTGTCACTTCTGTCGGTGGTGCTTACCTGGGCATTTGCGCGCAGGCGTTCACAGAGGCTCGGTAGCTAAGTCCTGCTGTGTTAATGTTTTAGTACGCCGGTCACATTTCAAAATGCGTCTGTGCGCCGCCCTCACTGAAAATAAAATTAGTGTTATAATCGTGTTTCGGCTAAAAGCTTGGTGGGAGAGATCGGTTAAATCCGACGCCGAAGGCGCAACGTCCCGAAAACGCTCAGGCAAAAGGACCATCAAAGCCGCCGACTCTGGAGAGTGGTAAATATACGTCCAGGTACTTCGGTACCGGCAGCTGTCGAAGATAAGCTGCTTTAAACAGGATATTTACCCGCCCAAGGTGAAAGGCAATTCTGGCAGTCGCATTAACCTAATCGGTTAATGCCCTTGACTGAGCTGACGCAGATGTTGCGGACGCGACGTACGCTTATACAGAGTACAACCCAGGATATGCAGCACAATTCTTGCTGCCGATGCCCAATCTCTCAGGTTCCCGGACAGAGGGGAGGAACATGCTGGCAACGCCGCGTGTGACACTCTGTACTGTGTGGAGAACCGCTTTTTTGACAATTCATTCCCGCCTTTTAAAACAAAAACGAAAACAAAAACGCCGCTGTCGATCTTTGCAATCGAGGTGGACGCAATCCTCGTCATTGTTTTGTGTTGCGCATTGTTGTTCGGGTGCTCTTTCTCGCGATGCTGCCTGTCGGGCAGTTTTTTCTGTCTGATCCCGGGGCTACTGTGATGCAAAAAACCAGGCTTTACGATCAACACCAGTCAGCTGGTGCGCGCATGATTGATTTTGGTGGCTGGATGTTACCGGTTAACTACGGTTCACAGGTTGAAGAACATCATGCCTGTAGAAATCATGCTGTGATGTTCGATGTCAGCCACATGACCATTGTCGATATTGCTGGTGATAAAGACGAAAGCCCGCAATCAGTTGCCACAGGAAGTGCGGGTCAGTTTCTGCGCAAACTGTTAGCCAATGATGTCAGTCGTCTTAAGGCGCCGGGTGATGCGTTGTACAGTTGCATGTTGGATGCAGCGGGTGGAGTACTGGATGATCTTATCGTTTACTGGCGTGGTGATGACGATTATCGAGTCATACTCAATGCTGCTACACGCGAAAAAGATCTCGCCTGGATTAACGAAAAGCTCAATCAGATAGATAGCGCCTCCCATAAAGTTCCTATCCTCAACGTACGTGATGATCTTGCATTGATAGCAGTGCAGGGGCCTGAGGCGGTTGCAATTTTTGAGGGCGTTATGCAACGTCAACTTGATGCGGCATCGATTGCTGCTGCCGGTGTACCGCTTGGCGAATTACCGCGCTTCAGTTCATTGCAATGCGGTGACTGGTTTATAGGGCGCACTGGCTACACCGGTGAAGATGGCGTTGAAGTCGCTTTGCCCGCTGATCAAGTAACGGCACTGTGGAAGGCGTTACTGGCTGCTGATGTGCGCGCTGCAGGATTAGGTGCCAGAGATACCTTAAGGCTTGAATCAGCTATGAATCTATACGGAAGCGATATGGATGAATCGTGTAACCCCTATGAATGTGGCATTGGCTGGAGCGTTGCATTGTCGCCGTCGGAGCGTGATTTTTATGGCCGCGAGGCACTTGAGAATGCGCTCGGTGAAGCAGGTTCGACAGACAGGCAGATGGTAGGGCTGGTCCTCGATGGGCGCGGCGTATTGCGCGGCGGACAGCCGGTTTTGTTTGCTGATCAACCGGTGGGTGTGGTGACATCGGGTACCTATAGTCCGACACTTGAAAAATCCATCGCCATGGCCCGTGTGTCGCTTGCTGCCTGCAAGCTTGGCAGCGCGGGTGAGCTAACCGATAAAACATGTCAGGTAGAAATTCGTGGCAAAGCGATAGATGCACACTTTGTCAAACGACCATTTGTAAAAAACTAATATCCGAGGAGTTGCAGCATGACAATACCGGCTGATCTGAAATACCAACAGAGCCATGAATGGGTGCGTGAGAACGATGATGGCACTGTGACTGTTGGCATCA
>CAYPMR010000136.1:0-6664 GCA_964411665.1 uncultured Granulosicoccaceae bacterium | reverse complement strand
TATTGCCACTTTCCTCTTTCGGGTAAGCGACTTGAGCGGCATAGGGTGGGGATTCACTAATCCATTTCTTGATTTTAAAGCGCTGTAATCCCTGAGCAATAAATTGTATTTTGCCATTACTTACAACGACATTGTGCAATCGGACTACACAGCCAATTTTTGAAAAATTCTCAATATCTGTCGTTGCCCCTTCCGTGTCCCCGGCATAACTGAGACCGAGCAGATGGGCGTCCATATTGGAGAGCTTCTCAAAAGTTTCCTGCCATGGTTCCGCATCAACCACCAGTGGCTGAACCTGTGCCGGAAAAAACGGGCGTTCGAATATAGGCAGCAGCAGCAGACTTTCAGGTAGCGCTTGTTCTGCCAGCACAAGATTTGAATCCAGAGAGTCTTTGGACAGAATATGCCCATCCTCGCCAAAGCTCGAATCGGTAGGGTTGGAACTGTTATCGTCGTTGATCATTGTTTGTTAGTGATGGGCGACGGAAAGTGGTTCTTATACAAATTGGAAATTGCAACGGTATCCTTCCCCTGTTCGCAAGTCCATTCTCTGCGTGAATATGAAACATATAAGCTAAGCACAGTAATTCAAGTGTCTATGGCTTGGTATTCACCAGTTGCGCAAGCAATGGAATAACGAGCAATATTGACGCCACCGAAGTGAAAAATAGTGCTGAAACAAGCCGGACTCCGGGCTGACTGGAAAATGCTGCTACTGCTGCACGCAACGTGAATCGGGTAAAACACGCGATGGGTTGCTGGAGGGATTGCCAGAAAGCTATTTCCTGGCATCCGCCATTACGCCGATGCATCATCGAGCAGGGCACGCAGAGAATCCAGCGTTTCCCGCCCGGTATTCAGGTTTTGCTGTTGTGACTCTGTATCGGGCGTGTTACCCAGTCGATCCAGATCATCCCCGGGGATTTCATCAAGAAATCGACTGGGTGTGGTGCCCGCAGTATCGCCGAAGCGGCTTCTGGCCTTGGCCACTGTGAATGTCAGACGATGCTTTGCGCGCGTCATGCCGACATAGGCCAGGCGACGTTCCTCCTCGATCTGTGGATCTTCTTCTGCACTGTGATGGGGCAAGATACCTTCTTCCATGCCCGGAATGTACACATGAGAGAATTCAAGGCCTTTGGCAGCATGCATGGTCATCAAGTGCACATCACCACCATGCGTATTATCATCACCTGACAATTCGCTTTTCTCTTGCTGACGCGAAAGCATATCCATTAACGAGATATGCGCCACGAGTGAAGCAAAGTCGGATGCCGAATCATTTGATTTATCTTGTCCTTGTGTAGATTCAACCAAGCCCTGCGCCTCTGGTGTCGCATCCTGTAACAGGCGTTCTAGCCAGTTAAGCATCTCGTCTACGTTGTCACGTGAGCGCTGCAGGCTGGCTGGAGAACTTGACTCGTTGGCAAGCCAGCTATCGAAATCTATGCGTTCCAGCAGTTCCTTGATAACAGCTAACGGGTCGCCGCGAACTGCGTTATCAGCCATCAACACCATGCAGTTGGCAAAGTCAGTAACCTGTTTCGCCGCTCGCGGCGAGATGTGTTCTGTCAGCGATGGATCAAGACAGGAATCGAACAGACTGTTGTTGGTCAGACCGGCAACGTAGCCGATTTTCTCCAGTGTTTTGGCACCTATCTCACGTCGGGGGCGATTGATAATGCGCAGGAGTGCCGTGTCATCGTCAGGATTGGTCATTAGACGCAGATAAGAGAGCAGGTCTTTTATCTCTGGCCTATCGAAAAAAGATGAGCCGCCACTGACATGGTAGGAAATGCCATTTTCTCGCAATGCCTGTTCGATGGGCCGCGACTGGAAATTACTGCGATAAAGGACGGCAATATCCTTGTTTTTGACGTTATGGCGAAACTGCTGGGTCAAAATATCCGCCGCGACCCATTGTGCTTCGTCAACGCTGTCACGGCAGTAAGACAGGCGTAAGTTTTCGCCCAAACCCAGATCACTCCATAGTTGTTTCTCGAACAAATGCGGGTTTTTCGCTATGACGGCGTTGGCACATCGCAAAATACGCTGACTTGAGCGGTAGTTTTGTTCGAGTTTGACGACCTGAAGATCCGGCATATCACGCGCCAGAGCATTGAGGTTCTCGGGATTCGCGCCACGCCAGGAATAGATGCTCTGATCGTCGTCACCGACGGCAGTCAGCACAGCTTGTTCACCGAGCAGCAACTTGACTAACGCATATTGGCAATTGTTCGTGTCCTGCACCTCATCAACCAACAGTTGGCTGATGCCCTGTTGTATGTCCTGACAAATTCCAGGTTCTGCACGCATCAATTCCACGGGTAGACGAATAAGGTCGTCAAAATCGACGGCATTGCAGCTGTTCAATATGCGCTGATAGTCTGCGTAGATCTTTGCGATGCCTGCATCCTGTCCGTCTTCAGCTTGCAGCAAGGCACTTTGCGGATCGGTCAGTTCGTTCTTCCAGGTGCTAATGCGACTGATAATAAAGCGCTCGTCGAGTGTCGTCGGGTTATCCTGCAATATGTCTTTGACGATCTGCCGACTGTCACTGCCGTCGAATATTGAAAACCCGCGGCGAAGCTGAAAGGAACTGTCACTGTCATTGGGTTGCCTGCCCCGGTTCGATTGGCTGGTGGCGTAGCGATGCAGCAGGCGTAGTCCGAGTCTGTGAAAGGTTGAAACCTGAATCTGCTTACACGACTTTTTCGGTAGCAGGGTACCAAGGCGCTGTTTCATTTCACGAGCCGCTTTGTTGGTAAAGGTCACAGCGACAATGTTTTTGGCCTCGCAAACATCACGATCCACCATCCACGCGATTTTTCGTGTAATGACGCCTGTCTTGCCACTGCCAGCACCGGCGAGTACAAGCACATGCTTATCGAAGGTGGTAACTGCCGCTCGCTGCGGTTCGTTCAAATGAGAGATGCTGATCGACATAACTGTTGTATTCGGAGAACAGCGCCAGTGTAGCTGAGCACGATTGAAATGTTCAGTCTTGACATAAGGTCACTGGCCTGAGACAACTATCAGCAATTCCATTTCTATGACTCAGAAACCCTTTACAAAAAATAATGACATTTACAGATCAACATAAAGCAGCCGTC
Organism: uncultured Granulosicoccaceae bacterium; assembly: GCA_964411665.1. Classification (GTDB taxonomy): domain Bacteria; phylum Pseudomonadota; class Gammaproteobacteria; order Granulosicoccales; family Granulosicoccaceae; genus CALFCE01. Next base: position 3,551 of record CAYPMR010000136.1, on the reverse strand, counting down.
GAGGCAGTTGACAAAGCACAAATCAGCATCAAAGGTTATTTTGACGGAACGTTTGATATATCTATAAAGGCAGACAATTCGCCGGTCACAGAGGCTGACGTTGCAGCAGAGGAAATAATTAAATCTGTATTGCTCTCAGCATTTCCCGACTATGGTTTTTATGGTGAGGAGACTGATCGCGTCGATTCATCAGTGACCGCTGGTTTTTTGTGGCTGGTTGATCCGATTGACGGAACCAAAAGCTTTATCCGCCGATCACCGTTCTTCTCGACCCAGGTGGCGTTATTGGGGCCGCAAGGTCTCGTTCTGGGTATCTCCAATGCACCGTGTTTCCCGGTAGCGGGTCCTGGTGATAGCCAGTTGCGTACAGAGAGGGTAGAAGCGGTGCGTGGTCAGGGATGTCGTCGCAACGGACAAGTTGTGACCACACGTGATGTTACAAGGCTTGAAGATGCTTATCTGTCGAGTGGTAATCTCAAGTCGCTGGCAGGTGATGCAGCAGATTGGGGCTGCTATGCACAACTGGTCTCACGTGTTGCCAGGGTTCGTGGTTACGGAGATTTTTATCACTACCATCAGTTGGTGAGTGGCGAGGCTGATCTGGTTGTCGAATCAGACGTTAACATTCTTGATATTGGTGCACTGGTTGTGGCCGTTGAAGAGGCGGGTGGGGTGTTTACAGATATCAATGGTGATGCAGTAGGACTGGAGACGACTTCGGTGCTGGCGGCGGCAACACCTGAATTGCATCGTGAAGCGCTTGCGCTGTTGGAAGGCTGAAACCGAGGACGAAAGTTTTCTGTAATCGGGCCAGTACGTGCTCGGTGTCTGTCTCACTGGGGGCGCCACAAGTACGTCCAGAACTATGTAGCTGTTGCACAAACAGATAATTACCGATCATGTACCAAGCCATTTGCAGTTCTACATTATATTTCTATCTATGATATATTTATATTTGATGGGATAGAAATATTAATTAGAGGTGTTTTCTATGTGCCCAAGATCTGTTCTAAGCGGAAATCGCAAAATTACCAAATACGACAAAGAGTGCGCAGGACGTCTGCGCGAAATATACAGCGCACAAAAAAAAGCCGACGGACTCACCTATGAAAAATTAGCCAAAAAGTGTGGCTGGTCTACTGCGACTGTCGGTTTTTATATGAAAGCTGATCTAGCGCTCAACTATAAGGCCATCCGCACGCTGGCTAAGGCTCTTAATGTGGGTATAACTGCTATAAGCCCGAAGCTGAAGGGCGATGACGTTAGTGAACAAGCAGCTGAATTTGAACAGCTCATCGCCAAACTGAGCAATAAGGACAAGAAGCTGGCTTTATCAATACTAATGAGGCTAGTTTCTTAACTATGCGGCAAGTGCCCTGGCGCAGGAGGGTTTCAGAGGTTTTTGGAAACACCCGCTGAATAGTATTAATGGGCTTGGGTGCCTCAAATATAAATTACAATTTTCTGATGAGTTGGGGCAAATTTAAATATCGCGATAACGAATATTTACTAGATCATCTAGCGCCGTTTGACTGGACCTATCAGATCGAAGTAGGCGATGGCAAGCCACCTGAAATATATAAATTTCACATCGCGTTCAGTCATCACTGTTTCACATCCAATCCCGATTCGAAGAGCCCTTTTGATCAAGAATTGCAATATCCAAACGAATTTAATGATGGAAGGCAATTCGACTTTAGACGCTACGAACACTCCAAACGGCTTCGTAAAATTATTGAATCCTTGCACAAGAGAACATGCTTGCAGACGAACCATCGAAATTTTTTACGTATCGAAATTATTGATGAAAAACAGGAAAACGTCGAATATGAAGTCTATTTCAGAGTAACGAAAACTGCACAAAAGGGGTGGCTACGACTGTATGTTGAAAGTGCATACGTAAGAGACGAAGACCGCAAAGGATCTCGCCCGAAAACGCAAAATATAAAATTGCGCGTGATTGCGAGAAACACTCAGATGGGTAAGAAAATTAAAAGGTCAAAATAAGAAAAGGCTCCCACAAGGGGAGCCTTGCAAAACCTCTTTACCAACCAGTCCAGCTGGGAACCTGCTATTGCAGGTAGGGCAATCGCACCGCTTTCACGGCTTTGCTCACACGATTTGTTGATTAAATTATCGGCATAAAGTACGCCAAAATCAAGGACGTCGCACTATATTTGAGACAGTTGTTCAATTCAACAGTTTATTACAAGATAATTGGCCTTTAACCCCTATAAATCTGCATTATTAAGCACCTATCGTGGTAATAGGATGTTTTTCGAGCGACACTTCTTTGTTTTGTGTATCTACTGCGATCTTCACGAGTCAGCTCCCACATTTGATGGTCGGTAGTTACTGGCTTTTGTAGTCATATCAATGCCTAAAAAGTTAGTGCAAATTAAAATTAGTATTTACAGTGTTAAATAATTTTAAGTAGGGCAATACTAAAATGTTGGCCGGCTGAACCGTGATCAAAGGAGTGTGCGGTCGGGGCCTGTTTCGCAGAGGTGTGCAATCACAGGGATGCGATGGCCAAGCCTACAAGGACGTACTTGCGGAGTCCTCAGCGAGGCAGGCACCGAGCGCGCACGGGTCGCGACGTGAACTGTTTTTATCATTGGCGCTTGTCACTCAGCCTTAAAGGTAACACGTCGTCCTCAGCGAAAAAGATACCGAGCACGCACTTGCGATGAAGTGAGGTGAGGCAAATCAACATCAATGCATAAACACACCGCCATTGACCGGCAGATTGATACCGGTAATGTAACTGCTGTCGGTTGACGCTAAAAAAGCTACCGCGTTTGCAATATCTTGTGGTTGGCCAATACGACGCGTTGGTATCGCGGCAACGATTTTATCTCGCATCTCCTGAGGGATGGTCTCTACCATCTCGGTTTGTATAAAGCCGGGAGAAATAGTGTTGACAGTGATGCCCTTGGCAGCCAGCTCTTGTGCCAGAGCCATAGTGAAACCGTGTACACCAGCTTTGGCCGCCGAGTAATTGGTTTGTCCAAACTGGCCGCGTTGCCCGTTGACCGAAGCGATATTGATGATCCTGCCTGCACCAGCGTCGATCATTGCCGGGGTAAACTGGCGTGAGACGTTGTACATACTGCCAAGATTGGTATCAATAACCGACTGCCAGTGATGAGGCTCAAGTTTGACCAGTGTTGCGTCACGTACGATCCCAGCGTTGTTGACCAGCACATCGATTGGCATGACAGCAGCAAGTTCTGTCGCCATCGCTTCACAAGCCCCGTAATCGGATACATCAGCCGCAGCAAGTTCGATAGAGTAGCCTTGTTGCTTCTGGTCTTTGCGCCAGTTAATCGCTCGCTCTTCATCACTGGGGTGATAATTGGCAACGACGTTGTATCCTGCTTCTGTCAGGCGTTGGCAAATTGCCGTACCCAAGCCACCGGTTCCGCCGGTAACAAGGGCGCTTTGGGCTGTGTCTGAGCGCTGAAGGTTCATGGGCAAAAATTTGATCGCTGGTTGAAACAGTGATTGTACGACTTTTACGAATATCTCGGTTTCATACAGGTATAATC
>CAYPMR010000135.1:0-6813 GCA_964411665.1 uncultured Granulosicoccaceae bacterium | reverse complement strand
ATAGGAATTTCCCATTGTTTTTTGTCAAAATCGATCTCACTCCAGAGTCCTTTGCGCAATTCGCCTGGCCTGAGCATGACGAGTGGTGAAATCTGTAATGCACTCTTCACGACGAACGTTCCTTGGAAGTTGTCGGTTGCTATAAGTAAACGTCTAATTTGAGCCGGGGAGGTCAGTGCTGCGAAGTGGTTTTTTGCCGGTTGTGGAAGTGCACCTTTCAGATCGGTTGTTTTGTCTCTGCTGGCCCGTCCAGTTGCGACGGCATATCGGAACACTTGGCCACAAATTATTCGTGCCCTATGGGCTGATTCAAGTGCACCTCTACTATGAATGACACGCATGATAGAGAGAATTTCTGGAGGTTCGATATCTTCAATGGCTCTATCGCCGATGACTGGGAAGATATCATTTTCAAGCCTTGCTAATAATCGTTTGGAATGACTCTCAACCCATGTGTGCTTGAATTCGGCATACCATTCCCGTGCAATCGATTCGAAAGTATTTTGTGTATGAGTTTGGTTTAGTAGTTTTTGAATTTTTTTCTTGCTTGCAGGGTCTATCCCATTCTGTATTTGTTCGCGCGCAATATCATGTAACTCTCTGGCTTTTTTAAGGCCCACGTTCGGGTAGATGCCAAGCGCGAGAGTTTTGTATTTTTTCTGGAAGCGATAGTTATATCGCCAATATTTTCCACCGTCTTTTACCAGCAAATGCAAACCTCCACCGTCTGTCAGCTTCCAGGATGCTTTGTCAGATTTTGGCTTTGCACTCTTAATTACGCTGTCGACCAATACGCGTTTCACGATGTTCGCCTCGACCATTACATTTGGGGGTATCTTGGATTCTAATGTATAAAATACCCTCATAGATACCCTGAATTGAGGGTATCTCCTGGCATTTCAGCGATGCTAGACGAATCAAAAAGGCATAAAAAAACCCGCTGGAATGCGGGTTTAAGTACTAAATGGAACTGTTTGGTATGTTTGGTTGGTGGAGGCGGGGGGAATCGAACCCCCGTCCGCGAGCACTCTGCCATTGGTACTACATGCTTAGTTTCGTCATTAGCTTTAGCGTCACGGCACCCGACGAACAGGGTACTGGTCAGCGATCCCAGTTCAATTTAACGATCGGATGCAAGGGAAGCTCCGACTGCGATCCTGTGGCAGTTGCCCCTGAACCGAGACACAGGCATAACGGTCCAGGGCAGAACTACTTAAAAAGACGTAAAGGTCTAATTATGCAGCCATTGCGTAGTTGTCGTCGTTGGCAACTATAGTTATTCAGCTGGTTTAACGAGGTATTCTGACCCTCGGCATGCACCTCAGGGTTCGCCACTCCCGTCGAAGCCATGTCGCCCCCGGTAATGGTGTTCCTGCTTTGAGTATGGCGGCTGGATGGACAACTTTCAATAGCACTTATTGCCGATATGCACTCATATTGCCGCTTGGGGCGCGGAAAGTTGCTTTTATTTACTGACTTTGCTGTTGGGCGTTGGAGCCATGGCTATGTGGACGTATAATTACGCTGCCGTATGATTTTCAATCTTTTGACGTAAAAAGGTTTCGATTCACCAGAATTCGGCTGCGTTCGGGGCTTTTACTCACTTCGCATCAATACTATCCATAGTTAACTGGCTTCTCATGCATATATTTTCCGGTGGTCCCGCCCTGTCCGGTTTTCGGCTCGAACGGTTGATGGAGGCGTTGCGCCCCGGTATCCCGGGCATTGTGGAATTGCGTGCCGAGGACACTTTTTTTATTCAAACCGATGGATCTTTGTCTGCAGATGATGAGCAGCAGGTTCGCGCCATTTTATCTCTGCCAGAAGATGCTGCGGATTTTCAGGAGGAGGCTTCGGCGAATGTAGTGGAGCGTCTGGTTATCCCGCGTATCGGCACCGTGTCTCCCTGGGCATCCAAGGCGCTTGATATTTTCAAAAACTGCGGATTGCCATCCATCGAAGCCGTGGAGCGCGGTACGCACTGGTACGTGACGCTTAGTGATGCACTGGATGCTAACCAGACATCACACCTTGATTCATTTCTGCACGACCGAATGACTGAATCTGTTCTTGACCCTACTGTGTTATCGAAGTCGGGTGAATCGGACGTGTTGTTCTCCCAGGCGACACCTACACCCTTAACATTCATCGATGTCTTGAAAGACGGTACCCAGGCATTGGCCTCGGCAAATAAAACATTGGGTCTGGCCTTGTCAGATGACGAGATCGATTATCTTGTCGAGAATTTCACTGCCATGAAGCGCAATCCCAGTGATGCTGAATTGATGATGTTTGCGCAAGCGAATTCAGAGCATTGTCGGCATAAGATTTTTAACGCCAGCTGGACGATCGATGGTGAGTCGATGGAACACTCGTTATTCGGCATGATCCGCAACACACATGAGACCCATCCCGGTGGTGTGCTGTCAGCTTACAAAGACAATGCGGCGGTCATTACCGGTCACGAGTGTCAACGCTTTTTATCAACTCCCGATGGCGAGTACGCATCGTATAGCGAACCCTCGCATATTCAGATCAAGGTTGAAACACATAATCATCCAACCGCTATTTCACCTTTTCCGGGTGCGGCAACCGGTTCCGGTGGTGAGATACGCGATGAAGGGGCAACCGGTAACGGCGCCAAACCGAAGGCTGGACTGTGCGGGTTTTCAGTATCAAATTTGAAACTGCCTGATCTTCCCCAACCCTGGGAAGAGGACTATGGTAAACCCGAACGTGTGGCCAGCGCGCTCGACATCATGCTCGAGGGGCCGATAGGTGCGGCTGCCTTTAATAATGAGTTTGGTCGTCCCAATCTTGGCGGCTATTTCAGAACCTTCGAGCAACGTGTGCAATTCGGTGATAACAGTGAGGTGCGCGGTTATCACAAGCCGATCATGCTCGCAGGTGGTTTGGGTGCTATACGGGCAGGCAACATAGAGAAGCAGCCAGTGCCACCGGGTGCCTGCATTGTTGTTATCGGTGGACCTGCCATGTTGATCGGTCTCGGCGGTGGGGCAGCGTCATCAGTGACTAGCGGCAGCAGCGAAGAGACGCTGGATTTCGCATCCGTACAGCGGGGCAACCCGGAGATGCAACGCCGTTGTCAGGAAGTGATTGATCGTTGCATAGCATTGGGTGACGCGACCCCAGTGCTGTCCATGCACGATGTGGGGGCTGGTGGTTTGTCTAATGCCTTGCCGGAACTGGTTCATGATGCGGGTCGTGGCGCAGAATTTCATTTACGCGATATCCCGAATGCAGACCCGGGTATGGCGCCTATGCAGATATGGTGTAACGAAGCCCAGGAGCGTTACGTGCTGGCAGTTGACGCTGAGCGGATTGACGAATTTCTCGCCATTTGTGAACGCGAACGATGCACTGTTGCAGTTGTCGGACACGCGACCGAAGAGAAAAATCTTCAGGTACAAGATTCAGAATTTAATAATTCACCCGTTGATATGCCGCTCGATGTTCTATTGGGTAAGCCACCACGCATGTTGCGTGATGTTAGGCATCGTGCATTTGCGCAAGACGGGTTTGACAGTTATAGCAGGGACATAGATCTCGGTGAAGCGATAGAGCGCGTTCTGCAAGTACCGTCCGTTGCCTGTAAAAACTTCCTTATCACGATTGGTGACCGCTCCATCACCGGGCAAGTGGTACGCGATCAAATGGTTGGGCCATGGCAAGTGCCTGTGGCTGATGTTGCAGTGACCGCCAGTGACTACCAGGGTATAACCGGCGAGGCCATGGCTATGGGTGAACGTACACCTGTTGCCCTGGTAAACCCCGTTGCGTCTGGTCGCATGGCTTTAGCCGAATCGCTGACCAATCTAGTGGCAGCACATGTCGGTAGTCTTGATCAGGTTAGCCTCTCTGCCAACTGGATGGCAGCAGCAGGCCATGACGGTGAAGATGCAGCGCTGTTTGATACTGTACGATCAGTTGGGCTAGAGCTCGCACCCCAACTTGGTATTGCTATTCCTGTTGGTAAAGATTCCCTGTCCATGCAAAGCACCTGGCATGAACCCGGTGAAGATGATGCGCGCAAGGTAACAGCACCTTTGTCTCTGGTTGTTACGGCATTTGCACCGGTTGTTGATATTCGCAAAACACTGACACCGCAGTTGCAGACTGATAAGGGTGAGACAGAACTTCTATTGCTGGATCTTGGTCTGGGCAAAAACCGTCTGGCCGGTTCTGCTCTGGCGCAATCATTCAAGTGTATTGGTCAGCAGGCGCCGGATGTTGATGATGCTGCCATGCTCAAAGCCATGTTCAATGCCATACAAAAACTGTCGGGTGATGACCTCTTGTTGGCCTACCATGATCGATCTGACGGCGGGTTGCTGGCAACGCTGGCTGAAATGGGTTTTGCCGGTAACGTGGGCCTGGATGTGCAACTGCGCAGTCTCGGATCTAACCCTTTGGCATCACTGTTTAATGAAGAACTCGGTGCGGTCTTTCAAATTCGCACGCGCCAGTATGCAGAGGTCATGCAGGTCCTTGAAATGGCAGGTCTTGGCGATGCCATACACACGGTAGCGCGCCCTAATGACAGTTTGTCCTTTGTCGTACAACACGGCGAAGAGACCTTGTTTGAAAAACCACTGCATGAGCTAAAAGCCCTGTGGTGGAAAACATCGTGGCAAATGCAACGCTTAAGAGACAACCCTGAGTGCGCCGATCAGGAATATCAGTCGATCAGCGATCCGGCTAATCCAGGCTTACGACCGCAACTGACGTTTGATACGCATCACAACGTTGCCGGAAATATAATTGAAAGCGCTAGAAAGAGTTCGTCCCATGCGCCGACGGGCAAACCGCGGGTGGCGATATTGCGAGAACAGGGTGTTAACGGCCAGATCGAGATGGCAGCCGCCTTTGATGCCGCAGGATTTACGGCTGTTGATGTGCACATGAGTGATCTGATCAGCGGGCGACGCTCACTGAGTGACTTTGTTGGCATGGTCGCTTGTGGCGGGTTTTCTTATGGTGATGTTATGGGGGCCGGTGGTGGCTGGGCGAATTCCATTCGATATAACACCCGTGCCTTTGATGAGTTTTCTGGTTTTTTTCAGCGTGATGATACCTTTGGTCTGGGTGTGTGTAACGGTTGCCAGATGATGTCGCGCTTGCGCGATCTTATTCCCGGTGCCGCCTACTGGCCAGGGTTTGAGCGCAATGTATCAGAGCAATTCGAAGCCCGCCTTGTGACGGTAGAGGTCTTTAAATCTGAATCTGTTTTCTTAAAAGACATGCAGGGATCGCGCATACCGGTTGTGGTTGCGCATGGCGAAGGGCGAGCAACTTTTGCTGATGAAGAAAAGATAGCCGATGCCAACGTGGTGTTAGCCTATGTCGATGGACACGGTAACCTTGCTGATACCTATCCGGCTAATCCTAATGGATCGCCGTATGGGGTTACCGGTCTTTGCAGTGATGATGGTCGTTTCACCATCATGATGCCGCATCCGGAACGAATCTTTCGATCGGTGACCAATTCCTGGGCACCTGAGCAGTGGGGAGAGCGTGGTCCGTGGTTACGCATATTTGAAAATGCGCGCCTGGCTGTGGGTTAACGATCTGGAAGCCTGTGCAGTAGGCGAGGTTCTGCCGCAGGCTAGGATGTAATCTGATCGTTTTGCGCGCTTAGCATGGTTGCTTTGACCACTTCTTCCACATCCTTGCTACTCGCCGAATCGTCGCTAATCACATCGTTAAGCCATGTCAGGGTGGCATTAATACGATTCATCGCACCGGGGTCACGATTTTTAATCAGATACTTTTGAAGTTCTCGATTAGCATCTCTGACCAACTTTTCGGTTGCCTTGTCCTGTGTGCTTGTGCCACTGAAAATACTCAATAGAGTGGCTGGCGTTTTGTCGCCGTAGTTGGTTATCAAACCATATTCGAGATTCCACTCTTTAAGGTTGTTTGCCAGCACCTTGCCGTGCTCGAGTAGTTCCTGCACCGCTATTTCAGGGTTGTAGGGTTTGTCTATTTGTAACAGGCTGTGCAGTCCGCGACCGGCCACCTGCAATTGATCGAGGTTTGCCATGAACGATTCCCGAAAACTGCGCCAGTCTGCCAGAATATGAGATGCCATGGCATCGCTGCCCAGGTACTTGCTCAGTTGCTGTGCATAGTCCAATGCACCCTCAAGTACATCCCAATCAGTTTTCAAGCCGCGATAAGCCGGTCCAAGTGCCAGGCGGTATTCGGAATTATTTACAAACAGTTCGCGAAATCGCAGCACTTTTACAAGTTTGTTCAGCTGTCTGCGGTGCACATCCGTTAAAGTTGTCGGTTTCTCGATACTCAATTCCATGAAGCGACGCCGTGCATGGAAATATTCAGAATCCACCACTTCGATAGCGTTGTTTTCAACCCCGCCGAGTTCATCGAGCAATTGCAGTAATTGGTGTTTGGGTGGAACGCGATCGAGGTGGAAGTGCTCCCTTAGCTGGGTTAATTGATCTTCGATCAGTCGTGCCTGGTATTTTGCCCTTTTGAAAAGAAAGGGCGTACCTTGATAGGCAAGATCTGCATGTACAAAAGGTTCCAGCTGCAGCGGTGCGCGATCGATAAGTTCAACCAGGCCGGTTAGCTTCAATAGCGGTAATGCCCTGGCTGTGCCGCTTTGCAGGTATTTGGTAACCAGCTCCGAGCTGGTTAGCAGCTCAACGTTTTCCATCCATTCGAGAATGTTTGCCGGTAGTTCCGGTAATTCCTGGAAGCGTACTTTACCCAGTCCATGGCGCTCGAGCAGTTTGGAGAATTTGCGTACTTCGTTAATATCCGGGGTGT
>CAYPMR010000134.1:0-6868 GCA_964411665.1 uncultured Granulosicoccaceae bacterium | reverse complement strand
ATTTTTTGACTTTTGACAGTTGATTGCTGATCTGCGCATCCACATCCAGTTTCGATGTCGCATTAATCAGACTTTTTGTCATCACTTTTTCAACCAGCATCTGCAGCAACTTCAAACGAAAAAATTTGATAACCAACACCACTAGCAACACCACAATCCCAAACGGGAGAAATATCAATATCAGGTATCCTTGACTGCGTCTCGGAGTAGCCCGCCAACGTTCTATTAAACGATTCTTGAGAGCTGTGAATGCTTCTAGAGATTCCGTATAACGCCTTTCCAGTAAACCGTATCGTTTTAAGAGCATCGCAAAAGCAGATTTACTGTAGAGCTGCAGAACAACCTTCCCTACTACCCGGACAACTATCAGGGGCAAAAACAATAACAACTTTTTCCAGAACGCAAACTTGGTGAGCAAAGGTGTAGAGACGATAAACAACAGGATTAACGCGTAGGCACCCGGACCTATCTCGTCATAGGCAAAGCCACCGACATATACAACCACAATTGCCATTACAAGCAGTGAGAACTGCCTGATAGTCATCACGCGCTAGTCAGGATAGAAACCGCAGGGGCATTGACGCTCCCATCGATGATGGCAGTTTCGCAACATGCGGCAAATTGCTCAGGAAAGCAATGCATCGATACTGCGCTTTAGTTGAAGATCCTCTCGCGCAATAAGACTGTCGGCTTTCTCATCGTCGAATTGTTCGTTGATGCGTTGCTCGAGTAGTTTTCGTTTGAAGGCTCTGGCATCAGCCGATACATTCAGTGAGCCCGTTTCACGAAATAGGCTTTCCGGTGCCGTTGCCTCATAGATATCCGGAGTAACACCCACGCCATGAATTAACGTGTGCTTGGGTGTCGCGTAAGCCGCGATAGTCGTGCGAACCGCTCCTCCCAAAGGCGCTTGTAGATTGAATACTTTCTGAATCAACCCTTTACCATAGGTTGGTGCACCAACGATGACTGCTCGATCATAGTCTTGCAAAGCACCAGCAACAATTTCCGAGGCTGACTGACTGGCCTCATTAACAATGACGGCTAAAGGTAAATCGGTTAATTTGCCACCCTCATGCGGCAGCTCACGCACACCGCCTGCTTCATAGCGTTCACAATAGACATTCTGTTTGTCGACAAATGAGGACACTATCCCACGTGCTGCCCGGGTTGAACCACCGGGATTATCACGCAGATCAAGCACCAAGTGACGCGCGCCGTCATCGAGTAAGCCTTGCAATAACGCGCGTGCGGTTTTATGGGTATTGCCACCAAAGCGACTGACTTTCAAATAACCGACTTTATCTGCCAGCATTTCCGAACGTGCATATTTCAGGTTGATCTGACTGCGTGTAGCTGTCAGTGAGTACTCCGAATCATCTTCGTGGCGCAGGCGCAGTTCAACCTCGCTACCGGCCTCTCCCTTTAACGCTGACGTGACATCACGACTGGACACGCCCTTTTGATCCTTGCCATTGATTTCGATGATCCTGTCTGCAGGTGACATTGGCGTTTTTTCAAGTGGTCCACCCAGAAGGGTACCGATTACCACAGGGTAATCATCATCAAAAGCACGAAATTTCAGCCCTACCCCAAGAAGATTACCTTTACGTCTGTTGTAATAGCGCTTGAGTTGATCAGGATTGATGTAAGTGGCAAAAGGATCGTTAAACACGGATATCGCATCAAACAGGACTTCACGCATGGCTTTGGACTGGTGGATATCCATATCAGCGCCGGCTGATGGCTCTTTGTCTGCAAGCCTCTTTTCCAGCGACGCGATCATGGAATCGCGTGTCGGCGCCTCACTCTCCAGAAAAAGTGTCAACTGTGTAGTCGTGACAAGGTTAATCGCGCGTAGAAATTCCGAGCGTAATTTCAGATTCTCGATCTGTGTTAAATCTGACATGAAAGGTACCGCTAGTTCTGAACTAGTCTGTAACTACAATTAAACGAAAAATTCATTATTCCACTATGAAATTAGACGAGCAGCAGCCATGCCACAACTTAAATTGACCTCTGGATACACTTATCCGGCTATTTAAAACCGATTCCATCGCACGAAAACCGGCATTACACAACATTCCAGTAAACAGCAGCACCTGAACCAGGTTACAAAAAATATCTGATTTCCGGTAGATTGATCACAGATGACGTGATGGCAAACCAGTCAGTTGTGAGCTTATCCACGAAGGATATATTGCCAGTTAAAAACGGCTATGACGACAGACGTTAACGACTTTGCGCAGCGATGCCAGGAGAGTTAGAGGCCGCGCTGTTGCAAACAGCATCAATACCGTAGAGAAGGGCAAAATCTCTGAAAGGAGATGACGCAAAGCCACTGGTCTACGAGTCACCGCTTGTTAAGGTGTGACTTACGACAGCAGGGCTACCACGGCTAGACACAGGACGTGTCATTCGATTGCCAAAGTGTTCTGCACTTCGCAAGGGCAATCACGCCATACGATACCTTTTCATCGATTGATTGCAAGCGACTGCCCGCTCATAACACTGGCGAGCAGTAGCGTAAGGGCAAGACTGGCCACAATGACACGCAAATGACGTGTGCATAAAACAAAATGCCAGTGGTACCGGTGTCTGTACTCAAATTGATACAGACGCACTAGCAGTACAACCGCCCGAGCGCCTTGTGAAACGTAACATCGAGGAGGGAGCAATTATGATTAGCATTGATTCAGGCTGACACGGCTCAGAACAGAAATTCAAACCACCCACAAGATTGGCTTAGGGACAGAGTAGCCTTGCGGGTTTCCAGAAATTTTATAAACGTAGTACCTGGCTCAATATGGGCCGGGTGCTCTATCGTTTAACCTATCAAGCTGGAAGTCATCTAAAAATTGGAGCTGAAATCCAGTCAACATCCCTGGTGCTGCATTCAAGCACGTCGACTGTGCTTAAACTGATCGATACAGGGACCGGTCAGTGCGAAGGCCTTGCCAAATCCCATAACAAATTGCCCTTTGGTTGGCATCAGACAAATCAAATGAAAATCAGGTAACCCCCGCAACACTGTGACAACATTGCCGTGCCGTTGCTGGTAGGTGTCGAGGAGTTGCGTGTAAGCAGTCTCGTCAGGCTTAACGATTGATACCGTGCATTGATAACTTACGCGCGTTCGAGCAAATATCTGGGTGCTTTTTTGTTCATCTTCAATAATCATGATCGAAGCATCTGACAAACGCAGTAAATCACGTGTGTGCACGGCAAGCTCACTGACAAACACATAAAATCGAGGGGGCTGATCTTTAAACCGCTCGAGGATGAACGGTGTATATCCGCAATGCGGTACCTTATCCTCACCCAGGGTTGCAAGCTGCAAACTGTAGGTTGAATTTAGCAGAGACTCACAAGCAGCCTGCGGATCGACTTCAGCCGCAGAAGGTTCACTTTCATTGCCGGCTGAGGGTGATTCATCAGCCATGACCGCCGCCCTCTTTTTTGACCATATCGCCATGGCCAGCGACAGATTTTGCAAGCGGTGGTAACTCACCACGCACGCCCATTGCCTGTTGCATGATCAGTTGACGCAATGGGTTCACACGTTCGACCGCATTGAGCATCGCACTGCGCACAGTTTGCACAGCGGTCACCTGTGGTTTGAACGCGTGATAGAAACCATCAAGAACGCGAATCATTATATCATTCTCCGAGCGTCGGGTACGCTCATAACGACGCAAGCCACGAAGCTCACCGATATCGCGTCCACGTTCGCTGCTTTGCTCAATAACCGCCGCTAGTTCTGCCGCATCAAGCAAACCAAGATTCACGCCTTGTCCAGCAAGTGGGTGCACGCTGTGCGCCGCATCACCAACCAGTGCAACACGTTGCAATACATAGCGCTCAGCGTGGTTTGCGAATAGTGGAAAGCTTGAACGACCTTGTAGTGTGGTGAAAGCACCCGGCTCAACCGGAAAAGCTTCATGCATCTCATCAAGGAATGCCGCATCATCGAGCGACAGCAAACGCTCAACTTCATCTTCGCTGTGATACCACACCATCGAGGCACGTGATCCCTGCAGTGGCAGAAAAGCCTGTGGGCCTGTCGGCAGAAAACGTTGCCAGGTTATATCCTGTTGCTCATCCGCAGTATCAACTGAGGCAACCAGTGCTTTTTGCGGGTAGCGGACGGAACGCTGGTTAATACCTGCAAGTCGACGCACCGTTGAGTGGGTACCATCCGCTCCGACTAACAACTTTGCTTTAAGTATTTGACCATCATCCAGTGCAACGCGTACCTGCGATGAAGTTACATCGAAATCATTCAAAGCTGCGCTGTCGCAAAAACTGACATTCTCCATGTCACGCAATCGCTCATGCAACGCAAGCTGAATAACACGGTTCTCGACGATAGTACCAAGGTGGCTGTAATCCACATCCTGACTGTCGAACAATGCGGTACCGCCCCGCTCCCCGTCCCAGACCTTCATATGACGAAAGGGCGCATGGCGCCGATCCAGTATGCCTTGCCAGGCACTTACTGCCTTGAGCATGTTCTCTGACGCGAGACTCAAGGCAGAGACACGCAAGTCATACGGTGAGTTTGGATCAAAGGGTGCGGGCATGCGACTTTCAAGCAGCACGACATTCATGCCGGCACGACCCGCGGCGGCGGCAAGCATACTGCCGACCATACCTGCGCCTACTATGATGATGTCAGTGTTGCTCAAACCGTTGGCCTCAGAATCTAAAGAAGGCGAAGGATAGCAGCATCTATCGATAGGCGTGTCGACTTAAATCAATGCTGATGCTCAATACGCGTCCAGGCATCTTCCTTTCGCTTAAGCTCCTCTGTCGGCCAAAAGCGATACTCAGGCTGCACGCTGACAATGCCGCGGCGACCGGCGGTGGTTAGAATCGACAGGCGTGTTATCTGATCCTGCTTTTTCTTCAGCACTTCGGCCAGGAACTCATCCAGATTGGTAACAGGTACGCCATCTACCGCAGTAACAAAGCGGTTACGGTAGAGTTTATCCCACAAGGCCGGTGACCCTGCTCGGGTGCCACTGATGTAGACGGCTTCCGGATCGACGCCACGATAAAGTGCAACCTCGCGATGGGCTTCCTGAAAAGTAGCACCGGCCCACGATAGTATTCGGCTCGTGCCGACGGTCGACACTTCAGACGGCTTTACAATAAGCTCAAGCACATTCCCGCTGCGCAGCACCGTGACATTAACCTCGGCTTGCTGCACCAGTTTCTCGACTTTAAATAGATCCGCTACCAACTCGCCATTAATAGCCAGCACGATGTCACCGACTTCCAGTACAGTTGCCGCATGCGTCCCGGGAACAACTTGCTGCACATACAAAACGCGGCGCGACTCGGCATCGAGCTGTAATAATTTCTCCAGCCACTCATCCGGCAAACCTAGCTGGCGTGACAATGCAATCGGGCGGTAATCCATGGTTGCATCCAGGGTAAAGAAGTCCTGACCGGAGCGGTAAAGTCGCAGCGCCTCTGCAACAATCGGAGCAGGCATCGCCCATTCCTGTTGTTGAATATCCTGTCCTTCCTGATAGGCAAAGCTCATCCAGACAGCGTGAACCCGTCCAACACTATCAACCAACGGCCCACCCAATGAGGGTGGCATATCCGGTACCCCGTACAAATCAACCGCGCTTTGTTGAAAACGTGCCAAACGCGGCGGCTTCAATACGACGGTCAAACGACTGGTATCGGTCACTTTGTATTTACGGAAAGTACCATCCTGACGGTATCCAATCATATAAAGTGAATCATCCAGTGGCTCGTCACCACTTAGTAACTCTAACGCTTCGAACTCAGCGCCGTTTAACAAAGCAGGATCATATTTGAGCAGAGCTATGTTATGTGTCGGGTGCAGAAACACGACTTGCGCATCGATAATAGTTGATCCAAAAAAAGTAACCTCGGCATCACCCAACCCAATGGGTACCGTATTACGGTCTACCGCAATCAGCCCTTCAGCTACATCGACTACCAGACCCACACCACTGAAATGAGTGGCATAGACGTTATCGAGCACATGGGGAATATGAAAATCAACCCTGACAAGCGCCGGTGCGACGCGATTCAACAACGGGTCGCGAAATGTCGGTACCGCAACTTTAGGTTCCTCGTCGGTAATCGAATCTTCTGCCACTGTCAGGCTTTCACAATCCCAGAAACGCACATTATCAACACGTGTACACTGCTGATGGCCGAACCAGCGATCATCGATATCGATCTGACCGACAGAGCTGGTAAATTCCCGCCCCGGTTCAATAAAACGCGCAAGCATTTTGTCACTGCGTTTCTCAGACTGCAGCACAGCAAGTAAATCATCGATATTATCGAGTGGCTTGCCGTCGAGTTCAGTGATTATCGATCCGGCACTGATATCTGCGCGACTCAGAAAGTAACCCGAAGCCACAACAACCACACCCTGCTGTGGCAGGTTCATCGCTCGTGAGTGCTGGATAGACATGTTCTGAAAGACACTGTTACCGATCTCCAGAAACCGATCCGGGCTCAGCGCATGGAGGTCGGCGACCGGAATATCCAGAGACACCTTTTCTCCCTGACGCACCACATTCACAACCAGTGTTTTTCCAAGTGACGCATCGAGAATAGCCTCAAGAGTGACATAGTTGGCCACTGTCTCACCATCTGCGCTGACAAGAATATCGCCCTCTTCAAGCAAGCCATCCGCGACACCACCAGGCAGAACCTGCGCGATAGTCAGCATGCCATTGTTGCGAGGGTCCAATTCGCGCACACGTGTTTCGGTTTCTTCATCGAGGCCAAGTCGACGCAAGGAACGAAACGGATTGTGTGAAAAAAGCGTCTGAAAGGTACCGCGATCTATCGGCTCGTCGGCTTGTAATAA
>CAYPMR010000133.1:0-6899 GCA_964411665.1 uncultured Granulosicoccaceae bacterium | reverse complement strand
TTTAGCAATATGACAGTCAAACGCCATAATTGTGACGATAATGATTCGCGATGCTGGCTCTTTGAGGTAGTCTGTTGGTGCATCAATATTAGATCTCATTGAACTTGGCCTACATTCTGGCCGTCAGGGCGCGTGCTCATCAACTTTTTAAAATTCTGGCAAGGAGAATGACTTATGCGAGCTAAACACAAAATGAACCGACCCTGCTTTGCAACCTGTTTTCTATCCTTTGCATTACTCGGTTTGGTGTTGCAAGCGACTTCCCTATCCGCGTCCGGGCAAGGAATGCTTGTTGTGAAAAGTACTCACAGCGTTGTGGATACATTGGACAAGCTTGAAAAAGTGCTATTGAGCAAAGGTATGAAAGTGTTCATGCGTATAGACCATGCTGCTGGTGCCAGTGGTGCCGATCTGGAATTACGTCCAACACAGGTGATGATTTTCGGGAATCCAAAAATCGGCACACCGTTAATGAATTGTAGTCAGAGTATTGCGATAGATCTGCCGCAAAAAATGTTAGCCTGGCAAGATGAGGCAGGGCAGGTGTGGTTAGGGTACAACGATCCAGCCTATCTAAAGGAACGACACGCTTCTTCAGGTTGCGATAAAATTTTTGAGAAAGTGAGTGGCGCATTGGCGAAATTTGCGGCAGCTGCAACACAGTAGTCACTGCGAGATCATTTATGAAAACTTATATGGTTGTCGAGCAGTACAAGGATGGTAAATATGATGCTGTCTATGAACGGTTCAATGCACAAGGGCGCATGTTGCCCGATGGATTACACTTCGTCGATAACTGGGTGTCCCGACCGGCAAATCGTTGTTATCAGCTGATGCAAACCGACGATTACAGCTTGTTTGATTCGTGGATCACACGCTGGTCCGATTTGGTTGAATTCGATATTGTTGAAATCGACAGCTAGGCGATGAACAGCTTAACTTGAAGAGTCGTTATGGTGCAGTTCGGATACTGTTATCACGCGGTAATTCGGTGCATCGGGGTGAAGTGATGCATGATGATGAATCTGTGTCACGGATAAATTGTTAATTGAGAAGCAGACGCTGTTGTGCAGATCAAGTGACAGGGCATTACTCAGAGCTGCGAGTATGGTTCCCATGTGTGAGAAACAGACAATATCCTGTTGCGCATACTCTTTAGCGCAGGCGGTTACAAATTTTTCGACGCGCCGACACACATCTTCCATGTTCTCAGACCCTGGTTTTTTTTCTACAGGTGATTTAGGCCAGAATCCAACGTAGGGATCGTCACGTTGTTTTATTAGTTCGAGATGGGTTTTACCGGTATCTTCGCCAAACTCCATTTCACCTATATGGTTTGATTCATGACGTTCTTTCCAGTCAATCCCGGCTTTTGCAACCGCATCCGCGGTTTGCTGTGTGCGTTTCAAGTGACTGGTAAACCAAATAGCGTTATCGGGTAGCCTTCTTGAAAGTGATGTTATTTGTAGATCATCACTGGTATCGGCGTCAACATCTTGAGTGCCATACATGATGTCCTTTAAATCAGTGACAGGTGCATGACGAACCCACCAGAATCGTGTTGCATTGGACTGCCAAGGTAGGTCATAACGCTGATCTGCGGGTTTTCGGTTGTTTGACAGAGGCATGTCGCAGTAGTTGGTCTGTAGTTGGTAGATGACAAGTTAGTAGATGAAAATTTCCGGCGCTTTCCCGCGGACGTATCCCTGACTATGATAACGCCACAGAGACATTTGTTGAGCAGAGTTTCTCATCATGATTAGTAGCGGTTGCGGTGAATACAATTTACTCACAGATGTGCCGGGGATTGTGGTTGGCAATGCGTCCGATGAGTGCATAAAGTCGGGTGTTACTGTGGTTACAGCGGAACAGCCCTTTACAGCTGCAGTCCAGATAAGTGGTGGCGCACCGGGGACGCGGGAAACTGACTTATTAGCCCCTGACAAACTTGTCAATGCAGTTGATGCCCTTGTGTTGTCCGGTGGCTCAGCGCTGGGTCTTGATGCCGCTAGTGGCGTTGCAAATGCGTTGCGTAAAGTTAACCGGGGTTTCGAAATCAACGGACAAAGGGTACCGCTGGTGCCAGCGGCCATCATTTTTGATCTGGCTAACGGTGGTGACAAGCAGTGGGATAACAACCCGTATCCGGCACTTGGTGAGCAGGCATGGCGCCTGGCAACGGATAGATTCGAGCTCGGTAGTGTCGGGGCTGGAACTGGTGCGCTGGCGAGTGGGCTCAAAGGTGGGCTTGGTTCAGCGTCACTGGTAGTTGAAACAGCTCATTTTGGATTCACAGTGGCAGCCCTGGTTGTGGTCAATCCGGTGGGTAGTGTGACTGTACCCGGTAAAGGTAACTTCTGGGCAGCTGCTGCAGAGATCGGCGCCGAGTATGGTGCCCTTGGCAGCGCTGTTGACGCTGACGCTTATGCGCTACCTGAGCGAAAACCATTGACTCGGGAGAACACCACATTGGCTGTAGTGGCAACCGATGCGCCCCTGGATGTCGCTCAGTTGCAACGGATGGCGATCGCGTCCCATGACGGCATGGCGCGCGCCATCTACCCCGCTCACACACCGTTTGATGGTGATCTGGTTTTTGCGCTCAGTACAACACCGGTAGATGCTGCAAATTCATTAAACGCCGGTGATCAAATGATACTCGGACATAGTGCCTCGCTGTGCGTAAGCCGGGCGATAGCCAGAGGTGTGTTTATGGCAGAAAAAAAAGCCGGTGATGTTCTGCCAACCTGGCAGGACCGTTGGGGTAGAACTTGATACGTCAGTAGATCAAGAGGATGTGTCTTTGCCGAGGTTGGATTTGCCGGGAGCAAGAAGATTTAGAAAACCTCTTATTGATTGAGCCAGGCAGAACAAGGCGAAAGTTGGCGATAAAGGACTGGGCGTCCCCGGCGTATATAAATACATGAACAATTTGAGCCCGCTTTCAACGCAGTTATGGCAATGCAGCCAATTAAGCAGAGGTTTTCTAGCGCGGTCGGCGAATGGCGCGTATCACGGGTGCTGGAATCAGGTTATCGATAGCCAGTGTTGCCTGGTCACTAGTCTCACCACGTCGGGCGGCGACTGCGTACCAGCTTAATGCTTCACTTAATGCGTCGTTCGCCATTAACGGTGAGTTGATCAATTGTTGTGCCTCATCCGCGAGAGTTTCAGCCAAAATCATTTGTGCCAGTCGCTCACCTTTGCGCGCTTCCCGCCTGAGTTGCCTTTCTTTCATTCTCATTAGTCGAGCGCGTTCACGGCGTAGCTCCCGGGCTGCCCGCGCACGGCCAGATCGATTGCCGTTATTGCCACGGTCGTTGGCGCTGGCGCGTTCATTGGCCCGCAGTGGCCGGTCAAGAATGCTGCGTGTACTCTCGTCGGCACCATCTTTTGCGTGTGAATGTCCGGTTGTGAATGTTGCACATAGACAAATCACAGTAAAGACAGCGGCTGAAACGCTCGTCAATCTGCTTTTTAATTGTAAAGGGTAGGGGGATGTTGAACTATTTAGCACTGTGTTAAATCCATTCTCTTGGCAGGCCGCAATCACAATAGGTATCGGCCAAATACAGCCAGAAGTCTAGCACCATACTGCTCATGCTGTCCGTTGCGTGCTGGTTATTGTTGTTCTGTCGCCGGATCCAATGATTGTTTTGCGGGAAATCGCACAAAAAAGGTATCAGAACACTACTCGAATTTGTGCTGCAGTATGATCCTTTCTGAGTACGATTTTTGCACACACTGTCTATCTGGAGCGCTCTGAACGGGAGTATTACCCCCGATTTGGAGATACGAACTATATGTCTGTTTTCCTAGAGTCAGTCAAAATGTCAGAGAAGATCATCGTGGCGATCGCCAATGTAACGATGGCCTGCGTGCTTGTTTTTTTTGCCTCGTTCAGCAAGTTACATGCACAGAGTCAAAGTCTTTCGCTGGAGCTTACCGGTACAGCAGCTATTCAGAGTTCGGGTGATTTACGGATAGATCCGGCGCGTCTGGATTTCGATAAGGTTGATATAGGTCAATCTGCCGTTCAGACTGTACAGCTCAGTCACATCGGGGCTGCTGGCGCGGACGCGCAACAAATAAATGCCGTCAGTATTATCGGCGGTCACGCGAGCGAATTCAGTACGGACTTCAGTGGCTTTATTACTCTGGTACCCGGTGATGTTATTGATGTCTCAGTAACCTATACACCTGCAGTGCCCGGTAGTAAGAGTGCCTCAGTGCGTATGGATATAAGCGGTTCAGGCACTCCTCATGTGCTTATCGTCGAAGCTGCAGCACGTTTCCCCCTGACCAGTAATCTTGAATTCGATGTCGATACTATCGATTTCGGACAAGTGCTACAAAACGTAGCTGCACAGGGTGAGCTTGTTTTGACTAACGGTGCTGAAGAGCCCGACGCACCGGTTATAAATATATTCGGTAGTGCTTTAAGCGGTATTAACCCGAATGCATTCAACGCGAACGTGCAGCCCGTAACGCTCGCTCCGGGCGAGTCTACAACCATAGCGTTTACCTTACAGGATGGTGTGCCTGGTTTTAAGTCAGCACAACTCGAAATTCAACACGATGGTGTCAATCCGGCATTAGAAGTTTCACTTCAGGGAAGCGTCAATGAACCTGCGGCCATACCAGTCAATTTCGGTCAGAGTGAATTGAAAGGCCTGGGTAATCTATTTCGGCCAACGTCTTTGGATTTTGGCCCGGATGGTCATCTCTATGTAACCGAGATGGAGGGTTCGATACATGAATTTGCCATCACGCGCAATGGCAAAAACAATTACACCGCGAACAAGGTGCAAACCATCAATGCCGTTGCCAACACGCCAAATCATGACGACGATGGGGCATCCAACTGGACCAAGAAGCGCCTTATTACTGGTATTTTGGTAGTGGGCACGCCTGCTAAGCCTCAAATTTATGTGCATTCGGCTGATTGGCGTCAGGGTGGTGGGCCAGCAGCGACTGATACTAATCTCGACACTAATTCGGGTATTTTGCACCGTCTTGATAAACAAGGTGGTGACTGGGTCAGAACGGATCTGGTCAGAGGACTGCCGCGTTCCGAAGAAAATCACCAGGGCAATGGTCTGGTTATGATGGGTAACAAGTTGTTATTGGCAATGGGTGGGAATACTAACCTTGGTCTGCCTTCGAATAATTTTTCCGGATTGTCAGAGACAGCACTCTCAGCTGCGATACTCGAATTTGACTTGGCTGCAATAGGTAACGGTACGTACGATTTGCCAACACTTGATGATGAGGATCGACCAGGCGCAAACGATGAAAATGATCCGTTCGGTGGCAATAACGCGAAAAATCAGGCCAAGCTTGTTGCCGGTGGTCCAGTACAAATTTATGCGCCGGGCTTTCGCAACCCCTACGATCTGGTTCTCACCGAGGCAGGCAAGCTGTATGCAACCGACAATGGCTCTAATACCGGTTGGGGCGGCGTACCAAACAATGCTTGCGAAAACGTCTTCACCGACGGTGGTGAGAAATTTATCGATCAGCTGCACTACGTGCCCAATAAAGGCTATTACGCAGGACACCCCAATCCGGTACGAGGCGATAAAGACAACACCTTCAACGAAAGTAATCCGCAATCACCCATAGAAATCGCTGCCAACCCTGTTGAATGTGAATTCAGAAATCCAGACCAAGATGGCTCTATTGCCACCTTTCCCGCATCAACCAACGGTATCACTGAATACACTGCTGATAATTTTGGTGGAGCTATGAAGGGCGACCTGTTGCTTACCAGCTTCGATAAGGTCATCTATCGTGTTGAGCTCAATGGTGCAGGCAATGCAGCAACCTCCGTATCCAAACTGGTAGATGGCATCGGTCAGGCACCGCTGGATGTCACCGCACAGGACACTGGTGAGCTGTTTCCCGGCACCATCTGGATGGTCGACAATATCGGTGAAACCATCTACGTGATTGAACCTGCAGATTTTTGAATATACCGCTGCTGCCCATTTCTCTTCAGATGCGTTTACAAACGCAACCATCGACTACCTCGCATTTCCGGGGACTGAACTGCGAGCAATAAACCGCTTGTTTGTTCTCAAAGAGAACCATCGCACAAGGAAATGCTGGACGAAACCTGTTTGCTCGCCGCTATAGAGGATGTTTATCCTGCTAAATTGTGTCGGAGAGCACTGATATGCCATTCAACGCACCGGGCGTGAAATGTTCACGTGATGGCGATATTACAAATGAAAGTGGAATAGGGGCTGAGGCAGGCGCGGGTTTTCCCGTGCAAAGCAAGCTCAGCGAAAATTCCTCGATCAAACATATTCTGTTGGCTTTAGGGCTTGCGTTGCTGGTATCGGCTTGCGGCGGCGGAGGCGGCGATGAAGACAACAACGGCAACAACGGCAACAACGGGGCAGTAGTTACTCCGGTTGCGCTGCCTGCAGCACGTGGCCTTGAACCTTCCATCGCTGTGTCTGATGCCACATTCAATGAAGCACATTTTGCCGGTAGTGAATCCTGCAACGCCTGTCATAACGATGAAGGTGTAGGAGATGCTGCCGTGATGGTTGACTCAACTGGTCGCGATGTGTCGATTGGTGATGCATGGGCTTCGAGTGTGATGGCAAATTCCGCACGTGATCCATATTGGCATGCTGTAGCAGCCAGAGAACTGGCAGAATTTCCATCTGCAGCTCATGAGATCAACGATACATGCACGCGTTGTCACGCGCCCATGGCCAACGACCTGGCACGTAAAGAAGGCTTTGACCTTCAGATTTTCGATTCGGGTTCTGTTGAAGAAGGCACTTTCGTACAGGGTTTTCTCAGCAAAGATGCCACTGACAGTACATTTAATCATGCAATGGATGGCGTTAGTTGTACGCTCTGTCATCAGATTGCAGACACCG
>CAYPMR010000132.1:0-6920 GCA_964411665.1 uncultured Granulosicoccaceae bacterium | reverse complement strand
CCGGAGAGGTGTCCGAGTGGTCGAAGGAGCCAGCCTGGAAAGTTGGTATACGGGGTAACTCGTATCGAGGGTTCGAATCCCTCTCTCTCCGCCAATATTCATCAGTAATTTCACCTTTCAGCCTGTGTTTGCAGCAGGTTATGAGGTTGTATTTGCAGGGTAGTTCTAATCTACCCGGAAATCAGGCCAAAGCGTGGGCCAAAAAGTGGGCTAAACCACGGGCCTGAGCGAAGTCATGTTTCGATTCTTTGAAAGTCTGGTAGATCCGTTTCCCTCTGACGCGCCCACGCGTGCACCGCAAACTCTGGTTGCATTCTGTCTGCACCATTGCCGTTCTTCCTGGTTGTATCTTCTGTTGGTGGGTCTTCTCTCTGCTGTTATTGCCATTGTCGAGGTATCGCTGTTTTCCTACCTGGGCAATATTGTTGATTGGCTAGCTGAGGCAGATCGCGAAACCTTTCTTGAAAACAATACCAGCACGCTGATATGGATGGCAGTTGTCATGCTGATCATCTTTCCGGTGTTGGCTGTTGCCCATACGATGATTGTCCATCAGACGCTCTATGGTAATTTGCCGATGGTTATTCGATGGCAAGCACACCGCTACTTGCTGGGTCAGAGTCAGTCATTTTTCAATAATGAGTTCGCTGGTCGCATTGGCACCAAAGTCATGCAAACGTCCCTGTCGGTACGTGAAGCGGTTATGAAGTTGATTGATGTGGTGGTTTATGTAGCTGTGTATTTCCTCAGCGTTCTGGTGTTGATAGCCGGTATTGACTGGCGTCTGATGTTGCCTTTTCTCCTGTGGTTGATTTTTTATCTTGTGGCAATTTTTTATTTCGTGCCACGCCTCGGTGATGTATCGAAATTGCAAGCGGACGCGCGCGCCTTGATGACCGGTCGGGTAATTGACAGTTACACCAATATACTAACTGTAAAACTTTTCTCTCACAGTAATAGAGAATCCGCCTATGCACGCGATGCCATGGATGGATTTATGACAACTGTTTATAAACAGATGCGGCTGTCAGCAGCATTTGAAATATGCGTTGATATCAGCGGTATGGTGTTGTTGGCGGTTACCTTGTTTACCGGTATTTATCTTTGGATGGAGGAATTGATTAGTGCCGGGGCTGTGGCTGTGTCATTAGCCGTTATTCTGCGCATGCAAGGATTGTCACACTGGATCATGTGGGAGGTTGCTGGTCTATTCGAAAACATCGGTATTGTACGTGATGGTATGGCGACACTGGGGCAGACCCGAACTGTAAATGATAAGCCTGATGCCGGTGATCTCGAGGTTAGTCGAGGTGCAATTGCCTTTCGTGATGTCTCGTTTGACTATGTATCTGAACTACCGGTCATAGAGCAACTTAACTTTGACATAAAGCCAGGTGAGAAAGTCGGGATAGTTGGTCGCTCGGGTGCAGGTAAAACAACGCTGGTTAACCTGCTTCTCAGGCTATATGACATAAAACAGGGCAGTATTGAAATCGATAATCAGAACATAGCCTTGGTTACTCAGGAGAGTCTACGAAGTAACATCAGTGTTGTTACGCAGGACACCTCGTTATTGCATCGTAGTGTGCGAGAGAACATTGCTTACAGCCGTCAAAACGCCACTGAAGAGCAGATTGTGAAGGCTGCGGAGAAAGCAAATGCGCTACATTTTATTGAAAGTTTGCGTGATGCCGGCGAACGCAAAGGGTTGGATGCTATGGTGGGTGAGCGTGGTGTGACGCTATCGGGTGGACAGCGACAACGTATTGCGATAGCGCGTGTGTTTTTAAAAGATGCACCGATTCTAGTGCTGGATGAAGCAACTTCTGCATTGGATTCAGAAGTTGAAGCGGCGATTCAAGATAATCTGCAGCAATTAATGCAAGACAAAACTGTGATTGCCATAGCACACCGCTTGTCGACCATCGCGCAAATGGATCGACTGATTGTTATGGAGAAGGGCTTCATACTTGAGACGGGGTCGCACAAACAGCTGATTGAAAATGATGGATTGTACGCAAGTCTATGGAAGAGGCAATCTGGTGGTTTTATTGAGTAACCAATGACTTAGATGATTTTATCGATCTAAATTATTCGGATTCTGCGCTAGCTCTGTTGTTATCTTGTTTGTGGTAAAAAACACAAAAAAAACTCTGGCTTTTTCCTGCAAAGTTTTACATTCTTTAAGTGTGCTGTTTGTAAGAGTTGACTTCATTGAAGTGAATTTTAAATATTTGTTTGATCATTTTTGTAAAAAATATAAAGCAGATATTGAATTAATAGACGTTTCTTGCAGAGGAGTAACAACATTGACGTGTGTTAATAGAATTCGACGGATAGATCAACTGAGCTCTTTTTAATAATAAATACAACACACAGGGAAATCAGAATGAGTATTAATGCCGATGTTCTCAAAAAAGCTGTTGTTCACAGTGGTACCGGTACCTGGTGCCAGGATAAGTCGAAAAAATTAGAAATCTTGTATCTGGATTTGCTTGATACAGTACAGCCCGTTGCAACCATGCTTGTAAGGATGCCTCCCTCAACCATGCTTGCGGGGAAAAAATTGCCTGGTGGGAAAGAAGTGTTCGTTCTGGATGGTACTTTTCAGGATGAACGGGGTTCTTACCCTGTTGGTTCTTATATGAGATTTCCCCCTGGATGCAGACAAGAGGCTTGCAGCGATGGTGGTTGTTTATTGTTTGTGAAAACCTGGCAATTCGATAAAAGTGATCAAAATCATGCCAATATTGATACAAGTGTTTGTAAGTCTTATCAACCGAAAGGACGTTACGGAGTCCACTTACAGCATATCTATAGTGACGCCAGAGAGGATGTCCGTATAGAGCGTTGGGACGCTAATCATCGACTGAAAATTAATCAGTGCAACGGCTTAGAGATAATGGTTCTTGATGGAGATTTTTTTGAGCCTTCAACATCTTATAGGCAACATTCGTGGCTGCGCATGCCACCTGACCAACCTTTATCAATTATCGTAGGTGATAAATCGGCCAGGGTGTTGATTAAAGAAAGTCACTTGGTTCGTGCAGTTCCCGGTCGCGTAGCCAGTAACATATCTGGCGCTTAATCATCTATTCAGGGCTAGAGTTTCCAGGGCGCTGCTGTATCGGGATTAATACCGAATTTTTCGATAGCATCAACTAACGCGCTATGCGGCAGCGTTTCATCGCGAACCAGTGACTCGATAGCGGCTAAGGCAATGTGTTGGCGATCAACCTCAAAGAAGCGTCGCAGCGCCTGACGATTTGCTGATCGTCCAAAACCGTCAGTACCGAGAACGGTCATCCGCGCACGTATGTAGGGTGCAATCTGTTGTGGAAAAGCACGCACGTAATCACTTGCTGCGATGACTGGTCTATCGCCATCAAGTAGTGCCTCGACGTGACTTTTTTGTGGAGTCTTGTTTGCGTGCAGGCGATTTTTTCGATCAACATCTGCAGCATCTCGTGCAAGCTCTGTGAAACTTGTTGCGCTGAAGACATCACTAGCAATACCAAAGTCATTTGATAACAGCTCTGCCGCCGCTATTACTTCCAGCAAGATGGTGCCTGAACCCAGGAGTCGAACACCTGGTTTGTTCTGATCGCCCTTTTGAGCCAGATGATACAGCCCTTTGATAATACCTTCACGAGTACCGTCATCCAGCGATGGTTGCGAATAATTTTCGTTCATGACGGTGATATAGAAAAACTCGTCCTGTTTTTCATCAAGCATACGTGTCATCCCGTATTCCATGATAACTGCGAGTTCGCAGGCAAATGTGGGATCATAAGCACGACAATTAGGTATTGATGCCGCTGCCAAATGACTGGAACCATCCTGATGTTGTAATCCCTCGCCCGACAGGGTTGTTCGTCCGGCGGTTGCGCCGAGTAGAAATCCCCGTGCCCGTTGATCGGCCGCTGCCCAGATCAGATCTCCAACGCGTTGAAACCCAAACATGGAGTAATAAATATACACAGGTAGCAGCTCTATATCGTGAGCCGAGTAAGCAGTGGCGGCAGCTGTCCATGAACTCAGAGCACCGGCCTCTGTAATGCCTTCCTCCAGTAGTTGACCATTTTTGCTTTCCTTGTAATACATCATAGAGCCCGCATCTTCGGGTTCGTACAATTGCCCTTCAGGTGCATAGATGCCCACTTGGCGAAACAGATTATCCATGCCAAATGTTCGTGCCTCATCGGCAACAATGGGCACGATTCGGGGGC
This sequence comes from uncultured Granulosicoccaceae bacterium, assembly GCA_964411665.1. Lineage (GTDB taxonomy): Bacteria > Pseudomonadota > Gammaproteobacteria > Granulosicoccales > Granulosicoccaceae > CALFCE01. The sequence continues at coordinate 2,691 of CAYPMR010000132.1, read as the reverse complement.
CAAAGGCTTTGTCCTTTAGAAGGCCGCCTAATAATCGCACGGCCGCCATCGTTGTAGACATCTCTTTACCGTTTGCATCCAACGCAAACTGGGCATAGCTCTCCAGTGCAGGACGCTGCGGAATTTTTGTTGAAGCCTTTAACTTTCTGAATGGCAAGTAGCCACCTAGCGAAGCGCGCCTTTCTTTGAGATAAGAAATCTCAACACTGTTATCTGAAGGTTTGAAGAACTCTAACCCCTCCACCTGACTATCGCTCAAGGGCAAATTAAAACGGTCCCTGAATTCCAGCAATGCATCGACATCAAGCTTTTTAGCCTGATGTGCCATCATACGGCTTTCCCCGGCACCACCCATCCCATACCCTTTTTTGGTTTTGGTCAAAATTACCGTTGGCTGCCCTTTATGGGCTTTGGCCGCAGCAAAAGCTGCATATAATTTCTTGTAATCGTGGCCACCGCGCTTTAGGGAGTGAATTTCAGCGTCTGACATATGACTGACCAGCGCAGCGGTTTCAGGGTTTTTATCAAAGAATTTTGTACGGTTGTAGTCGCCGTCTTTTGATCCAAGGTTTTGATATTGACCATCTACGGTTTCAGCAAATCGGCGCAACAAGACATTATTTTTGTCACGTGCAAAGAGCTCGTCCCATTCAGAGCCCCACAAAACCTTGACTACGTTCCAACCCGCACCAACAAATAGTGCTTCGAGTTCCTGAATGATCTGACCATTGCCCCGAACGGGACCATCGAGTCTTTGCAAGTTGCAATTGACGACAAACGTAAGATTGTCCAGTTTTTCTCTGGCAGCCAGCGTCAGACCTGCGACAGATTCAGGTTCATCCATCTCGCCATCACCAAAAACGCCCCATACGTGTCGTTGATCCGTTTGTGCAAGCTCTCTTGCCTGCAGGTAGCGCATGAAACGGGCTTGGTAAACAGCAGACAACGGCCCCAGGCCCATAGAACCCGTTGGTAATTGCCAGTATTCTTTCATTAACCAGGGGTGTGGATAGGAGCATAATCCAGCCCCCGTTGTTTCCTGACGATAGGCAGCGATATCCTTTTCTTCCAATCTGCCCTCAAGAAATGAACGAGCATAAATTCCGGGTGCCGAATGTGGCTGGAAATAAACCAGATCACCGGCCGCGTTTGGTGTGCTTGCTCGAAAGAAATGATTGAAACCAACTTCAAAAATCTCAGCTGCAGATGCATATGATGCTATGTGACCGCCAAGTTCGCCGTATGCCTTGTTGGCACGCACAACCATCGCAAGCGCATTCCAGCGTATCAGGGTATTGATACGTTGTTCGACTTCCAGATCACCCGGGTAAGGAGGCTGTTGAGAGAGCGGGATGGTATTGCGATAAGCAGAGAAGGGAAGACCGGCGGTGGAAGCGCCGATCAGTCGCGCGCGATCCTGAAGCTCAGACAAAATATATTGAGCTCTTGCAGGGCCGTCTTCAGCTACAACAGCTTCAAGTGCCTCTATCCACTCGGACGTTTCCTGCGGATCTGAATCGGCGGCGGTTACATTGCGTTGTCTATCGTTCATCGGCGTTTTTTGCAGAAGGCTTTTTGCAGAAGGTTATTGCCAATGCTGGTTAACCATTGCGATAAGTGTAGCTGTAACCGTTAAGAGCGGGAGCGCCACCCAAGTGTGCATACAGAACTTTGGATCCTTGCGCAAAGAAGCCTTTTTTCGCCAGGTCAATCATGCCCTGCATTGATTTGCCCTCGTAGACCGGATCGGTGATCATCGCTTCGGTACGCGCAGCCAGACGAATGGCCTCGTTTGTTTCGTGGCTGGGTACGCCATAGGCTGGATAGGCGTAGTCGGGATTAATAATGATTTCATTATCGCGCACACTACGACCTAGCTCAACAAGGGTAGCTGTATTGTCGACGATCCCTCTGACTTGTTCGCGAAGTTGATCTGGCGTACCTGAGCCGTCAATGCCGATGACGCGATCTGCACGATCATCGGCAGCAAAGCCGACAATCATTCCGGCCTGAGTTGATCCTGTCACAACACACACGATGATGTAGTCAAACTTGATACCCATCTGTGCTTCCTGGGCTCGTACTTCTTCTGCAAAACCTGCATAACCAAGTCCGCCATACTTGTGTACTGAAGCACCCGCTGGAATTGCATAGGGTTTTCCACCAGCATCAATGACCGATTGCATCGCTTCTTCCCAGCTCTTGCGAATGCCAATATTAAACCCTTCATCAACCATGCGACTGTCTGCACCCATCAAACGCGTCATCATGATATTCCCGACGCGATCGTAAACTGCGTCTTCATGAGGTACCCAGCTTTCCTGGATCACAACGCACTTCATCCCGATTTTCGCTGCGGTGGCCGCAACCATGCGGGTATGGTTGGACTGCACGCCACCGATGGAGACAAGCGTGTCTGCGCCGGAAGCTATGGCATCCGGAACAATGTATTCGAGTTTGCGTAGTTTGTTGCCACCCATTGCCAGGCCGGAATTACAGTCGTCGCGTTTAGCGTAAAAGTCGACTTTGGCACCGACTGCTTCTGTCAGACGCGGTAAGTGCTCAATGGGTGTAATGCCAAAGGTGAGTGGATAGCGTTCGAATTTGTCGAGGTTCATGGTTTTTTCCGATTTAAGGCAATCAATTCGTTATTCTGCAGACTTTATAATGACATGTGCTTTGAAATATAAG
>CAYPMR010000131.1:0-6921 GCA_964411665.1 uncultured Granulosicoccaceae bacterium | reverse complement strand
TGTCGAAATAACCGATACTGGCATCATGGGTTGAAAAGCCACCGATAGCGACGGTAGAGAAACTGTGCCCTATGGCATCAAACGCTGACATGCCGGCAAGAAAATAGGCTAGTGCGCACAGGACTGTCAAGCCGACATAAATAAACCACAAGGCCTTGGCAGTACCAGCTATACGCGGGGTGAGTTTTTCTTTGGTCGGTCCAGGTGTTTCCGCACGATAAAGCGCCATGCCACCCAGACCCAGCATGGGTAAGATCGCGATAGCCAAAACAATGATTCCCATACCACCTAGCCACTGCGTCTGTTGGCGATAAAACAAAATCGAATGCGGTTGATTGTCCAGATTAGTGATCAAGGTCGCGCCGGTGGTTGTCAATCCCGACATGGATTCAAATATTGCCGCAGCCAGAGATAGATCAAGCGGTTTGTAAAGAAGAAACGGCAAGCAACCATAAATCCCCAATACCACCCAGAATGACACCACAACCATAAAGCTGTCGCGCAGGCGTAAGGATTTGGATTCATTACGCACCGGCCAGTACAACAAGGCACCAGTCAATATGGTCAGAACAAACGCGCCGATAAACGGGGTAACAGCACCGTCGCGATAGATAAGTCCAATCACGACAGGCACAAGCAAGGTGGTGCTAAAGAGACTCAGCAATATACCCAAGATGCGTTGTATGACGCGGCGCTGCATCAGAATTCCGTAGCGCCTACCTGAAAGAGATTACCGACCTTTTCGATCTGATCTTTTTGCACTACCAGAATAATGACATGGTCTTCAGCTTCTATAACCAGATCATGATGCGGCATCAATGTCTGTTGACCACGAACCACACAACCAATCGTGGCACCTTTTGGCAGCTCAAGGGCATCGATTTCCTTGCCAACAACATTCTCACCGTGGGCAATAACCTCAAGCGCTTCAGCTCGCCCTTTTCGTAAGGAATGCACAGCTACAACATCCGCTCCACGAATATGTGTCAGCAGCGCACCGATAGTGATCAACTGCGGTGAGATCGCAATATCAATAATGTCACGTTCAACAAGATTCACATATTCCTTACGATTAATCAGAGACATGGTCTTGTGTGCACCCATACTCTTGGCAAGCATCGATGATAGAATATTAGCCTCGTCATCATTGGTCAGTGCACAAAACACATCGACATCCTGTACATTCTCCTCTTCCAGCATATCGTGATCAGCAGCATCTCCCTGCAACACCATTGCATCATCAAGATTGGATGCAAGAAATTCAGCGCGATCCGGGTTGCGTTCGATAATCTTTACCCGGTAAGTGTCTTCCAATTGTTTGGCGAGCGAATAACCGATATTACCGCCACCTGCGATCATGACGTACTGACACTTCTTGTCTTCGTAGTGAAAAAGATTCAGAAGCTCTGCGGTGTGACGACGACCACTGATAAAAAATACGATGTCGTCGGCCTGCAACACGGTTGACCCTTGAGGAATAAGAGGTTCATCCAGGCGATAGATCGCAACCACCCTGGCCCGCTCTGTGTCTTGTAGTAAATCCGGCAACGCTGACATCGGCTTGCCGTCCATTGCGGCGCCTTCATCAATACGCACACCGACCAGGCGAACACGGCCGTTGGCAAAATCAACCACCTGCATGGCACCCGGATGTTCGATGATATGCTGAATACGATCAGTTACCAGTATCTCTGGACTGATAACAACCTGTATCGGCATATTCTTATTGATGAAGAAATCTTTCTCCTGGATGTATTCCTGAGAACGAATGCGGGCAACGCGACCTGTCCCTTTCAGGATTGAATAGACGATCTGCATCGCAACCATATTGGTTTCATCTGAATCCGTTGCAGCGATCGTGAAATCAGCTTCATCTGCACCGGCGTCGCGCAATACTTTTGGATAGGATGCTTGACCAAGAATCGTACGGATATCCATACGATCATTCAGCTCTCTAAGAACGTCCGGGTTTTTGTCAACCACAGTGACTTCGTGATTCTCCGCTGCCAGGATCTCAGCCACAGTTCCACCTACCTGACCGGCACCGAGGATAATTATTTTTTTACGCTGCTCATTCAGCTTGCGTTTGCGGGTGCCCAGCTTAAGCTTCTCGGATATATTCATCGGGGTCGTGACTCCAGTGGTCGCCGTAGCGCCAGCTATCAGAGTGCAAGGAGTGTGTCAGGCTATATAGGTTAGATGGATGAAGTGATATTGCGCACTGGATCGACGAGGGAGGTCATGCACTTTATACGTCATGTTTATTCGCGCGCTTTCTCAAGATCGATGTCCAGACTGCGTAGCTTGCGATAGAGATGGGTTCTCTCCATGCCCACATGTTGCGCCAGATCGCCCATATTGCCATGACTTTCCTGCAGACATCGCAGTAGATATTCTCTTTCAAAGCGGGCGCGTGCTTCACGCAAGGGCAGATCATAGCGCAGCGCTATTGTATCCTCGATCTGGCCATCCTGCTTCATCGACTCTGCCAGGGTGGCACCCGAGAGGCGCTCAATCTCACTGACATCTATCTCGGTTGGGCCACCCAGAATCAAAGCACGTTGCACCAGATTTTTAAGTTCCGGCAGATTTCCGGGCCAATCCCGATTACGCAGCCTGTTCTGGGCTGCTACCGTGAAGTGACGATAGGTTAGCCCTTCTACGTCGACATGCCAGGTCACCCATTGTTCGAGTAACGCAGGTATGTCCTCTGATCGTCTGTTAAGCGGCAATAGCTCAGCTGTTTGTACAGCTAATTGGGCGGCCAGAGCCTGGTTGATAAGACCTTTGAAAAGCAATGAATCCAGCGGGCTTCGGGCAGCTGTGATTACCCGTGCACTGAAAGACTGATGGACACTTCCACCTACTCGTACGAAATCGTTTCGGGCAATAACGTCCTGTACAGTCGCATGTGCATCCACAGGCAGCATTTCAATGTTGTCGAGAAAGAGTGTGCCATGCGCTGCAGATTCAAAATAGCCACTGCTGACATTACCATCGGTTTCCGTTCCCCACAGCTCACGCTGAAAATTTTTACCCGACAAGCTTTCACAACGAAGATGGACAAAAGGGCCGGTGGAATGTGCACTGCCTTCGTGGACAGCTTGGGCGAATAACTCACGACCGCTACCAGACTGACCATAGACAAACAGGTTATCGGTGCTGGCAGCAAGACTTTCCAGCTGTTTGCGTAGTTCAACCACATAGTCACTGTCACCAACCAGAAACGGCTGAGTCCTGACATTGCTGATTTTCGTGTCACTTGCTGCATTGTTGGTGTTCTGCAGCGCCTTTTCGACAACCAGCAGCAGCTTCGCCAATGACAGTGGTTTCTCGACAAAGTCCACTGCCCCTACACGTGTTGCTTCAACGGCTGTCTCTATCGTGCCATGTCCGGAAATCATGACGACGGGAAATGTCAGAGAGTTATTGTTTTTCCAGCTCTTGAGCAGTGACACACCATCTTCGTCTGGCATCCATATATCAAGTAGAACCAGATCCGGGCGCTGTTCAGCAACAAGTGATCGCGCTGTTGCTGCGTCCCCCGCTGTTTGTACAACGTGACCCTCATCCTCGAGAATTTCCTGTAACAGGCCTCTTATGTCTGGCTCATCGTCAACGACCAGCACAAATTTCCCATTCATGCTGCGTCTACTCCCAGGTTGACCGCATTGGAAAGAATTGGCAATCTGACCCTGATACAAGCACCACTGGAGGTAGCCTGCTCATTGCTGCCAGACGCATCATAGATGTTCTCGGCAACCACTGAACCACCATGCTCTTCAACAATCTTTTTGACAATAGCCAGGCCCAGACCAGTGCCTTTGGGTTTCGATGTGATGTAGGGTTCAAACAATCTACCAATCAATTCAGTCGAGAATCCAGGACCTTTGTCTGTTGCTACCAGTTCCAGCTGGGAACTACTGGCAGATTCAAGCATTCTGGTTTGCAATTGTACAAAGCGCTGTTGCTGATCATGCTGAGCTTCCAATGAATTGCGTATGAGATTATGCACCAACTGGCGAATACGAGGGGCATCGAGTGACAAGTTTGGTACAGACTCTTCCAGATCAAGCACCAGATCGACACTCTCATCTTCGTACAACAACGCCACTTCTGCCAACAGCTGGTTGATATCTACCGTTGCAAGATCAAGCTTTGGTGCAGCCGCATACTCCGCAAAGGCATTAACCATCTGCTTCATTGCATCGACTTGATTTTCGATAGTTTGTGTCAACCTATTGACTACTTTGCCATCATCCTGATCCAGCTTCGACATGACTTTATGCCTCAACCGTTCTGCCGAGAGCCGGATGGGTGTGAGCGGATTTTTGATTTCATGCGCAAGACGTCTGGCAACTTCTCCCCAGGCAGCATCACGTTGAGCTGTAAAAATTGCTGTCATATCATCGATGGCTATGACCTGACCCGCATATTGTTGCTGGGCATCAGTCAACGCAGCACCCCGGCAAACCAGAACCTGTTTACCGTGAGGACCATAGACTTCCAGTTCTTGTGACCAACCCTTGTTGGCAATGTTATTTTGAACTTGTGCCGATTCCTTTTGTGGCGATGATAACCTGCTGACACTGGCACCGAGCTGTTCAGCCGCCTGGCCAAGAACACCGCCCGCCTGATCCGCATTACGCCATAAAAGTCCCTGATAGTTTTCGAGCGAAGATCCGAAAATTACGACCGCTGCCTTATTGAATGTGCGCACCCTGTTGGTTCCATCCAGCGTGATGACTGCCGAAGATATTTGCCCCAGAACAGCCTCGAGGTAAGTACGCTGTTCTTCAAGCTCATGTCGACTTTGCTCAGCATTACGCCTGCTTCTATCGAGCTGCATGGTCATATAGTTAAATGACTGCACCAGATACCCAAGTTCATCCTGCCCTCGTTTATAAACGCGCTGACTGTAATCACCCTCAGCAACAGCGCGAGTCCCTTCGACAAGATCGTGTACAGGCATCATCATGCGCCGCGCCGCATAGAATGCAAACCAGACTCCTATCAAAGCGCTCAGTAACAACGCCAGGGACAAAGTTAGTATCGAGGAGGTTTTAAGGGGGTTTCGTAAAAATACCAGTTGCCGATAAGCCTGATAACTTGATTGAACGCTTTCCGCCAAATCACTGGAACGTTCAGCTACCGGATAGAGCGCCTGCAACACAGAGTTCTCGCGAGTTGCACTGTCAGAGAACACCGGTGTTACCACGCGAATGTATATTTCACCATCACCGATCGGATCGATCCCTACATAGGTCAAGCCGCGACGTGCACGAGTCGACAGATCATCATCAGGGCGATTAGGTTGTACCGACAGTCTTGTTGTGACACCGGTTGACGCGATAATCCGATTATCAGGTCCAATCAGCGTCATTTCACTGGCTTCGCTATTAATGCCGAACTCGCTTAATACTAGAATAGCTTCTTCATCAGAGACGCCGATGAGCTCCTCAGCAGCGTCAATTGTTGTGCGTTGCAGCGTACGCATTTGCAGGCCCAAAGACTCACGGCTCAATTGCAAGGCATCATCGAGCGCCTGTTCAATTTCTACGTCGTACCAGCTATCAATATTGGAATCAAGAAACTTTACTGAAAAGCTGTAAACGATAAGTACCGGCACCAACGTAAGCAGAATACAAACAACTACCATGCGTACAGTCAGTCGAGAGCCCGCGACACGAGCCCTGAACTCTCGTAACAAGCGAAGCCCGTTGTAACCGATAACAACAGTCAACCCGGTCAGGGCCAAACCATTGAACAGCAACAGCCAATGATAGTACTGACCGAATTTATCCAGACGTTCAGCCATCGTCGCAAGCAAGTAAAGCGAAACCAGCATGACGACGAACATTGTTGCCATAAGCAACGCGCTTCCAAGCGCTTTAAGTGTCAGTTTATCTGCCATCGATATTCTTCACTTTGAAGACGCCATGCAGAGCTGACAAAAGCTACCGGTTGCAATGCCAGTGGCAACGACTTTTGATCCAGCGACAATTGCAGTCGAGCTAAATACTTCTGCCCGTTGGTCAGATTGCGTGGAGACACAACAAGCATCTCGCGCACACTGCCCAAGTAATCAAGCGCATCGAGCAGGGAACGAAAATTTCTTGAGCGTTCACGGCTGCGTGTGCTGACACGATAGTGTCGGGTTAATTCGTAGTACACCAATGAATAATGTTCTACTGATGTAAGAATACGTTTATCAAACCACCAGCGCTTAGGTTGATGGATGTCGAGCTGTACGGTGAAATGTAACGGTACGCCATTGGCAAGGCCTTGTTCAATCGTCGGATTCAGTTGCACGATTGCATCAGCAGTTAATGAATATGCATGTGCATCAGTTTGGTCAGCGACAGCCGCCAGTGTGGCATTCGAGAAAGAAATTGCTGCATACGCTGACTGTGACACACTCAAGACAGTCAGGCCAAAAAAGACAGACACGAGATACGAACGCAGACGCCACAACAGCCGGGCTACAACCATACCTTCTGGTTGCGGTCCCAAGTATCGTTTTGTCCGTTTCAATTTCATTCAGTCGCCAAACTTCTCAAGCATACAAAAATAAAATCCGTCCATGGCAAAATCGCCGCTAAGTAACTGTACACCCAGGCTCTCATGTGACGGTAGCTCGTGCGGTACACGCTCCCGCAAGCTAACTTCTCTGGCATCAGAACAAGACCCCAAAAAGCTCTCTAGCGACGACGCATTTTCAGAGCGAAACACGGAACAGGTCACATATAAAAGTTTGCCACCTGTTTTCAATAGAGGCCATAGCGAATTCAGCATTTTCTGCTGTGTATTCGCCAATATGGGCAATTCCTGCGGACGACGCAGGAGTTTAATGTCAGGTTGACGGCGAATTATCCCGCTACCGCTGCAGGGAGCATCGATCAGGATGAGATCGTATTGCTC
>CAYPMR010000130.1:0-7043 GCA_964411665.1 uncultured Granulosicoccaceae bacterium | reverse complement strand
GGCGTGGATCATGTTCGGCCCAGGTTACCGGTTTGCCGCGCACTAGTTTGTATGTGTTGGATGTGGGTAACGGATGAGGTGTGTAAGGTTTTGCGTCCGCTGATGTATAGCAGTTTAACAGCAAGGGTCTGGCTACCGGCGATAAAGGCTGTGGTTTTCCCGGTTGCTCAAATACCCGCTTTGTTGATGCTCATCATATTCGCCATTGGGCAGAGGGTGGTAAAACCAGTGTTGAGAACATGGTACTGCTGTGCTCATCCCACCATAAACTGGTACACGAAGGTGGTTACAGCGTACAACGTGATCAGACTGGCGAGCTTTTCTTTCGTCGCCCCTATGGTAAGGCTGTGCCCTACTCTGGTTATCACCTGGATGATCAAGTTGAAGATGATGCTATTACTAACGGATCAAAGGTTGATTTTGTAGTATCTGACTATATTGCTGGCTCTGTAAAAAACTCGCAGGAGTTTTTTTGGTGTTCAGGAGAATTCAGTTGGCTACAAAGTTAACCGGTTGTCTGTTTGTATGATTCATTAGTCGCTGAATTGGGTAAACTGTCCCCTGATCTGCATCTCGCATATCACAATCCGTTAGTAAGCTAACAAATAAAACGAATTCTTAGCGGGAATAAAGTGCGTTTCAAATTACATTCAGCGTTGCCTGCTTACCCCGTTTTTTTTACAAGCGGGGACGCTGTTGCCCATGCCTCCGAGCAAGGGATAGCCCTACTCCTACCAACTGATATATACATATTAACTGGCTGCCTAGCGGTTATTATTTCTATCGTGGTCGTTTCAGTTTTTCCAGCCGTATTTGCTAAACAAATATTTAAACCTATCGGCTTTAGATTACCCCTATTAGGTATTTTATTTCAGAATGAAAAATTGAAAACCGCAACCAGTATCCTATCGTTAATACTAATAGTCTTACTAGTGGTTATAGGTGCTGGCGGTTCAAGAGACCCTCTTACCAATTTACTGCCATTGTCAATTTGGACGTTTTGGTGGATAGCGATTGTATCAATCCATGTCTTAGTGGGAAATCTTTGGAGTTGGGTAAACCCTTGGACAGGCCTGTATGAAGTGCTATTTTCTAATCGCTCATCCACTGATGTAATAAATTTACCTGGGTGGGTTGCTTGTTGGCCGGCGACTATTCTGTATATATTATTCTATCTTTTTATCATTGCTGATTTAGCACCCGATGATCCTGCAAGATTAGCTATTGTGGTTTCGGCATATGTGTTTTTTACATTCGTCGGAATGACTTTGTTTGGTAGAGATGCATGGTTAGGACGCGTAGAATGTTTCACCATCCTATGTCGTTTTTTGTCACAGCTATCACCCGGTAAATACTGTAATAAAAGCAATAAATGTTATTTTGGTATTCTCGGATGGAAAGCGATGAGCGTTCATACCAACTCTATTTCGCGTTCCATTTTTATTCTTTCTGTACTGGCATGTGGAAGTTTTGATGGTGTCAATAAAACATTTTGGTGGCTAGCGTCGATTGGCATAAACCCGTTGGCATTTCCGGGCCGTTCCGCTGTTGTGTATTGGTCCAGCGGGGGCTTAATCGCTGCCAACTTAGTGCTCATACTTCTGTTTATTATTTGCATTTGGGTAGGGGTAAAATTAGCAAATACGGTTGCACAGCAGTATGAATCGGGTTCGTCGACACTCCAATTCAAACAGGTGTTCTGTTCGGTTTCAATATCAGTGCTGCCAATTGCGGCGGCATATCACGGTTCACATTTTTTAGTGTCGTTTCTTGTAAATGGGCAATATTTAGTGGCTGCACTGTCAGATCCTCTCGCGATCGGATCAAATATATTTGGGCTTGATAACTATCAGGTAACGACAGGGTTTTTAAACACAATGCATTCCGTTCGCCGTATCTGGCTCACTCAGGCGAGCCTAATCGTCGTAGGCCATATTCTGGCCGTGTTGATGGCTCACCATGTCATTACGCGGCTCTGTCATACTAGGCTACAGGCTGTGATGCTCCACATACCGCTGGCTGGTTTTATGGCTGCTTACACTTGGTTTGGTTTGTGGCTGTTGGCGGCTCCGCGAGGAATTTGAAAATAGACAGGACTTTACGTTTGTATACAAACAATTTAATATTAGTGATATAAGGCCATATCCACCACCGGAGATGCAAGAATGGTTGATAAAAAACACAGTATTACCTCTAATTCTCGACGAACCGCTTTGAAAGGGTTGGGTGTTGGCGCATTAGCTGCGTCCACCGGACTGCCTGGATTGTTGGGGTACGCGCAGGCGCAATCATCCGATTCGATCAAAATTGGTTTTCAAGTGCACAGAACGGGTATTGGGGCAGCCTACGGCCGTTGGTATGACCGTACGACTAAAGCGGCGGTAGCAAGAATCAACGCTATGGGCGGTATAAATGGCCGTTCAGTTGAGATTGTGGCAGAGGATGATGGTACTGACCCAAAACGAGGTGCTGAGGTAATAGAGAAATTTGCAACACAACATAAGTGTGATATTGCTTTCGGTACATTGTTTAGCCATGTAGTTATTGGTTCTGCTCCCCGTGCAGGTGAGTTAAAGCTTCCCTACTTTGTTGTCTCTGAAGGTCACCATGTTGCAGGTGGCGGATTGAATAGATACACACTACAACCAGGCATCACCGACGTAAAAAGCCAAATACAAGCTATGGCACCTTTCGTCGGTCAGAATCTTGGTAAGAAGGTAACGATGATCTACCCAGATTTTGCCTTTGGACATGATCATCGAGATTTCTTCAGTGAAGCCATCAGTCGCGAAGGTGGCGAAGTAGTAGCAAAAATAGCAATACCACCTACAGAAACATCATTTACAAAATACTTTCCTAAAATCCCAAGGGACACAGAAGTCATCTATCATGTGATGGTTGGGCCAGCCGTTTTAACGTTTGTAAAAGAGCTCGGTGAATTTTTTGGCCCGAACCGACCGGAGCTGTTTGGTTTCATCGATAGTCTGGAAGCCACGGATATAAACAGCCCTGGCCTTGAGTTTCTCGAAGGTAGTTATATGTGGGAAGGCATGCCACGTTACGCTCAAGCTGACCAGTCGTCTCATGACAAACTGTATCGCGAGGCTGTCGGCGTTGATGCAAATGGAGCATCAACCAGTGACGCTAAAGATGTGTCAACCTATGCGCATATGTTCGGCTGTTGGGAGACTTTAAATATTGTTAAAGCAGGTATGGAAGCTTCAGACTACAAAGGGCCAAAAGATCGTTCCAAGCTCATCGAAGCAGTTGAAGCGATGACAGATATACCATTGTCAGATGATAATCCTCAAGGAGCTAAGAAATTTAACGGTAAAACTCATCAGACTTTCGGACATCAATATATCTCCAAGGTACAAGAAGGTAAGCTAGCTCTGGTGCACACAACTTCTATAGAAGACACTCTGTACGATGATGAAGTTGATTACACGACGCAATCGTTCTAAATTGATCTATCAGGTTCAATGATTGACTGTTAATTTATGGAATTTGGCCCCCATCTAATCCTGGCTTGCCTTGAAGGAGCTGTCATTGCTGCCATTTTAGCAATGACAGCGATGGGGTTAAGCTTAGTTTTTGGTGTTATGCGTGTTGTCAATGTTGCTCACGGCGAATTTTTCATGCTAGGAGCAGTAATCGCGTGGTGGATCAGTTATCTAGTTGGTACGCACCCAGCGTTTGGATTTGGTGTGGCCTTGATCGTCGCTCCTTTGGCGGTAGCAATTATTGCGGCATTCGCAAACAAACTTATTCTTCAAAAAATAAACTACGACCCAGACCGCACCATCGTTGGAACAATCGGTCTTCTCTATATAATTCAACAAGCAACGTTAATGACGTTCGGGCCGGATGCTCGCTCGGTGGACCCCCCCTTCAACCAACGGCTTTCCATTCCATGGTTTCAATCGGGTGAGAATGGGCTTGAAATGTATTGGCCTTGGGGCTTGTCAATAACAAGCTATAAACTATTCATAATATGCGCAGCTGTCGTTATTCTAACCGCCCTTTGGATGTTAATGACAAAAACGAAGATGGGTCTAGTCATGCGTGCAACTCAGCAGGATAGTGAAATCGCTAGCTCTTTCGGTATTCCTATAAAAAACGTTTATGCATGGGTTTTCGGATTAGGCGCGGGATTGGCTGCTTTAGGTGCCGTTCTAATTGTGCCAGTCCAACAAGCACATTATCTCATGGGGCATGACCCCTTGTTATTGTCATTCATCGTGGTCATTATTGGTGGGCTTGGTAGCTTGCCAGGTACTGTTTTCGCTGCTGTTTTGATTGGCATGAGTGATGGCATTATTTCAGTGTTCTTCTCTCCGACACTTGCTAAGATTATCGCCACATTTTTAGTGGCTCTGGTTCTGGTTTTTCGTCCTCAAGGCCTGTTTGGCAAAGCGTAAACATGACGAATACCCAACACTCACATGTGCTTCATATAAGTGTGGTGACGATTCTTGCACTTGGGTACTTTGCCTTACCCGAATATCACTCGGGAAACCTTGCCCGAATTCTAGTGTTAACCGTCTACGCGATGGGTTACAACCTTCTGTTTGGCTACACTGGGCTGCTGAGTCTCGGTCACGCACTGTTTTTTGCAGCGGGTATGTATGGATTAAGCTTGACGATGCAATATACAGAGTTAACTCCTGTACCTGCATTCGTCATTGGCTTATCGGTGGCACTCGTTATTTCATTTTTGGTCGGCGTGCTAGCGCTTCGCACCAGCGGTGTGTCTTTTATGATAGTGACACTGATGTTTGCACAAACTGGTTATTTGTCTATTTTGTATTTTGGTAAATACACGCGCGGCGACGAAGGCTTCGTGATTCAACAAGCAGATCGAATCATAGGCGGTATTGATCTAACCGCACCAATGGCTCGGTATTACGCGGCATTGATGATCTTTGCTATCTGCTTTTTCATTATCGCTTTTATTGTGCGATCTGGATTTGGTTTGTCGTTGCTTGCGATTCGTGAGAATGAACAAAGAGCAAAAATGCTGGGTTACGATGTTTCTCGCCTAAAGTTAATAGCTATCGTTATTTCTGGGGTTATGTCGGGTGCCGCTGGTGCTGCTTACGCACTCTTGTTCGGATATTCAGGCGCAACCTTCGCCACTGTTCAATATTCAATTTACCCCTTACTCTGGGTGCTACTTGGTGGCGCGGGAGTTACGATTGGTCCTTTAGTTGGAACAATATTTATGTTCTATTTGATTGATTTTTCTAGCTCAATAACGCCTGCATATATGCTCATTGCCGGCCTGGTCTTAGTGCTACTCACCTTATTTGCCCCGCAAGGGATCGCAGGAGAGCTTCGAAAGAGGTTTTTCCCGAATCTGCCGTGAATATTCTCGAAACAATTGGCTTAAGTAAATCTTACGGGGGTATACGAGCAAACCACAATGTCGATTTTGCACTTGCCAAAGGCAAAATCACCGCACTTATAGGCCCGAATGGCGCTGGAAAATCTACATTCGTTGGCATGTTATGTGGGCGAATACCAGCGACCTCCGGCCAAGTATTTTTTAATGGTGTGGATATTAGTGCCTTACCGGATCATAGAAGAATCAAACTTGGCATAGCCTATACATTCCAAATCACCTCAATTTTCCCAAAGCTATCAGTTGAGAAAAACATTGAATTAGCTGTCCGAGTTGATAAATCTGCTTCAAAAAGCGTTATTGACAATAAAGTCTCGGAAGTCCTGGAGCGCGTTCATCTAAAAGAGCGGGCCAAGCAAAACGCGGGAGAACTTGGCTATGGTCATCAACGAATATTAGAGATAGCCATGGGACTAGCACAAAACCCTAAGCTGTTTATTTTAGATGAACCAACTCAAGGATTAGCGGAATCTGAAATAGATGAGTTTATTGCCTTAATAAAATCTTTATCTGGCACCACCACCATATTACTTATCGAACACAATATGGATGTTGTTATGAAAGCTGCCGATAAAATAGCCGTAATGAATTTTGGTGAACTCTTGGCATACGGCTCTCCAGTTGCAATCAGCGAGAACGAGGATGTTCAGAAAGCCTATCTAGGAACATCGCAAGATGCTTGAAATTAAAGACCTTAAGGCTTCGTACAATCAGGTAAACGTGTTGTACGGCGTGACGCTCAACGTACAGGCAGGAGAAATTCTCTGTGTTATGGGTCGCAATGGCGCTGGCAAAACAACGCTATTAAAAAGTGTTATGGGTATTGTTGAACCCGATTCTGGAAATATCACAATGGACGGCGAAACACTAAACAGTTTGCCACCCCATGAGATTCCCAAGCGCGGCATAGGCTATATTCCCCAAGGTCGCCGTTTATTCTCAGAGTTAACAGTCGATGAAAATATTGAAATTGGGTTAATGACACGTGAAGTTAGTGCGGATACACGGGACTGGGTTCTTGATTTGTTTCCCAGACTAAAAGAGCGTTTGGATCAGCAAGCTGGCACGCTCTCTGGTGGCGAACAACAAATGTTAGCAATCGCTCGCGCATTAGCTCTACGCCCAAAAGTGCTATTGCTCGATGAGCCCACCGAAGGGTTGCAACCTTCAATGATAGAGCAGATTCGCAGTGTTATAGTTAAAATGCGTAGCGCAGGATTTGCGATAGTGTTAGTGGAGCAGCGTATTGACGCTGTACTTGCAGTTGCTGATCGTATCGTTATGATTGAAAACGGTAAATCGGTAGAAACCTTAACTGCTAAAGAGCTGGAAAATTGCCCTGACAAAATCAAGCGATACCTCGGAGTTTGATTACAGCACTCAAACCTTCTCAATTAATGGATACCATCAAATGGGCAATGCGCTTTCGACTACTCCACTCGCGAAGCTACTTTCATTTCCTGCACCTTAAATATTTCGAATGCAACTACGGTGGAACAATCGCCGATTTAATTGATATGGCTATGCGTATGTGTGCTCGGGCACTAAACAAATAGCTAGATGCGCCTCAATTCATGGCAGGAACAATGAACACCGCCACCACCAAGCGCAAACATATCGTACTCAACAGCATCAACAT
>CAYPMR010000129.1:0-7241 GCA_964411665.1 uncultured Granulosicoccaceae bacterium | reverse complement strand
CCTATTCTAGCAACTTGGTTAGCCGGCGTGTCGGCAACCGGAGACGGATTTACATGAGTGAAGACCTGCTTTTCGAGATAAGTGACGGTATTGCACTCGTCACACTCAACCGTCCTGAGCGACGCAACGCCTTGACCTTCGCCATGTATGACGGGTTGCACGAAATAGCCGTAGATATCAAGTCACGCATCGACAAAGGGGACCGGGAAATTAAAGCCCTGGTCATAACTGGCCAGGGCGACAAGGCTTTTGCAGCCGGTACCGACATGGCAGGTTTCCGGGATTTCTCAACAGAGGAGCATGCGCTGGGCTACGAGCGCCAGATGGATCGTGTACTGGGCGCCTACGAGATGATTCCAGTACCCACTATCGCTGCAATTCGAGGTGCTTGCACAGGCGGCGGTGCTGCCATAGCTGTCGCATCCGATATCCGTTACGCCGATAGCCAGTTGAAATTCGGCTTTCCTATGGCTCGCACCCTGGGCAACTGTCTGTCAATTACCAACCTGTCCCGATTAGTGTCATTGATGGGTCAAGCCAAAACACGGGAAATTCTTCTGACTGCCCGACTGATCGAAGCTGAAGAAGCACTGACAACAGGTGTCATAAACGATCTTGTAGACGACCCCCTGCAACAGGCACTGACAATGGCTGATAAACTCAAGGATCATTCACCCCTGCTGATTGAGGCAAGCAAGGAAGGCTTGCGAAGAATTCGCGAAAAACTTGCTGACGTCAACGATGATGATCTAATTATAAAATGCTACACCAGTGACGATTTTCAGGAAGGCATAGAAGCATTTCTAGGTAAACGAAAACCTCAATGGAAAGGGTCTTGACGACGGCCCTATTGAATTGCAATTAACGAATTGCAATTAACGAATTGAAATTAACATTAACTTGAAGGAAACACACGTATGACACTTTCATTGGCGGATGCCAAAAAAATTATTGATTTGGCTCTGGCTGCACAGCAGTCCAACAAATTCAAACCGATGGCTGTTGTGGTGCTTGCTGAATGCGGTAGCGTCAAAGCCTCTGAAGCACAAGATGGCACCAGCTCCCTAAGGCCAAAAATCGCGCATGGTAAAGCTTACGGCGCCTTGTCTATGGGCGTAGGATCCCGGGTATTGTTTGAACGCGCAAAACAAGAACCGTTTTTTATACAAGCCATGAATTCCTTGTGCGACGGTGCGCTGGTACCCGTACCCGGTGGTGTCTTGATAAAAGACCAGGACGGGAAAATACTTGGTGCAGTCGGTATCACGGGTGATATCTCGGACAACGATGAAACCTGCGCTATCATCGCGATTGAAGGCGCGGGCTTCGTTGCTGATACCGGTGCTTGATTGCACCGGCAAATAATAGGAAAAAGACGTCTACGCGACCAGTTCGTCGATGAATGGTCGCACGCCACCGACACCTTCTGTCTCCAACACACGGATCGTCTCTGATCCAACGACAGCGATGTCAGCTTTGCCGCGCAAAAATTCAATATCTTCACGTGACTTAACACCAAATCCTACAGCCAATGGCAAAGACGTGTTCTTGCGGCAACTAGCAAGGTAATCAGCAAGATCATCGGAAAAACTAGTGTCCTTGCCGGTTACGCCCTTTCTTGCCACGCTGTAGATAAATCCTTCACTACTCTCGTCAAGAAATCGCATACGTGGCTCAGGTGTGTTGGGTGTAAAAATATGCACAGGAGCTAGAGAGGCAGTGCGCATTGCGTCGAGATACTCTTGGCCTTCCGCTGGTGGCAGATCCGGCACGATACATCCTTGTATACCTATCGAACGACAACGTTCGACAAATTCACTGACGCCCTGGCAAAACAATATGTTGTAGTAGGTCATAAACAAAAACGGAATATCGAATTCCCGCGTCAGTTTTTCCGCCAGCTCAAAACTCTTCTCGACCGTCGCTCCGGCCTTCAAGGCCTCTGCATTGGCTTTGAGTATCACCGGCCCATCAGCCATTGGTTCGGAAAACGGAATTTGCAATTCCATCAGATCGACACCGGCTGCAACCATACTCTCAACCACACGAGCGCAGTCATCAAAGCTTGGGTAGCCAAGCACGATGTGTGTCATCAATAACAGATCTTTTTTTTCCAGCGCACGACGTATGGATAATTCCAGTTGAGTTGCAGATTCAGCCATTGCTCATCTCCCGTCGATAGTCAGCTGCTTTATCAATTATAAAATCCCGCCACTTGGGATCATCCACCGCATCAGCAACGGTAAAAATATCTTTGTCAGCCCGGCCCGACATATTGATCAGAATATTTTCGTCTTTACCCATTGTTGGCGCTTCAAGATACGCCTGGGCAAAGGCATGTGATGACTCTAGCGCTGGAATCAAACCCTCACTACGCACGGTACGTTGCATGGCGGCTACCACACTGTCATCAGTCGCTGCCTCGAACCTGATACGTCCGGATTCATGCAAATGACTGAGGATGGGTGACACACCCACATAGTCCAGCCCCGCAGAGACACTGTGCGTATCCTGCATTTGTCCATCTCGATCCTGTAAGAAATACGTTTTATAACCTTGAGCAACACCGATGGTTGCGTCGTCATAGGCCAACCGCGCAGCATGTTGTCCAGAACCTCGTCCTCGACCACCGGCTTCGACACCAACAAGCTCAACGCCTTCATCATCAAGAAAACCACTAAACAGACCCATTGCATTTGAACCACCACCAACACAGGCATAAACCCGCTCAGGCAGCTTGCCAATGCGTTCCAGCATTTGTTCACGGGCCTCTGTGCCAATCACAGATTGAAACCAGCTGACCATTTCCGGAAATGGATGCGGGCCGCAGGCTGTACCCAATACATAATGCGTATCATCCATGTTGGTAACCCAATCGCGGAAAGCCTCGTTTATGGCATCTTTGAGCGTCTGGCTACCATCAGTTACCGCTACAACGGTGGCGCCCATTTGTTCCATCCAGAATACATTGGGTCGTTGTCTCGCTACATCATGGGCACCCATGTAAATCGTGCAATCAAATCCAAATTTGGCAGCCATTGTTGCGGTTGCCACACCGTGTTGACCCGCACCGGTTTCAGCGATGACACGCTTTTTTCCCATACGGCGCGTCAACAAACCCTGGCCCATTACATTGTTTGCCTTGTGAGCACCCGTGTGATTAAGGTCTTCACGTTTTACATAGATATTTGCACCACCGAGTTGTTCGGTTAAATTATCCAGGCGTGTAATGGGCGTTGCCCGACAGGAGTAAGTCGACATAAGCTCAAGGTATTCCTGCCAAAAGGAAGGATCTTCTTGCGCCTCAAGGTAAGCCGTTTCCAGTTCATCAAAAGTTGAGACCAGTATTTCGGGTATAAACGCCCCGCCAAACTGACTGTAATAACCACTGTTTCTCATAGGTGTCATTCCATTTTTATCGTTTTTTTGCTTTGCTGCTGATTTTTTTAAGCTCGGCAGTCATGCAGTTAATACAGTTGGATAAAGTGTTTGCGAAAATTCAAACCGATCAGTCAAGCAGGTAATCTGCACCAACAACTCTGCTGGGTTATCCGAGAAAAACAGATGACGCGTTACCCGCAACAACGGTATACCGTGCTTAACATTGAATGCCGCAGGCTCATCGCCGACAGCCGCGCTTGCCGAGAACGATTGTCTGGCGGCAATCGGCTCCAGATAAAAACTGTCTCGGATCAGTTTTGATATCGAGGCACC
Organism: uncultured Granulosicoccaceae bacterium; assembly: GCA_964411665.1. Lineage (GTDB taxonomy): Bacteria > Pseudomonadota > Gammaproteobacteria > Granulosicoccales > Granulosicoccaceae > CALFCE01. Next base: position 3,527 of record CAYPMR010000129.1, on the reverse strand, counting down.
TTGTAAGTCACGTGTCTCAAGGCCACTGAATACGCTCGCATCAAAGTAAAACGCTTCGCGCAAAATCATCTGACTATCTACTACGGCATCGCGCTGCACGTAGATTTTTCTTGATGAAATGTGTGTTGACCGCTGGCCTGATTCGGCAACCATGTCGTCATCATTTTGCTCAATGATTCTTGGGCCATCTGTCACTATCAGTGCCACATCCAGATCACTATGAGCAAGACCAGCGCTGGTACCAGCGAGTGAAAAAAGATCAATACTCGGACGAGGTTCACAGACGAATGTTCCAGATCCACGGCGCCGTACAAGTTGACCTTTGCGTACCAACAAATCGGTTGCCTGACGCACCGTTGGACGTCCTATGCGGTAATGGGTTGCCAGAACATTCTCTGACGGAATCTTGGTGTCTACAGAGTAGATACCTTCACTGATATCCGCCTGAATACGCTCGGCTAACTGGCGATACAACGGTAAAGGAGATTGTGGATTTAAAGGCATGATTAGCTGGCCGTTGCCAAACAGTGATTGCAATGTAGCTAGTGTAAGTCTCCTATTGTAAAGTTGTCAATACAACTTTACAGACAAGGCTGTTTAGCTAGATACCACAACCCGATTGCGACATCCCGAGGCATAGGAACTGCCCCGGGTTATCAAGCTTTGGATCAGCTAGACCAGCCCCTTGGCCTTGGCTTCACGACGGCGCTCGGTCAGCACGAATTCAGTGTAGCCATTCGCCTGTTCACGCCCTTTTAGTACCAAATCCAAGGCTGCCTGAAACGCAACACTGCCATCAAAATCAGGCGCCAGATTGGTGTATTGGGGGTCGCCGCTGTTTTGCTCATCAACCACCAGCGCCATGCGCTGCATGGTGTCGGTAATCTGAGCCTCGGTGATCAGACCATGATGCAACCAGTTGGCTAGAAACTGACTGGAGATTCTGAGCGTTGCTCGATCTTCCATCAGACCCACGTTGTTTATGTCAGGAACCTTGGAGCAACCTACTCCCTGATTTACCCAGCGTACGACGTAGCCCAGAATTCCCTGACAGTTATTGTCCATCTCGCGCTGCATTTCCTCTTCGCTATAATTGCGGCCTTTGGCAGACAGTGGAATGGTGAGAATGTCGTTAAGAGAGGCTCGATCACGTTTGGCAAGTTTCTCCTGCAGTGCGAACACATCCACTTGATGATAATGCGTTGCGTGCAATGTGGCTCCGGTTGGCGATGGCACCCATGCCGTATTGGCGCCTGCATTAGGGTGACCAATTTTCTGTTTCAACATTTCCGCCATGGCATCCGGCATGGCCCACATGCCTTTACCGACCTGTGCAGAACCGCTTAAACCGCAAGCAAGACCTACGTCGACATTCCAGTCCTCGTAAGCGATCAACCATGGCAGCGCTTTCATTTCACCTTTAGGTACGACTGGGCCTGCCTGCATACAGGTATGAATTTCATCACCCGTTCTATCAAGAAAACCGGTGTTGATAAAAATGCAGCGTTCACTTGCGGCCCGTATACATTCTTTGAGATTAATGGTGGTGCGGCGCTCTTCGTCCATGATGCCAATCTTCAGCGTATTTGGCTTCATCCCCAACGCATTCTCAACAAACGCGAACAACTCCACCGATAAAGCAACCTCTTCCGGACCGTGTTGCTTGGGCTTAACTATGTACACACTGCCCTGACGTGAATTGTTGTTTTCAGTCCTTTTTATATCGTGGATAGCACAGGCACTTGTCACCATGGCATCAAGATAGGTTTCGGGTATCTCATTACCATTCTTATCGAGCACAACATCGGTATACATGTGCGAACCGACATTTCGCACCAACATTAGACTTCTACCGGGAACAACCACTGATCCACCAGTTGCACCCTTGTAGTGACGATCCGGATTAAGCTGTCGCTTGATCGTTTTGCCGCCTTTTGAAAGATCTGCAGAAAGATCACCCTTCATTAGCCCCAGCCAATTGCGATAAACGACAATCTTGTCATCTGCATCAACAGCTGCAACTGAATCCTCGCAGTCCTGGATTGTTGTCAACGCGGATTCAAGCAATACATCCTTGATACCTGCCGAACTATCCTTGCCTATTTGATGTTCTTTATCGATTTGCAATTCAATGTGCAGACCGTTGTTGCAAAACAATATTGACTCAGGCGCTTGTTCGGTTCCGTTATAACCGCGAAAAGCCTTGTCATCGCGAATGCCTATTTCACCACCATTGGCAAGCGTTACTGATAGCTGACCATTGTTTACGGTATAGGCTGTTGCATCGCCATGGCTGCCACTGACCAGCGGTACAGCCTTATCCAGAAAGTCTGTGGCCCAGGCAATAACCCGTGCACCTCTGGTCGGGTTATAACTGCCGCCGCGCTCCGCACCCTGAGCATCCGGGATTGCGTCGGTACCGTAGAGAGCGTCATATAAACTCCCCCAGCGCGCATTAGCAGCATTTATCGCATAACGTGCATTGTTGACCGGTACCACCAATTGCGGTCCGGCAACTCGCGCAATTTCGTCATCAACACGATCCACATTGATACTGAAATCGGATCCTTCATCAACCAAGTAACCAATCGACTTTAATTGCGCCAAGTAATTGTCATCTTCGACAGATACCCCTGGATTGGATTTGTGCCATTCATCAAGCTTTTCCTGCAACTCATCACGACGCTGCAAGTGCGCTGTGTTACGGGCCGAAAACGAGTCGAGTAACTCAGAGAACGACGCCCAGAAGGAATCGCTTTCGATCCCGGTGCCTTGCAACACCTCGTTTTTGATCATCTCGTGCAATTGCTTATTAACCGACAAATTTCCGACATCAATGCGTTCAGACATAAACTGCCAAAGCTCCTGTTACGGGGTTGAATGATTTACAATAAGGTTGATACAGCACAGAACACCTGTGCTGGTAATATTTAACGATCAGCAGCCGCAAATTCTATCGCCACATCTCCGGATTATCATCCCGAACACAGCTAGCGCCTGCTTTTTGATTACTACGCTGCGTTGTCAAAAGCGAACTGCCCATCTAAGAACTGCCCATCTAGTTAGTGACTGCATATTGACTGCGAACAAAACTGTGAACCATTTATCGGCGTTTGGATCGCTGCGTCCAGATTCTCAGCCTGACACGTGGGCTCCGGGGAGCCGACTTATGTGAAGCGAGTTCAACTAGTCTCCACTTGTCTGGATTGACACAATGCACATTCAGTCGATTGGTTAAAGTGTACAACAAGCAATATTAGCTTGCTTTTGCCAGTGCCCCTCAAAAATGCTGACTCTTACCTGAATTTCAGATGAAAACACTGTGAACTCTCGCAATTTGGGGACTGCATCTGTTGTCAGGGCGTGCCAAACAAGCCAGAATCCGTCGTCTTACAACATGAGCATTAGTCCGTACAACCACGGTCAAGTAAATAATGAATTATAAATATACCTCACGTACTGCCTTTTTTGGACTTACCACCCTGGCACTTGCTGCCTGTAGCGGTGATTCCAACAACGATCCGATC
>CAYPMR010000128.1:0-7345 GCA_964411665.1 uncultured Granulosicoccaceae bacterium | reverse complement strand
TTCTAGTGGGTTTTCAGGGTTGGCTGGGATCACGTGTCGTCGCAAGTAATCTGGCTCCCGGGATGATTACTTTACACATGCTCCTGGCACAGGTCATTGTGTGCCTGTTGATATATGTGTATCTCAGATCGAACCGCCAGCAATTAATGGAGCAATCATTAGCAAAGCCTGCGAAATTGACACGTATCATTTTGTGGATAGCGATCAGCGTGACATTGCTGCAATTATTATCGGGTACGCAGGTACGTGAGGCTGTTGATATAGTTGCCAAAGCCAACAACAATGAAAACCGTCAACTCTGGATCGATAACCTGCCGTTAATTTTTTCCCTGCATCGCATACTCGCCTATCCGGCTGCTTTGCTTAACATCGTTGCCGTAGTCGTTATCCTGCAAAGTCGCGGGTTGGCTGCATCCGCATACCGTGTCGCTGGAATAGTGTTGTTTCTGACGATTGCCACCATGGTTCTGGGATTGTCACTTGATCGCTTGCATGTGCCGGCATTTGCACAGCCGTTGCACTTGTGGTTTGCGTCGATGATTCTGGGCGGGTTGTTTTATCTTGTGTTTGTTCTGTATTACGCTCGAAAGTGGCATGAAGCACAGGCAGTTGAGGATTTTGCTGCGGTGCAACAAGATTGACTTAAAAAAAGTGGCGTCAATGCTCGTTTGATTAAATCCCTGGTGGCCGTTAACTGCTTAGCTGCCCGGGAATTCGCACAAACAATGTAGTGGACAGTTCATCGATTTGATTAGTTTGCTGCCGCCGAGATCGGGCAGATCGATAATAAAGGCGCAACCAACGACGTTGGCACCCAATCGACGAATCAGCTTGATGCCTGCCTCGCAGGTCCCCCCCGTTGCAATCAAATCATCAACCACAAGAACCTGCTCTCCTGGCTGTATTGCATCGTCATGAATCTCAACGACTTCCTGGCCATATTCAAGCGTATATTCCTCGGCCAGCGTTTTCCACGGCAGTTTGCCTTTTTTACGGATTGGCACAAAGCCGACGGATAGTTGGTGGGCTATGGCGCCACCGAGTATGAATCCGCGTGCTTCCAATGCGGCGACTTTATCGATGCGTTTGCCAGCGTAGGGTAACAGCAGGCCGTCAACAGCCATTCTGAATCCGCGTGCATCATTAAATAGCGTCGTGACATCACGGAAGATAACACCCTCTTCAGGGAAGTCGGGAATTGCGCGGATATAGTTATGAATGTCCATGCAAATGATGGTAGCACGTCGTAAACTGCTTGCTGCCCGGTCGACGTCGAACGGGCATTCTATCAAAGCTACAAGTGGAGGAACTTCCATGCCAGCCCCTCTTGATGGTCTGCGTGTTCTGGATTTGAGTCGTATTCTTGCCGGTCCCTGGGCTACGCAGTTCATGGCTGATCTGGGTGCAGAGGTCATAAAGATTGAACGACCCATACGCGGTGATGACACCCGCAGTTGGGGACCACCTTATCTACAGCATGCTGACACTGGTGAAGATACCAGTGAGAGTGCTTATTACATGTCAGCTAATCGTGGCAAATTGTCGGTTGCTGTTGATATGGCTTCGGAGCAGGGACAAGAGCTGATTCGCAAGCTTGCTGTGCAAGCCGATGTGCTGGTCGAGAATTTCAAGGTTGGTGGATTGAGCAAATATGGTTTGGACTATGAATCTCTGCGTGCCATTAATCCGGGGCTTATCTATTGCTCGATCACCGGCTTTGGTCAGGACGGCCCTTATGCCAAGCGAGCTGGCTATGATCTTTTGATTCAGGGTATGAGTGGTTTAATGAGTCTGACTGGAGCCGCTGACGGCGAGCCACAGAAAACAGGCATAGCCATCTGCGATTTGATGACAGGCATGTATGCCAGCAACGCTGTTCTCGCGGCCCTGCATGTCAGGCATACAACGGGTGAGGGTCAACATATTGATATGTCGCTGCTCGATACAGCTGTTGCCTGGCTTGCTAATCAGGGTATGAATTATCTGTGCAGCGGTACGGTGACGCGTCGCATGGGTAACCAGCATCCGAGCCTTGTGCCTTATCAGGTGTTCGAAGTGGAAGACGGTGAAATTAATCTGGCGGTTGGCAATGACAGCCAGTTTGCAGCCTTCGCGAAGCTGGCGGGTCACCCTGAATGGGCAGAGGATTCGCGCTTTGCTACAAACCCTGCACGTGTAGAACACCGTGCGCAGCTACTGGAACTGATGTACCCGGTGATGAAAAGTCGTAGCAAGCTGAGTTGGCAGGAAGGCTGTGAGGTTGCTGGCGTGCCTGCAGGTCCCATCAACTCGATTGCAGAATCATTTGCCGATCCGCAAATCGTTCATCGTGGGATGCGACTGGATATGGAGCATCCATTGGCGGGGAGTGCACCAGGGGTTGCCAACCCGATAAAGTTCTCCTCAACGCCTGTGTGTTCCGAGCGTGCACCACCACTGTTGGGCCAACATACCCGGGAGATTCTCCATGAGCGTCTGCAGCTGTCAGCATCGGATTTGCAGATGCTTGAGAGTGAGGGTGTCATACAGTGCGCGAATGGGTGATCGGCTACGCCAAAACAGGAAAATTCAGGCTTAGCTGATAGCGACAAAATATCCATTGTTTTATGGCAATTGCCCCGGCATTTGCGTGCAAACTGTAAGAAAGTGTAAGCAGCTGGCGTTCAGACTGGGATTCAGCAGCTGGTTTGGATCGGGTTCAGTATTGATGTGCTAGCATCGTGTGTTCTTAATCGGAGCTTTACTATGAATCTCGTTGGAATGCTTGCAAAAATGGTCTTGTCGAATGCTATGTCACGCGGTGGTCGTGGTGGTGGCGGTAATTTGTTGGGTAGCCTCCTCGGCGGCGGTGGTGCTCAAGGTGGTGCTGGTGGTTTGGGCGGCTTACTTGGCGGGCTGATGGGTGGCCAGGCAGGTGGCGGCGCGCAGGCTGGCGGCGGCATGCTAGGACAGATACTCGGTGGTCAGGGCGGCGGCGCTGGTGGTGGTCTTGGCAGCCTGTTGGGTCAGGCTATGGGTCAAGGGCAAGCACAACAGCAACAGCAAATGCAGGCACCAAGCTCGGCTCAAAATGATCAGGCAGCCATCCTGATACGGGCCATGGTCAATGCAGCCAAGTCTGACGGTGAGATTGATCAGCAGGAGCAACAGAACATTGTTGAAAAACTCGGTGGTGATGTCGGTGCGGAAGAAGCGCAGTTTATTCGCAGCGAAATGGCTGCGCCGCTCGATGTAAACGGTTTTGCCCGATCTGTGCCACGCGGTATGGAGCAACAGGTTTATCTGATTTCATTGATGGCGATCAATCTCGATAACAAGGCCGAGGCTGTTTATCTTGATCAGCTTGCAAAAAATATGAACATCACTGAGCAACAAAGTAATCAACTTCATTCAGAGTTGGGTGTGCCTCAGCTGTATAGCTAAGCTGTTGCGACTGATCTGTTGGCACTACCCTCATGGTAGTGCCAGTGCAAAGCTTCCACTGAAAAATCCTGGAGGGATTGATATGGCAAAGACTTATATAATTGGAATCTGTCTTACAATTGCCGGCCTGTTTGCGATACCTGAAAAGTTGTATGCACAGATTACTGTGTTCAGCGAGTGTAATTTTCAGGGCAAGGCGATCTCGCTACAACCGGGAATTTACGATAAAAAATCACTTCAACGTGCCGGCGTAAAAGACGATTCCATTTCCTCTGTTGTTGTTTCCGACGGCTTCTCGGCCACTCTCTACACCGACGATCGTTTCGATGGCAAGGTGGGTTCGCTTCGTAAATCGAACAGCTGTCTTAAATCCAATACGTTTAACGACAAGGTAAGCTCCTTGACGGTACAAAAACGTGGCAACGAAAAGTTGGCTGAAAATGCCGTGCGTAAGCGTTATCCGAAGCTGAACCTGGTTAGTGGTGCCACCTTCTATTCGTTATGTGATTACCGTGGTGAATCCGTGACACTGGAGCCGGGTGATTATCGTTTGTCGCAGCTGCGCGATGCGGGTATTGCTAATAACGATATCTCCTCCATAAAAGTACCGCGTGGTTACCAGGTCGTGGTGTACGCCAATGATTTTCTGCGCGGGCAGTCGCTCACTCTACAGGACAATGATAATTGCTTGCGCGACGATGGTCTGGATCAGCAGATAAGTTCCCTTTCCATCCGGGTTGATGAGCGCTATGTAACAAATTCCAACGGTGGTTTTTTAACCCAGAATGAAAGTGGGGTTCTCGCAAATAATCAACCACCGGCAGTTATAGCTTACAGCGAATGCAACTTTTCAGGGACAGGTGTAAAGATCGCACCCGGTGAATATACTGCAACGCAGTTACAAAAACTGGGCATGAGCGATAACTCGATATCCTCAATCTTTGTACCGAAAGGCTTTGCTGTTGCTATATACCAGAATGATTTTTTTCGCGGGGCAGGGAAATTACTGGAAACCGGTATTCGTTGTATGCGCGGCGATTATAATAATCGAATCAGTTCGATAGTTGTTGAGGGCGCTGCTGTAGATGTCGGCGTGGGTGCGGGCACTGTATCCGGTAGCCAAAGTGGTAACGCTATCGCTAATCAAAATTCTTCCAGCAACACGGCATCTGCCGTATCGGTTTATTCCAAATGTGGTTTTGAAGGTAGCCGGGCGAATCTCGATATTGGTGAATATAACGCTGCCGGGTTGGAATTGCTTGGAATAAGCGATAACACGATCTCTTCGATCAAGGTAAATCCGGGTTTTCAGGCCGAGCTTTTTTTCTTCGATTTTCTGCGAGGAAAATCGGGCTATTTACGCTCTGATGACAACTGCCTGTCTAATGATGGCTTCGATAATGAAATATCCTCAATCAGAGTAACCCGTGTTACGGATAATTCTTCGCCCTACGACAGTGTCTCTGATGCCAACTCTTCGGTGGCAACCGTCTATGGGCAATGTGATTTTCAGGGCGGTAGTGTTTCGCTACAGCCGGGACGCTACACGCAAGTTCAGCTCCGAGAACTTGGCATTGGTAATGATGTCATTGCATCCTTGAAAGTGAAATCAGGTTACACCGTTATACTTTATGACAACGGCCAACTACGGGGTCGTGGCAGTGCATTCACGCGTAATGATGCTTGTCTTGATGATAATAATTTATTACGCCGTGTGTCATCGCTAGTTATAGCGAAATCCAGTGGTTCCAGTGGATCAACCAGCTCGACTACAACATCGTCTTCCGCATCGTCTGCAGTTTTGTCACAGGGCCTTAATTGCCTGGCGCTCTATGTCGAGAGGGGTATCTGCGAGGCAAGACGCTGGGACTCCATCAGCAACCGTTGCAAGCTCGATACTATTCCCAATATGAGTGATGGCTATCTGGAGCGACACGTCAAGGCCGGTAACTGCACCCTGGATAAATGGCCGGAATTGGCAAAACGTGTACGCGATCCGTTGTTACGCTAGGTTTAAGTTATCAACATGCTTGGAATTTTACGATCCCTTGGATACACGCTGTCAGCGCTGACGCGACTTTGGTCAATAGTTGTTGTCGCAGTTGTAGCGATAACTGTTGGATGTGCAAGTGTCAAATACAGCACCTATGAAAAATTTGGCATACATAAGCGTGATCTATTGGTAGGTAACGTAGCCGACACACGAGATTCTCAGAAACAGGCACAGGAGCAATTTCAGGATGCACTGCAGAAGTTTGGTTCGGTAGTTGAGATAGAGGAAACGGGTCTTAAAAAGGCCTACAATCGCCTGAAAAACGAGTATGAAGATAGCGTCGATGCTGCGAATAGCGTCTCTGGAAATATCAATGATGTCGAGCAGGTAGCCAATGATTTATTCAGAGAGTGGCGCTCGGAGATTAATCAGTACACTAATACCGATTTAAAACGCAGCAGCCAAAATAAATTACGTGATACTGAGGCTCGCTACAACGACCTGTTGCGCAGCATGCATGCTGCTGAACAATCCATGCTGCCGGTGTTGGCTACATTCAAAGATAATGTGTTCCTTAAGCACAATCTCAACGCACAGGCGATTGGCTCGCTGAAATCAACCTTTGCAGACTTGCAAACAGATATCGATATATTGTTTGAACAGATGAACGATTCGATACAAAGATCGAATGCGTTTATAGCTGATATGAAGGCCTGACAGTTTTTGGCAAAAACGCTGGCATAGTTTTTCTGCTGCTGCAATGCTCCCTGGTGAGTCGACAAGCGCCGTAATCACCTGTTATGAGGCGGTATCTGGTTGCGTAGGTATTTTATATGATCGCGACTGCCGATCTCCCCTCGGTGGTAACAAAGGACTGAAACTAAAACCTCATCTGTTGCAAGCCACCGGCACCCGGGCACGGGGGTTGATCGGTTTCGGCGGTGCATACTCCAACTTTATTCTGAGTCTGGCTGTGGCCTGTCATCAGGCTGATTTGCCCTGTATCGGTATTATCCGTGGTGATGAACTTGTCGATCAAGCCCGATATAAACGCAATCTGTCGCTTGAACTAGCTGAGCGACTGGGCATGACGCTGGACTTTGTTACTCGTCGTGAATACAAGGAACGGTACTCGACAGACACTATCTCCAGGCTGCGTAAACGTTATCCAGGCTATATAGTGTTGGCAGAAGGTGGGAGTTCGCTTGAAGCTGCACAATCCTGTGGTGATTTAATCAACAGTATCAATGGCGAAACGAGTACAACTGAAAACACAACGCATTGGCTGGTAGCAGCTGGTACGGGCGCTACGTCGGCTGGTATCGCCGCGCATATGCGAACGGAACAATCGCTGATCGCCGTTACTGTCACAAAAGATCCAGCCGTACCAAATAGGGTATTGCAGTGGGCAGAGCATCTATCCAACGATTTAGTGACACGAATCCGAACGGTTCCTGCCATACAACCACCTGCCTATGGCCGTTTGGACAAAGCGCATTGCAACACCATAAACGATTGCTTCGAACAAACAGGTATTTTGCTCGACCCTGTTTATACGGTACGTGCACTGCATACGTTGTTGTATATGCCGTTGAACGAACTTTTGCATAGTGATGTAATTAAGCCAACGCTTGTACATACCGGTGGCCTGAGTGGTTGGCTGGGACTACAAAGAGATTGGAAGAACTGGCTGAGTACAAATGTTCTGACTGCGATAGAGCAGTTACACGATGACTATCTGTCTCTGCGGTTTTAAGGTTTAGTCTGTTACAGGAAAATACACTGATGAGTAAAGACCAGTCCGATAGCGAAGGTGTTGATGGACCAACTCAATTGGCTTCTGAATCCGGCCAACTGAGTTGGTCCGAACTTGCGCGTTACTTTGCCAGAGGTGTTGTTATAAAGATTGATCGATCGCTTGATCTGATT
>CAYPMR010000127.1:0-7731 GCA_964411665.1 uncultured Granulosicoccaceae bacterium | reverse complement strand
CTGTTGAGGATATTGCGATCCCAGCCATAAGCCGCTTAAAAGATGCAGCTGTGCAGTTGATGTCTAGCGGTGATGCCAGTGCCTCTGAAGCAGGTGTCGCAGTTGATTCAACTGATTTAACTGATATAACGGATGCAACAAAAACACCACCAGGCAACAAGGTGGTGGTATCAAAAAATGCCGGTAAACAAAAAGACTTGCAAAATCAGCTGTTTTTGATTTTTACCGATGAAGCTGATCTGATCCTCGGAAAATTGCAACGGATGCACGCCGAATTGGAGGTGTTGTCCACTCGAGCCAATAACGATGAAACTCCGGCCGAACAAAAACAGCGAGTGACACTGCGCGATGCATTGCGCCAGTTGCATACATTAAAGGGTAGTGCGCGTGTGGCCGGTTGTGAGTCGATGGCGATACTTTCTCACCATATCGAAAATGGTTGGCTCAACTGGTTGCAAGAGCGAAGTGAGATCAATGATCGGCGCCTCGATCTGTTTGAAGCGTCGATCGATGCATTGCAGATAATTCTTGAGCAGGCCCGAAACGGAGAGCGCGCCGGTGACTTCGATATGCTTGTTGCCGAACTTAATGCTGATTTTGAATTGTCTGATAATCCGACGAATTCATACATTGGCAATGACGCATTGTTTGATCAGACCCTGGAGTTGTCCGAAGCTGCTGATCAAACAACTGAGCTAAATGATTTAACTCATTTAAATACACAAGCCTACGAATTAGTTGATGAGCTAAATGATCAAACACAGGTTATAGCGTCCGCAACAGAGCTTGATGCAACCATTGAGACTCAGGATGACACTCAACCCTCCCGGCCGTTGCAGGCATCTGCCGATCCGGCGACTGCTATCGATCGTGGAAATGCAACCGGCGGTATACGCGTTGACGGTGAATTACTCGACCAGCTGTCTTCGCTCTCGACGCGCATCAGTATGCAACATGCTGAGTTGCAACAGGGCTTTACACTGCTTGGTGACAGTTTGCTCGACCTGGACAAAGCAAGTGTCATGTTGCGACAAAAGCTCCGTGATCTTGATTTGGAAACCAGTCTGCTACCTGATGATTTAGAGTCGCAGTCCGGTGATAATGATAATGATCAAACGGTAAGCCTGGCAGCAGCTTATGCTGAGCCTGCTACAACGACAGCCAAATCTGACAGAGTATCCGGGACTGGCTCTTTTGCCCATCAAACTCCTGTCAGTGATGCACTTGCCACTGACGAAGATCGGCGTCAGCTAAGCGAGGTCTTATATGATCTGGACACGATCCGGGATGCGTTGCATGAGCGGTTGCGTCAGGAAGGTGAGACCTTGTCGCAATCGTCTCGATTGACTGCTGACATACACGAGTCGGTGTTAAAAGCCAAACATGTGCGCTTCGATACTCTTGCGCAACGCCTGCGTAGCATTGTCCGTCAGGCTGCGCGATCGCTTGGCAAACACATAGAGTTCAGATTACAAGGTGGTGCAATCACTATCGATCAGGGGATCCACCGACAGCTGGCAGCACCTTTGGAACATTTACTGAGAAATGCAGTAGCGCATGGCATCGAAGCACCAGACACGCGTTTGGATGTTGGAAAACCTGAACAGGGTTTGATCGAATTACACGTTCAGTTAAGCGGCAATAATTTAAAAATAACATTGCGTGATGATGGCGCTGGCGTGAATTATGAGCGCCTGCGCGAACTCTCGGGAGACGATTTGGCAACGGATGCCCAATTATTGGCCCGCTTACCCGAGCAGGGATTATCAACACGCCGTCAGACAGATATGCTCTCGGGTCGAGGTGTTGGCCTCGCAACTGCCCATAGCCTGCTTGCAGTGATACAAGGACAGCTGGCTTTCACACGTAGCGATTCAAGTGGTACGACAATTTCTATCAGTGTGCCATTGCCTGTGCAAATTCAGCACACGGCAGTTTTTGAGATAAATGGTTTTCAGCTAGGAATTACAGCTGATTGCGTGCAGTCTGTCAGGCCGGCAGCTGCGATGCAGGCCGTTACAGGTGGCTTCATGTGTCTGGAGACAGCCGTTATGGCGACAGATGAGTCGCGCTTGCAGGCCGAGGTCGATCATCAACCTCAATTGGATACCCTTTATCAATCACTGGATGTTGCGCGAATCTTTGAACGCCACCATAGCCTGGACAATTCACCCTCGAGTGATGAGCCTGACACGGCGAGTAAACTACTTGAAAAAGAAAACGATACGGTTCGATTTCTACTTCTTGATGTAGCCGGCCAGCACACCTGCATTAAGCTGGATAAACTCATTGGTTTTCGCGATTTGATCGTCCACCCACCGGGCAGACAACTTGATTCCCTTGGTTTTTATAGCGGCGTGAGTCAGCAGGCAGATGGCACAAAAGTATTGCTGCTTGATGTGTTGCATCTGATTGACTCAAACGCTCCGCTCTCTCACGGGGGTGTGGATGATGCGGTTGTTTCTGATACGCAAAGTGTTGCACAAGTTGTTAAACACAGTGAGGCGCAATCAGGGAATGAGAAAAACACGCTTTTCGAGCATGATGATGATACCTACAATATTCTATCGTCATCAAAATATGACGACACTCTGTCTGCTACCGACGGTGATGCCGATGCAAACAAAAGTGATGCTCTTGATGTGACGCAAGCTGCCAGAAAATTCGTTGATCAGGTAGATTTCGGCGACGATTCTGAAAAGATTACTCAGCACACTAGTCAACATCATTCCTTGTCGACCGGGAGCCCGACAACCGACTCTGATGGGTCTGTTGAAAAACGAGCTGGCAAGCGAGTCATGATTGTAGATGATTCAGTTACCTTACGAACCTACACGCGTGGCGTTGTCGAGTCGCGGGGTCTGAAACCTATTGATGCGCGCGACGGGCTCGAAGCACTGCAGGCATTAAAGCATGTTAAACAACCGCCTGACCTTTTGATTGTTGATGTTGAAATGCCACGTATGGATGGGTTTCAGTTGGTCGCAGCCATAAGAGAAATTGGCCGCTATAAGAAGATGCCGGTGGTCATGATCAGCTCTCGCACGGGAGCCTCGTATCGGCATCGTGCCGCCAAACTCGGTGTCGTTGCCTACCTGGGTAAACCCTATTATCCGGAAGAGCTCTCGAGCATACTTGATGATCTGGGCATGATTTCAAGTGACGCACAGTTGTCATTGTCGACTGAAAAATAATAGTACGAAACGCTGTCATGAAAAAAGTAGGTATCGTAGGAGGTTCCGGCTATACCGGTGTCGAGTTGTTACGGATACTGTTGCGTCACCCGCAAGTTGAGTTATCCGCTATCTGTTCCCGAACGCATGCAGGCACACGGGTCGATGAGCTGTTTCCGAATCTGCGTGGTGCAACTGATCTTCGTTTTAGTGACCCGGCTGATGCCGATCTGGGTGTTTTGGATTTGGTGTTTTTTGCAACGCCTAACGCGACTGCTATGCACCAGGCAGAAGCGCTGTTACAACAAGGTGTAAAAGTCATAGATCTGTCTGCCGATTTTCGCTTGCAAGATGCAGCCGAGTGGCAGCGTTGGTACGGTGAATCCCATGCAGCACCACATTTGTTAGCGCAAGCAGTATACGGCTTACCCGAAATGCATCGCGAACAAATACGCGAAGCATCATTGGTCGCCAACCCCGGTTGTTATCCAACCTGCATTCAATTGGGTTTTCTTCCGCTGCTTGAAGCAGGTCTGGTTGACACAGGCTCGCTGATTGCGGACGCTAAATCCGGCGTTAGCGGTGCGGGTCGCGCAGCCAACACAGGCACTTTACATGCGGAAGTATCTGACAGTTTCAAGGCTTATGGTGTAGCAGGCCACAGACATTTACCTGAAATAGAGCAGGGTCTTGGCAACGCAATTGGTTCCGCCGTGCAACTGACTTTCACACCGCATCTATTGCCGATAATTCGCGGAATCCATGCCACACTTTATGCAACGCTTAATGACCCATCGATCGACGAATCAGCATTGCAAAGTTTGTTTGAAACTCGCTACAAGGGCGAAACTTTTGTTGACGTCATGCCCCCCGGCAGTCATCCGGAGACGCGCTCGGTGAAGGGATCGAATCATTGTCGTCTTGCGATCTATCGTCCGCAGGGAAGAAATACTGTGGTCGTGCTAGCGGTCGAGGATAATCTGGTTAAAGGGGCTGCCGGTCAGGCTGTACAGAATATGAATCTGATGTTTGGATTGGATGAACAAATGGCCCTGAACGCGCTGGCTTTATTGCCCTAGGAGTTTGCCCCGGATAGCCATTGTTGGGGGCATTGGTATGAATCTTGTTGCATCTGGCTGACGCGACAGGCTGACCTATCTGTCACCGCTTTGATATTCACCAACTTTGCACGACAGCCGCATGTTCCTTGGTTCGATTAATAATTCTCACCTGACTGGTCGTTTGCTTGTGCTCGGCTCGGTTGTTGTAGTGTTTTTACTCGGTTGGGAGTTGGGTGATCGGCCAGCAAAGGAAGGTGCGCTATCCTCGCAGCAACTGCGCGAGGCATTATTGAGCGCGGAGGATCAAAATGTTCAGCTTGGCAAGCAGGTCAGAATGCTTGCGTTGCGCGACAACGCAAATGCGCAGGCTATTGCCGAGCTGAATCAATCGCTTACAAGTCTTCGCTTGCAACGATCACGGGAGCGCCAGGAACTGATGCTGTTCCGTAATCTGGCCACAGGCGGAGATAGCACTACCGGGATTTTGATCGATTCTTTCTCGATTGAGGCAAAAGGCGCTAATAACTTTGAGCTTGAATGGATGTTGGTTCAGCCTCAGGCTCGCAAACGCGTTAATGGCCAGCTGATCGCCAGGATTGAAGGCAGTAACCCGGACGCTGAGATCGATAGCTGGGTTGAAATAGATCTGCAGCCGATTTCGGCAAAGGATGCTGGCGTTGTTCAGGCGACTTCTGCAGATTTTGAATTCAGGTATTTTGAGGAATTCACGGCCTCAGTCGAATTGCCGGACGGTTTCGAGCCACTGGTTGTCAAAATTATCGCAAACCCGGTACAACCTTATCGGCCTGCGGTTAAGCGAATCACAGGCGAGTATCCATGGCGGGTTGCATCAGGGGTAGTGGATGCATTTAGCGAAGATTTAAATCAATAAAATCATATAGTTATATGTAGATTGATCTATATATTCTGATGAGTTGGCGAGTAAAATATTGTTTTACCCTGGTTGGAGTCGTCAGAAAATTACGCCCACGAGGATGCTTTTTCGTAATACTTGACTTGTTTACTAGGTTAAGTTAATTTTGCCGTGATGAGGTCTGGATCAGCGCGCTGTTGGACGTGTGGCTGGAAGCGCGTAGTTCAATAAATGACGCGTTTAATCACATAACGCGTGTAAATTAACGCGTGTAAACACGCTGGCAATCCATGATTCGCAATAGATTGTTTCAGAGATAGAACACATGAATGCAGAAGTAGAAAACCTTGACGATTTTGAAATGCCCGATCCGCTCGTGTTTACTGATGCGGCGGCGCTGAAGGTCAAAGCACTGATTGAGGAAGAGGGTAATCCCGACCTGATGCTACGAGTATTCATCTCCGGCGGTGGGTGTTCCGGCTTTCAGTATGGATTTACTTTCGATGAAACTCTGCAGGACGGTGATACCGAGGTAGAAAAAGAAGGCGTCAAACTGCTGATTGACCCGATGAGTTTTCAGTATCTGACCGGCGCTGAAATCGACTACACGGAAGGTCTTGAAGGATCCCAGTTTGTGATTCGTAATCCCAATGCCACCACAACCTGCGGCTGCGGTTCATCTTTTTCGGTTTAGCAAATCCCAAATCCTTTCACAGCAAAGGTGCACCATAACAATCCAGGGCCAGTACACATTAACAGCAAAGAAATGCTGTTAACGCCCCACGTAGTGTTTGTAAATCAGCATTCATGGAACACACGTGATCCTCTGGCTCTGTATTCGAGCCTCGCAACCTGCGCAAACAGATCATTGATTCATCTTTTTTGATCAGTTCCCATCAGACTGCTCTGAAAATTCAGGTTGATTTCAGCTAAGCTCACCCTTTGAAAGCCGTTGCCTTGTTTAACCTTATTAAGACTGACTCTGGGTTAAATCTACCGATATAATTGTTCTTTGTTCCCGAATTTTCATGTAGGAATTACCTGAGGGTTACGGGCAAAAAATTTTCTTTATTTTCGTCAGATGTTCTAAACTCTTCGATTCGGCATGGGTTTTCTAAATTCTGATATCACCGCGGGCTAGAGTTGTTGGCCAGTTGTGGAAAATCCCTGTCCAAACCAATAATAAAAACAAATTCGAAAATTTGTAGCGGAGGAGCCATGGAGTTGCTAAATCCGTTGGGTTTTCAGTACGCCGATTCAATATACCGATTCTAAGTACTTTTTTTGAATAAGTACTTTGGCGGAATAAGTACTTAGGCTGAATAAGTAATTGGGCCGAATAAGTAATTGGGCTGAATAAGTACTTACGCAGAATCTATGCACGCAGTTCTGGCGGGATGGCCTGTAACAAGCGGGATTTTGAACACAACTCCAGATACTGAAGTGCTATGCAGGTTGATTTCAAGCCAGGCAGAAGACCTGGCGCAAAGCCTCCCCGGCAATCATCGTCAGGTGATACTGGACCGTTTACGGCTTTGGCGAAGCGACTGGGTGTGACAGCAAGCCTGTCCAAAGGACCTGCAAAGCGACCATTTGTGCGCCGAACAACTAATAAGAAACGCGATACGCTGGGAGCGGTTAGAGTGAACGAGTTCGATCAATCACCTGGACGTCGATATTTGTTCGTATTCGGCGCAGGGTGTATCGCTGCATCCGCTTTGATTTATCTGGTTAGTATCGCTGACACTGTCTCCAGGCAGCTATCTCAGAGCGATAGTCTTGCTGCAGTCACACCGCACTTTCAAACCACAGGGATAAATTTTTCCCAACTACCCAAACCTATACCTCAGCCCACATTTCGTTTTGACGACGATGCTATTCAAACGGCTGCTTTGTCTGAGCCGGCGTACGGCGTGCAACACCCCGATGACGTGCCGGGTGCCTTTGCCCCTCAAGCCTTTGTTGATCTGATCGGCCCGCGCGATGCAAACGCTGCACAAAAGCAGAGTTTGCTTGATGAAATAAGTAATGCGGAAAGCGCTCTCCCGCCTTTGCAGGGTGAACAGGTATTTCCACACCAGACGCTTGAGTTAGTCGATCCTGAGCAATCACTGCATGATGACTACAAGAAAGTTGTAACAGTCGAAGCGGGTGCCACCTTCTCTGGCATGCTTAACGATAACGGCGTTGCCCGGGCGGATCTTGGTGCTTTGGAAGCGCATGATCTTGTGCAGCGTCACCTGACCCGACTGAAAGTGGGTCAGAAGATGACCTTCACCTATGACTGGGAAGGTACCTTCAAGTCGCTGAGTGTCAAAGTATCCAGAGATACACGTGTATTGTTGGCAAAGGCTGATGATGGGTATTCGATTGAAAAAGTGCATCTGCCACTCGAATACGAGCGCGTTGTCAGTTCCGGCACGATTGAGCAGTCTCTTTATGTAGCTGCCGAAAAAGCCAATCTCAAACAAACCACCATTATGAATCTTGCTGATATTTTTCAGTGGGAGCTGGATTTCTCCAGTGATATTCGTAAGGGCGATCACTTCAGCATTGTGTACGATCGTCTGTATCGCGACGGTAAATATGTGGGTGACGGAGATATCCTTGCTGCTGAATTTGT
>CAYPMR010000126.1:0-7795 GCA_964411665.1 uncultured Granulosicoccaceae bacterium | reverse complement strand
ATAGGCGTCTGGATGTTTTATGTGCAACATCAATTTGATGAAACGCATTGGGATGAAGCTGAAGACTGGCAACATTCCTACTCAGCTCTGCATGGCAGTTCCTACTACGATTTGCCGAAACCACTGATGTGGCTAACCGGCAATATAGGGATACATCACGTACACCATCTATCCAGTCGAATTGCTTTTCACAAATTACCGGCTGTATTGGAGCAGCACCCGGAATTAAAAAATATCGGCCGCCTTACTTTTCGCGAAAGTCTCAAGTGTGTGCACCTTGCGTTATGGGATACTCAAAAGCGCTGTATGGTTCCGTTTTCAGCTCTACGCACCCTGCCTGCGTGATGTCAGCGGCATTGTGTCAAGATCGGTAGTCGTGCTTGCGCGATAATCTTCGCGCACGGCATTAATCATTTCCGGTTTACTGTAACAACGCAAATACTCAACGTACAATATTCTTTAATACATAAGCTAAAGCGAATCGGCAGGTTGTGTTTTACGGCAGATTGTATTTTTTTAATACTGCTTCAAAACCCATTTCATTCTTTCGACATTGGGTTGAAATCGTTGCAACTGCGTAGGTTTAAGTACAGTTATAACGCCGGTTTCAGGGGCTATACGGGCAACACGGAATCTAAATACATACTGGGCTTCAATCCCCATACGTAAATCTGATATCAATACATAGTCTTCTTCAGCTGCGCTCGCATACAGTCCTTTGGTGAAACTTCGCAAGCGCAAGACTGCTGGTTCGTCTGCTACAGAATCAAGCAAGGTTTCATTCGTGTCAAAACGCTCGAATCGCAAGTCTCTATGGGGTTTGAGCAAAGAATGAAACCCCTCAAGATAGTTATCTGCATCACGAGCCACTATTCGCCACAGTATCAGCCCGGGCGTTGGCAAAACAGCGTAGCTTTCTTGTTCGAAACCAACTGTACGCAGCGCCGCCAGAGCTTCTTTTTCTACTTGTTTCTGTATAACTACCGTAGCGAGGAGATAAAGGCTGCTTATCAGTAACCCTGTGTACACAGTTTTACTTCTGAAAATAGCCTTTTGCCTAGCCGATTTAGCTGATCGATCTTTTACAAAGATCAATATAAACGTGATCAAAAGCGGTATCGTATAAACAGGGTCAATGATAAATATTGAGCCCCAACCCACCGGGTAATGTGATATTGGCCACCAGATTTGCGTGCCGTAGACAGTAAAGCTATCCAGCAAAGGATGTGTCACCAGAACTAGCCACAAGAGAAGAAAGGCTCTTAAAGCGTTGACACCCTGTCGTTCCCACCACTGCTTTGAAAGAGCAAACAGTACGATTGAAAACACACTTAGTGTCACAAATGAGTGCGACCAGCTGCGATGATAGGTGAAATTATCAACAGCATCCTCGTAGGGAACCAGCACATCGAGATCTGGCAAACTGCCGAGTACAGCTCCATATATCAAAGCGCGGCTTCCTAGCGACTTTCCTGCGACAGCGTAGGCGACACTTGCACCGAGGGCAGCCTGGGTAATGGAATCCATGCGCTAGAGTGTTAGTTCAGGCTCGATCCCAATCAACCATTAAACATTCGGGACCACGGAAAGTTATGTTCGCTGAATAGCTCAGGGTTTGATCTTCAACCAGACGTAAAGAAGGCACCTTCCCAGCCAGCGTTTCAATCGCTATTTCTGCCTCTAATCTGGCAAGGCGGGCACCCAGGCAAAAATGAATGCCGTGCCCAAAAGACACATGTTTACGGGCATTTTTTCTGTGTATGTCAAACTGATCCGGCTGATCAAAAGTGGCGTCTTCATGATTAGCAGCACCCAGGGACAAAAATACCTGTGTGCCAGCAGGTATGGAAATTTCTTTAAATACGCAATCGCTTTTGGTTATTCGCCGCCAACTTGTTTGCGGCGACTCGAACCGAAGCACTTCTTCCAATGCATTTGGAATCAGCGAAGAATCTTCACCAAGCGATTGCCAGACTTCGCGCCTTGGCAGCAAGCACAGCAAGGCGTTGCTTAGATAGTTACTGACAATTTCATGCCCAGCGAAAGACAAACCATAGATTATTGATTCGACCTCCCGGTAAGTAAGTTCCTGCGGATTTTTTTCATGAGCACTGAGTAATTCAGAAGTAAAATCGTCTTCTTTATGTTTCATTCTTTTAGCAACAAACTCTCGACAATATCGCCAGTATTTAAGCATTTTGTCCGCAATCGCTGTTTGCTCATCAGGACCTGGCTTGCCCCAGGTGAAGGACAAACGGTTATTAGTCCATTGCATCAGTTGTTCGTCATCTGCTTCTGGAAAGCCAATAAACCTGAAAATAATTTGTCCAGGCAGAGGGTGGCCAAATCCGTTTATGAAATCGAACGGTTCTGGATTGGCAAGCATCGCCTCTGTCAATTCGTTACAACGCCTACGAATGTAGGGCTCCAGTTGTTTCATGCGCCTACCAGAGAATCCATCGCGTGTGTATTTGCGGATACGTCCGTGATCGGGTTGTTGACGATTGGACATAACAGCAACTGGATTAAAATCCTCGGCCGCTAGAACTTGGGCAGCTTCTTCGCAAATGGGAAAAACAGGGTCCTGGACGTTTTCGGACGAAAAGTTATCGTGATCTTTGAAAATTTCCAGCACATCATCCAATTTTGTTACAAC
This sequence comes from uncultured Granulosicoccaceae bacterium, assembly GCA_964411665.1. Classification (GTDB taxonomy): domain Bacteria; phylum Pseudomonadota; class Gammaproteobacteria; order Granulosicoccales; family Granulosicoccaceae; genus CALFCE01. The sequence continues at coordinate 5,139 of CAYPMR010000126.1, read as the reverse complement.
CAGATATCCCAGTTGTTCACTGTAGAAAATAGGCTGTTCCCGGTTCAACCTGCGTAATTGCGCATAGGGATTCGCAAGATAGTCAGGATTGAATGTCGTAAATTCGCTATCCACAGGGCAGCCTGTCGGTCTGGCACCGGGTGGCATCCGCAATTTGTGATAAGCCCCTTCTTGGTCTTTACTCACGATGACTGTTCTATCGTTGATTGTAGGGTGCCTTTTTATCGGCAATCTGCAGTTATTTTATGCCATGCAGGCGAAACTGACCTGGTTAATTCGGCTGAAGTGCGAGCTATCGGCTGCTGTAGGCGGCTCTAAACAAGCTAGAGCCAGCAACACCTGTAACTGTCAGACAACGTCTGATCACCGCAATTATAGAAGTGCTAAAGCAGGCACCGGCAGCTCTGTGCCTGACCAGGGCAGTATCTCTGTAATAACACTGCCATCACGCTCCAGTGTCACCAAATAGGTTGATTGGTCGTTTGCTTCAATTGTTAATGTGCTGTTTCCGCTGGTAACTACCAACACACCGGATTGCAGAAATTCACCATCCGGTGATGACCGGAACACATCGGTAATCGCACCTTGGGCATTAATGGTCTGACCGTTTAAGGTCTCAACTACAAACGTACTGGTGGTTGCGTCGTTACCGGAAAACCTCGACTGACTGATGTCGACATCTCGCAGTGCAAACGAACCCGTTGAATCAGTGACGGTGTACGTTTGAACTACCCCTTCAATTAAAAAGTCAGCCGTAATTGGATCTATTTCAAAACCTAGTACCTCTCTTCGAGCAATTAGGTTATCTGCATTTACTGTAACTGCGCGACTATCGTCTGTAACTTCAAAATTCTGGAAATTATAAATGGTATTTAAATCTCGCAAATTAATGTCATTAAATTCATCTAATTCTTCAAAGTCACCGAATTCGAAAGACACTAATCCGTTAAGCTGAAAAGCATCTACTTCACATCGATCGTAGTACTGTTCAGTACCACCATTAGCAGAATTTTCCGTTACTAACACAAAAAATCCACGGTCGAATACAATGCCGCTTTCATTGCAGGCTGTTCTTCCCGAAACACGCATCACAGTTCCATCAGCTCTAATAACGTCTGGCGTAAAGGAGACCGACTGCGGAATTCTAGTGTTCATAAAGGGATTTGGAATACCTGCTAACGTTGGAGAGGACGCGCTATCAGCAAATTGTGTTAGAACAATTTCATCCATAAGAAAGTCCGACAACGTCGCTGCACGAATCAATAGAGGTGCATCTTCTATGCGCAGTGTGGCTGATTGGTTATTCGTCTGACCACCAACAATCGCCTGAAGACGTTCACCAGTCGTGTGATTGATCACCACATACTCACCATCCGGCACCGTACACGAGCGCTCTCCTTCACAGATGCTGCGTGATCCATCAGCCGTTTGTGCTTGATAGTACCCGTTGTCCGGATAGCTAATCGTGTTGCCTGTGACCGTGATGACCGAGTCAGCTACAATTGGATCGAAACTGCTGGCCAACAGTTCGTCGTTGCCGACTACAATATTCCCAAACCGTTCACCTGTCGTATGATTGATCACTAGATAGGTGCCGTCGGGTACTTCACAGGATTGTTCACCCTCACAGATAGTGCGTGTACCGCCTGCGCTCTGTACCTGATAGTAAAAATTGCTGTTCGACAACAGAATCGTATTACCGCTGACCGTGATATCTTCAAATTCCGGCTTACCGGCGTTGATGCCGTTGTTGACCACAACATCGGTGTAGCGCTCACCGCTCGTGTGATTAATGATGATATACGTACCGTCCTCGACATCACAGGTACGCTCACCCTCACAGATTGTGCGTGTACCGCCTGCCGTTTGTACCTGGTAGTAGTCGTCGTTTGAAAAACGAATCGTATTGCCACTGACGGTAAAGCCCCCCATCCCTGAACTGCTGTTTGAAGAGCTGCCCGTATTGCTACCGCCACTGCTCGTATTACTGCCACTGCCATTGCCGACAACAACACCTCTGATACGCTCACCCGTCGTGTGGTTAATCACCAAATACGTGCCATCAGCGACATCACACTCACGTTCACCTTCACAGATATTGCGTGTACCGTCGGCGCTCTGCACCTGGTAATAGTCGTTGTTTGGGAAGCGGATCGTATTGCCCTGTACGAGTGAATTTGCACCGCCGGATGAGGTTGTATTGCGCGGCTGCACAACCACTGTGCGTCTGTCCCTAACCTGTGGGTTCTGATTACGTGCACCATCACGCGCACGCGCTGTCACCTCATAGCTACCAGCTGGCAGCAGTGGCAAACTGATTGACCATTGATCCGTCCCGTTCGCTACATTCAAGTGCCGGAAGGTAACGGTGTCTTCTGATCGAAACGCACCGTCGTAGAAAAACATCCCTGCATTGTTGCGGATACTCACAAACACACGGTCTACACCACTACCGCCTTGGTCAGTGGCATTGCCACTTAGCGTGACTGAGCCTGCTACCAGATTATTTAAATTTGATGTTATGCGTGTTGTGGGCGTTTGCGTATCAGCGTTGGCATTGAATCCAGCCATGCAAAGCAGACACAGCAGGCTGTATCGAATGATTGCCATGTAATAACCTCGGTTAGCGTTATACATATTTTTATCTCCTGCTTCCGATACCCTTATCAGTTACCAACTGTTGAGAATATCTGCCCTGTTTCAGCCATACGCTGAGTATTTCTGTTACTGACGGTCCATGGCACACGCCCTGTAGTCTTCAGTATTAACCTGAAAACAGGGGGGAATATTATTTTCATTCCACGGCACGGTAAAAGTCTCAGCAAAACCGGCAGTTGTCACTGACGCTGTAAATGTTTCAGGGTCGCCATTGTCTGCGTCAATCAATATTCTGTTTCCGTCTTCAGCAACAATCTCTAACTGGCCTGTGGTGTACACGGGAATTGCGCGGTTCGCAAGCAACGTTAGCCCAGCAAAACCTTCTGACGCTTCAAGCCTTATCACTTGTGAGTCGAGAACGCCATCCAGAACATCGAGAGTAAACCTACCTCTAAATTCCGGGTTCGTGCTTTCACCGCTAAATATCGGTTCCCTGTCACGAATCACACTAGATAACGCTCTCTCCACCCTCTCAATAATATTGCCGTTTAATAGTTGGTATCCTGATATCGAAAAAGAAAAACTACTGCTAATTTGATTTCCACCTCTACCCGAACTGTACCGCAACATATCTATTCGGTCCGAATCAGATCTAACAGAGCTGTAGTCTGTCCATACTGACGATGAACTAAAAGGGCTACCAAAGGTTGCTACGTCTGAAAATCTACCGTTGAAAAGCACATCATTAGCTAAGCAATCATTAATTTCTATTGTGAAAGTGCCCTGTGCGCCACCCCGCACGTCGTTTGTTTCATAGCCTCCCCCGCCATTGCAAGTAAAAACCTGATCTGTAAACGGGCCGAATACGGTTTCTGATACCAATGTGGCATCACTAGAAAACTGCATACTGTCAAAAAACGGCCGATAGAAACCAGTGTAAAGTCTGGCAACCATGTTTTCGTATATGCGTCGGTAGTTGTCAGTCGTAATCGTACTGTTATCTTGACTATCTCCTTGAGCACCTGGCACGAAGATGCCAGAAGAACGTTCGCCAGTCGTGTGATTGATCACCACATACTCACCATCCGGCACCGTACACGAGCGCTCTCCTTCACAGATGCTGCGTGATCCATCAGCCGTTTGTGCTTGATAGTACCCGTTGTCCGGATAGCTAATCGTGTTGCCTGTGACCGTGATGACCGAGTCAGCTACAATTGGATCGAAACTGCTGGCCAACAGTTCGTCGTTGCCGACTACAATATTCCCAAACCGTTCACCTGTCGTATGATTGATCACTAGATAGGTGCCGTCGGGTACTTCACAGGATTGTTCACCCTCACAGATAGTGCGTGTACCGCCTGCGCTCTGTACCTGATAGTAAAAATTGCTGTTCGACAACAGAATCGTATTACCGCTGACCGTGATATCTTCAAATTCCGGCTTACCGGCGTTGATGCCGTTGTTGACCACAACATCGGTGTAGCGCTCACCGCTCGTGTGATTAATGATGATATACGTACCGTCCTCGACATCACAGGTACGCTCACCCTCACAGATTGTGCGTGTACCGCCTGCCGTTTGTACCTGGTAGTAGTCGTCGTTTGAAAAACGAATCGTATTGCCACTGACGGTAAAGCCCCCCATCCCTGAACTGCTGTTTGAAGAGCTGCCCGTATTGCTACCGCCACTGCTCGTATTACTGCCACTGCCATTGCCGACAACAACACCTCTGATACGCTCACCCGTCGTGTGGTTAATCACCAAATACGTGCCATCAGCGACATCACACTCACGTTCACCTTCACAGATATTGCGTGTACCGTCGGCGCTCTGCACCTGGTAATAGTCGTTGTTTGGGAAGCGGATCGTATTGCCCTGTACGAGTGAATTTGCACCGCCGGATGAGGTTGTATTGCGCGGCTGCACAACCACTGTGCGTCTGTCCCTAACCTGTGGGTTCTGATTACGTGCACCATCACGCGCACGCGCTGTCACCTCATAGCTACCAGCTGGCAGCAGTGGCAAACTGATTGACCATTGATCCGTCCCGTTCGCTACATTCAAGTGCCGGAAGGTAACGGTGTCTTCTGATCGAAACGCACCGTCGTAGAAAAACATCCCTGCATTGTTGCGGATACTCACAAACACACGGTCTACACCACTACCGCCTTGGTCAGTGGCATTGCCACTTAGCGTGACTGAGCCTGCTACCAGATTATTTAAATTTGATGTTATGCGTGTTGTGGGCGTTTGCGTATCAGCGTTGGCATTGAATCCAGCCATGCAAAGCAGACACAGCAGGCTGTATCGAATGATTGCCATGTAATAACCTCGGTTAGCGTTATACATATTTTTATCTCCTGCTTCCGATACCCTTATCAGTTTCAACTGTTGTGGGTACAGTTTAATTGACGGAACGCATGCTTGTTCCTTTCTAAAAGGAAATGTAATATAAATTTACGTCCCACGTAGCACAACTACCAGCGTTGCCATTGCCATTGCCATTGCCATTGCCATTGCCAATATCAACCAAACATTCAT
>CAYPMR010000125.1:1937-7952 GCA_964411665.1 uncultured Granulosicoccaceae bacterium | reverse complement strand
GGCCGTGCTGGCACCTTTTTTTTGTATGACTTATTTCGCTGCACCTAAAAAACGCGTGCTGACAAGCTGGATACTCACCTGTGCGATTATCGTTCTGATCATTATTTTTCAGCGCCTGCCAGCTCCATGGCGTGGCATACTGGATGCCGGTGTGGTGGTCGGGCTATCCTGGGGAATTATTGCGACTCTGATTTTTAGCCTGCGTTACTTCCTGGCGGGTGGTACAGCTGTAGATCCAGAAGTGATGCCCGGCAAACTACTGTCGATGCCATGACAGTAAAGCTTCAACCAACGCTACAGATACAGCGGGATGATTGAATCTACATGAGCAGTGAAAAAAAGCCTACCGTCATATTAACTGGTGCCAGCAGAGGTATCGGCCACGCCACTGTAAAAAGATTTTCAAGTGCTGGTTGGCGAGTGATCACCTGTTCGCGCATGGCATTTTCCGAACATTGCCCATGGGAAGCTGGCCCTGAGGATCATATTCAAGTCGATCTTGGCGATATTGAAAGCCTTGAAACAGCTGTTCAGGAAATGCGAAGCAGACTTGGCGATGGCGAGCTGCATGCACTTGTTAACAATGCCGGGACTTCACCCAAACAAGATGACGGCACCCGGCAGAACAGCCTGCAAACCAGTCGAGAGCAATGGCAGCGGGTCTTTGATGTTAATTTTTTTGCTCCCATCATGCTGGCCAAAGGACTGGTTAATGAACTACAACGCGGTAAAGGCTCAGTTGTTAATGTGACTTCGATTGCCGGTGGTCGTGTCCATCCTTTCGCAGGCGCCGCCTACTCAACATCCAAAGCGGCTCTGGCCGCTTTAACGCGAGAGATGGCGCATGACTTTGGCCCTATGGGTATAAGGGTGAACTCAATAGCACCAGGCGAAATTGATACGGCCATGTTGTCACCAGGCACTGATGAAATTATTGATAGTCTTCCATTGAAACGCATGGGCGAACCCGAAGAAGTCGCATCGATGATCTACGTGTTATGTACGCCACCCTCTAGCTACGTGACTGGGGCTGAGATTCATATTAATGGTGGTCAGCATATATAACGGCACATGAAATACATGTAGACGATTTTCGGCAAGTTAAAATAACCCGAACTCCACAGCATTTCCTTCCTGACAACGCGTAGGCATGCACAATGACTGACTTACTTTTTCAAAATGATGGCTATCTGCAGAATTGCAATGCCACTGTGACGAAAGCTGATGAGCGCGGGATTCAGTTTGACCAGACAGTGTTTTACGCTACAGGTGGGGGACAACCTGGCGACACAGGCCAAATAACCACATCTGATGGACAAACCCTGACAGTCAGCAACACGATTAAGCAAAGAGACTCGAACGAACACATTCACGTACTGGCTGAAGACAGCGCATTGCCTGCTATCGGAGACACCTGCCTGCTCGCTATTGATTGGCAACGCAGGCACCGCCTGATGCGCATGCATAGCTGTTTACATATGATGTGCGCCCTGATCGATGCACCGGTAACCGGAGGATCGATTCAGGATGGCAAAGGGCGTCTGGATTTTGATTTGAGTGAAAGCGTCGACAAAGAAAAACTGACCACTGCACTCAATGCATTGATCTCGGCTAATCATTCAATGTCAGTGCAATGGATCACAGAAGAAGAACTGGACCGGCAACCCGATCTGGTAAGAACGTTATCAGCCAAGCCGCCAAGAGGCACAGGCAAAATCCGCCTGGTTAATTTCGAGGGTATAGATCTGCAACCCTGTGGTGGTACGCACATCGCCTCTACAAGCGAAATAGGCTTGGTACGCGTCTCCAAGATTGAGAAAAAGGGTAAACAGAATCGTCGGATTAATGTTGTTTTTGATGAAGAGGTTTAAGTTTTAGAAACTACTGGGTAAATAGTTCGACATAACATCCCACCATCACATCCTCATCAAATTGAAATTCGGCCTGCTGCATACCTGTTTGACCCATGGCAGTGCGCAAAGCATCATCTGACAACAGTTCACGCATCGCCAAGGCTATCGCCTCAGCAGATTTTTCCACCAGTATCCCGGCCGCTAATGGATTTCCAGCTGTATCTCTGGGTATCTTGCCTAGCTGATCATCGTTCTGATGTAGTTTGGTAGCACCCTTGTCAGCGGTTGCTGATCTGACAATAGCATCCGTTGATCCACCAGCATTAGTCAGAACGACAGGCGTACCGGCAGACTGCGCTTCGAGCGCTGTCAAAGGGTGTCCTTCACGATCGGAAGACAATACAAAGACATCAAGTGCTTTAAATATCTCCGCTACGTCGTTGCGCGTACCGGTAAGGGTCACAAGCTCGTCCAGGGACTGAGCTTTAATTTGCGCTTCCAGCTGGTCACGCTCCGGCCCATCACCAACATACACCAGACGCGCGTCTGGAAATTCATCCTTAAGTTGCGCGAAGGCGTTTAACAGGCGGAGATGGTTCTTTGCGGAAATCATACGTCCGATCGTACCGATAAGAACCTGTCCTTCGCTGGCCAGTTGCTGACGTACAGTAGCACCATCGGCGTTGCGAAAACGTGCGGTATCTATGCCGTTATTGATGACAACAACTTTGTCACCGGAAATCCCGATTTCACTACGATAAAAATCGGCTGTATCTGATGAAACAGCCACTAGACGATACATGGCAGATGCCAGCAATCGATCGATCAGTCGGTAGTGTTGCCCTTTCCAGCTATCGCGACTGTGTTCAGTGACTACAATGCGCATGCCACACCCGAGCAGGCTCAAGCGCGTCCAGGTATTTGCAGTCCAAAGATGACAGTTAACAGCAAGCGGATGAATCGTTTTAATCAATCTGCGCAAGCGTTGTGGCAAAGACCAATCGAAACCTGGTTTCTTATTAAGCACATGTCGTTCAATACCATCAACCAGATTGTTTGACAGATCTCCCGCGGTGGTCAGGCAGATCACATGACATTGCCAACCGGCAAGACACAATCGGTTGGCCATAGCAACCAGCATGTGCTCAGCGCCACCAACGGTCAATGCTTCAATAACAAAAACCAATCGGTTGTTTGTATTGCCGCTGTTAGTGCCACTAGCAGTAGTGTCAGGGCCGGGCACCGTCATGAGGTCTTGAATCTCACTTGTCATGATTCAATGTTGTGGTTTCACGATCTGACCAGTGCATGCCGGTGTAATGCTTGAACAGATCTAACAACTCATTAATATTCTTTTCCTGATTGAACAGTTGTTCAACCTTTGCTCGTGCACCATCGGAATAGGATTCGGACAGATGAGCATCACCGGCAAATTCAGCCAGAGCCAAGGCAAAACTCTGATGGTCATCCACTTCTACCAGTCTGCCTGTCACTCCGTCTTCAACAAGCTCCGGAATAGCACTGACCCGTGTTGTTATCACAGGCACCCGTAAGGCCATGGCTTCTGCTATCACATTCGGTATGCCGTCCGGTGGGTGACCGGGGATAAGTCGGGGTGCCAGACAAAACGCATCGGCTGCACCGAGCCTGTCCAGCACATCGTCAAATGCGATACCACCACAAAATTCCACCTGCTGCTCAAGGTTCAAGCTCGTACAGAGCGATTTAAGTGATTCTTCGTCCGGACCCGACCCTATCAACTGTAATTTGAAATCCACGCCATGCGTATCGCGTAGCCCGGCACAGGCATGCAACAAAGTATCATGACCCTTGGTTGGAACCAGCCGCCCAATACTGACAAGGTTTAAAGCTTCCCCGGGCGAACGCTGGTGTCGTTCAAGCTTTTCCGCTAACTGCATAACACGTGGATCAAGCCCATGATAATTCAAATGAACTTGCCGGGGTGTTTGCAAACCAAGCCTTGTTTGCAGGTGGTTGCAAAAATATCCACTACAGACAACAGAGAACGCCGCATCATCGAGCTTGTAAGGCAAAAAACGATTAGCTGAAAAAATATCTTCGCCGTGAATGGCCGCGGACCAGCTAAAGTCATATATCTGTTGCAACATCCAGCACGCAGTTGTCGGTATATTGGCCCAGTGGCCATGTAAATGGCTGATACCAGATGCTCGTGCGTGCTCACCAAAGTGCAAGGTGACCGGCAGTATCGCCAGCGCCTTAATAATGTCCATCGGTCGGTCATAACTGTTTGCGACAAGCCTGGTTATCGTTTTAGATAAACGTAGGGGTCTGGTGCACAGCGTTTTCAGTAAGGCAGTGATTGTTCTGACGGTAAACAGTTTGGAATACTGGGTTCGCTGCTCTGACAATCTTATGGCGTCATCCAGAGTAATTGGATCACGAGGCAACTGTAGTGAATATATTTGAAAATTTACACCTTTACGTTCAAGAGCAGCCAGCTCTCGCAATATAAAGGTTTCGTGCAGTTCCGGGAACATGGAGATAACAATGCCAAGACGCGCACTGCCTTCAACATGCATATTATTTTCGTCGTTTTTCAACACAGCAGATATTAGTTATTAAACGGATCAAGACCCGTTTCTTGTCGAGCTTTATCTCTGGCGCGAAGCTCAAGGCGCCGAACCTTTCCAGTAGTAGTTATCGGCAAACTATCGATGAACTCGACTTGCCTTGGATACTCATGTGCGGATAATTGACGACGAACCGTGCTTTTTATTTCCTCTTTCAGTGATTGTGACGACTGGAAATTATCTCGCAACACAATAAAGGCTTTCACTATATCGCCTCTTATACCTTCAGGGTCCGGAACTCCAACAACCGCCACTTGTAAAACTGCCGGGTGTTTCAAAATGGAGTCTTCAATCTCTCCCGGCCCGATTCTATAACCGCTGCTGCTGATGACATCATCCTTACGTCCGGTAAACCAGAGATAGCCGTCTGAATCTCTAAAACCGACATCACCCGTATGAAACCAGTCTCCGCTATATTTATTTTGTGTGGCTTCAGCCTGATTCCAGTAACCGAGAAAATGTGCTGCATCATGGCGATGAACGACAATCTCGCCACTGTTGCCTGTAGCTGCAACGCTGCCGTCATCGTTCAGTATCTCAAGCTTGTGACCGGGGTAAGCCTTTCCCATAGAACCTGGCCTGGGTGGCATGATCGCAGCGCAATTGCCTACCGTGAAATTATGTTCAGTCTGGCCATACATTTCATTAATGACAACACCCAATTCCAAATCTGCCCATTCCAGTAACTCTTCACCCACCATCTCACCTCCTGACATGATTGAACGCAGGTATAGCGGGTAGGTCTTTTTTATATCATTTACTGCACGTAGCATCTTCAAGGCAGTCGGTGGAAAAAATCCACAGGTAACTTTTTGCCGGCTTAATAGATCGAGAATTTTCTCAGGCTGAAACTTCCGATAGTCGTAACCAACGATAGGCATACCGTAATATAGCGTTGGCAACAATCCATCAAACAAACCACCCGTCCATGCCCAGTCTGCCGGAGTAAAAAAAATATCATCTGCTTGCGGGAAAAAATCGAGGGATAATTCAAAGCCTGGCAGGTAACCGATTAAACTGCGGTGAGCCAGTAAGGCACCTTTTGGTGGACCCGTAGTACCGGACGTGTAGATCAGACAGGCAGGATCATCAGCCCTGGTATTGACGCAGGTAAATTCGGTTTCAAACTCTTCAATTAATTGCCAGAAATCACCCGTGGCAGGCATCCCCGTGGCAGGCAAGCTGTTGTCACCATCAATATCGCACAGTAGAACATGCTGCAGATCAGGCAACTGCAACGACAGATTACTTAAGGTCTCAGCATGCTCAGTTGATGCGATAACTACCCTGGCACCGCTGTCAGCCAGGCGATGTTGCAACGCCTCTTTTCCGAATAAGACAGATAAAGGCAATGACACAGCACCAAGTTTATGCGCAGCCACATGCGCTATGGCATTTTCCACGCGTTGAGGCAAGACAATCGCAATCCGGTCCCCGACCTCGCAGCCCAGATGCACTAGCGCATTGGCGAAACGGTTGGAGAAGTGGTGTAATTGTTCGAAGGTGTAACGGGAATCTGTAACAGTGGTGGTGTCGGCACCCGTTGCTGC
>CAYPMR010000125.1:0-1837 GCA_964411665.1 uncultured Granulosicoccaceae bacterium | reverse complement strand
CCTCTGCTACCTCTGCTACATTTCGCTCATCTATACATATAAGAGCTGTACCTGTTGAAGTAAGCGGTGATTCCGCGTGGCGAATGCAGCATGCCTGGGCAATATTAAAAAATTCAGGAATATCCCAGGAAAACCCGTCAACATGTTGATCAAACGTCTGATCACCGGGTTCGAAAAATCTCACGCTTGCTAAACCTCATTTTTTTGATTGATCCACATCGACACCTTTTAGCATTCAGCGCACACGCTTGTAGGCGCGCACATAATCGACCTCTATCTCAAGAGGGAATGGTGCGTCATCCGCCGGGCGCGGTGCCCATGCACTGCCTGTCACCAGATAGAGAACAATATTCATACTCTGACGACCCACTTGCCGCCCGCTCAATCTCTGGACTTCCCTGTTATCAATGTACCAGACTACGAGTCCCGGTTCCCAAAGAACACTAAAAGTGTGGAAATTCTGTAAATCTACCAAATCGCCAAAATTTCCTTGCTCCCGCGGATAGAACATCGTTGGCGAGGACAGAATCCTGTTATGGCTAACATCGTTATAGTGATAGGTTTGAAAGGCCTTTTCCTCGCCGAACGGGTTTTCCCCCAGATATTCTATGATGTCGATTTCCGGCGAGTGGTCGCCTGCCCAACGACGAAACAAATAGAAGCTGGTCAGCATGCCCGAGACGGTCCCGACTCGAATACGTCCTTCAACATAACCATAGGTCGTCGCAAACTTGTCGTTGATTAGCTGCCCGGCATCATCCAATTGGCCAGCACGTAAATGATGGCTGGATAATGCACCCGATAAAAACTCCTGACCAAGCGCTCTGTCAAGCAACTCAGGTGGTGTACGTATCGCCGAAATAGTGAGGGTTTCGCCGTTCAAAATAAACGGATCATAACCAAAATCCGGATCTCGCTGAGTATCAACGAAATACTGCATCTCCCCGTTGATTATATTTTGATCTTCCTGTCGGAAGGTCAGGCTGGTTGACCACTTGTCTGCATCAAGTTCCAGTGCATTGAATTCATCTGCAAACACAAGTTCGAATTGATCAATAAAATTCGCAGGGTCGGATAAGTCGGTATCAAAAATAAACCGATCGTCGCCATCCATATATGGATCTACGTAGTCCTGGATTTCACCATTACTGGCAGCATGCAATTGAACATCCAATCCCTGAGATCTTTGCGATTCATTGCCATCGTTATCGATGGCCGTTACCTGATAGACGTGACGTGCACCGACTTCTGGCGTCAGGCCACTATGGCACTGTGCTACATGTGTAAAGTTGCAATCAATATAGGTGGTGGTATCCCAATAGTTGATCAAGGTGGTATTGGTCTCACGATCATCACTATCGTCACCCGAACCAAGTTCGTAGACAACACCATCATCGCGATAAATTTTGTAAGCAACAACCTGTCCATCATCATTGGCAGGTGCCCAGTTCAGCTCTACCCAGTCGTTACCTATCAAATTGGCCCGCAGATTTTTAGGCGTCGATGGTATCTCACCCGCCAATACAACAGAAGAATCGCTTTCCAGTGAACGACCAAAAAAATCACCCGTACCGACAACAGATGGACTAGCGACAACCGCATCAACAACTGAAAATACAGGTTCGTTATCTACAACATCTGATTCCTCAACTGGGGTTTGTGCCTGATCTTCTGTTGTTTGCGCTGGTGTCTCCGGTTCTTGTTCAACGGGCTCTTCCAGCACATCGCCAACAGCATCCATATCGTCCGTTGGTGGCAAGTCGGCCGGTGGTGGAGCATTATCATCAGCGGATTCCGATACATCAGCGGATTCCGATACATCAGCGGATTCCGATAC
>CAYPMR010000124.1:0-7958 GCA_964411665.1 uncultured Granulosicoccaceae bacterium | reverse complement strand
GTGGTGAAACCGCTGCTTTCGATATCATCGTTAACAAAAAAGTTATCGTCGAGGCTGGTCACAGAATTTCTGCAAAACACGTTCGGCAGTTACAAGAAGCAAAAATCAAAAAGCTTGAGATTCCTTCCGGCTATCTGGTTGGGAAAGTATTGTTCGAAGACATCGTCAATAAAGAAGATGGCGAAGTCATCGCTGAAGCCAACGCGGAGCTGACAGTCGAACTGCTTGAGAAAATGTTTGAAATAGGCACGCGCAAATTCGAGATCCTGTTTACCAATGATCTTGACAGAGGCCCGCATATTTCAAACACATTGCGTATCGATCCGACGCGCACCGAGCTCGAAGCTCAGGTTGAAATCTATCGCATGATGCGACCTGGCGAGCCTCCTACCAAGGAAGCTGCTCAGAATCTGTTCAAAAGTCTGTTCTTTAGTGGTGATCGCTACGACCTCTCTGCAGTAGGGCGTATGAAATTCAACCGCCGTTTGAATCGCGACTCAATCGAAGGCGAAGGCACACTCAGCAAGGAAGATATTCTTGAGGTGCTGAAGGTACTTATCGACATACGTAACGGACAGGGTTCAGTTGACGATATCGATCACCTCGGTAATCGCAGAATTCGAAGTGTTGGCGAGATGGCCGAAAACGTGTTCCGCGTTGGCCTCGTACGTGTTGAACGTGCGGTCAAGGAACGCCTTGGCATGGTTGAAAGTGAAGGCCTCATGCCGCAGGACATTATTAACGCAAAGCCGGTTGCTGCTGCTGTGAAAGAGTTCTTTGGCTCCAGTCAGCTGTCGCAATTCATGGATCAGAACAATCCCTTGTCTGAAGTCACGCACAAGCGACGTGTTTCGGCTCTCGGCCCTGGTGGTTTGACGCGAGAACGTGCAGGTTTTGAAGTTCGTGACGTACACCCGACGCACTACGGTCGTGTTTGTCCTATCGAGACACCGGAAGGGCCGAACATCGGTTTGATCAATTCGCTTGCGGTTTATGCACGTACAAACAACTTCGGTTTTCTGGAAACGCCTTACAGAAAGGTTGTTAACGGTGCGGCGACTGCCGAGATTGAATATCTGTCTGCGATTGAAGAAGGGCATTACACCATTGCCCAGGCGAATGCAGCTGTGGATGAAAACGGCAAACTGAAAGATGAACTGGTTTCGTGCCGAAAAGAAAACGAGTTCATGCTCTCCACGCCCGATAAAATTGAATACATGGACGTCTCACCGAAACAGATCGTTTCGGTCGCTGCAGCGTTAGTGCCCTTCCTTGAGCACGATGATGCGAACCGCGCACTGATGGGTTCAAACATGCAGCGCCAGGCGGTACCCACTCTGCGCGCAGAGAAGCCATTGGTTGGAACCGGTATTGAACGTATAGTTGCTGTGGATTCAGGGTCCGCTGTAGTTGCAAAGCGTGGTGGTGCTGTTGATTCCGTTGATGCTGGACGCATCGTGGTACGTGTCAAAGACGATGAGGCTGAAGCCGGTAGCGTTGGTGTTGATATTTACCAGTTGACCAAATACACCCGCTCCAACCAGAACACCTGTATCAACCAGCGACCTCTGGTCAGAATTGGTGATCAGATCGAACGCGGTGATGTGCTTGCTGATGGGCCCTCGACTGATAAAGGTGAGTTGGCACTGGGACAGAATATGCTGGTCGCGTTCATGCCCTGGAATGGTTACAACTTTGAAGATTCGATCCTGATCTCTGAGCGTGTTGTCAAAGAGGATCGATTCACGACCATCCATATAGAAGAACTCACCTGCGTAGCACGTGATACCAAGCTGGGGCCTGAAGATATTACCGCAGACATACCCAATGTCAGCGAAGGCTTGTTATCAAAGCTTGATGAGTCGGGTGTTGTCTATGTGGGTGCTGAGGTTAAACCCAACGATATTCTGGTAGGTAAGGTTACACCCAAGGGTGAAACCCAGCTAACACCGGAAGAAAAACTCCTGAGAGCCATCTTTGGTGAGAAGGCATCGGATGTAAAAGATACTTCCTTGCGTGTACCACCCGGTATGGATGGTACGGTTATCGACGTGCGGGTATTCACTCGCGATGGTGTCGATAAGGATGCGCGTGCTCTGCAGATCGAAGAAGACGAATTGCTGCAGGTACGCAAAGACATCGATGACGAGCAACGCATTATCGAATCTGATATCCATGCGCGTATCCAGCGATTGCTGGTGGGTAAAAAGGCACTTAAAGGGCCGGACGGTCTTGCCAAAGGCGCTGAGATCACCAAGGAGTATCTTGACGCTCTGGAGCGTGACAAGTGGTTCACTATCAGCATGGACGACGAAGCGCTGAACGAGCAGCTCGAGAAAATGGGAACCCAGATCTCCGAGCAGCGTGAAGCGTTTGAACAGCAATACCTTGAGCAGAAAGAGAAGATCACCTCGGGTGATGATCTTGCGCCGGGTGTGTTGAAAATGGTTAAGGTCTACATGGCAGTCAAGCGTCGTTTGCAACCCGGCGACAAAATGGCTGGTCGACACGGTAACAAGGGTG
The DNA here is from genome assembly GCA_964411665.1 of uncultured Granulosicoccaceae bacterium. Lineage (GTDB taxonomy): Bacteria > Pseudomonadota > Gammaproteobacteria > Granulosicoccales > Granulosicoccaceae > CALFCE01. Next base: position 5,435 of record CAYPMR010000124.1, on the reverse strand, counting down.
TTATCTCGATGATCGTACCTGCCGAAGACATGCCGTATGACGAGAATGGATCGCCGGTTGATATCTGTCTGAATCCTCTTGGTGTACCGTCTCGAATGAATGTGGGTCAGGTACTTGAAATGCATTTGGGTCTCGCGGCGAAAGGTCTGGGCCACAAGATAGAAGGTATGCTTAAAGCGCAAAAAGCAGTTGGCGACTTAAGAGCTTATCTGGACAAGATCTACAACCATGAAGGTGCCCAGCAGCACACAGCCATAGAGACCTTGTCTGATGACGAGATCATGGAAATGAGTCACAACCTGATTGGTGGTGTGCCGATGGCAACTCAGGTATTTGACGGTGCGGCTGAAGCTGAAATCCGCGAGATGTTACGTCTGGCAGATCTACCCGAGTCAGGTCAAATGGTGCTTTACGATGGTCGCACAGGTGACGCATTTGAGCGTCCCGTGTCCGTCGGATATATGCATATGTTGAAGCTCAACCACCTGGTTGATGACAAGATGCACGCACGTTCAACCGGTCCATACAGTCTGGTGACGCAACAACCTCTTGGCGGTAAGGCACAGTTCGGTGGTCAGCGCTTCGGTGAGATGGAAGTCTGGGCATTGGAAGCTTATGGCGCTGCTTACACTCTGCGCGAGATGCTGACGGTCAAGTCAGATGACGTGAAAGGTCGTAACACCATGTACAAGAATATCGTCGATGGTGATCATCGAATGGAGGCAGGAATGCCTGAATCGTTTAACGTATTGCTCAAAGAAATTCGGTCCCTGGGTATCAATATCGAGCTGGAACAGGAATAAGCAGCGAGTACTGCTTACACCTGATCAATAACAGCTGAACAGCTACCCGGACATTGCAGAGGAGAACACATGAAAGATTTGCTTAATCTCTACAAGATGCAAGGACAGACCGAAGATTTCGACGGTATCCGCATCAAACTGGCATCGCCTGACACCATTCGTTCGTGGTCATATGGCGAAGTAAAAAAGCCTGAAACCATCAACTACCGCACGTTCAAACCCGAACGTGACGGACTGTTTTGCTCGAAGATATTCGGTCCGGTAAAGGACTACGAATGTCTCTGTGGTAAATACAAGCGTCTTAAGCATCGTGGTGTTGTCTGCGAGAAATGCGGTGTTGAAGTTACACAGACAAAGGTTCGCCGCGAGCGCATGGGTCATATAGACCTGGCAAGCCCGGTTGCCCATATCTGGTTTCTTAAATCACTACCGTCACGTATAGGCTTGTTGCTTGACATGACGCTTCGGGAAATCGAGCGCGTTCTGTATTTTGAAGCGTTTGTGGTTATCGATCCCGGTATGACCATACTGGAAACTGGCCAGTTGCTCTCTGATGAGCAATATCTGGAAGCAGTTGAAGAGCATGGTGATGAATTTGATGCACGTATGGGTGCAGAAGCGGTGCATGACATCCTGAAATCGATTGATCTCGAGTCAGAAGGTGTAAATCTGCGTGAAGAAATAGAAGCCACTAAATCAGAAACTAAGCTCAAGCGTCTGACCAAACGTCTCAAGCTGGTTGAGTCTTTTATCGCATCGGGCAACCGTCCCGAATGGATGGTTATGACCATCTTGCCGGTACTGCCGCCTGATCTGCGCCCGTTGGTACCACTTGATGGCGGTCGTTTTGCGACATCCGATTTAAACGATCTCTATCGCCGTGTTATCAACCGCAATAATCGCCTGCGACGATTGTTGGAGCTCAATGCGCCTGACATTATCGTGCGCAACGAGAAGCGCATGCTGCAAGAGTCCGTTGATGCATTGCTGGATAACGGACGTCGCGGCAGAGCTATCACAGGCAGTAACAAACGACCGTTGAAATCCCTGGCCGATATGATCAAGGGTAAGCAGGGTCGCTTTCGTCAAAACCTGTTGGGCAAGCGTGTCGATTACTCCGGTCGTTCAGTTATCGTGGTTGGCCCTACGCTTAAGCTGCACCAATGCGGTCTGCCGAAAAAGATGGCGCTTGAACTTTTCAAACCGTTCATTTTCAGCAAGCTGCAACGGCGCGGTATGGCAACCACGATTAAGGCTGCCAAGAAGATGGTTGAACGTGAAGGTGCTGAAGTCTGGGATATTCTCGAAGAGGTTATTCGCGAGCATCCAGTCATGCTTAACCGTGCTCCAACTTTGCACAGATTGGGTATACAGGCATTTGAGCCTGTCCTTATCGAAGGCAAGGCGATCCAGTTGCACCCATTGGTTTGCGCAGCATTCAATGCGGATTTCGACGGTGACCAGATGGCGGTCCACGTACCCCTGTCGATAGAGGCACAGCTGGAAGCTCGCGCCTTGATGATGTCCACCAACAATGTACTGTCACCAGCTAATGGTGAGCCGATTATCGTGCCGTCGCAGGATATCGTTCTGGGTCTTTATTACATGACGCGAGAGCGGGTGGATGGCAAGGGTGGCTGCAGTTGTAGTCAAACCCTGGCGACTATGCCATTGGATGACAACGGCAATGCAAAACACCTCGAAAACTGCAAGCGGATGAAGTTTCGCGACATCAAGGAAGTACACCGTGCATTTGAAAACGGTGAGGTTGATCTGCACGCGCGGGTCACTGTCCGAATACGCGAAGTATTGATCGAAGAAAGCGGTGAGCGATTCGAAAATATTCGACGTGCCGAAACAACTGTCGGCCGCGCTATCGTTTCGGAAATTCTGCCTGAAGGACTACCTTTTGAATTTGTTGATCGACCACTCAGTAAAAAGAATATTTCCAACCTGATCAATCTCTGTTATCGACGTCTGGGTTTGAAAGACTCGGTTATTTTTGCTGACCAATTGATGTACATGGGCTTTCGTTATGCAACGCTTGCCGGTGTATCCATTGGTATCGACGACATGGTGGTTCCTGATGATAAGGGTAATATCATCGGTGATGCCGAAGAGACCATCAAACAGATTGAATCGCAGTATGCCAGTGGTATCGTGACCCACGGTGAACGCTACAATAAGGTTGTTGATATCTGGTCCGCTGCCAACGATAAGGTTGGCAACTCGATGATGGCAAAGCTTGGTAAAGACAAGGTCGTCGACAATGAGAACAAAGAAGTCGAGCAGGAATCATTCAATTCCATCTATATGATGGCCGATTCCGGTGCGCGTGGTTCGTCACAGCAAATCAGACAGCTTGCTGGTATGCGTGGCCTGATGGCACGACCGGACGGCTCTATTATTGAAACACCGATAACAGCCAACTTCCGCGAAGGTCTGAACGTACTGCAGTACTTCATATCTACTCACGGTGCTCGTAAAGGTCTGGCAGATACAGCACTGAAAACAGCTAACTCCGGTTATCTAACCCGTCGTTTGGTTGATGTTGCACAAGATATGGTTGTTGTTGATCCTGATTGCGGCACCAGCAATGGATTAACCATGACGCCAGTCATTGAAGGTGGCGATGTACTCGAACCCTTGCGCGAGCGAGTGCTGGGACGAGTTTGTGCAGTTGATGTTGTCAAACCTGGTACCGAGAATGTGGTCGTGCCCGCAGGCACGTTGCTTGATGAAGAGGCAGTTAATCTTCTCGAAGAAGAAAGCATCGATGAAATTCTCGTGCGCTCTGCAATTACCTGTGAAGCCGATTACGGTGTCTGCGCTGCTTGTTACGGACGCGACTTGGCACGTGGTCATATTATTAATCTTGGCGAAGCCGTGGGTGTTATGGCAGCGCAGTCGATTGGTGAGCCTGGTACTCAGCTGACCATGCGTACTTTCCATATCGGGGGTGCAGCAAGTCGTGCAGTTTCAGCCAGTAGCGTTGAATCTAAATCGGCCGGTAGTCTGCGATTCCATAATCTGAAATACGTCACCAACAGTGAAAATAGACTGGTGGCCGTATCCAGAACCGCTGAGCTCGGCGTCGTTGACGAGGAAGGACGTGAACGTGAGCGTTACAAAATTCCTTATGGTTCACTGATCAATTTTAAGGATGACGACAAAATTGAAGCCGGTGCTGTTCTTGCCAACTGGGATCCGCACACGCGACCGATCGTGACCGAAGTAGAAGGTAAGGTTAAGTTTTCTGATTTTGTTGACGGTATTACCATCAAAGAAGAAAGCGATGACATTACCGGTTTGACTGACATCGTTATCACTGACCACAAACAACGTGGTGGATCGAGCAAGGATTTACGCCCGATGGTGAAACTGGTGGATAAGAAAACTGATGAAGACGTCTGTATCGCAGGTACTGACTTGCCAGCGCAGTATTTTCTGCCGGAAGGTGCGATTATCAATTTGCAGGACGGTGATGACGTAAAAGTGGGTGACGTGGTTGCACGTATACCGCAGGAATCATCAAAAACCCGCGATATCACAGGTGGTCTGCCACGTGTAGCCGACTTGTTCGAAGCACGTAAACCCAAAGAGCCGGCAATCCTTGCTGAGAAAACCGGTACGGTCAGTTTCGGTAAAGAGACCAAAGGTAAGCAGCGTCTGGTTATCACGGGCAACGACAACACTGATAATTATGAAGAGCTGATTCCCAAGTGGCGCCAGATAGACGTCTTTGAGGGTCAAGCTGTTGAGAAGGGTGAAACCATCGCAGAAGGTGAACCAAACCCGCAGGATATTTTGCGATTGCGCGGTGTTGAGACATTGGCTGCCTATCTGGTTAAGGAAATCCAGGATGTGTACCGTCTGCAGGGTGTGCGTATCAACGATAAACATATCGAGGTCATCATTCGCCAGATGTTGCGTAAAGTTGAAATCACCGTGCCAGGCGATACCCGTTTGCTTAAAGGTGAGCAGATCGATTCCTTTAGAGTCAGGGAAATCAACACTGCGCTGCTTGAAGAAAATCCGAAAGCGCAGCCAGCTGAAGCTGAAAACCTTCTGTTGGGTATCACCAAGGCGTCATTGGTTACCGAATCATTTATCTCGGCTGCCTCGTTCCAGGAAACTACCCGTGTTCTGACTGATGCGGCGGTGCGTGGGGCGCGTGATGATCTGCGTGGTCTGAAAGAGAATGTCATTGTGGGTCGACTCATACCGGCCGGTACCGGGCTTGCGTTCCACGAGGCTCGTAGACGCCAGCGTACCCAGCTGGAGCTGAATGAGGCTTTCGAACAAACGCTTGAAGCAGAAGCTGCATTAGCGCCAGGCGCGGATATCGAAGGCGGCGCTGTTGGTGTGCCGATCGGCGAGGCTGTCGAGACAGAAAAGCCGGCCGAACCTGCACTGTCTGACGATCAGTTGACTGATTTGACAGCAGCGCTGGCAGCGGAGCTTGCTGCAACGGATAACACCAGTGAAAGCGGCGTTTCAGGTACTTCTGCTGATGACAGTAAAGGCGGGGCAGATGATGCGCTGTAATGGATTATCCGTACCGAATTAGTGTGTTTGCTTGACACAATAGGCCTCACACACTAACATTCGGCGGCTCGGCAATGGAGAAAA
>CAYPMR010000123.1:0-8059 GCA_964411665.1 uncultured Granulosicoccaceae bacterium | reverse complement strand
ATTCTTGTCTCTGTGATCAATCTTCGTTCTTTCGGCTGGACCATGCAGTTTCAGATCACACCAACTGTATTACTTGAAAGTCTGTTGCTGGCCGCTATTGCAGCCCTTCTCGCCGGCTGTTATCCAGCCTGGAAACTTAGTCGCATGTCACCTGCCGAAGCGTTGCGACAGGCATGAATATTCGATATATACATATCCGGATTTTGCCATTCATAATCTGGATCGGTCGATCAGCACAACATCCCGGTACAGGCATGTCTGTACTAATGAAACTGGCAGTTGCCATTTTGACCCTTGTCATTGCTGCCTGCGACGCGCACGTGCAAGGCGAAAATAACCCCATTGTCTCCCTGCACAGGCAACTCGGTGGTGATGCCACAGGGTATAGTCGCGCTTGTGGGCCACGCGAGTTCAATTTTCCCGATGATCATGCCGCCCATCCAGACTTTCGCAACGAGTGGTGGTACGTCACCGGCAACCTGCGTAGTACAGAAAATGTAGACTTTGGTTTTCATGCAACATTCTTTCGCATAGCCACCAGTGCTCCAACCGAATTAGCTGAAGCGGCCGTTACGCTTGAAACAAACGCCTCGAAGTGGTCAACAACACAGTTCTATATGGGACATTTTGCCATCAGCGAAGGTGGCAAGCCCAATCTTCAGGCGCACGAGCGTTTTGCCCGAGCAGCCGCTGGCCTTGCAGGTGCCAGTCAGGATAAAGCGGGCACCAAAATCTGGCTGGACGATTGGCAGCTTCGTCATCTACCCGGACAACACTCAGATAGCTGGACCTTGCAGCTAAAAGATGACGGTGATGCCTTGCAATTATCCATGACAGCTGAAAAACCGATTGTTCTTCAGGGCATAGATGGTTACAGCCAGAAAAGTTCAGATCCGTGTAACGCCTCCTATTACTATTCACTACCGCGCATGGCTGCAACAGGTATTGTCGAAACCGCCGGACAAACACATCAGGTTACTGGCACTGCCTGGCTTGATCGTGAGTGGAGCAGCAGTGCACTGGCAGATGATCAGGTTGGTTGGGACTGGTTTGCACTGCAACTCAATGATGGCAGAGAAATAATGTTCTACCGTCTACGCAAGCGCGATGGCACTGTCGACCCTCAAAGCCATGCAGTACTCATAGAACGAGATGGAAGCAAAAGATCCTTAGAACTTCCGCAATACACAGTTGAGCAATGGTGGAAAAGCCCGTCAGGCGCCCGATATCCAATTAGTGGCCGGCTAACCTTCAGTGCGGCTGACTACAATGATACGATTATCGTTGAACCCCTACTCGACAATCAGGAACTCAACCTGACCGTGCGCTACTGGGAAGGTGCTATAAAACTATCTGACATCAATGGTCTATCTCTTGGCAAGGGATATCTGGAATTAACAGGTTATTAATCGAGATAGTACAAATTACAATTATCAATCAAAAAATCGTAGTTATTATAGACTGGCAAATTGACCTGGAATGCTGTGTAAACGAGGATTAGCTAATGAACCAGATGTATGAGACACATGAAGTGTTGAATCTGCCACCTGACTTCACAGCCAATTTATATAAATCAGATACACCTTTGCAATCAGCCGTAAAAGCTTTTGGTGCCGATTGGGGATATGAGTCTCTGCGTGACTATGGCGACTATGCCGTGTCTACCTTAATGAACGAGAGCGTTCGCGCCAACATCAATAAGCCAGCATTACGCACCCACGATCGCTTTGGACGACGAATCAATCAGGTAGATTTTGATCCAGCCTATCATTCAATCATGTCGCAAGCGATAGAGTTCGGCTTGCCATCACTACCGTGGCGAAAACCAGAACCAGGTTCACACGTACTACGCGGTGCGCTGGTTTACTTGCACAACCAAAGCGAATGCGGCACAACCTGCCCTACCACCATGACTTTTGCAGCGGTTCCAGCGTTGCATCATCAACCAGACATTGCCGAGCAATGGATACCCAAAGTCACCGCCCCGCACTATGACGGCGATAACAAACCCTGGTTTGAAAAATCAGGTCTGACCATCGGTATGGCGATGACTGAAAAACAGGGTGGTTCAGACGTGCGCGCCAATCAGTCACAGGCAAAACCTGTCGATAAACGTGGCGGGGGTAAGCGCTATCTATTGACCGGACACAAGTGGTTCTGCTCAGCACCGATGAGTGATGGATTCCTGGTTTTGGCACAGACGGAAGGCGGGCTAAGCTGTTTTCTGATGCCACGCTGGACAGAGGCAGGAGAACTAAACCGTTTTTATATTCAGCGCCTGAAAGACAAACTCGGCAACTGGTCGAATGCCTCCAGCGAAATAGAATTTCGCGATGCACAAGGCTGGCTACTTGGTGAAGAAGGTCGAGGCGTTAATACCATTATCGAGATGGTCGGTATGACCCGTTACGATTGCATGATTGGTTCGTCTTCCATTATGCGCCAGGCGCTTGCTCAGGCTTTGCATCACTGTGCGCATCGCGAAGCGTTTGGCAAGCGACTCGATCAGCACGCATTGATGCAAAACGTTCTGGCTGACATGGCGATAGAATCAGAAGCTGCGATGTGGCAAACGATGCGCCTGGCACATTCACTCGACAAGCAAGGTGATGAGTCAGAGCAGTTGTACGCACGTATAGCGACACCGGTTGGCAAATTCTGGATTTGCAAACGCGCGCCCGGACTGGTGGTTGAGTGTATGGAATGTCTTGGTGGCGGGGGCTATATAGAGGAATCGCCGATGCCTCGCCTTTTTCGTGAATCACCACTGAACTCCATCTGGGAAGGCTGTGGCAACATACAGAGCCTGGACATATTACGAGCGATGCAAAAATCCCCGGATGCAGCAGAAGCATTGTTCGCTGACATCTGCTCAGTGCGCGGTTCGGATAGCCTCTTCGACAAGTTCACAGACACTCTGAAAAAAGAAGTTGCCTCTACGCAAATCACACCGGGCGCCGCCAGATCACTCGCGTCACGACTGGCACGTGCCATACAGGCTTCGCTAATGATTCGCTACTCTCAATCTGACAATGCCGCCTATTTTATAGAAACCCGTATCGCCACTGAACACGGCATCTATGGCGCGCACGATGCACCAGGAGTAGTTGGCAACATTCTGGATACGGCCATTGATTTCACATCCACTTAAATTCTAGTTTAAAGGAATACAACCATGCTGCTACCTGACAACCGTGTTGTGATGATCTCTGGTGCCAATCGAGGCATTGGTCTGGCTATCGCCAAGCGTCTATCACAATCGGGGTATCGCTTGAGCCTGGGTGTCAGAGAACCTTCACAGATCCACCGCGATGACTTTGCCAGTGATACCACCGTACATCGATACGATGCAACGGATCTACAAGCTGCCGGCAACTGGGTGGATGCCACACTCGATCAGATGGGCAGCGTTGACGCCTTGGTACTCAATGCAGGCGTATTAAAGCCAGTCGGTATTGAAAACGTTGATGAAGAAAGTCTTGATTTGATGTGGGAGGTAAACTTCAAAGCCCCCTTGCGTCTGACAAGTGCTGCCCTACCCGCCTTGAAACAATGCAAAAATGGCCGCGTTATAAATCTCGTCTCGCTATCAGGCAAACGCGTTCTAAGTGGCAGTAACCTCGGTTATTGCGCATCCAAGTACGCAGCCCTTTCTCTAACTCACGCAATCCGTCAGGACGGTTGGTCTGACGGCATTCGGGCGACAGCCATTTGCCCGGGCCTTGTTGATACGGATATGGTCTCAACTGTCAAAACACCAGAAGGCGAATTTAAAATCACCCCCGAGGCGATTGCAGAAACTGCAGCCTATGCCTTGTCTTTACCCGCCGATGCGTCAGTAGCCGAGATATTGGTGAATAGTCGTGCTGAGAGTATGTTTTGATGCGTCAATACAACTACTAAAGTCATATTACATCCAAGTTTTGATTAACTATGTCAATGCCAGAAATTCTTAATCGAATACCTGTTAAAAGGCTAATTACACCAATTTGCCTAATCGCGAGCGCATTATTGTCTGGCTGTATTGGCAGTCGTGCAGTGGAAGCACCTGCCGTATACCTCTCGCCCGCCGGATGGCAAAACAATCATGCGTTTTTCGAAAACAAAACTTTTGCTGACTACGCAAAATCTGTAACAGAAGAAGTACGTCGTTATCGTATTCCATTTAATTCCGAACAAGCTGACATCGAAGTCGCACTTGCATCCCCTGTAGAATTGCCTGTAGATGCGCATTGTGCCGGACGCACAAGTGGCATTGCGATACTTGTGCACGGCTTGTCTGACACAGCCTATTCACTACGGGACGTTGGCAGCGTTTTAGCCGATGTTTGCTTTAAAAGCCGGGTTATATTGCTACCCGGGCACGGTACTCGAGCGGGCGATCTTCTAACAACGCGCTTGTCTGACTGGCGACAAACCATCGATTACCTCATTGATCAAGCTCTAACCGAAACGGATACCATATTGCTAGTCGGATTTTCTCTGGGCGGTGTGCTTACACTCGATGCAACCGTAAGGAGACAGGATGATGTCGATGGGAATATTGGTATTTCTCCAGCTTATTATATTTCAACAGCAAAACTTGCCAGATGGACGCCGTGGCTTGCACCGGTGATTCGGTGGGTTGATCGAGGTGTTGCAGATGACCCTATGCGCTACGAAGCCATGCCAACACGGGCAATTGCTGAAACGTGGTCTGCAACAAAGCAATTGAAAAGGAACCTGGATAAGTACGGCCCGGTCCGAGTTCCCTGGATGCTAACGCAAAGCATGGATGATGCTGTAGTAGTGCCCGAGCAAAATGAAGTGCTGTGGAAAAAGCATGCGGTAAACGCTGATAGTCGTCTTGTACGGTTTGTGAGCAGCCAGGAATACCCCGACGAAGAGAAAACTCTGACTTTACCGGGCGCCAGTGATATTGACAGAGTGGTCGCTTTGACGCATTTGGCAATTCATCAATCACCTGAAAACCCACACTACGGGAAGAACGGAAACTACCGCAACTGCGGCGGTAATATGCCTCGCGAGGATGACAGAGTTAAGCAATGTGAAGAGTCTGACGCTGTTTGGTATGGGCTGTGGGACACAGAACCAGAACCTGGACAGGCGATGGCATTCTCAACGTTCAATCCATCGTTTGAACAACTAGCCGATGAAATAAAAGTATTTGCAAGTAAAATATCTGCAGCAAAGCTTAATCAGTAACCTGAGAAAGCTTGATTGTTATTGCATTAATGGGAGCGCCTGATATTGGTTTGCAAATTTTTTTAGAGTAGCGACTACGAGACCTGGCCTGCATTAACAGAGTCCATCGCTGTAAAGGCATGCAGGATCGATCAGCGCCCCGTTTCCGTTTGAGGCGGCTTCTGCTGTTCTCGCACTATGATGTTCTCGCACTATGAATCAGCAATGTGCGTGATTCGCAATCGCCACTTTTGGAGATTCCCGGCAAGATAGTGTGAAAACCCCAACCGTGTTGTCTCGGTACAATACCTGCTATTTTGAGAACTGAAGAACATTTAGCAGCCGTGGCATCGTCGATCTTGCTGATATTGGCAGGACGCAAAGAGCCAAATGTCTTCGTTCACTGGCCAAAGATACGTTCCCGATTGCCAGGTTCCATGGAAAAATTGTCGAGTGCGACAGGGAATTAACCAGCGTTGCACAGCGGACTGAAAATCAGATGAAACACGCATTTATTAAGGGAATTATTTTAGCCCGCGGCTATCATAGACAGATACTTCAAATTAAACCATTTTAAATCCAAAAGTAACCTTATGAATAAACCATCGATGCCCCCCGTTGAGTACCGGCCAGATTCCATAATCCGGCAGATACTCAGTTGGTTATGCGTAGCAGTTATCGCCTTTGTCTTTCTGAGTTCACTACCCTATAAATTCAGCGGAGCACCCGAGACGCAGCATATTTTCAGCACTATCGGGAAATGGCTGTCCGGCTTTCTGGGTGAGACGATTGGCGGGTTGTTCTCCCAGTTTGGTGCCTATGTCATAGGGTCGCTAGAGCTTATTACTTCTATCGTGATATTGCTCCCGATACTGGGCTGGTTGATTCATCGAAGGAGCAAATCCCCCGAGGAACGGGCAAATACGCGACGAGGTTTGCATGCAGTGGGCGGACTTGCCGCATCCGCCTTGATGGGTGGAGCGATTTTCTTCCATCTGTTTTCTCGCCTTGGCATCAATGTCAATAATGACAATGGTGCGTTGTTCTATTCAGCGGTTACAGTGTTTTTTCTTGGAATACTCCTCTTTTTGCTCAATCGCGATCGCGATGATGATGAAAATACTTCTTTAGTTGGGCGTTTTTTCGGATCACTTAAGCCTCGTTCGTGGAAGCATTGGCTGTTCTGGGTTGAGCTTGTTCCGGTTGTTGTACTAGCAGCACTTGTCGGGTTTTTAGGATTTTTCTTTTATCAGGCAAATTCAGACCGTTATCCTGATCAGGAAATTGCTTCGGTACCGGTGTTCGAAGAAACCATCCTGCCATTTACCCACACCTATACGATAGAAAAGAGCCTGCCGTTTATGGCGTCAGCCATAATCGATGTTGACAATGACGGTATCGAAGAAATTTTCATCGGCGGTGGTTTGCTGCAAAACGATGTGCTCTACGCCTATCAGGAAGACGGCTCCTTCCTGGATGTCTCTGACAAGCACAATATCAGTGCTGCCAAAAACCCTGAAAGTTTTGGTGCGGCTGTTCTGGATATTGATGAAAACGGCTGGGATGATCTGGTCATAGCCAGAGAAAACGATGTATTTATTTCATACAACACCGATGGACAATTCAAGGAAGAGAGACTGAATCTGCCCTTCGATGATGTTTCAGCACCCCTGACGGTTGCGCTGGGTGACATTAACAATGACGGCCATGTGGACATGTACATCGCCGCATACATCAGAAACCGTTATGTAAAAGGTCAAACCGGTTTTAACGACCATACTTATGGCGCCAGCAGTCTTATATTCCAGAACAACGGTGACAACACATTCAAAGACATCACTGAAAGCTCCGGGATGACCTATATCCACAATACTTTTCAGGGAAATTTTGTGGATCTTGACGGTGACAGGGATATGGATCTGGTTGTCTCGCACGATACAGGACAAGTTCGTACCTGGCGTAACGACACCACATTTGACGCTACAACAGGCGAAGCGATCGGAGAGGTGAAATTTACCAATGTCGAGAACCCCAACAGTAACCAGTATGGTTACCCGATGGGTAATGCTATTGGTGACTACAACAACGACGGGCTGGTTGATCTTGCATTTTCGAATGTGGGAAACATGGGACCATTGATGAATCGTATCGTGCGCGGCGATCTAACCAGTGACCAAATCTACAACCCCGATATTATTGTTTTCAAAAACGAAGGGGATTTTACATTCACTGATACTGCGAAAGAGACTAATCTTGCAGACTATGAATTTTCCTGGGGTATGTTGTTCGAAGACTTCAATGCAGATGGCAGGCAGGATCTGATTATCTCGGAGAACTATGTTCAGTTGCCTTATAATCATTTGATCTATTTGCCGGGACGTACGCTGTTTCAGGCAGAGAACGGAAAATTCACGGACCGCGAAAAAGAAACCAATACTGTCAACAAGGCTTTTGAAATCGCAGCACTGGCAGCTGATTTTAATCAGGATGGCGCTCTGGACATGGTACGTGTCAATCTGCAGGGGCAATCAAAAGTGCAGATGAGTCAGGGTCATGATAACGATTATCTGAAATTGGAACTCCCGAACACCGCTGCATCTCTGGGCGCAGTAGCAACTGCAAACCTTGCATCCGGTAAAAAGCTGGTCAAGCATTTCATCACAAGCGAAGGTTTGGGATCTGACAGTACACACCTTCTGTACTTCGGATTGGGACAGGGCGACAGTGTTGATTCAATTGATATCCAGTACCTGAAAGGACCCGTTCAGACCATCAGTAATCCAGCCAACAATTCGCTGGTCCGTGTACAAGGAGCAGTCGCTTCCAATTGAAGCCACTCGTTCTCCAGATTCTTCTGGCATACTGTGCCGCTTAG
>CAYPMR010000122.1:0-8109 GCA_964411665.1 uncultured Granulosicoccaceae bacterium | reverse complement strand
GCAGCTTCGGCCAGTTGTTTTTGCACGGCGGAGTAGTCGATCTCGCCACTCTTGCCAGCAAGGGCCGCTTCCGCTTCTTCTTTGGCTTTTTGTGCTGCCGCTTCGTCAATGTCATCTGCACGCAAAGCAGTATCTGCCAGCACAGTAACGACATAAGGTTGTACTTCAAGGATGCCACCGGAGACATACACGTCTATCTCTTCGCCACCATCAGGTTGCTGCACACGAATTTCACCAGGGCGAATACGTGTGATAAGTGGCGTGTGACCCGGTGCAATACCGACTTCACCAAGTTCGGCAGAAGCTATCAGCATGGTCGCTTCACCCGAGAAAATCTCGGCCTCTGCGCTAACTATATCGACTTGCATTGTAGTTGCCATGCTGATTTGTCCCGTACTCTATGAGATGTCTGAGTGTTCTCTGCCTAATCCTTAAAGTGATCAGGCAGCTTCGGCTTCCATCTCGCTATTCTTTTGCACAGCTTCATCGATACTGCCGACCATGTAGAAGGCCTGCTCAGGGATATGGTCGTATTCGCCATTAACGATACCCATAAATCCTGAAATCGTATCTTTCAAAGAACAGTACTTGCCGGGCGAACCGGTAAATACTTCTGCAACAAAGAAAGGCTGTGACAGGAATCGCTGCACTTTACGTGCTCGTGCTACAACCTGTTTATCTTCTTCTGACAATTCATCCATACCCAGAATAGCGATGATGTCTTTCAGTTCTTTGTAACGCTGCAGTGTGTTTTGTACCGCACGTGCACAATCGTAGTGTTCTGCACCAACAACCATTGGATCAAGTTGTCGACTGGTAGAATCAAGCGGATCAACCGCCGGATAGATACCCAGCTCTGCTATTTGACGAGACAGTACAACTGTTGCATCAAGGTGAGCAAAGGTTGTTGCAGGTGATGGGTCAGTCAAGTCATCCGCCGGCACATAAACCGCCTGGATAGATGTGATTGAACCTGTCTTGGTAGATGTAATACGTTCTTGCAAGGCACCCATTTCCTGAGCCAGTGTCGGCTGGTATCCAACCGCTGAAGGCATACGACCCAGCAGCGCTGATACTTCAGTTCCAGCGAGTGTGTAACGATAGATGTTATCGATAAACATCAATACGTCACGACCTTCGTCACGGAAGAATTCCGCCATGGTCAAACCTGTCAGTGCTACACGCAGACGGTTTCCAGGAGGCTCATTCATCTGTCCGTATACCAGCGATACTTTATCAAGTACGTTGGATTCTTTCATTTCGTGGTAGAAGTCATTTCCTTCACGTGTTCGCTCACCAACGCCTGCGAAAACGGAGAAGCCTGAGTGCTCGATCGCGATGTTACGAATCAGCTCCATCATGTTTACTGTCTTGCCAACACCCGCACCACCAAACAGTCCTACCTTACCGCCTTTCGCGAACGGGCAAAGCAAGTCGATAACTTTGATACCGGTTTCGAGGAGTTCGGTACTTCCAGCTTGCTCTGCATAGCTAGGCGGCTCGCGGTGAATCGGCATGCGATCCTGAGTGGCTATATCACCCGCCTCATCAATCGGATTACCGAGAACGTCCATGATGCGACCCAGTGTTGCCTGCCCCACCGGTACGGAAATCGGTGCACCTGTGTTAGTGACATTCAGTCCACGACGCAGACCTTCAGAAGAACCCATGGCGATGGTTCTGACCACACCGTCGCCAAGCTGACCCTGAACTTCCAGCGTGATTTCAGTGCCTTCAACCTTAAGGGCGTCATAGGTTTTCGGTACTGCGTTACGTGGAAACTCGACATCGATTACCGCGCCGATTACTTCTACGATGATTCCAGAACTCATGGCTGTTCCTCATTTATCCGATTCAATTGACCGGAACAAAAATTTACTAATTCGTTAAAACAAATCTGTAAGACTGATATCTGCAGAGTCTTATCAGACCGCTGCAGCACCACCTACTATCTCTGAAATTTCCTGCGTGATTGCAGCTTGTCGCGCCTTGTTGTATTTGGTCTGCAAATCACTGATGAAATCACCCGCATTGTCCGATGCGTTTTTCATCGCGAGCATGCGTGCAGACATTTCGCAGGCAACATTTTCAACCGCCGCCTGATAAACCAATGACTCTATGTAACGTGTCATGACGTGATCGACGACTGTCTTTGATTCAGGCTCGTAAATGTAATCCCAGTGGTGACCCAGCTTTTCGTCAACATCAGGCTCAGCTGGTATCAACTGCGTGACAGTCGGTGTCTGAGTCATGGTGTTTACAAAGGAATTCTCAACCAGAAACAATCTGTCTAGTCTGCCTTCGTCATAGGCATCAAGCATGATCTTGATAGTACCAACCAGTTTTTCCATCTCTGGCGCATCACCAAGTCCATCCACCTGCCCAACAATGTTTGCACCGATACGTGCGAAAAAACCTGCAGCCTTTCGTCCAATGGTACAGACATCTATCTCAGCGCCCTGCTCCTGCCATTCTTTCATGCCGGCAACCGCAGCTTTAAACGCATTGGTATTCAAGCCACCACACAAACCACGGTCAGTCGAGACAATAATAAATCCGACCCGTTTGACGTTATCGTTAGTCTGTAGATAGGGATGTTTGTATTCAATGTTTGCTGACGCTATGTGGCCAACAACACTTTTCATACGCGTCGCATAAGGACGATTGGCAGCCATTCGATCCTGCGCTTTACGCATCTTACTCGCAGCTACCATTTCCATGGCTTTAGTGATCTTCTGAGTATTCTGAATACTCTTGATCTGCGTGCGTATTTCTTTGCCGCTTGCCATACCGTTGTCCTGTCGCTTCGCCTATGCTGTTACTGGATGACTTACCAGGAGCCGTTAGCCTTGAATGCGTCACACGCACTCTTGAAAGCAGCTTCTATGTTGTCATCCCAGTCGCCTGCGTCATTGATCTGATCAAGCAGGTCCTGATGATTGCTGCGCATGTGTGCATGCAGACCTTCTTCGAAATCACCGACCTTAGCGACATCAAGGTCATCGAGATAACCTTCGTTTGCCGCATACAAAGAGATACCCATTTCAGCAACTGACAATGGTGCGTACTGCTTCTGCTTCATCAGTTCGGTAACACGTTGTCCACGTTCGAGCTGTGCTCTTGTTGTTTCATCAAGGTCAGAGGCAAATTGAGCAAAGGCTGCTAATTCCCGATACTGCGCCAGTGCTAGTCGTACACCACCGCCAAGTTTACGAACAATCTTGGTTTGTGCAGCACCACCGACTCGTGACACCGAAAGACCCGCGTTTATCGCAGGGCGAATACCGGCGTTAAACAAATCAGTTTCAAGAAATATCTGACCATCGGTAATCGAGATAACGTTGGTTGGTACGAAGGCTGATACGTCACCGGCCTGCGTTTCGATAATTGGCAGTGCGGTTAATGAACCAGTCTGGCCTGTGACCTGACCGTTGGTTTCTTTTTCAACGTATTCGGCATTAACACGTGCTGCTCTTTCGAGTAGTCGTGAGTGCAAATAGAAAACGTCACCCGGATAAGCTTCACGACCTGGCGGACGTCTCAGTAACAATGACACCTGACGATAAGCCCAGGCCTGCTTGGTAAGATCGTCATATACGATTAGCGCATCTTCACCACGATCACGAAAGTACTCACCCATGCTGCAACCCGAATACGGAGCAATGTACTGCATGGCAGCCGAGTCAGAAGCACCCGCTGCTACGATGATGGTGTGTTCCATCGCACCGTGCTCTTCAAGCTTTGCTACTACGTTTGCGATAGTTGATTGCTTCTGCCCGATAGCAACGTAGATACATTTAACACCTGTACCTTTCTGGTTGATGATTGCATCGACCGCTACTGCAGTTTTGCCCGTCTGACGGTCACCGATGATAAGTTCGCGTTGACCACGACCGATTGGCACCATCGCATCGATAGATTTCAAACCTGTTTGCACGGGCTGAGAAACCGACTGACGCTGGATAACACCCGGTGCTACTTTTTCGATGGGAGAAGTTTGCGTTGCGTTGATCGGGCCTTTGCCATCAATCGCAGTGCCCAGAGAATCAACAACACGGCCAAGCAGTGCTTCGCCGACCGGAACTTCAAGTATGCGACCAGTACAACGTACCTTGTCACCTTCTGAAAGCCCTTCGTAGTCACCGAGTACAACCGCACCGACTGAATCACGCTCGAGGTTCAATGCGAGTCCGTACAAGTCGCCATCGAACTCGATCATTTCACCTGACATAACATCAGAAAGGCCGTGTATACGCACGATACCGTCATTCAGACTGACAATGGTTCCTTCGGTTTTGGCTTCTGCAGCCGCCTCGAAGTTGCCGATGCGTTCCTTGATCAGTTCACTGATTTCGGATGGGTTGAGTTGCATCTCTGTTTCCTCTTCTCTTGCCGCTTTAAGTAAGACTGATGTCAGTCACTGACACGGCTGTAGATAGACTTGGAATTGATAATTGTAAAAGTCACGCACCCCGTGCATGACTTTGAATGTTTTTCTAAATAACTACGATTGCACTTGCGAAGACATTTTCGCGAGGCGACCTTTTACTGACCCGTCGATCACCAGATCACCAGCGCGGATAACAGCACCACCAATAAGGTCACTGTCGACCGAGCTTGCAATCAATACTTTTCTGTTAAGACGCTTTGATAACGCGTCGGCTATCTTTTCACTTTGTTCAGGCGTTAGTTCAAACGCTGAAATAACCTGCGCTTCAACTTCGCCTTCAGCTTCCATCTTCAAGCCATCATAAATACCGGCTACATCCGGCAACAAATCCATACGGTTGTTTTCTGACAAAAGACGAACAAAATTGCGCCCTTGATCATCCAGCTTATCGCCTGCGACCTTCTCGAGTAATTCCGAACGTTGCTGGTGAGTGATATTGGGAGTATCCAGCATCGTCGAAAGCTCAGGTGACTGAACTGCAGACGAGAGAAACTGCAATCGATCAGACCAGACGTCATAGTTGTCTGTCTCGCGTGCCATTTCAAAGACCGCTTTCGCGTACGGCCGAGCTGCTGTTTTAAAGTCTGCCACAGTAATTACCGAGCCAGTTGATAAAGGTATCCGGTTGGCATCTAAATCTGCCCAACCAGGTCGTCAATGATTTTCGCGTGCGACTGCGGAGATATCTCCTGACCAAGAATCTTGCTGGCACCACTTACCGCGATGTTACCAACTTGCTGTCGCAAAGATTCACGAGCTTGAACAACTTCCTGTTCAATTTCAGCCTGAGCCGCCTGCTTGAGTCGATCGCCTTCAGTACGTGCGCCGGTTTTCGATTCTTCGATGATTTCATTGCCACGCTTTTGCGCCTGAGCAACAATTTCGGCAGCCTGTGCTTTTGCATCAGTGATCATTTGATCAATTTCCGCTTCTGCTTCTTCGCGACGCTGAGCGCCCTGCTCGGCATCTGCGAGGCCTTGCGCGATTTTGCTCTGACGCTCTTCCAGCGCAGACATAATCGGCGGCCAGACATATTTCATGCAGAACCAAACGAATATCGCGAACGAGATCATTTGGCCTAGCAAAGTGAGATTCAGATTCACGTTTGTCTCCTGTTAATCACGGGTAGTTTTTATCTGCAACCCGAGTTAACCAGCCAGCTGACCGACAAAGGGGTTAGCAAACGTGAAGAACAGTGCGATACCAACACCGATCATCGGAACCGCATCAAGAAGGCCGGCAACGATAAACATTTTGGTTTGTAGCATTGGAGTCATTTCAGGCTGTCGAGCAGCACCTTCAAGGAAACGTCCACCCAGCAGACCAAAGCCAATCGCTGTTCCCAGCGCGCCGAGACCGATCAACAAAGATACTGCTATTGCAGTTGAGCCAATTACGCTTTCCATTGTTACTCCCGAAACTTTAAGTTTGTGTTGAAAAAAGTTATAAAAATTTAAGTTAAAACCGTTACTTCATACTGGCGACAAATACATCGCCATATTGTCTTCTACAAATCAAAAATCAATGATGTTCATGCGCCATGCTCATATACACAATCGTGAGCATCATGAATATAAAAGCCTGCAGCACAATGACCAATATATGGAATATGGCCCAGGGTACGGATAGCGTCCACTGCAGATACCACGGCAGCAGGGCGATCAGAATAAATATAAGTTCACCGGCATACAGATTACCGAATAAACGCAGTCCTAATGAAATAGGCTTTGCGATCAGACCAACACCTTCAAGCAACAGGTTGACCGGAATAAACAGCACCTTGACGATCGGGTTAGGACTACTGAAAGGCTGCAACGCCAACTCACCCATAAAGCCGCCAATGCCTTTGATTTTTATACTGTAGTAGATCATCAGGAAGAAAACGGAAAACGACATACCGAGCGTCATATTGACGTCTGTCGTTGGCACGATCTTCATGTACTCGACACCAATCAGCGCGAAAAATCTGGGCACGAGATCGACCGGTACTAAATCCATCAGGTTCATCAGGAAGACCCAGACGAATATGGTCAGAGCCAATGGGCCAACCAGTTCACTTTTGCCGTTGAACGTCTCTTTCACACTGCCTTGTACAAACTCGACAATGGTTTCTACAAAATTCTGTAATTTGCCTGGTACACCGCTAGTGACATTGTCAGCTGCTTTTTTGAACAACCAGCAGAAAAGCGCGCCCAAGCCTATGGCCCATAGCAGCGAATCAATGTGCAACGCCCAGAAACCCATAGCAGCGGCTTCTTCCGAGCTATGAGCAAAGCTCAGCCCGTTTTCCGGATGCACGCCCAGCACCAGATTCTGCAGGTGATGCTGGATATATTCCGTCGATGTTGGGTTCGGATTGCTAGCCATATTCAGGTTACTTCCGTTCTAACGGACGTCAGTTTCTAATACCTTTATCAAAATCGGGTGTTTCAGTTACCGCTTGTATCAGCTCGTGTAGACACAATTGTAGCTCTGCTCTGCACGATTGGGACCAGCCATTGAATGAACTGAACAGCCCCAAAGCCCAAAAACACCGCCAATGCGTTTATAGAGCTAACCTGAGAAAACACAAGCCCGAATAACACGGCAGTCAGCATTAATTTGCCTGCTTCGCCGGCGTAAAAAGAGCGAATGATATGACGCGCCGCTCGGGCACCCTGAAATTTGAAAGCCCGATATGCAAAATAGCAATTGGGCAACAGACACACCAGCCCACCCAGCAATGCCGAGTAAGCTGTGACAAGCCCCCAAAAGAGGCCGATAAGTGTTACAACCAAACATCCGGCTGCCTGGTACAGCAAGAGCCTACGAACAACAAGCGGTGTGGCTCTGCTTTGCACCTCGGTCAATACCGGTCAAATATTTCAGGATTCTGTAGAATCGTGCCGTCAAGATAGTCGGTTTTCAGCCTGTTTGGGTCTTTCATGAGTCGATCCTGATACACCAGGACAGATTTCAAGGGAGACGTTGAAGTGCAGAAAAAGCACCCTGACAAGCAGCGATTCAATGGGCGGGAAGTATAATTACGTAGCCCACTTTGGTCAAGCGAGGCTGGCTGTTTTTAACGACGTTAATTTTCCTGTTCGATTCAGATCACTTACCCGGGTTCCGCGACAAAATCCCTATCAAAAAAAAGAATCAATTGATCGCTGCCGGTTTGAACTGGCACATGCTCGGCTTTCCATTCAAACATTACAATTTGCCTCTGGCCAATTAACGCTGACTGGTTTTACACCTACTTTCCTCGGCGGCTGTGTCACCAATGCTGTATGAATTAAGGCTTGGCCATCAATTCCAGGCGCGCTGAGACCGATTACTTACTCCGACGGCTAATTTCTGCGTTTCCCCAATCAAACATGGCCTCCATGACGGGGCCTAATTGCCGGCCGCGCTCAGTCAAATGGTAGGTATGGCGTGGTGGATTAGTCTCATAGAGCTTCATTTCAACAAAACCGTCATCGACAAGTGCTTTCAAACGCTTCGACACCGTGTTCTTTGAAAACCCTCTTGATCTCGATTCAAAATCTTTGAAACGGCACGACCCATCCTGAAAAAGCTCCCTCAGAATCATCAAAGTACAGGGATGGGCCAGGACGGAGGCGGCTGTCCAGATCGGGCAGTGATGATTAAAGGGGCGTTCTGACAAGTGGTGATCCAAT
>CAYPMR010000121.1:0-8224 GCA_964411665.1 uncultured Granulosicoccaceae bacterium | reverse complement strand
ACGCTTTAATTGCTTTATGTCTCCCGTACGCTGTTGTTGATAAGCAGAGGTATGCGCATCGATATCAGCGTTCTGCGTATAAAGTGTCTACAGACTGATGCCCTCGCTTATGCGGGGTTTTGCATCTGATTACTTTGGGTCCTGACATGGGAAAGAAAAAACTGAGTGCCAAAAAAATTCTGATTATTGATTCAGATGCTGAAAAGTCGTTGCGTCTGTCTCATCAGTTGGAGTTTATTGATTACCAGCCGAAAATTTTCAGTTCACACACGTTGTTGGATAGCCTTGGTGATCTTGGAGACTTCTGCGCGATTTTTGTGGCGAATTTCCACGGCATTGTCCCATGGGTCCAGCAGCTAGCTACCCGCGAGGAAAAGTGTCCACCGATCATATTGATGCTGGGCAATCAGCCGGCGGATATGAGTCAGAAGGAAATAGACGAGAATTTTGTTGGCTGTCTTAAGGCTGAGCTTAAATATGCTGAATTGTCTGATATTTTGCATCGTGCTGAGGTCCGCGGAACGGCGGCCACTCAACCGGTTAAAGAGAGCAGCAATAATCCGGAGCTATTCCGAAGTCTGGTGGGTAACAGCCGAGCCATTATTCGTGTGCGAAAAATGATCGATCAGGTTGCACCGACTGAAGCCACGGTACTTATTCTTGGGGAATCTGGAACCGGTAAGGAAGTTGTTGCCCGAAATATTCATTATTACTCTAATCGTCGCAACAAGCCTTTCGTACCGATTAATTGTGGAGCGATTCCATCTGAGTTACTCGAATCGGAATTGTTTGGTCATGAAAAAGGCTCTTTCACCGGCGCGGTTGGTACACGCCAAGGGCGCTTTGAGCTGGCTGAAGGCGGCACCATATTTCTTGATGAAATAGGTGATATGCCGCTGAACATGCAAGTCAAACTCCTGCGTGTCATACAGGAACGCTCGTTTGAACGGGTTGGTAGTAACAAGAGTGTTAAAAGTGATGTACGAATTGTCGCAGCGACTCACCGTGACCTTGAAAAATTGATAGAAGACGGGACTTTCCGCGAAGATCTCTATTATCGGTTGAATGTGTTCCCGGTAGAGATGCCGCCATTGAAAACGCGGGCGGAGGATTTACCATTACTTGTCAATGAATTGATAACACGACTTGAGCATGAGAAAAAATCCTCGGTCAAACTGACTCCTGCGGCCATGATGGCGCTGTGTAACTATGATTGGCCTGGCAATGTGCGAGAACTTGCTAATCTGATGGAACGTATGACGATTCTGCATCCCTATGGTGTTGTAGATGTGTCTGATTTGCCGTCCAAAGTGGTACCACATGTCCCTCGTGATGCTGATGAGTCGGATGATGATGATCTTATGGAGTCAATGCCTACTCTTTTGTCAGGTATGCCGGCCAAAGAGCTGAACAACACACCACGTTTGCCTCGCGATGGCATCAATCTTAAGCAGCACCTGACTGAAATTGAAATCAGCCTTATCGAGCAATCGCTTGATGAGTGTGCTGGTGTTGTAGCTCATGCAGCTAATCGCTTGCAAATTCGACGTACGACGTTAGTTGAAAAAATGCGCAAATACGGTATTCAACGTCCGGAAGAAGTTTCCTAGTCGGTTAGCGATGCCTTTCATATGTTGCTAAATTATGCAGATTCGCTCTACTTGTGTTGCGGATCTGCATAATCCTTTCTCTTTAAAAGCTAGCTCTTCTCTTCTAACGATCTCGACGCGTGTTGTTTTATTGCCTGTAGCGGTGTCAATTTCTCTTGCTCTATCTCGACAGTTCTGACCCTTTTGGTAACTGATTTTGTATGGTGACTTTGAATTGTCACCAAAGGTTGCAATGGTCGCTGTGCTTGTCAACCTGATGATGCTGGTAGATTTTTCATCAGTCGTCATTTTTGCTGATTAAAATCGCTCAAACGTACTCCATCTGCAGGCGCAAGGTGCTAATAGTGAGTACTGAATCCCAAATAAAAAAGTAAACCCGGAACACCGCATCATGAATGCCGGTTTGATCTTGTCAGTGGTGTAGCTCTTGCAATTTTCCAAATCATAAATCTTATGTGACACAGGGTGAATCATATATCTGTGTTGCCGTTCTAGACATTGGACTGTCAGCGGCTGGATTCAAATGTATGTGGTTTGGAGTTTGGTGCAGTGGAAAAGTTCAAAGTCAATTCTATTGGTGTGTTCATTTGCAGCAAATTCGATTGTTGTGTGACGAATTCGTTTGTTGCACTTGAATTGAGACTGTAAATAAAAATGATTGCCGATTCACACGCGCACTATTGTGCGGATGCTGAGCATGTTCGCTCCTACGCACCGGTAAAGACGCTATCAATTGTTAGCGGCAAAGGTGGAGATGGGCGAACCACATTGGCTGTCAATCTGGGTTTATGTCTTGCCAGGGCTGATAGCGATGTCTTGCTTTTTGATGCGAATTTAAGTCTGGGTAGTCTCGATACAACGATGAACTTGCAGCAATGCTTCAACGTATCCGACTTGGTTTCAGATAGCAAAGATATAAATGACATTCTGATAGCAGGTCCTTACGGGATATCTTTGGTACCTAGTCCACACGGTAATCCGGAAATGTCTCGTCTTTCACAAATCCAACATCACGGCATCATTAATTCGTTCAATCACATGAGGTCGCCTGCCGACATTATGTTGATAGACAACGAAGCGGGTATTTCGCCTGCGGTTTTGGACTTTACTTATGCAGCGAGGGAAGTGCTGCTTGTGGTTTGTGATGAACCTGCTTCAATGAAAAATTGTTTTGCAACCATCAAAGCCTTAAACAAAAACAGGGAGTGTAATAGATTTCGAGTAGTAGCGAATAAAGTTAGCTCGTCTCAACACGGTCTTGAAGTTTATTCGGAGCTCTGTCGTCAGACAGACCGTTACTTGGACGTTTTGCTTGAATACTGTGGATCTATTCCACATGACGATGCACTGTTAGAGGCAACACGCATGGGTAAAGCAGTTGTTGAAACTAATAGTGGTAGTCGATCTGCACGATCCATAGAGATGCTGGCAGAGAAAATTAAAAAATGGCCAAAGCCGACAGTACCTAAAGGTCAACCAGAATTTTTTGTTGAGCGGCTGGTATAAGCGGCGCTGATTTCCCGGGTGAGAATAGCTAAATGAATGCACATGCGATGTATAACGAAGTAGGTACTGTTGATCCGGATGGCCTTGTTGCGGCAAATGCCAATCTGGTTAAACGTATCGCCTTCCATTTGATGAACAGATTGCCGCCGAGTGTACAGGCGGAGGATTTAATACAGGCTGGTATGATCGGTCTGCTTGAAGCAGCTCGTCACTATGACCCTTCACAGGGTGCAAGCTTTGAAACCTATGCAGGTATTCGAGTCAGGGGTGCGATGCTCGATGAAATCAGACGTTCTGACTGGACGCCGCGCTCAGTACATCGTAAGTCGCGTGAAGCGGCAGAGGTGTTGCGGGAACTGGAACAGGAAAGTGGTCGTGACGCACGTGGTGTTGATGTAGCAGAGAAACTTGGTCTTGATTTGTCTTCCTATCATACGATTTTGACTGAAAGTAGCGCTGCGCATATCTACAGCTTCGATCAGCCTGATGAAAACACGGGCGAAACCATGTCATTACCTCAAAGTGACGAGGCCACGCCCAGTCAAACTGTTGAATACATAACTTTCAGGGATGCCCTGGCCACGGCGATTAAGAATTTGCCGGAGCGCGAGAGTCTGGTTATGTCGCTTTACTATGATGAAGATCTCAATCTGAGAGAGATTGGTGACATACTCGGTGTCAGTGAATCACGGGTCTGTCAAATTCATGGTCAGGCTCTAGTGCGCCTGAAAAACCGACTAACCGAGTGGACGCAGCGCTAATTGCACTGGATAAAGGGTTAGTGATCTATGGGCGCAACATTAAATTTGCAGACTGCTTGAATGAGTGAGCTTCCACAAGACAAAGGATTTCAGGCTGATGGTAATCAGATGCCTGATCATTGGTACGTGCAACAGGGGGCGCGCTTGCAAGGTCCCTATACCGCCAGTGATATACGACGTTATTTACTGTTAGGACGCATAAGACGTAATGACAGGGTAAGTCGCGATGGAGATTTGTGGGAACCTGTAACACAGGTGCCTGAATTAATACCTGAAGAATTGCTTGATCTTGATAGTGAGCAGGGTTGGCAGGAATACCTTGAGAAGCACCGCAATGTCGATGAGCGCGTTGAAATGGCGGCTGATTTTTCCACCGACCACTCATCACATCGCGATCACCCCTCGTTTGTTGCACCCCAATTTCAGCATAGCGAAATCGATGCTGATCGGCGTATCAGCTCGAACGATGAGACTCAGGCTGCGATTCGATCTGAATGGTCGGCAACAGAATATAATCGTTGTGATCATCCATCACATCATAATCCGGTGTCATTGTTGCCTTTGTCGCTATTGGGTCTAACGCTTGTGGCACTGCTGGTTGTCATCTATCTGAATGCTGTCTCACCGCTGCTGTAACTGAAGTATCGCTTGATACGGGCATGCGCAAACAAAAATCCTTCAATACGCAGTTTTTTGTGGCACAGAAATTGCGAAATAAATTACATATTTATCGTGTAGCTGCACTGCGTGCTCGACTATGAGTTCCATAACAGACCAAAATCAAAGATCGGTTGATGCGCTAGACACCAAGCTTGGTGATTTGGCTGCACAGTCGTTTGAGAAGCAAATGCGTTTTTTGCGCTTTGCCGAAATGTGCGAGCGAAAAACAGATTTACAGCTTCTGGTTGAATGTCTTTATAGCGAAGCCAATACATTTGTTCAATTTGACGGTCTTGTTTTTACCCCGGCTGATGAATTTGAAACCCTGCGTATGGGACGAATGCGCCAAGTTCGAACACCTTTTTCGCTGCGTCTCGGCGGAGAGTACCTTGGCAAACTGGTGATTCACAGCAGGACATCTTTAACCTCCGGTGGTTTACGGGATCTGGAGGATCTACTCGCTGGATTTCTCTATCCGCTTAAAGCTGCAACAGCCGAGCGGCAAGTGCGGTTTGAAGCCTGGATCGATGAATGTACCGGTATGAACAACCGTTTAGCGCTTGAAGAGTTGCTTCCAAGGGAGATGTTGCTGTCGCGTACCAGTGGCGAACCCTTAAGTCTGTTAACTCTGGATCTGGATCAATTTCACAAAATCAATGAGCATCATGGCAAAGAAGTAGGCGACGATTTGATCCTGACGGTGGCCGATACTCTGGTTGCGAATTTGCGCAGTACCGATATTATTTTCCGACTCGAGGTCGATCGGTTTGCTGTGATCCTGGGGTCCACTGATTTTGATGATGCCTCGATAGTGTCCGAGCGACTGCGAACCTGTATAGATCTGTGTTTCTCGTATCAGAATGTTCAGGTAGTGCAAAATGCCAGCGCTGGTGTGACCGAAATGGTCGAGGATGATCTGCCGGAATCCTTGCTATCTCGATCCGAAGCGGCACTTGTCAGCGCCAAGAGCGCCGGCGGTAATCGGGTCAGATTTCTCGCTGCCTCTGAGCTCTCCTGACGGAATTTTTGCGGTAGAGCAGGCTGAATGGCGTTTTCCCCCTATTTGAACCAAAGCTTTGGTTGACAAACAGTCTGTCGATTGGGCAAAATCTCGCTCTTGTTTTGAAGCGTACCTGACACGGTTTCTGCAAGGCTCACAGTAGCAGTTACTGTCACGTCTGCGTCCCCTTCGTCTAGTGGCCTAGGACACCGCCCTTTCACGGCGGTAACAGGGGTTCGAGTCCCCTAGGGGACGCCACTTTTTTTTAAATCCGTTGTTACAATTCTGCACTCGGGAAAATATAAGCAAGCCCGTAGCAAACCCGCCGCAAAGTTTTTTGCCGTTCCGCACGTCTGTGCCAATCAGAGGCGCTGATCAGGGCCACCAATCTGTTCACGGCGCTGCTTTTGTAGTATCAGCCTTTTTTCGATAACCAGTTCACGCGATAGGGTTGTTTCTTTATTTTTGCTAACAATGCTGTCGTGATTTTAAGGTTACACTGCGAAAAACTTCCAATTGGTACATCCCCATCAGTTCAATGCTCGTGAAAACTCGTATCCGGTTTTACCGTTTGTCCCTCTTCGTGGCCCTTTTAGTATGTATTCCCAGTCTGTCACAGGCTCTTGATACACCGCAATTGCAGCTAGTTGTTGATAATAGTGGGCAAAATAGTGCGCTGGAATTTTTCGTAGAGTCTGAGCAGGCCTTTAGTGGCTTTAACATCTACCGAGATGGCGATTATCTGAGTACGCGTCGATCGGTGCGCAGCCGTGAACAGGCGGTAGCAGGTAGCTATTGCGTGGTTACTTTTGATGATCAGCCAGCCAGTGCAGATACCAGCACCCAGTACAGCGTGTGTAGTGCATCGATCACTGTCACAGCGGACGAGCTGATTATCGACACATCAGATAGACAATCTGAAATCGCAAGTCTTTCAGATGTTCTACCGACTGGATTGCGAGCTGAAATCTATTCGCCAACCGATCTCGAGCTTTTTTGGGATCGTGTAACGGGCGATCCCAACGTTGTTGGCTTTCGGGTTTTTCGTGATGATCGGTTGCTAGGTGAAACAGACGGTACGAGTTTCTGGCAACCGGGGCTTAGACCCGGCGTGGTTTACAGATACAGGGTTGAAGCTGTTACTCGCTCTGGGAGTAGTTTTAATAGTGCTGTTCTCGATATCTCTGCTGGTTCCGGGCCAGCTGATACAGCTGAAACAAGTGTTGCATCGGCTACCAATAGTCAAACCACACCTGCACGTACTTCCGACCTGCGCTTTGAAATTACAGACAGTGTGGTTGAACTGGAAGAGGGGGGAGCTGCGGTCGTTATCCCGTATACAGTGTTCAGTGATCCGCCAGCATCGACAGCCAGATCCATTTCCGCTCAAGCCCTGGATGACTGGCCGGGTTCTGCAACGCAGGTATCACTCGAGGCTGCGAGCATACCGGCTGGAGTGCAACGACTCGATACTCAATTACGTATTTCGCTACCTATCGGTACGCGTCCGTTACCGTTTCATGAACGCAGAATACGTTTGAGTATTAATGACCAGGCGGGTGCGCAAATGGCACTCACGGATTTGCGTTATCGGGTGATACCGGTACGAGCGGCAGATGTATATTTGCTGATAGGGCAGAGTAATATGGAGGGTTTTAGTCTTGATGATGCACGTGAGGCGTTTCCTGGTGGATTGGATGAGCGTTCTGATCGTGTACGTCAGCTTAATGTAACATCGAATAACCTATCCTTTTACCCTGGAGATGATTCTTTCGTTGCTGCTGATTTCATCGCAGGCTCTCCACGCTTGATACCCGCTGAAGACCCATTACACGAATTGCGGCACCCGTTTCAGTCGGCCAAGGGCGGCACGCATATAGGTCTCGGACTTAGTTTCGCAAAAGCGATGCTGGAACAAACTACTCAAGAGATTATTCTCGTGCCAGCGGCATGGTCTGCTACTGGCTTTTGTCGTAACGAATCTGTTGGCAACATTGGCTGGAATAGCGGTAATACCAATGATGCCGCATTTGCAGGGGGACAACTTTACAGACGCGCACTAGCACGCCTGGAGTTGGCGCTCACTGAAAGTAATGGAATATTCAGGGGTATTCTCTGGCATCAGGGTGAGGCGGATTCAAATAATTCTGTGTGTGCATCATCCTATGCCAGTAACCTTGACACACTGGTACGAGCAGTACGTACTAATGCTGCTGTAGATCGTCGTGGTCGATCCGCCCGTGGTCCTGATGTGAACATACCGTTCATCGCTGGCACCATGTCGCGTGGTAACGATGAGCGCGGTAGTTTCTCAGTGTTTGGTGCTGAGAAGCAACGCGTGGATGCAGCACATCGCACCATTGAAAACAGGGTAGCTTACACAGGTGTTGTCAATGCAGACGATCTTGTCCCACCCGCCTATCCTTGTGGAAACGGCTCATGCGTGCATTTTGGTGCTGCTGCATATAGAGAAATGGGACAACGTTACGCTGAAATACTGAGGCAGATCTGGGCAAGATAACCACAGCGTGTCGTTAGGCTATCAGTAGGTGTATGTAAGCCTGTAAAGAATAAGCCCGTGAAGAAACTTTGGATCGAGAGGGCTCAACACATTGAACCCTCTCTATTGTTTCGACGCAGGCAGTCTGCCTATTCTGTTGCCGAATCAGAGCTCGCTTGATTCAACG
>CAYPMR010000120.1:0-8255 GCA_964411665.1 uncultured Granulosicoccaceae bacterium | reverse complement strand
TGCGCCGGAAATTAGTATCGAAGGTTTCGTTAAATCCCCAGTTATTGTACTCCAGTGAGAAAGTGTTCTTTCTGTAGTTGTTATATCCGAAACCGTAGGCCCATGATGTACCACCACCCTCAAGTGATTGAGTGATCAGGGTACGGATAAACCAATTTGGCCGCGGTGACCAGGAGATAAGCCAGGTTAATGCGAAGTCCGAGTTGGCAGATTTGTTTAACGACAGGGAGCTTGCAAGGTTATTGTTCTCGAGCACAGATCCCTTGAATTTACGTGTTAATGAACCGATGGCATTCTCCAGATCGAGACCATCACCCGGGGCCAGCGGATTCCAGTTATTGAGCTCGAAGCCCCAGGATCCAGGATGCCAGTCATCGTAACCAATACCCCAGGTGTAGTTAAGTGGCTCATCGGATGTATTCAAGGTAAGAGCAGATCGGAGAAAGAAAAAACTGTCCTTGATCGGTTTATAGGCCACGGCTGAGGTGATCGAATAATGGTCTTCATCACCGAATTCCAGTTGTGTATTGTTCAATGAAATCGTGCCGGAGAAACCGTGAAAATGATCGGAGCTATCAGACTGCTTATTCGGCGGTACATTGGCAACAGGTGATAGTCCTGTTGCGTTGCTGCTCGGCGTCGTTATATACAGCGGGGTGCTGGCGCTTCGGGTGCTTTGCTCTAGTGCTGAACCACTTTCGGGTTCATCTTGTGTGTCTGGCCATAGGGCATCAACAGAGTAAAGATTATTGGTGGCAGGTACAATTTTGCGTGCTCGCCTGCGCGTTATGTTTTTAGCGATGAGGTTTGCGCTATTGACTCTATCGTTATTGTTGTTAAGCCTTGCATAGGCTGCTTCACCGATAATTCTGACACTGTGGCGTCGTCGCGCCATTCTCGCCGCCGGGCTAAAATTGGCGGTAATTTGGTAGCTAAACGTCGTTGCCCATGTGCGATTACGGCGTTTCTTTGAACGCGATCGTGAAAGTATGACATGCCACATACGCGCCCTTGTTAGCAATCTCTTACCACGCTCATCCTTCCCGATTGTGTAGTAAACCTCGGGAGAGATTATTCGCTCGTTTGCAACACTCGCCAAATTGCCAAAGGCGCTCAGCGAGAGAACCGGGGAGGTCGCATTGATGGTTTTTAAGTCGAGGTTGCTAAGATATACACGATCGAGCAATGCTCGTCTTGCCAGTGCGAATTCACTGTAGTTTGGATTGCTAGCCTTTAGCCTCTGACTACGCTCATCTCGCTCAGGTGGTTGATAAATCTCTGCTGAGAACATTCCCGTGTTGGTCAGAGCAGCAAGACTGCCAAAGGCGCTGAGAGAGATTGTCGGGGACATCGCATTTATAACTGTCTTGTCCAGCTTGCTCAGGTAGACACGTTCGCGTAATGCCTTTCTGGCTAGGGAAAATTCGCTGCGACTCGGATCATTGTTCTCTGGTCGTGCCGACAGTGAAATTTGTGCTGACGTTTCCAGGCCTTGCACTTCACTTTTTTGTCTGGCGGCGAGATATTTCCTTGAAAGTCTTGTACGATCATTTTTAATTGGATGTAACCGTTTGCGAACCTCGGTTAATATCAACCTGGTCAATCGCTCAGTCGTGGATTTATCATTGGAGGCTAGCGTTTCTCTTGACATCGAAGCTTTAATCAAAGCTCTTGAGGCCTGTACGCGGCGTATCTTTGAGGCTTGTAGCCTTTTGGAGCGAACAGCGGCTAATTCCGCCAGTGATAACGGATTGCTGGTGTTAAGTGCGATTGGCTCGTTTCCCATAAAGGAATCCCGGGCCAAAAACTGTGATTGCCCACTGTCGGTTTGTTCCAGTGTGAATAGTATTGTGCGCTGCAAGTTTGCTGAAGTATCAGTTGGCTGAGGGTCGACCTGTGGTGATAAGGAGGTTATTGAACCTACATCACCTAACTCAGCCATTGGCAATGTCAATGTCAATGGCAATGGCACTGGCAATGACGGCGGTGAAATCATATTCAGTACGACTGGCTCACCACCGGTGAAAGAATCCCGGGCAAGAAATTGTGTCTGACCATCGTCCTTTTGTTCCTGCGTGATGACAATGGTGCGCTGAATCTCTGGTTCAGGTACTTGCGTGATGCTGATGCCTGGTCTGTTTTTTTTACTTGCGTCAATTATCTCAGATTGTTGTTCGCCGGTTTTCTGTAAGGCTGCGTACCTGCGTGACATGCGAACTCTCGCGGCACGGATACGTTGAATGCGTTTACTGAGTTCCCTACTGTACGATTGTTTGTCTGCAGCCCTTGATTCACCGGATATCTCTGTTGGCAAGTTGAGATTATCCGAGGACTGTGTATAGCTTTCAGTTGCTTCACTGATATCTGCTACTTCATTGGGGAGTTCTGCATTTTCAATTTTCAGTGTGACATTGTCAGGTGTTTTTGAGGCAAATTCTTCTGTTGTTTGCTCTGCACGTGAATTGCGCTCAACTTTTTCATTCGTCGGTTTTCGTGTTTTTATTGCGCTTAGCCATTGCAATTTGATAGGAGTTATTCGTTTAGCACGTCCGGTGATGAATAACTCTCTGTCTGTTGAATTTGACTTCTTCGTCAAGGGTGCTTTTATACCAAGCTCAGCAAGTTTTTCCTTCAAGGTATCCACTGATTTTTCGTTATGCTTTGTCGGGACTTCCTGACCGTGGTTTGTAGATAATTCAGAACTGGACT
Organism: uncultured Granulosicoccaceae bacterium; assembly: GCA_964411665.1. Classification (GTDB taxonomy): domain Bacteria; phylum Pseudomonadota; class Gammaproteobacteria; order Granulosicoccales; family Granulosicoccaceae; genus CALFCE01. The sequence continues at coordinate 5,546 of CAYPMR010000120.1, read as the reverse complement.
TGGCATCCGCAGGTTTGCTTTCCATGACAGACTCTCGCAGGTCAGCCCTCTCCTTGATAAGCTCTGCCAGGTCTTCTGTTGTTGTCGTTGGCTGAGTAATTTGACTGCCGGCGCTTGTCTCAACTTCAGTCTCAGCATCCAATAGTTGATTTTCTGACTCTATAGCTACTAGTTTGTCTCCAGCCTTTTTTGTAGGAGGACTAAGTTGTGTGTCTGAGCTTGTATGGTTGATGTGTTCGTCAGCATCGGTAGCACCAGCGACGATTGAAGTTTCCTTTGCTTCTGCGTATGGATCCTGACTATTTGCCGGGACACTACAGGTGGCTGGCCGCGTAAAAGGGTAGACGTCTGCTTGCACTATCTGTGCTTGTCTGCCTTTGAGTATCGTTGGCCCAAACGGCATTTTTTTGTAATACAAGCTGCCGTTGTCGGGATGGGGGAAGCACTGTGTTGTGTATAATTTCCAGAACCGATGTTCGCGATATTCACTTGTTTGATATCTTCGGGTTAATGCCAGAGGTACATAGCGCTCAACAGGCCGTTTAATTGTATTTGCATAGGACGGCCCGGGTATAAATCCGAGTGATCGAAAACCATTCCATTGTGCTGGAGCGTCGCTGTGTGCCAGAGTTCTGGCAGGATTGGATTTTTCAGGACCTGTAGATGGGGCAAGATTAAAGAATGCGCTTTCGTCCTGTATCAGGCAGTAGTTCCATGAGAGCATTAAATTCTCAACGCTATACTGCAAATCGGGATAACGTCTGGTTGTTTCGATAAGCTGATTTAGCAGTAAATCAAATGTACCGGCCCACAACGCGGGTGGACGATTCACACCATGCCATTCGTTAGGCAAGTCCCATTCTGGGACACGGTTTTGATGTAGATTTTCAAGGACCCCGATGACACTGCCCGGTGTATCGGAGCAGGCTAAGTGCTCAATAGATTCGAGAAGAGGTGAAACTCTGGCGTTGGCTGATTCAGTTGTTGGGACCTGTGCGTCGGGAGACGCGTCGGTTGCGGTTTGACCAATTGAGGCAGTAGAGAAAAAAGCAAGGCAGCTTAGCAGTAACGTCGCCGTATTTATTAATTTGGCGAATAAGAGTCTGGAATTTAAGACAGTCGAAACTGCTTTAATAAACCTGACTCTCGAAGCCTTGATTAACGTGTTCGATTTTTTCGACCACTCCTTGTGCGCGGTTACTCCTCTGTGCCACATGACTCGCACACGCTCGTGACTTTCCTGTCTGCTTCAGCCTCTTTATTTATAACGTCAGATTCTATGTTCAGTCTTTGCGCGCACTTGTCGCAATGGATAGATATTGAATCGTATTTTTTATACAGCAACACACTAAGAATAACGCCATTGGTGTTGGCCGTTGCGACATCGTTATAACCACCTTTCTCATATACACCTGAATACCAACCCAGATCGTCTTCGTAGGCGCTGCCAATTGTCGATAGCAAAACCTGGCTGTATTCGTCTTCCGGAAATAATACAGCCATGGACAATGCAGCTTTCGTTGAAACCGTTTTTAGATCATTGTGTTGTACACCTGTTTCGGTAATTGTGTTGAACGGTAGCCCCGACGTGAAGATAGTGTTGTATAAAAACCAGGGCTCTCGATCGATATTGTCTTCAGAAATCGCTGTTACAATACCTGTTTCCTGCCAGCGCTTTTTTTGTACATCAAAAATATTTTTCATCAACTCGCGATTTATATCGTCAACACCGAGTTCCATCGCGTCCATGGCATAGGATTCAGTTACAACATAGTTGTTGGCGTGATAGATACGAGGATCACGACTGTCGTGAGCGATTTTTATACCGTATATTTCAGTATCGTCCCGGTGTTGGTTTTCATAGGATTTCGCGGTTTCAACTGAAAATCCAGCGCGATCAAAAATTTTACCCGCGTACTGTTCATATCCGAGTCTTCCTTCCTGCAGTACCTCAATGTTGTTATTCAACGGATCACGGGCCATGCCGTAGAGCTCTTCATTTTTTATGAGATCGGTATAGTCCCATCGTGACAATGCAGAGCTAGCTGAATGAGAGTAGTGAGGGTGCATGCATTGCAATGTATCCATCCACGATACTAGTCTGGCAAGATCAAGTACCGAGATGCCTATGCCACCTTCGACAGCGTTGTTCCCATAGTCAACCATATCCAGGGTATGAGTGTTGTAGACTTTGTTGGGTGCGACGTCGTCGAATAATGCCATTGATTGCAACGAATTCATCAGTTGCATCATGGCGTCATCAAATTCTTTTTGTGTGATGAAACCAAAATCTACTGCTGCAATATATGCTGCAATAGCAGAGCCTGTGTCCCACATGGTTGTTGATGGGTAACCATGTACGGAATTTACCAAACCAGTTTCGCTGTTGTAGTTATTCTCAAAATATTTCCAGGCGATGCGTGCGACCTGCATGTCGGATTCACTTAAATTATTTTTTGCTATAGAGCACTGATTATTGCTACTGCGCTGTCCGAAAAGTCCAGCGAGTGTGTCATTGGCGCTAGAAACACGCCCCCTTTCGCTTATGTGTGTTAACGAATCTATCGATGGTGATGAGCTAATGGAATGCCTGGCCTGACCAAGGCTTGGTGTGGTTAGGTCGCTGATATTCATTAATGCCGAGTGCGGCAATACACTTTGGAAGATTGTTATAGTGATCGCTGCAATACCTACAGCACTGGTACCCATCAGTGCAACTTTTGTAAAACCGTTAATATTCAGGCCTGACGTGGTGCCAGTACCTTTGAAAAACTTCCGGAATATGCCGGTCGGTGTTTCACGATTCTTTTTTCGTTTTGATCGAGGCGATACCATTGAACGCTTGAAAGATTTCATCGCGTTGTGGTTCCTGTGCTTTCAAGCGTCACAATCGATTTTGTCAGTATGTTGTGGATTGTGGACACGCTGTTGTCGACATACCCATCACTCCATTCAGCGGCTAGAATATCGATGGGTGCCATTAACGATTGGAGGGTTTGTTCCAGAGATTTATGTTCCGTACTGGTTCGCCAAATGACTTCTTTTGTGCTCAACAATTGCTCAGATGCAGCTTGCGGGTTGTCTACTTTTAAGAGCTCAGCGGACATGACCTTTTCCAATGTTTGTTTTAGTTCCTGAGATTTTTCAAAACGAGCGATTTTTGCCTGATAACCGGTTATTTCTGCTTTTAGTTGGTTTATTTCTGCGCTGTTATTTGGTGCTGTCGGTTGATTTCGAGCTGATAGAGCAGCGGCAATTTCGGGTTTTTGCGCTTCGAATTTTTTTTCAAGAGAATTGAGTTCTTCACTGAGATAGTTGACGGTACTAACCGCCTGTATTCGTTGCAGATCGCTGGCGGCCAATTGCTGGCGCAGACCTGCCTGTTGCCATAGCAGCCATGCGACGACAAACATTGTTGCCATATTCAGCGTTTGAAGTATCATGCATTGAAACTTGGTGAGCTCTATCCAAGGTGAATATCGGCATCACACCGGTGTTCATCATGTAGAGGCTGCGCTTATGTGTCGTGTTTCACTGTGAAGCTGTTGTCTGTCGATTACCCGTGCAGCTTGGCTCATTTTGGATTGGTGTGGATACCAGCGCAGACAAAAACCGCCTGAGCATCTATCGGATGCCAGGACAATATGCTTTAAAATTAAATTCTGGAAAATTGAACCTGTCGATGAATATTGCTTTGCAAGCTAAAAATGTTCACAAGTCGTTCGGAGATCTTACCGTTCTGAACGGTGTTGATCTGACTGCATGTGAGGGCGATGTTATTTCTGTTATTGGAAGCTCCGGTTCCGGTAAGAGCACATTGTTGCGTTGCATTAATTTTCTGGAAGTCCCCGATCATGCAGAAATATCGCTTGGCGATATTCATCTGTCCGTCGATGATAAAAACCGAGCTCAGATACTCAAGCGTGAGCATCGAAAAATTGAATTGCTCAGAACTCGGTTGGGTATGGTCTTTCAGAGTTTCAATCTGTGGTCTCACTTGAACGTATTGCAAAATGTTACTGAGGGACCTGTGCGCGTGTTGGGTCACTCGACAAGAGAAGCTGAATCAATCGGTAGAGAGTTACTTGCCAAGGTAGGTATAGAGGAGAAAAGCGCGCAGTTTCCGTCACAACTTTCCGGTGGACAACAACAACGCGTGGCTATCGCTCGCGCACTTGCCATGAGGCCCCGGGTATTACTTTTTGACGAGCCCACATCGGCGCTGGATCCCGAACTGGTGGGTGAGGTCCTTAAAGTCATGCGAGAGCTTGCCATGGAAGGACGTACAATGGTCGTTGTTACGCATGAAATGGGCTTTGCCAGAGAGGTCTCAAACCATACGATATTTCTTGAAAGCGGTAGAATTGAGGAGGAGGGTGCGCCCGAGCAGGTGTTTCGAAATCCCAAGTCCGAACGCTGTCGACAGTTTTTGAGCAGTGTGATTGCTTGATGCCAGATTGCTCGTACTGCAAGGTCACAACTGGTGTATCATAATTTACGGCTGTGTGAGAGGTTCGGTGAATGAAAATTGGAAGAATGAATGTCAACTTTCTTCCGGCGAGTCGACTATTGAATATGGTGTGATTAGTCTTAAGCTGCATCAGTAAAAACGCATAGCAACAGTTTCTAGTGTTTACAGTTTCTAATGTTTATTGCAGTTCAAACAGTAAGAGAAGGAGAACAACTTTGATGAAATCTATTTTAAAAATCGCATTACAGAAATCGATACTTGTCCCGTTGGCAATCGCTGCTAGCCTGGCAGTGCAAACCGCCCATGCGGCTGATGTCAGAATCGGAACCGAAGGTGCTTACCCTCCATGGAACTTCATTGACGACAGCGGCAAACTTGCTGGCTTTGAAATCGATCTGGGCAACGCGATTTGTGAAAAAGCAGGTGTTACATGTGAATTTGTACAAAATGAATGGGATTCGATCATCCCCAATCTTCTGGCTGGTAACTATGATGTGATCATGGCGGGTATGTCGATCACTGATGAGCGAAAACAGACGATCGATTTTAGCGAAGACTACTTTCCACCTGATCCATCGCGCTATGCAGCTGCAGCTGACAGTGATTTTAATTTCGACAAACTCACTGGTGTCAAAATTGGTTCCCAGGGTGCAACCATTCAAGCTGCCTACCTTGAAAACGAACTTAACGAGGGTAATACGTTGCTGACTTACGAAACGCCTGATCAATCAGTAGCTGATCTAATGGCAGGTAATATTGATCTGTTGCTCGCCGATGGCGAATTCCTCAGCCCGGTTGTTGAAGGCAGTGCTGGAAAGTTGGCACTGGTAGGGCCGGGAGTCGAACTCGGTGGTGGCGTCGGTATTGGCATGCGTAAAGACGATAAGGATTTGCAAGCTAAATTAACTGCCGCTCTGGATGAGTTGAAAGCAGATGGTACACTCGACAAGCTAATACTGAAATCGTTTGAGCGGGAAACTAACTACGCTGGTAACTAGTTTTTTCAGCGATTTGTTATTGTTTTAAAATCACGTTATTTTGTAAATTCAATCGTGATTTTCCTGCGAAGAGGCCC
>CAYPMR010000119.1:0-8295 GCA_964411665.1 uncultured Granulosicoccaceae bacterium | reverse complement strand
GAAAGGTCAACAATCCAGCTATCCGCTTCCTTAATACTCTCCAAACATACCTGTGCCTTTAGATCTGGCAAATGCTCCACTGGATTTTACCAGTGACCCCTATCCGTATTACGATCAGATATTACAGGAAACCCCTGTTCTTCTTCAGCCAGATGGCAGCTTCTTAGTAGCACCCTGGAAATTGCTTGATGAAATTTATCGCGATACAGAGCGGTTTTCGTCTGATAAAAAAGCAGTGTTTGGCCCTAAATACGGTAAGTCACCCTTATTTGAACACCATACGACATCTCTGGTATTTAACGATCCGCCATTGCATACGCGAGTCCGAAAAATAATTGCTGGGGCAATGACACCCGGGGCCATTGGCAAGATGGAACGCGGGTTAGAGTTGCTTGTTGATCGCTTGCTGGACGAGCTACCCGGTAAGGTGAAGAATGGCAGTATCGATCTTGTAGAGCACTTTGCATCACAAATACCCATTAACGTTATCGGTAATCTATTCGATATGCCCATGCAGGAGCGAGGGCCGTTACGCGCATGGTCACTATCGATCCTCGGCGCACTGGAGCCAACTCTTACAGCGCGACAGGAACTGCAGGGTAATCAGGCAGTGGAAGAATTTTCACACTACCTGAACGAACTAGTTGAAAAGCGTAAGTTAAATCCAGGTGACCCCAGTACAGATGTGTTAACGCGTTTGTTGTTTAGTGATAAAGGTTCGCTAAGTAATTCAGAGCTCCTGCAAAATTGTATTTTTATACTTAATGCGGGGCATGAAACGACAACAAATTTAATCGCTAATGCGCTTGGATGTCTTGACGATAATTTTGAACAACGATATGAATTGCTGAATTCAACGGAAGTGACTAATACGGCTATTGACGAATTTCTTAGGTTCGAGAGTCCTAATCAATTGGGTAATCGATTAACTACCTGTGATGTCAGACTGGGAGATCAAATAGTAGAAAAAGGCACAAACCTTCACTTGTTAATCGGTGCTGCTAATCGTGACCCTCTTACTTTCGACAACCCGAATGTTCTGGATTTAAACCGAAAGCCTAATCGTCACATGGCTTTCGCAGGAGGGCCGCATTCGTGTATAGGCCTTAATTTAGCGCGCATGGAAGGAAGGGTTGCCATCGGTAAATTTCTGCGTAAGTACCCGGGCTTCCAAATTACGGATGCAGTTCGCTCATCTCGACTAAGATTCCGGGGTTACGATAAACTGGATGCGACGCTCTAATTCCGTAAGTCGCTCACACGCTAATTGCAACTGTTCCAATGTTGCAGGTACCACATCATGAACAACACATTTATTTGGGCAGATCTATCCACATTTGACATTCAGTCGGCAAAGCGTTTTTACAGTCAGTGTTTTGATTGGGAATATGATGAGGTGGATGATAGCTATATATCGTGTCAGGCTCAGCAAAGGCCTACGGCTGGCCTGTATACCATGCCTGAGAAATTTCAACGCATTGGGATGCCTTCATTCTGGATGTCATATATACGTGTTGAAGGTATACAAGAAGTAGTTCGTGTGGCCGAGCTACAGGGGGCAAAGATCGAAATCAAACCGCAACCTGCACCGGGTGGGGGATTGATTGCTCTCATTCGTGATCCTGCAGGTGCTGGTTTTACTGTGTATGAAGGTGAAGAACTGACAGATATTAATGAAGTTGAAAAACCCGGGCGTATTGTTTGGAACGAACTACATGTGTCAGAGCTTGCAAAAATCGAAACCTTTTATACCAGCGTATTTAAATGGCGAATTGAGGCTACTGATATCTCTGATCGATATCACATATTCTTATCAACAGACGACTCCAAGCCAATAGCCGGTATTCAGGTCACGAGCAACGACATCAAGGGAAGCAAAGAGTATTGGGGTGTTTACTTTGCGATAAAAAATATTTCCACGACTACAAGGACTATAGAAAAAAACGGAGGACAAATTGTAGCTGAACAACCTTTGGGCAACCGTCAGGCAATGTTGGCCTACGACTCTCAGGATGCGGCTTTCTATATTGTGGAAGTGGGAGATAAGTCTTATGTAAGTGACCATGACGAAAAAGTGCAAACTCCAAAATGGAGAGCCATTTTAGGGTTGCTGATTGTAGCTATAGCTGTTCTGACAGAGGCAAATTGGGTATGGGGGATATTATTTCTAATTTGGGTTGTTCCCGATGTTCGGCGGGGTTCGACGCATTTTCTAGAGTATGTGGAACGTAGCAAAAACCCTGTGGTTTACTGGCTGATCATTGCCACCTGGCTTGCCCTATCTGTTTTTATTTTAATAGATGCGGTAATTGGCTCCTGACAATGGATTGCACTCGTTATGGTGCCCGGACACTCAGTCAGCTGAACTAAAAATTAGTGATTTGATATCTTTATGACCATGAAATACAAAGGCTCATGTTTGTGTGGTTCCATCTCATTCGAGGTGGACGGTTTCGAAGCTCAAGCTGCCAATTGTCATTGCACAATGTGCAGAAAGTTCCATGGTTCGGCCTATGGAACCCTGGTTCCTGTGACAGGATTAGTATGGCTAGCAGGAAGTGATCGGCTTAAAGACTATGTTGGTGACAATGGAACGATCCGAAGCTTTTGCAGTGATTGCGGATCAAGTATGGGTTTTAGATCAAAGGGGGCTACGATAGCGGATGTTGAAATTGCGATCGCAACATTTGATGATGACATTCCACTACAGGTCGATGCCCAAATTTACACAAACTACAAAGCCAATTGGGTGCAACTTCAACATGATTTACCGATTCATCAGGAAGGGCGAGAGCAAGAGTGAATAATCAGTTAGTCTTGAATTACACAATTATGTAGATTCAATAAGGTTCTTTAATTTACCAATCTGTGATTCGTGATCTGCTTGCATTTTCTTTTTTGAACTAAATAACATCATGATTTTCATGAGCCATCCCATTCTGACAAATTCCGCTCCTGCGAATACTTTCGTTTGTGCTGAACCTATTTCATCGAATCTATTGACGATTTCTATATCAAACCAACTAGAAGTCATAAACAGCTTAAGGTAGTTTGGCGGATCATAGGCGATTATCTCTTCACGCATCGTAAATTCTTTCCCGTTTTGATCGTAAGTGTGGTTTGATGTGTCACCAATTTTCGGATTATCAGCATCACCTGTTAGATGTTCATATCGAATAAAATCGTTAAGCCATTTAGTCAAGTTGTCGGGATTGTTGGTGTAATTCCAGACTTCTTGGATAGGTTTATTTACAATTACTTCGCAATCGAGTTTCATGTTTTATTCCCCTGATCAGATATATAGTGAAACATACCACGAGATGCACTCAGCACCTCAGAAGTACGCTATTGATATATCATGAACCAGCTAACCGGGGTAAAAACTAGACGTTTAATGTTTGTAGAGAATAAGAAAGAGCCCTTCGATGGCCGCAAAGCGCGCATTGGCTGGGTGTCTGGGGTCAAAAATTCAATCACTAACTGTTAAAAAGAACCAAGTATGAAATCTATACTAATCATCGAAGGAAACAGTCCTGAGCTTGTCGCTGCATCCAGAGCGCGTACCGGAATCTCATCGGCGCAAATGTACGGACAAGCGTTGGTGTCTCAAGATCAAAATATCAAATATACTACTGCTGCTCCCTACGAGAGGTCACTGACTGAAGATGATTTGCACAACATAGATGGGGTTGTTCTGACAGGCTCCGGGGTTCAATGGTCAACAGATGCCCCTGAAGCTAAACCGCAAAGACAGGCTGTTTCAAGAGTATTTGATAAAGGCATTCCAACATTCGGCTCCTGCAATGGTATGCAGCTGGCAGCCGTCATTCTGGGAGGGCAGGTTGGCGCTTCCCCTCATGGCAAGGAAGTAGGTTTAGCGCTAGACATTAATAAAACAGAGGCTGGTAAGCATCATCCTCTGTTAATGGGTCGAACGGACGGCTATGCAGCGCCTTGTGTACATCGCGATGAAGTGCAAAAGCTACCGAGGAAAGCCGAGCACCTGGCTGAGAATTCGCATTCGCCTATACAAGCATTTGCTTACCAGGCTGACGGTGTAGATTTTTGGGGTGTTCAATATCACCCTGAATATACAACCGCCTGCGTTGCAGAGCTTATGCGTACGCCGGGTACACTTTGGCAAAATTCTGCCCAAGCGGATCTCCTGGAGGTTGCAGATACCGACAGGGATGCTGCAACAGAGCTGGGTGTTCATGGGGACGATTTAACGCCTGCGGTTAGAATGACAGAGCTAAAAAACTGGCTGAGTCATCTTGATAAGATTGGATAGTAGGCGATTTAGGACCAATACATCGGCCGATTGAATCAGTTGTAACGCTTACAGTATCAGTAAACTGGCTTCATCCAGGTCTGCAGCCGTATAGTGATTTCCAAGTGCTTTATTTGATACCCTGAATTTAACCTCAAGCATTGGTTATCAAAGCACTGAATCGGAATCAAACATCCTTTTCGTCGTCCTGTGTACAACATCTGAGAGATAGCTTACGCACATGATTACGCCAGTTTACGCAGCGATACTAGCACTTATATTTATTTTCTTAAGTTTTCGTACACTAAGGTTACGCCACCGCTTTCGTGTCGCTATCGGTACGGGAGAAAACGAAACGCTCTCGCGAGCTGCGCGCGTTCATTCGAATTTTGCAGAATATGTTCCACTGGCACTCATTCTGATATATTTTCTCGAGTCTGAAACTGGTGCCAAAATATCGATTCATGTACTTTGTATAGCGTTGATAGCAGGGCGGCTCTTACATGCTTATGGTCTAAGTCAAATCGCAGAAGATTTTCGTTTTAGAGTGGTTGGTATGGTATTAACTCTCGCTTGCATAATATTTGCTTCGCTTTGGTTATTGGCTAACTCTGTTGTTTAGATACAGGTAGTCAGACCATTGGCTCAATTCAACAAGCACAACTCAACTTAGCTGGAGTTAGCACAATGGCATTTGCTATAGGATTACTGGTCCTTCTATTATGTATCGTAATTTGTCATTACATCGCTAGTAAGCGAGGCCTTAACCCGGTGTTTTGGGGTGTTATGGGTGGCCTCTTTGGGCCTTTTGCAATCCCTTTCGTGCTTGTCAAAAAGGCTAAACAATCTCCAGATAGCTCTGATACTCAAAGTCAGTAACATGCTGCGAGAATCGTTTTAGCTCTTGCTGTTTACACTGAACGAACATTGTTTGTAGTTGTTCCGAGAATATGTTTCGGATATTTACGCTGTCGTTAAAAGCATCAATTGCCGTTGTCCAGTTCAGTGGCAGTTGCGGCAATTCCATGCTGTAGGCGTCACCTTTGATGGGTTCTTCGGGGGCCATGCTTTGTTCAATCCCAAGTAGCGCGCCGCCTAGAATGCTGGCCAACACAAGATAAGGATTGGCATCGGCACCGGCAACACGGTGTTCAATCCTGCGCGCTTTGTTCTCACCACCCGGGATGCGAATGGCAGCTGTTCTATTTTCGTATCCCCAGGCAATACTGCTGGGTGCATGAGCACCCGGTTGCAGGCGCCGATAAGAGTTTTCATGCGGAGCGAAAATTAAGGCGCTCTCTTGCAGCGTTGACAGAAGACCGGCCACCGCATTCAACATAACTGTGGCACCTTGATCAGTGCCATTGTCGAAAACGTTGGTACCGTTTTCATCAACCAACGAGAAGTGCACATGAAAACCATTACCTGCACGTGCGCTGAAAGGTTTGGCCATGAATGTTGCCGCAAAACCGTGTTTACGCGCGATACCTCTTACCAGCCGTTTGTACAGCACTGCATCGTCCGCAGCACGTAGTGGATCGGCCATATGCTTCATATTGACTTCGAACTGTCCGGCACCGTTTTCCGAGATTGCGGCGTCAACGGGAATGCCCTGGATCGCACAGGTATCGTAGACATCATCTAGAAACGCACCAAAATGTTGCAATTCGTCGAGTGACAGAACCCCGTCTGAATCCAGTCGCTTGCCGGTGACCGGGGAGAGCGGTGCTTGCGGTTGATGATATGCAGCGGATGTGTCGCATAGATAGAATTCCAGCTCGGTCGCGACAACTGGTGTCACTCCACGCTTTTTGTAACGCTCGACAACTGTAGCGAGTGCCCGGCGTGGATCGCCGGGAAAGGGTATGCCTTCATAGTCACGCATCCAAAGCATGGCGAGAGCAGAGGGACGATTAGTCCAGGTGATGGGCACGAACGGCCGGCCGGTAAAATCGCACAAGGCGTCAGCGTCGCCAGTCTCAAAAACCAGCTTACTGTTCTCGATGTCTTCGCCCCAAATATCCACGTTGAGCAGTGACAGCGGCATGCGCAAACTACCCTCTACTATCTTGGATGCCTGATCAACCGGGACGCGTTTACCCCGTAATGTTCCGTTGAGATCGCAGATGCCTGCAAAGATTGTTTCGATCTCAGGTTGATCGCTCAACCACTGTTTCCACTCATCGCTCAAGTGTTGTGTTCCCATAAGATATCAGTATTAGTATTATATCCTTTAGCAGCCTTCGACACTTGTATGAAGGAATAACCAGCGCTTAATACGGTTATTTGTTACTACAATTTGCCATTTATAGCGTGTTCACTGGATTGATTTATGTCAAAGTTGTGGCTAACACTACCTTTTCGGTTTTCGCTTTGTTCTATTTTTATAATAGCCAGACGCAAGATAAGTTGAAAACAAGATACCGATAGTCCGAGTAAAGAGAAATTAACATGAAAAAATCACTGTCCAGTCGACGCAGTTTCCTAAGTGCCGCAGGCGTTGTCGCAGCCACCGGCATGGCTGGCCTTTACGTTCCAGCAGCTGCACAAGACTTCAAAGCCACCCGCACAATGCGAGGTGGGTCCAATAACTATCGTGCTGGTGCGCCAATCGTGGATCGTATTGGTGGTGGTGGATTCTGGATGTCGGGCACAGTACGCCGAGCAGGTGATGGCAAACTGCTTGCCGGGCAGCGTATCCAAATTTGGGCACACACCACCGAAGGTCATGAGCGCGATGCGCACAGTCATGGGGCTACACTCACAGACGAGAACGGCGAGTTCCGACTGGAGATGCCACAGATTGTTCCAGCTTTTGGTCAGGCACACGGTCACCTGGCTTATGACAGTGATGACTACGAAACTGTTTTCTTGCGTCCGGTTATGGCGAGCTCAAAAGATACCAGTCTCAGTGTGGACTTTGTTCTTAAACCTGTCTGAGTCGTTTGCGTTTGTTAGTAGGTATTGGCACGGAAGGGTTATCCAGTAAATTGCGTAGCGTTTTCATCTTGTGCGCCTTTGTGTTGGTGGTTGCTGTTGCGATTGGTTTTACCGCGATCAGCCCCTTGCATGCCTGGCGAGATCCGATTTACATCGTTGCAGGATTCGGGGGCGTAATTGCCATCTCTCTGATGCTCTTCCAACCTATGTTGGCTGCTGGTTTCCTGCCAGGCCTGTCTGTCCTGCAGGGGCGGCGGGTGCATCGCTATCTTGGTACCTTACTGGTTGTGTCAGTAGTTATTCACGTAGCCGGTCTTTGGATAACAAGTCCACCCGATGTCATCGATGCATTGCTGTTTAGCTCGCCGACACCGTTTTCTGTCTGGGGCGTTATTGCCATGTGGGCCGTATTTGTTGCGGCATGCCTGGTAGCATCGCGCCGCAAATTACGTTTGCCTGCGCGAATCTGGCGTCTGAGCCACAGAATACTGGTGACTGTGACTGTTATGGGTAGCGTAGCTCATGCATTGCTGATCGAAGGAGCAATGGAAACCTTTTCAAAGTTGGTACTGTGCGGATTACTTCTGATCACTACGGTGGTGGTGTTGCTTAAATTTAAACAACAGGGCTAGCTCTCGATATGCGTCTATCCACAAAGCGAATTAAATTCGCATTCATGGCGGTATTTATAGTTGTTACAGCGACGCATGCCAACGATCAAGAGCCGCTGTACGGTCAGTGGGGAACAGAGGCACAATGCGCTGGCGAGCTAATCACCCCTAAAGGGACAAAGCGCGCGTCACCTTTTGATATTCAGTCGCAGTGGCTGCGTAATGGTGAAGTCTGGTGTCGCCTGAACTGGGGAGTAGTAGATAAGACCGACGATGGTTTATTTACTGTCGCTCAGGGGCAATGTGGTGAGGATTCCGTTCGAGGCTATAACATCAACTTTCGACTTGTCGGTGATGAACTAACCCTTGTCTGGAATCTATGGCATAAGGTGGGTCCGTTGATGCGCTGCGACACGTGATTTCTTCAATTGATTCAATCGAGACTGCGAACGAATTTTCTGATATCAGCGATTA
>CAYPMR010000118.1:0-8423 GCA_964411665.1 uncultured Granulosicoccaceae bacterium | reverse complement strand
GTTGTACCCATGGCTGGCGCATCTGTGGGCTTTCCCCGATTTCGCAACAGTATTGCGATTGAACCAATCAGTGCGATAAATTTGCCCATTAAACCACTAAGACTCATAGCTTATGATGCTTCCTCAGGTTGGTAAGAGTTCAATCTGCCCGCTTCGGCTTTGCTAATATGGAAGCGTTTTAAGTTGCCGTTACGCTTCGCAAGTTCATGCGTCCATACGCTGCTTTTCCCAACATCCCGGACCCCGTTTATATAATCACGTGGGTGAATATGATCGACGATACCAAAGCTGGGTCCGGCAAGATCGTAACCGAGAAGGTTCTGAATTTTCAGTGGTAATTCACGAACCTCTTCAGGTGACATGGCAAGGTACTGGTTTTCTTCCTGGCGTAGCCAGCCCAATCCATAGTGGATAGCGAGGCCCGAACGCACGCCATCTGATTTGTTGTTGCCACCCCCGTGTATGGCATTGCCCTGGTAGATCAATACTGATCCTGCCGGCATTTCAACTGATAAAAGCTCATCTTCACGGGGAATTCTGTCATCCGCCCATTTGTGACTGCCCGGGACAAATACGGTACCGCCATTAAGCGCAGTGAATTCATTCAATGCCCACATGGTAGCGATGGTTAACGGTGGACTTGGATTGGCAATGGGAAATATGCCGGTATCGCGATGTAGTTGTTGCGCTTTTTCTCCAGGTTGCAATTGCATCACGCCGGTGTAGTGAATGTGGTAATTAACACAATAATCCAGCAACAGATTATCAACTACACAAAGGAGCTGCTCGTGTGCAACCAGCGACTGCACAGACGTTGATTTGGATAGCAAGGCGCCAAAACGAATGGTCTGGCGGCCCATAAAATCATCATGGCCCTGATGGCGGGATTCAAAGTGTGGATTAAGCTCGCTGTTTACAGATGCAAGCGTGTCCGGACCGATCGCATTTTCTACAATGGCATAGCCATTCTCGGATATGGCTACACTGATTTCATCTGCAGATGCATCACTGCTAAAGCGACTGTTCATATCAGACTCCTGATCTAATGAACTCGTACAGGAAATAATAACATTTCAGTTTGGCGATCGGCACAGCGTCTGAGGGTTATGACGTGCTGCTGCACTCGATCAGAAAGGAAACCTAGGTCAGAATTCTTCGATCCTCGTAGTGAGTGCTTAGCAAGGATTCATCGATTGTCTTGATGATATCAAGATCAGCGAGTAACAGCACTTCGCCACGACCAGCGCTGGCCAGAGCGACACCATCAGGGCCTGTGATAATCGATTTACCACCATACGTAACGTCGCCCTCTGTCCCGCTAAAGTTCGCATAGGCAATAATCATACGATTTTCGACAGAACGGGCAGGGATGGTATAGTCGGACACATATTCGTAAGCAATTGGATTTGCCGTTGGTACTAGAATTAATTCAACACCCAGTTCTTGCAGAGCTTGCAAGTGGTGTGAGAATTCAACGTCATAGCAAATAAGTACAGCTGTTTTGTAACCATTTAAAGAAAACGTTTGGTATTTGTCACCAAACTCAAAGGTCGATTGCTCTATCGGTCCAAAAAGCTGTAGTTTGCGGTGATGGACAAGTTTTTTTCCACTGCTATCGAAACAGCTTGCCGTGTTAAAGATGGCATCACCATCACGCTCCGCCCAACCAATTGTGATACCGCAACTATGAGTTTTGGCTAGTGCAGCTAGTTGCTCTTCCCACGGCCCATCTTTGGTTTGCGCCATGGTTTTATGTAAATCGGGTTGATTGTAGCCAGGCAGAAATAGTTCCGGGAACACCACCATATCCGCACCAGCAATGGCTGATGCTGCTAAATACCTGTCGACGACCGCGAGTGCAGCGTCGATATCGCCTTCGGTCGAAGGTCCTTGATAAATTGCAAGCTTCATAGGGTATCCTCAGAGCGTTGACGTCAGCAGGTCTATACCTTTTCAAATCAGTGTACATCTTTGCGAATACTGGTTCATAAATTCTCTACAATGCGCTTAACGAATATATTAATCGCCATGCCTTGGAGCTTATGATGTCTTACCGACCGCTAAAAAACGTGTTGGAGATTTGACTATGACATTAAAGATCATTGGAACCGGATTCGGCCGTACAGGCACCGATTCTATGCGTAAGGCACTGAACATATTGGGTGTCGGACCAACCCACCATATGTTCGAGATCGCAGAAGGTACACCCTTACGTGAACCGTGGCTTGAACTGGCAAAAGGAGCTACACCGGATTGGAGTATGCTCTTTAATGGTTACAACGCGTGCGTTGATTGGCCATCCGCATTCTACTGGCGCACGTTGATCGACCATTACCCCGAGGCGAAAGTTCTGCTAACCATGCGTCCAGCAGAAAGCTGGTGGACCAGTTTTGAAGCTACTATCCTGGGGCACATAAAGCGCGGGGATGATCCACAGGGGTTCGCACAGTTATTAGTAGATGATCAGGTGTTTAACGGACGTGCTGATGATCGGGATTATGCGATGGCTGTTTATAACAAAAATATTGAAGATGTGTTGTCCACAGTGGCAGAGGATCGACTGCTAGTGCACAACCTTGGGGACGGGTGGGAGCCACTTTGTCAGTGGCTTGATTTGCCGGTACCTGATGTCGACTATCCCAGAGGCAATACAACGGAAGAATTCAATAAGTAGAACTGCGTCCATGCTGTGTTGACGTTAGCGCGGTGGGGTTGAATTATGCTATTTCAACCCCATATTTATTAATCAGGTTTAAATAACTAAAACAACTGATGAATCAGAAGAGGGAGTAACAACGATGCTAGAGTTTAGTAACGATTTCGGATTGGTTTAGCTATTGTTGTAATGTTAATCCTGAATTCGTCGATCAAATTCGTACCGCAAAACATGGCTTTCGTGGTTGAACGCTTTGGCAAGTTTCGCAAAACCATGGTAGCCGGACTTAATTTTGTTTTTCCGTTTATAGACCGTGTCTCTTATAAAGTGTCATTAAAAGAAATGGCACTCGATGTGCCTTCGCAACAGGCCATCACCAAAGACAACATCATGTTGACTGTCGACGGTGTACTTTATATGAAAGTTCTCGATCCCGAAAAGGCGAGTTATGGTATAGAAAATTATAAATTCGGTGTGACCCAGTTAGCGCAAACAACCATGCGTTCCGAGATCGGTAAAATCACGCTTGATAAAACCTTTGAAGAAAGAGCGTTGTTAAACCAAGCGATAGTGCATGCTATCAACGAAGCGGGTGAATCCTGGGGTACAACCTGTCTGCGATATGAGATAAAAGATATCACTCCGCCTACCAGTGTGCTCGAGGCGATGGAACGTCAGATGAAAGCAGAGCGTGATAAGCGTGCAGTCGTTCTTGATTCAGAAGGGGAACGACAGGCTGCTATAAACGTAGCCGAAGGGCACAAACGTGCCCAGGTGCTTGGCGCTGAAGCCGAGCGTGAACAGCGTATATTGGAGGCGCAGGGTGAAGCGAATGCCATCACCACAGTGGCACAGGCTCAGGCAACTGCACTGGAACTGGTCGGTAACGCTGCTGCGACTGCCGAGGGGCAAAAGGCTGTACAACTGGATCTTGCCAGTAAAGCTATAGAGGCAAAGCAGCAGATCGCTAAAGAATCAACCGTGGTGCTTATGGATGGACAGAAAAGCGATGCCAGTCATGTGGTTGCGGAATCAATGGCTGTTGTTGCGGCTATGAATGCTAGTGGTAGTTTTAACGCGACGCCAACAAGTGCGGCAACAAGTGCGGCAACAAGTGCGCCCACATCAGGCAACGAGTAAACGCATTCAGGAGGATTAGATGGAACTCATTACAGACAATCTTGCTGGTTTCTGGTTTGCCCTTGGTTTCGTTCTGATGGCAATAGAAATACTGGCATTCGCCTTTGGTAGTGGCGTGTTGTTATTTGGTAGTCTGGGCGCATTGATAACGGGCGCACTTGTCTACTTTGGTGTCTTGCCGGATAACTGGTTAGTGAGTATTGGTGCATTTGCCTTGGCATCTGCTGCCAGCGCGTTAGTACTATGGGGACCTCTAAAGCGTATGCAAAGCGGATCAGAGCTGGGTTCTGACCGCAGCAGCGATCTGATAGGGCATACGTTCGCACTACCTGATGATTTATCGGTCAATAAATCACTGACAACGCGCTATTCCGGTATTGATTGGCGTGTCGAGCTGGATAGCAAGGAATCCGCTCAAACACTCGCATCAGGCACTCGCGTGCAGGTTACAGCCGTCAATGCTGGTGTGTTCTACGTTAGAGGCTTGGTAGAGGATTGAGCCCCCAGGATCCTTAGCCTTGAAAAACTTAACTGAGTTTTTTATGCTTTGCCTATCCTAATTCGCAAGAGCGGCGCCATAGCGATTGGCATACGGTGAGAGGCTAATGAAATTAACGGACGATCAAATCAAGCAATTCGATGATGAAGGCTGGATCTTTCTTCCTGATTGTTTTTCAGAGGAAGAGGTCTCGGTATTAAAAGCCGAAGCGGAAAACATCTACGATGAAGATCGACCGGAGGTGTGGCGTGAGAGTTCCGGTGCACCGCGAACGGCCTTTGCTGCCCACACTTATAACACGGCCTTTGGCATTCTCGGTCGCCATCCTCGATTAATCGAGCCGCTGGAGCAGGTCTGGGGTGAAAAGATGTACATGCACCAATTCAAGATCAATGCGAAAGCAAAGTTCACCGGTGACGTTTGGCAGTGGCATCAGGATTATGGGACCTGGGCACGTGATGACGGCATGCCGGAACCTCGCGCGATGAATATAGCTGTGTTCCTTGACGAGGTTTTTCCATTTAATGGTCCATTAATGATCATCCCGAAAAGTCATAAACAAGGTGTGCTGGCCGCAGGGCATGACACAACGACAACCAGCTATCCGCTGTGGACATTGGACAATGACACGGTTGAGGGTCTGGTTGAAGAGGGTGGATTGCTGGCACCGACAGGCAAGCCTGGTGGCGTGTTGATGTTCCATGGCAACCTGGTGCACGGATCATCGGGTAACATCACACCTTTCCCGCGTAAGATTGTCTACCTAACGCTTAACTCCGTGTCTAACTACATTCGCAAACCAACACGCGAAGAATGGATCGCGCATCAGGACTTCACGCCCATTGAATGTTGTGATGATGATGCGCTGAAAAAGTATGCTGCCAGTTACCAACATGCAGTGGCTTGACAGCTGCAACTAGGGTCTACGTCGCGAGGCGCGACTAGCGATCAGCAAAAGAACAGAAAACAACCCAAGCGCGCCACCCCCGGAAGATCCACCAGATGCAGTACCTTGCGAAACTGTTGTTTGCGTAGGTTCTGTTAAACCATCGCCATTGATTTCTGCGCCTGCGTTTGCCTGCTGTGATTCGGTCTCGGTAGGTTCCGGCTCCGTCGGCAATTCGGTAGATTCCACATTCATCGCTGACACTGCAGATTGGTAGTTCTCGCAAAAATTACCGTTTCCCTTAAGAACTAACAACGGCATTTGTAATGAACTCTCGCGTGAAGCCATTGTGAGTTGAGCACTAGGCATAGTAGCCGCTATCGACATATTCACAATACCGCTTGCTATTTGCTCAGCAGGTAAATCCACTGAGTAGCGTGTACCTGCCGTCCAATTACGCTCAGCCAATGCAAGTTGCAGCACGTACTCCGGTGCTGGATCCAGTGCGCTATCAGTTTCCTGCCAGGCGTTGTCATCAAGCAAGGCAAACTCAATGGGTGCATCGCCCTGGCCACTTTCAATTGTCATCTCAAGCGAAGCAGTATTGACCGCGCCAACTGCGCCGATATCAAAACGAAGCAGACTGACGGCTGGTTGCGGAGCGAATTGAAGAGCTGACTGATTAAATAAACTGCCGTTTAACACGTGAAGATCTGCGAGCGCAGGTAATGCCAACGTGCCATTCACGCACTCGCCCGGTGTGTACTGTAAGCCAGAGGCGATCACGGTGGCTCCACTGGATTCTGAATCGCCTTGTATGGCAGCATTGCCGTCAACACTGGCCTGAGGTGTTCCACTTCGGGTGTCTAGATCATTAGGCGAAAGTTCGAGGTCTTCGTATTTAAACAGCACCATTTTGTCGATAGCGTGACCGTTTGAGCGACCAGAGATCTCCATGGTGTGTGTGCCGGCATCAAAGAATTGGCGTACATTTGCTCCTACATGGTCAACGACCTTTGCATCCCAAAACCATGCACCGTGATGTCCCATGAAGACCTTTGACCAACCGAAAATCGGTTGCTCGCCATCGACGTTAACACCGGTAGGGAATCGCACCCACGAATCATTAGCTTCTGTATTGCTGTCACCTTTGGCGATACGTGTTCGCCAGCGCAGCTCATAGTTGCCCGGTGTCGAAATATTAAACTGGTAGCTGATGATATCCTGACCGGCAGTAGAGAACAGATCAGGTCCGTCCCAGACGATATAGGACTCACCGGAAAAATGATCGAGCGTCGTCGATGACACCCAGTTGCCGACAATCTCACCGGCCTCTGCTTCGAAGTAGACAAAACCGTCCAGTTCGTAAAAAGTCTCAGCAAGCGCATGGTTTCCTGTCAAAAACAAACCAGACAGCAAAGCGGGTATGACGCGTAATTTCATGGTTTTTAGCTGACGTACGAAAGACTTAGGGTAATCGGCGACAGCTATGTCCATTTCCAGTCGATGCGATTAGGTCGCAGACGTTTTGTGCAGTGTGACCAGCTCTGGTAAATTAAAGCTGTGAATGTGTTAACCAGTTCCCAACGGTCTAAGGGCTATTCAGGGAAATGCGCTGACACAGTGTCTTGTCGCAATCAGAATCAGAATAAAGGGATTGCCAATGAATAGGTATGTAGGCCTCTTCGTGCTCGTATTTGCAGCTGCGTCATTGCAGGCTTCACACGCCGATATCGTTGTCAGTTTTGTCGAGAGCGCGCCGAAAGATCGCTTCGTTGTAGAAAACCAGGGTGCGTGTCCGTTTGATGATCTTATTGTAGAGATAGATCTAAGCGAGAGCGCCGGGCGTTTGATATTCGACACCACAGCCAGTGGCGCAGGTGTTGAGGTATTTCAACCGTTTGAAGTGGCAGAGGGTGATGTGCAGCTACTTTCAGCAGAAGTTGTGAACGATGGCGACCGGGTGCTAACAGTGAGGATAAAGAATCTACTGCCCGAGAGCTCGGCTGTATTTACAATTGATGTGGACGATCAACTCCCTAAAAGTGAATTGGGCATGATTAGAGTCACTGGCTCCGAGATGGAGAATAGTCTTGTCAGTATCACTTTCTGGGAAGAACAACTGTCCACCGCTGTCTTTAATGCTAACAGTGTAGCCGTCGTTCCGTCGCCTGCTTGTCAGGCGTAATAGAATCAATGCAGTCAAAGTATCGATAACTGCAAAGATTGTTGATCTAAATATTAACCTGGCTTGAGAAAAATATTTATGGATATTGTTCAAGGGTATAAGTTTTTTTCACCTGATGAATGTAAAAAAGTTCGAACCTACTGTGATAAAAAAGAGCAAACGCTGGCAACGTTACTCAAAAAAAATGCTAATCAACCTTCTTCAGATAAGAAGGTAAGTATTCCGGTAACGCAGGAACACCACTATCTTTATAATTTCTTTTCGGAAAATAAAAAATATCAGCCTCGTCTGATCAAGTGTGTAAAGGAATTATTACCACATCTCGAATTTCCAATAGCTGTTCAATCCTGGGTGAATGTTTATCGCACAGGCCAAGGTATCAAATGGCATACCCATGGTGGTAAGAATGGTTACTCGTATTCAGCTAATATTTTTGTTGGAGGCAACAAAACGCCTGGAATTTACTATGCAGTAGACCCTGATAGTGTCTTTAACGTAGAGAACGAACTGGGCGCAATGCATGTGTTTCCACACAGCTTGAATCATATGGTACCAAAAAGTGAAAACGACAATAAACGTTACACCGTTGGTATTACCATTCATGGCTATCAAGCGTTTGACAAAGCATTGATGCAAGGTTTGGCTGCCAATAATGAATTTCAGGAGACTATCCTGCTTAATGATAAAAGCTGATATTTGATCAGCTTTTTACTAATTTATCTGTCTCGCCGTTAGTGCCCAACCTCCAGCAAGAATCAATAAGCTTCCGCCACCGAGATTAAATTTTCTCTGCGCAGTTGACGAAGCCAATAACTTGCGTGCATTGACTGCAAATATGGCATAAAGAAGTGCGTTAACCGTTGCCAAAATGACAAAGGTCATTGAAAGAATCCAAAGTTGAGGCGTAGTGGCTTCTGACGTATTGATAAACTGCGGGAGGAAAGCCACGAAAAATACAATCCCCTTCGGATTCAAGGCTGTGACTAGCCACGTATTTCTGAATAGCGCCCACTTTGAATCCAGTGAACCAGCCTCATCATTTTCGCTAGCCGAA
>CAYPMR010000117.1:5855-8518 GCA_964411665.1 uncultured Granulosicoccaceae bacterium | reverse complement strand
ACCGATTCGAATCCCAGACCCTGGCGTTTAAGGTAACTACCTATTTGCGGTGATTTTTTAATAGGATAGATAACCGGGTGTAGTTTCATACTTTCGCGCGTGGCATTTTCCTCATCGATCAAGGTATCTATGGAAGAGACGCCATCACCGATGATAAATGGCGGGTACCTGCGAATAGTGGATACAACCTCGTCGCGCGTAGTCAAAACCCTATAGTTACTGCCTAATAGATATTGCTCAACAACGCTTTTTGGCCACCAGATCTTAACCAGCAAAGCCGCTTTCCAGAGTTCCTTGTAGTTATTTATCGGAAAGTGGCTGCCACGAGAGTAGCCGCTAACATTGGGCTTTATAGCCAGTGGAAATCCGTGTTCTTGCGCGAATCGTATTGCTCTTAATGGACTGATAAAAATATCGCCCTTGGCGTGTGGCAGATCGTGTTCTTCGAAAACAGCACGGCCCTGGCCCTTTGAGCGGCTATTGCGCCTTACTTCCAGCGAGTTGTAATTGCTACACCCATCCATGTATTTCTTGCTGAGATAAGCATACAAGAGCTTTTTAATGGCTTTCATTACTGGACTTGGAAAATTTCCGGTTTTAGCTGAATAAGCGATCTGATCCGGCTACTAAAAATCTTAACGAAGACTGACCGTACTGCACCAGTTTCTGGCGCTCAAGTGTTGCTAGCTGAAGTGTTATTCAAGACGGGCTTTAAAGACGGATGTGCCTTATTGCAGTTTAGCTTATAGAAAGCTGCGCAACATGGCACCCAGAGGATTCCGCTGATGATTATACAGGACCATACTGGTGTACACAGGGAATGTCTTCTGGTTGCTATCTATTGCCCGGGTTGCTCTGGCTAATGAGCGGCTCACCCTGACAATAAACCCGAGTTTGCGCATCAGACTGTGGCTCTCGTCCATCAGATTTATAGGCATTGGAGTGAACAAATTAATCTCGATAACGTGAAAGTTGCCTGCGACCATTTCAGCGATTGAATCTGCTCGCACACTTAACCTTGACTGCCCGAAATGTCCAATCTCAAGTTTGTATTTGACCAATTGATCAAGCTCAGCTTCGCTAAGCAGATGTGTCACATCTTTGTAGCTGGTGTTTTCGTTATAGATGCTGTTGATTGGGAATCGGTGCGTGTCGTTGACTGTTTCAGTGACTGTTAATATGTCTGCGTTTACCGCATTGCGGTCAGCAAAGGTTGAGAATATTTCGAACTCTCGCTTACCAGTCGCTGCCTGCTGAACGATATGAGGTTCACCTGATGTCAACAGACGTCGCGCGATATTCGAGAATTGTTCGGCATCGTCTGCACGTTCGATACCTATACTGTTCTGTCCCCATTCCGGTTTGATAAATACCGGGAAGTTCTCCGGTACGTCACTAATGTCCAAACGGGTTTGACGCAGACGCCAACGTTCAGGAATTAGCTCATCCAGTCGTAATTTTGAAAATATTCCTTTCTCGCGCGAGAAAAGGCGTGCGTTGATCTGGAAATAGCGCCAGGGGCGTGTCTTGATCAACAGACAACACAGGATGTAACAACCAATAATCAGAGCAGAGAATAGGCTTTTCATTTAGCTACACAGACCGTTGATGTCATTGGGTGAAACTGTTGGAGGCATTGATGTAAGTGCTATTCGCAAGCGACAGCCTGACAGCAATGACTCTGTGCAGGAATTTTTGTAATTATGATTCAAAGCAAACACTTACAACCTTCTAATATATAGTCTTTTTTTAATGCGCCAATGTCTCAATTATATACCAAGACAGCGGTTTTCTGTTCTTTAGCCCAATCGGAAGACCGCCATAGTTGTACTGGAATGTGACCGGTTCCGACTTTTAACTCTATTCCTTAATTGAAACTTAATTTTTGCGATTTTCACCGCTTTGTTTTGCCATAACTCGTGTCCAAAGCGCACAAGCTGTCTAGACCTTTTTTCGGTCGCAAAAATGGTCAACAGCCACAATCTTGATATTGAGACAAGGCGAGATCGGAAGGGTTCCCTTATGCGAACGGCGTCATGATCTGCGCGATACCACAAAAGAGCCCCAGGCTGCCCCAGCCATCAGATAGGGTTGGTGTCAGGGAATGCTAATGGTTAAGAGGTTGTTTTGAACGTTCAGATCGAAATGTCTCAGAAAGCTCATGCCAAGCAGAATCTGCTCGCCCGACATGTGGGGGTTGATATGCCCCTCGACATCCCGGCGCTTGAAAACACCTAGTTGCACGGAGTCCAGCGTGCTGGCAAAGACCGATACGGTACCGTTGGCCGTTCGAACGGGCACTGGCAGACCACCTTCGATACCAATACGCTTTGCGACTGTCGACGGAATGCTAATGGAAGTCGCCCCGGTATCGAGCAGGAACACAACTTCGGTTCCGTTAATTTGCCCGTTCGCGAGGTAATGACCGGCCCTGTTTGCTTTGAGCTGGACGTACTGGACACCGCCAAGCTCCCCGACATAGACCGTTTGGTTGGGATTTTCGGACTTTTCGTACCAGCGATGGGCAAACCAGGTCAGTAAGCCCAATAGCAATACCCAGACACCGACGATCATTATTTTGCCAGTCTTGTGATTTTCCTCGTCTGGTGAATTATCTCCAGACTCGCCATGACCGGTATTGGGCTGATTGTCTGTCATTTGAA
>CAYPMR010000117.1:0-5755 GCA_964411665.1 uncultured Granulosicoccaceae bacterium | reverse complement strand
CTGCGAACGTGCCGTTAAGCACCTGTTTGGCTGTTCCTGCTCGTCGCGTAGGTCAACTATGCTCCTCACAGAAACAGCCAAACAGGCACAAACGGCGACATTCTCGCTACGCGATATTCTACTGCGCAGGCTCCTTTTTCCATGACTATACTTCGGGATTAGCGTGGCCGGTCGGCTGATACCACCGTTCGGTAACAATTTTGCTAGTGAAATTGATTATTTTGCCCCAATAGTTGTTAGAATATCCGGCTACCTCAGGTTGCATTCCTAATTGTAGCTGGTCGATCTCGTGCTTCTTTCGATGTTTGTAAATCCTCGGACTTTGGTTGGTACTCCAGAGGGTACCCCGAAGTTGCTGGATATTGGCACGTATAAACAACCTGCAGGTGTATATACACAATATATGCACAAAGCAGCCAACTAACCACTGAACTTAACATTTGATTCGTTTGAGCACGTCATGACTGATTTATCGAACTATAGAAATATCGGAATATTTGCCCACGTAGATGCCGGAAAAACCACTACGACGGAACGGATTCTTAAGCTGACCGGCAAAATTCACAAAACAGGCGAAGTGCACGATGGTGAAGCAACGACGGACTTCATGGAGCAGGAGCAGGAGCGTGGTATCACGATTCAGTCAGCTGCGACCAGTTGTACCTGGGATGACCATCGCCTGAATATCATCGACACGCCTGGACACGTTGACTTTACTATCGAAGTTTATCGCTCCTTGAAGGTGCTCGACGGTGGTGTTGGGGTGTTCTGTGGCTCTGGTGGTGTCGAGCCGCAATCCGAGACCAACTGGCGCTATGCCAATGAATCTGAGGTCGCTCGAATCATTTTCGTTAACAAGCTCGATCGGATCGGTGCAGATTTCTACCGTGTAGTCACACAAATCAAGGATGTGCTGGGTGCGCGACCGCTAATCATGACCTTGCCTATCGGTACCGAAGACGACTTCACCGGTATTGTCGATTTGCTAACCGAGAAAGCCTGGATATGGGATGACTCGGGTAATCCAGAGAATTTCGAGCTGGTTGATGTGCCTGACGATATGAAAGCCGATGTCGCAAAATATCGCGAAGAGCTTATCGAAACTGCGCTCGAAGCCGATGATGATGCGATGGAAAAATACCTTGAAGGCGAAGAGCCCGATATCGAGACGCTAAAGGCTTGTGTGCGTAAAGGCACAATCGCACTCGATTGGTTCCCGACGTTCTGCGGTTCCGCGTTCAAGAACAAGGGTGTGCAACCTGTGTTAAATGCAGTGGTAGATTACCTGCCCGATCCGACTCAGGTTAAGCCACAACCGGAAATGGATCTCGAAGGCAATGAAACCGGTGATGTAGCCAAGGTGGATGAGTCTTACCCGTTACGGGCTCTGGCATTCAAGATTATGGATGACCGTTTTGGCGCGCTGACGTTTATGCGTATCTACTCCGGTGTTATGAACAAGGGTGACACAGTACTGAATACCGCAACCGGTAAAACAGAACGCATCGGGCGTATTGTTGAAATGCATGCCGATTCGCGTGAAGAGCTGGACAAAGCTGGTGCTGGTGACATTGTCGCTGTGCTTGGCATGAAAAACGTCCAGACTGGCCATACGCTTGCTGATCAGAAGAATCCCGGCACGCTCGAGCCGATGGTATTCCCGGATCCTGTTATCTCGATTGCTGTTGCGCCCAAGGACAAAGCGGCTTCAGAGAAACTCGGTATTGCACTGGGTAAGATGATCGCCGAGGATCCATCATTCCGCGTCGAAACAGATGAGGAAAGCGGCGAAACCATACTCAAGGGTATGGGTGAGCTGCATCTGGATATCAAAATCGATATTCTCAAGCGCACGCACAGTGTTGAGGTCGAGGTCGGCAAGCCACAAGTTGCCTATCGCGAAACCATTACCCAGGAAGTCGAAGACACGTACACGCACAAAAAGCAGACAGGTGGTTCAGGCCAATTCGGTAAAATTGACTACACAATCGCCCCGTCAGAGCGTGGAGCAGGTTTCGAATTTGAATCCAAGGTTACGGGTGGTAATGTACCGCGTGAATACTGGCCTGCTGTTGAGAAGGGCTTCAAAATGAGCATGGAGGAAGGTGTGTTGGCAGGTTATCCATGCCAGGACATCAAGGTCACGCTCAAGGATGGTGCTTTCCACGCGGTTGACTCCTCGGCCATGGCGTTCGAGATAGCCTCACGTGCCGCTTATCGCCAGTCAGTGCCAAAGGCATCTCCGCAACTGATCGAGCCTGTCATGAAGGTCGATGTCTACACGCCTGATGATCATGTCGGTGATGTTATCGGCGATCTCAATCGTCGCCGTGGCATGATTAAATCTCAGGAGCCAGGCGCTACCGGTGTGCGTATTCGTGCAGAAGTCCCATTGGCTGAAATGTTTGGTTACATAGGTGATTTACGTACCATGACATCTGGTCGAGGTCAGTTTTCTATGGAGTTCGATCACTACAACCCGTGCCCGAAAAATGTCGCGGACGTGATCATCAAGGAAGCAGAGGAGCGCGCTAAAGCGTCTTGATCTGTAAAGCCCTGATCTGTAAAGCCCAGGCGTGCCGGATTGTTTAATCCGGCACCAGTATTTGCTCACCCGTGTACAGCTATGCTGTCTGAGGGTACCTCATCACGTTCTTCGTGGCTGTAGTCCCTGATCGTTGAAACCACCCTGATTCTGTAGCGCTCGAAGAAGGTATTGCGACCGGCTTTTTGTGCCTCACGGTGAGCCTCTGTATTACGCCATCGGTCAACAGCCTCCTCGTCTCTGAAGAAGCTGATGGAGAGTAGTTTATCGGGATCTGTCAGACTCTGGAAACGTTCGACCGAGATGAAACCGTCGATGTCGTCGAGCAGGGTGCGCATCTCTGCTGCCATACTCAAATAACTGTCTTTGTGTTCCTTGTGCGGCCAGACTTCGAAAATTATGGCAATCATGGGAAGTGTTCCTCGGTTTTTGCGTTCAGATGTACGCCCGGGGCATTTGCAGCAGAACCTCGCCTACCGCACAAGCTCCTGACAAAATTGTATTGCTCCAAGGGTTCATTTAGTATCGTTGTTGTCCTTATTGCAAAGATTTGAATAATTTCCCTATCGTGTCACCAGTAGTTATACCAGCGGATAGTACCCAAGATGAATCGACCCGAAGCTGTTGAATCACAAGCAGCAAAAGATGGCCTGCCAGATACCACCGTTTCAGTACGCGAGTGCTTTGGACTGGATGTGGATATGGATGTACCCGCCTATTCACAAACCAGTGATCAAGTACCAGAAACGGATCCGGATTATATATTCGACAAGCGAACCACCATGGCCATTCTATCGGGTTTCGCGAATGATTGGCGTGTGCTGGTCAGTGGCTACCATGGCACTGGCAAGTCTACTCATATCGAGCAGGTAGCAGCTCGCCTGAACTGGCCCTGTGTCCGCATCAATCTCGATAGCCATGTCAGCCGGATAGATATTATCGGCAAAGATTCGATTGTACTTCGAGATGGCAAACAGGTGACTGAATTTCAGGATGGTATCCTGCCGTGGGCCTATCAACGCAATGTAGCGCTAGTGTTCGATGAATATGATGCTGGCCGGCCTGACGTTATGTTTGTGATACAGCGTGTTTTGGAAGCTTCCGGCAAACTGACATTGCTGGATCAAAGCCGCATTCTGACACCGCATCCGGCGTTCCGTTTTTTCGCTACTGCCAATACCGTTGGTCTGGGCGATACAACCGGTCTTTATCACGGCACTCAGCAGATCAACCAGGCGCAAATGGATCGCTGGTCGATTACCACTATCCTGAACTACCTGCCGCATGAGCAAGAGGTATCCGTTGTGCTGGCTAAAGCGAAACACATGCAAGACGAGCAGGGTAAGCAAACCGTTGATCGCATGGTGCGCCTTGCCAGCATGACGCGAGCAGCATTCTTAAATGGTGATTTGTCGACGGTGATGAGTCCGCGCACAGTGATAACCTGGACGCAGAATATGCGGTTTTTCAAGGACCTCGGCACGGCTTTCGAACTGACATTTCTGAATAAATGTGATGCGACCGAGCAGGCGATAATCGCGGAATTTTATCAGCGTGTTTTCGCGCAAGAGCTGGGAACGGGTGATGAAGTCTATCAAAACGATTAACTTGCCATCATCAGGGAACTGACGGATCGCGAACGATGGCAGGGGTAGATAAAACTCCCGGGCATACAACTCCCGAAAAGCGTGAACCAGGATCACTCAGTGACGCCGTAGTCAGTGGTGCGTCTGAACCCGAGCGAGCACCTGAGTCTGCGACAAATACAGGCTATCGCAGCCGCACAGCGGAAACCTTCAAACGATCAGTCTCTGCTTGTGCCCGTGCTGTTGCCCAGGACAAATCGCTCAATGTCGAATTCGTCGAAGGTGAATTCGAATTTGATGCACGTCAGGGAAAGCTCTCTGACGTCGCTGAAAACCCCGACCAGGCAGAAGTATCAGTCACCCGCGGACACAGTGATTCTGTCGGCCTGTTTCGCCAGCTGCATGATGCGGACTTGCACCGTAAAAACGAACCCGGATCCTTTGCCGCCCAGACAGTTTTTGCGATGGCAGAACAGTTGCGATGCGAAGCCCATGGGTCTGCTAATTTGCCGGGCATTCGCGACAACCTCGATGCCAGCATGCAACGGCACTATCAGCGGGTGCTGGACAGTGGGCAAGTGTCGCGGGATTCGCTGCCGATGGAAGAGGCTATCGCGCTGAAGCTGCGCGAGAAAATCATGCAGCAGGATTTACCGCCGGCTGCCAGTAAAATCCTTGAACCCTGGAATGACTGGCTTGACGAGATACTACTGCCGCAGTTGCCGGATGAGAGCTTCGAATTATCTGATCAGGCGAATTTTGCCAGGAGTATCCACAGTCTGTTGCAGCGCATAAATATGGAAGACGTCGATGCGCAGCCAGAGCCCGGCGATAGCAGCGATGAGCAAAACCCGGAGGAGTCTGAAGAGCCTGAAAGTGCAGGTAGTGATGACACTGAGACGGACGATGGCGATGATCAGCAACAGGAGTCCACAGAGGAGCAGAGCGGCAACGACGAGGCAGACACTGATGAATCGGTAGACGAGTCCATGGACACGCAATCCGAGGAGCCCGGCAGTATCTGGCGGCCAAACAACACACGTCCGCCATCCGACTTACAGGACTACAAGGCGTTCACCCGTGAGTTTGATGAAATTATCAAACCGCATGATCTGTGCAGCAGTGAGGAGTTGGACCTGCTGCGTGCAACACTCGATCAGCATGTCGGCGACTTGCAAAAATCGATTGGTCGCTTTGCCAATCGTTTGCAGCGCAGTTTGCTGGCACAACAGAACCGCTCCTGGGATTTCGATCTAGAAGAAGGGCAGCTCGATACGGCCAAACTGACCCGCGTTCTAACCGACCCTATGCAACCGCTTAGTTTCAAGCAGGAGCGCGATACTGAGTTTCGTGACACGGTGGTGACCTTACTGCTGGACAACTCAGGCTCCATGCATGGCCGATCAATCCGCGTCGCAGCTGTCTGCGCGGACATATTGTCATCGACGCTGGAACGTTGTGGTGTTCGGGTCGAGATACTCGGCTTCACCACTTGCGCCTGGAAAGGTGGTCGCTCACGTGAAAAGTGGGTCGCGGCGGACTACCCGGCGAAGCCGGGCAGACTCAATGATCTGCGGCATATCATTTTCAAATCAGCCGATATGCCGTGGCGCCGTGCGCGGCG
>CAYPMR010000116.1:0-8550 GCA_964411665.1 uncultured Granulosicoccaceae bacterium | reverse complement strand
AAACCCACAGACATTCTTGAAAATCCACCACAAGCATCAATCGATGACACTGCTGCAGCTTCGCCATCCGGACAACCCCACGTGCTCAATGCCAGTCAGGCGGCCAACGATCCGGATGCAGGCACCAGTGGCAATAAGCAACCGCACCCCCCGCAGAACCGTTAGAACCATTAAGAGCCGCAGCCTTTACCGCAAGCCGCGCTATCTTGCCTGGCAACAATCATTAGCTGTATTGGATTTATTTAGCAAAATGCAACAAAACGCGCACCGCAGCTAATCCAAACACAAATTTAAGCAAATATTCATCTTCCTGTCACACAACTGTCATATTCAGCTCGCACGATACCTGCAGTGATTAAAAACTCTATCCAGCTTCTAGCTGGCAATCACTACCAAGAAAGTTGAGTATCGAGCAGTTAACTTGCTCAAAAAATTATCTATCGGATCAAGTGGAGAATATGACAGTGTTTAAACGGCTAGCTACCTGTTCCTGTGCTTTGTTGATGGCAACCTCAAGTGCTGCCTTCGCGCGTGACAGCATCAGCATTGTGGGCTCATCTACCGTATTCCCATTCGCTACCGTCGTTGCTGAACGTTTCGGCAAGGTAACAGAATTCAAAACACCAAAGATCGAATCAACAGGCTCAGGTGGTGGGTTGAAACTGTTCTGCTCGGGTGTTGGCACGGATACACCCGACATCACTAACTCATCACGTCGTATCAAAAAGAGCGAATATGACCAATGCCAGTCCAATGGCGTCACAGACATCATTGAAGTTCTAATCGGTTATGACGGCATAGCCGTAGCCAACTCAAATGATGCAGATCAAATGACATTGACACGTAAAGACCTGTATCTGGCGCTGGCACAACAGGTGCCAAACTCTGACGGTAGTGAAACGCTGGTCGACAACCCGTACAAATCCTGGAAGGACGTTAATTCATCCTTGCCGAATCTGGCCATCGAAGTTCTTGGCCCACCACCGACGTCGGGCACGCGCGACGCCTTTGTTGAACTTGCGATGGAAGGTGGCTGCAAAGCGTTCGATTTTATCAAGGCGATGAAAAAGTCCGACAAGAAAGCATACAAATCTGTTTGCCACACTGTTAGAGAAGATGGTGCTTATGTTGAAGCGGGCGAGAACGACAACCTGATCGTTCAGAAGCTCGAGGCAAATCCCAAGGCACTGGGCATTTTCGGTTTCAGCTTCCTTGATCAAAATTCAGACAAGGTACAAAGCTCTGTCATAGAAGGCTTTGAAGCAGAATTCGACGCAATTGCTGACGGTGACTATCCGATATCCCGCCCACTGTACTTCTATGTAAAGAAGCAGCATATTGGTACAATCCCCGGCATCGCTGAATACCTGGGTGAATTCACCAGTGAAGGCTCCTGGGGTGAAGAAGGTTATCTGGCGGACAAAGGAATGATTCCATTGAACGATGACGAGCGCGGTGCCATGGGCTCTAGCGTGAAAAACCAGGAATCACTGGTTCTGGAAGAATAAGTCCGATTTGATTGATGACCGGGGCTGGCAGCTAGCCGGCCTTGTTCCAGATCATCGGCACAATGATCAGCTTCCAAGTAACATTAAGTGGAAGCTGATTGACGATTTCTGACAGAAGATTTACAAGTGCTGCATCAACCTGAGTGTAACTTATTAACTTGATCGTTGATGCAGATTCTCCGGCTGGTAGCGGATAGCCTGATTAGACAGAACTAGCCTGTTAGTGAACAAAGACCGTTGCGGCTACCAGCGATGGGCACTTTGATCACCTCATTGAAATCCAATGCCTTTCAATGTTCTCCTGCTAATCGTTGCGTGCCTGACTGCGGTCAGTTATTTTTTTGCCCGTCAGTATGCTTTTAAGAGTATCTCCGGCAACAAAAGTACCCAGCGTCGTCGTTCCCTACCCGCGCACTATGGCTACTTGCTCGCTTTATGGTGCGCATTACCTGCCATTGCCGTTCTGCTTGGCTGGAAATTATTCGAACCAACGATAATTGATGGCATGTTAACCAGTGCTGTGCCCGCTGAAGTGCGTGCCAAAGGCGAGTCGGCAGTCGGTCTGTACAACAATGAAATTTACAATCTGGCGGCTCTAGGCAAAGATACGGCGAACCTCGACGGGAATAAAGCTGCAGCAATTTCGCACTTGAACGGGCTTCGCTCTGCCAGCCGCCTGGTACTGACACTGGTGGTGTTCAGTGTCATAGCTTTCAGTCTTCTCCTTGGCTTACGTCACTTAAAACAGGAACCACGTGCGCGGGCCATCGTTGAGAGTTTCATAAAATTATTTCTGGTTGTCTGCGCGAGTATCGCCATACTGACAACCGTTGGCATTGTCATGTCGGTGCTGTTTGAATCGATCCTGTTTTTCCAGCAAGTCAATTTCTTCGAATTCATAACGGGTTCCAAGTGGAGTCCACAGACTGCCATTCGTGTTGATCAGGTTGGATCATCCGGTTCATTCGGCGCAATCCCGCTTTTTACCGGTACTCTGCTGATTTCTGTGATTGCCTTGATCGTCGCCGTACCACTGGGTTTGATGTCGGCAATCTACCTGTCGGAATACGCGTCCAACCGGGTTCGTTCAACAGTCAAGCCGCTGCTCGAGATCCTGGCTGGTATTCCGACTGTCGTATACGGTTTCTTTGCAGCATTGACAGTGGCGCCAGCGATTCGAAATTTTGGCGAGAACATTGGTCTTTCGGTGTCCAGCGAGAGTGCACTGGCTGCCGGTACTGTTATGGGCATCATGATTATCCCGTTTGTCTCGTCACTGTCTGATGACGTGATAACAGCCGTACCCCAATCCATGCGTGATGCCTCGTTCGGTCTCGGTGCCACGCAATCAGAAACTATTAGAAAGGTTGTCATACCTGCAGCCCTACCCGGTATTGTCGGCAGTGTGTTGTTGGCTGCATCACGTGCCATTGGCGAGACCATGATCGTGGTTATGGCGGCCGGTCTGGCTGCCAATCTGACAGCCAACCCGCTGGAGGCTGTCACAACCGTGACTGTTCAAATCGTTACCTTGCTGACCGGGGATCAGGAGTTCGACAGCGCTAAAACACTGGCTGCATTTGCCCTTGGGTTGATGCTTTTTGTAACAACTTTATTACTCAATGTAATTGCGCTCTACACGGTTAGGCGTTACCGAGAACAATATGAGTAAGTGTAACGCCGTTACCCACAACCAATACGGAGCGCGACTCCCATGAGCACAACTACTGAAATTGTGCAGGCGTCTCTTGGCAAACGCTACAGAGCCGAGCGCCGCTTTCGCCTGTTTGGCATCGCAGCAATCTGCGTGAGTCTATCTTTCCTTATTTTTCTGCTGGTCAGTATTACTTACAAATCTCTGCCTGCGTTTACGCAAACCAATGTTGAGATGACAGTCAATCTCGACGCTGGTGTATTGGGTTTAAGCGACTCGCCAGACGAAAAGGAACTGATGGCTGCTAACTACAACGGGACTATCAAGAAGGCTTTACTAGCCCAGTTCCCCGATGTAAAGAAACGGCGGGATAAAAAAGAGCTTTATGCTCTGATGAGTCGAGGAGCGCAGTATCAATTGCGTGAAGCAGTACTTGAGAATCCAGCGCTTGTCGGCCAGCCGCTCACCATGTGGTTACAAGCCGATGACGAATTTGATGCATTGGTTGCCGCTGTTGATAATGCCAGAGACATCGGTGAAACGCCGACACGCTTATCGGAACAACAGCGTGGCTGGATAGCCGATATGGTTGATGCCGGTTCCGTTAAAACCGGTTTTAACACCACTTTTTTCAAAGCCGGTGATTCCCGGGAACCAGAACTTGCCGGGATAAAAGCAGCATTGATTGGTTCTGCCTGGGTTCTGTTGGTTACCTTTCTCGTGTCCTTCCCGATTGCCGTTGCTGCAGCCATCTATCTGGAAGAATTCGCACCGGTGAATCGTTGGACCGATTTGATCGAAGTGAACATTAACAATCTGGCAGCCGTGCCGTCGATCGTCTTCGGTTTGTTGGGGCTGGCCGTGTTTATCAATTTTTTCTCACTACCGCGCTCGGCACCGTTGGTCGGCGGGATCGTCCTGTCACTAATGACACTGCCAACCATTATCATTTCAAGTCGAGCAGCACTCAAGGCAGTACCACCATCAATACGAGAAGCTGCACAGGGTCTCGGTGCGTCACCCGTGCAAGTGGTTTTCCATCATGTGCTGCCACTGGCCATGCCAGGTATTCTGACCGGCACCATTATCGGTTTGGCACAGGCTCTTGGCGAAACAGCACCACTGTTGATGATCGGCATGGTTGCTTTCATTGTTGATATCCCGCAAAGCATTCTCGACCCGTCAACAGTTCTGCCCGTGCAGGTATTTCTCTGGTCCGACAGCCCGGAAAGAGCGTTTGTTGCTAAAACCTCAGCGGCGATAGTCGTGCTACTGGTTTTTCTGGTGGTCATGAATGCATTCGCTGTCTTTTTAAGAAAGCGTTTTGAACGTCGCTGGTAAACGATGTCGCAAGGAGAAAACAATGAACACGACGTCAACAGTAGACGATATACTCACTACACCCATTATCAGACAGGAAACAGGTATTTTGGACGAAGTCCAGACTGCTCTCGATAGTATCGAGGGTACCGTAGGCGAGACGCGTGTTGACGACCCAAAAATGCAGATGGAGTCGGTCGATGTGTTCTATGCAGACAAGCAAGCCATCTACGATGTAGATCTCGATGTAGGGCGTAACGAAGTGATCGCGATGATCGGTCCATCCGGCTGCGGAAAATCAACCTTCCTGCGATGCCTGAATCGTATGAATGACACCATCCCGTCATGCCGCGTCGAAGGCAAAATTACGCTCGATGGCGAAGA
Source organism: uncultured Granulosicoccaceae bacterium (assembly GCA_964411665.1). GTDB lineage: Bacteria > Pseudomonadota > Gammaproteobacteria > Granulosicoccales > Granulosicoccaceae > CALFCE01. Next base: position 3,684 of record CAYPMR010000116.1, on the reverse strand, counting down.
TATCTTCGACAAGGACCAAGATCCGGTTCTACTGCGTGCCCGCGTCGGCATGGTATTCCAGAAACCCAATCCGTTTGCCAAAAGTATTTTTGACAATGTGGCTTATGGCCCGCGCATTCATGGGTTGGCCTCAAATCGAGCCGAACTTGATGAAATCGTTGTGTCCAGTCTTAAAAGAGCTGGTTTGTATGATGAGGTTAAAAACAGACTGGAAGCACCCGGCACAAGCCTCTCGGGCGGGCAACAACAACGACTTTGTATAGCAAGAACAATTGCAGTAAGCCCGGAAGTGATACTGATGGACGAACCATGTTCTGCGCTGGACCCGATCGCGACAGCACGCATAGAAGAACTGATCGACGAGCTGCGCGAGAACTACGCTATCGCAATAGTCACCCACTCTATGCAACAGGCGGCACGTGTATCACAGCGCACCGCTTATTTTCATCTGGGGAAACTGGTTGAGGTTGGTCAGACCAATGATATTTTTACCAACCCGCAACACGAATTGACTGAGAACTACATCACGGGTCGATTTGGGTAAACCCTGTATAAATGCCAGACAAATAATGCCAGATAAATCTGTTAGTGAACAAAAAACAGCTGGCGACGTCCTATCATTATTAGATCAGCGCACCGGTAATCCGGATTAAAGATCTCGCCTGCAGGAGGCCATACCATGGCGGACAAGCTTCATCTCGATCAACATATTTCGCAAAAATTTAACGACGAACTGGAAGATATCCGCAGTCGAGTGCTGCAGATGGGCGGACTGGTTGAACAACAGGTTTCTGGTGGCTTGCAAGCTTTGCTTGAAGGTAACAGCGAACTTGGCACTCAGGTTGTGCGCACTGACCACGAAGTTAACTCTATGGAAATAGACATAGACGAGGCATGCAACAGCATCCTCGCCCGACGTCAGCCTGCTGCCAGTGACTTGCGGCTGATTGTAACGGTCATCAAAGTCATTACTGATCTTGAACGAATCGGTGATGAAGCAGAGAAGCTCGGACGCTTCGCAGTTGACCTGGCTAGCTCCACAGAACTGCCTGCCTATCGCAAGGAACTAAGACATCTGGGTGAACTTGTCGAATCCATGTTAAATGATGCACTACACTGTTTCGCGCGCATGGATGTCGATGCGGCACTGCGCACGGCAGCGCGCGATGATGACATTAACGCAGAGTATGAGACACTGTCACGGCTGTTGATAACCCATGTGATGGAGGACCCGCGTCAGGTAACTAATGTCTTCAACATTACCTGGTGCGCAAGGGCACTGGAGCGAATTGCAGATCACTCGGTAAATATTTGCGAGTACGTGGTCTTTCTGGTCAAGGGCAAAGACATTCGCCATATCCATTTACAGGATATCAACAAGTCACTGTAGTTGCTGGAAGTGTAGTTGCTGGAAGTGTAGTTGCTGGAAGGCTTGTCTGGAGAGCGTTGATTTCGAAGTCAGCGACGTGTTTTTGTTTCAATCTATGTCAATGTCACTCAGCGCTTACCGCCGAATACATACAGCTTATTACTTTGCAACCTAATCAACTTTACAAACCAATCAACTCTACAAACCAATTACTAAAGGCGTAATTTTCGCATCCGATATCTGTAGTGCTGAACCTGCTTGCGCTCCAAGTTCATTGCTGGCTTGCATAACAGTCACTTGATCATGCGCGAGATACCATTCATTTTCGGTCAACACCTCGTTAGCTTGCGATAGTTTAAGATCGCGTTGCAATGACGAGCGTAACGCAACTGAATCATCGCTCAGCGTCCGTTCAAACACGACTTTCATCTGTAACAAACGCCCATCAAGAAAACGATAGCGGATGTTGTCAATTGGAGAACCGGCATACATCAACTTTTGTGGCGAGAGATCAAAGGTACAATCTTCAATCGTTGATGCTTTTCGTGAATTGACAAGACCTGTTTTACTTGCCTGACATTGTGGTTCACCGAATTTTTCAGTGGCATTTGTTAACACAATATTGCGTCGGTCCCTGATCGAGCTCGACTCAAAAAGCACACGCCCTTCGTTTTCGGACAGTAATACGTTCACTGATGAATCACTGGTATTAGGCGGCACATTTTCGTTCTGGTATTGACTTTGGGTTGCACACCCGGCGGCTGCCAGACACAAGCCCATCAAACCAACACTCGCCCATTTACCCGAAAATAATCGCACAGAGCTATAGCGACCAGTGTCCTTTGAACGCGGAAAGAATATCTGTTTCATGTGATTATCTCCCTGCTATCGCTCAGTCATTAAATCTTTCACGCCGTGACCATACTATCCAGGCGAGAAACAAGGTAAAAATTGGCAACATAGCGCTCAGACTTCCGCTACCACCACTCTCGCCATCTTGTGTCGAGCTCCCGCTGCCTATTGGCGGATCCAACCGACCGGATTGAGATAGATCGGTACCGCTAGCAATCCCAACACCCGTTGCATTTGGATTTTCAAAGTCTGAAATTCCGGCAATTTCACCGATCCAGGTTTTGTAAAATGATAAACGTGAATAGACTCCATAAAAATTCGGTTGAGCGCAACCGCGTCCAAAGCTCACCACCCCAGCCTGGCGAAATTCACCGTTCTGAGTAATCATCAATGGACCACCACTATCGCCCAGGCAACTATCGCGTCCACCTTCTCTGAAGCCCGCACACACTTGTCCCTCTCCGATCAGACCGTTGTAAGACTGCGGCTCGTTACATACCGCATTGCTCACTACCGGCACGGAGACCTGATTCAACTCGGACGGAAACAGTGGCTGAGCAGGGTTGGAAAAATCAACAACACCCCATCCAACAACAATCGCAGCATCTCCTGCCAGCTCGCGCACATCACCATCAAACAAACGCATAAACGGTTGATCAGTGTTTTGCGCCAATTCAACAAGAGCAATATCATGTGGGGCAGACGCATCCGAATTATCATAGTCAGGATGAATGAATATGCCGGAGATGATCACTTCAGTAGCATCACTCTCCTGAGCAAGATCGTTGAAACCCAAAGCAGCGCGAACCGCAGAAGGGTCGAGCGGCGTTCCGAAGTTATCAAACAAGCAATGTGCAGCGGTCACCGCCCATCGCGAGTTGATTAGGTTGGCGGCGCAAAACTGGCGTTGAAACAACGATTGATTCGATACTCTGACAAGCGCAATAGCTGAAGGCCAGGCGGCTTCAGCAGCTCGCTGCCCCCCAATGATGCGTGGCGCTACGATACTCGACGCGTCATCACTTTTGAGTGAATCAGAGACAATTCCGTCAGCAAACAACTGACTTGACGCCAGGATAATTGTTGCGCTTAGTATTCGCAGGCAGTTTCCAGAGGACAGTAACCGCAAACGAACTATCGCATTCTTTATTATTTTCATTATTGAGTCTGTTATGACTTCGCGATGACCCAATTTGCGGCCATCAGGGCGGCCGTTTTTAATAAAACGCAAAATACTGCAGCAAGATGTGACGCGCGTCATAATATCTTGTGCAGTATTCGCCATTATTTACCTGAGCGGTTGTTCCGGTGTGCCTGGTTTCAGGCGCTAACTATAGATTGACAGGATGCTCAAATTATCAGGCCCTGCACAATAGGACAACAGAGAGAGAAATGGTTGCTTAAGATATGTTAATAAACGCTTTCGGCTTACATCTGTGCTTTTTCTGGCGTGTTTTTAATGA
>CAYPMR010000115.1:0-8571 GCA_964411665.1 uncultured Granulosicoccaceae bacterium | reverse complement strand
CTGCATCCGAATCCAGATCGGAAGTCACATCGGAAGCTTCGTCGGCTGTACTGGAAACAGCATCGGAAGAAAGAGAATGACCATCACGCTCTTTGTCCGTACTAAACCCATCAGGAGACTGTTGAATTAACGGTACAACAACCACAGCCAGCACGACGACAGCTGCAGCGGCAAATATTCCAGGAAAAACATGTCTAAAACTATCGCGTTGTCTGAATGGCACTACCTTGGATTGCCGCGAATCGACAGTGTTATCGTTCTGTACTGTTGATCCATCAGGTGCACGCTTTTGAGCCTTACCTGGACCCTTTTCTTGAAAACTATGCTGAGCAGAAGAAGCGCGAGCCAGTACCAAGTCATCCAGCTCCTTCATCTGTGGCAACGGTTGATTTGCAAACAACGATGCTATATCTGCTTCTGATGCATCAATATCATCAGGCAAATTCGAATTACTGGATTGTGCAGATGTATTCTCTGTAGTCATTGTCGAATATGCTCCCCAGCAAGTTCCTGGAGCTGTAAACTTTCACGCAACATGCTGCGCAATTTGGGTAGTGCATAACGCAAGCGACTTTTTACTGTTTCCGATTTTTCATTCATTAAGTCAGCAATTTCACTAATAGTCATACCGGCCGCGTAGCGAAACAACACAGCATCACGTTGAACCTGTGGCAATGTCTCCAGTGCCATATACAGTTGATCAGTGTATTGCACCAGTAAAGCAGACTCTTCCGGAGACAGCACCGAATCAGTCACGTGTTGTTCATCACCCATATCTTCAATATCAATGGCCTGTGTCACGTGTGCTGGACGACTGATTGTGCGGTAATATTCTGTCAGACAATTCTTGGCTATTGTAAAAACCCAGGTTAAGAATCGTGACTGAGGCGTATAGGTAGCACGACTGCGGATCACTCGCATCCAGGTTTCCTGGTATAGATCGAGTGCCACAGCCTCGCTTCCTGTTGATGACAGAAAATAGCGATATAGTCGTGGCTGATACTTTCGATAAAGCCCTTCAAAGGCAGCATCCTCGCCACTGGCATAACGCTGCATAGCAGCGCTATCCGGATCTCCATCTGTCATGTCATTCATAAATTATGAATATAGGTGACCTATTCGGTAATTCGACCTTGTGTAGATTGTATAAGCTCATCAGCAAGACGTACCATTTGCAAAAATTCTGATCGATAACCCAGAGAATCTTCACCACGTGCTCCTCTTGCCAGGTTAACAATATCATCAAATGATGTGTCGCCAATATATTTGGATCCACGTAAAATTTCAGCAAATCCTGCAACAGCAGCCGAGAATCGCAGATTTGACGATGATTTGTCGAGATCCTTTATCACGTCACTATGCTCAATGACATGAGTCAATAACAAACTACTATCGGATTCTATCGTGTTGTTATCATCCCCAATCGTTGGCTTATAGCGCAGGCGTAATTCGAGTATTTCTCTGGCAATCGCACTTTGAATAGACTGATCTTTATGGTACCCAGCCCCGGATGAGATAACGTCGCTCCCGTATTTCAGCGGACTATGGGCCTCACCACCTTGTCCTTGCAATGCAATTTCATATAGAGCCGTGACGGAATGGCCAGCACCTATATCACCAGCGTCTACCCGATCATTGGAAAAATCTTCATTGGCCAAGGCACGATTTTCGTATCCAACAAGTCTGTATTCGCTCACATAAGCCGGATTAAACTCAATTTGTATTTTCACATCACGAGCAATAGTCAACAGAGTGGCATCAAGCTCTTCTACCAACACCTTGCGTGCTTCTGACAGACTATCTATATAAGCGTGATTACCGTCACCAATATTTGCTAACTGTTCCATTAGGTGATCATTGTAATTACCTGTGCCAAATCCAAGAGTAGTTAGAGATATACGTGACTTTCGTTGTTTGGCAATTTTGTCTTTAAGATCTTCGACATCTGAAACGCCTACATTGAAGTCCCCATCAGTTGCCAGGATCACACGATTGATGCCATTAGCGATAAATCCCTTTTTTGCCAGTTGATAGGCAAGCGACAATCCTGCTGATCCATTGGTCCCGCCACCCGCGTGCAGATTATCCAGTGCTGAATCTATTTGGTGATATTGGTTTCCAGGCACAGACTCGAGAATTGCACCACTGGCACCGGCATACACAACAATACTGACACGGTCCTGATCTGTCAGCTGCTTACTCAATAAACGAATTGCAGATTTCAACAAAGGTAGCTTGTCGTTTGAATGCATGGATCCTGAGACATCCAGTAAAAACACCAAATTGGCATTGGGACGCTCCAATCCTAATGACTGCGGTGTTAGTCCTTGAATACCCACGTGTAACAGATGTCGGTTGTTGTTCCAAGGGGAAGGAGCTACTTCTGTTGTCAAAGTAAAAGGCTGCGACGTATCGCTGGACAACGCATAGTCATAATCAAAGTAATTAATAAATTCCTCAGTACGAACAGCGTCCTGCGGCGGGAGATATCCACTATTAATGATACGTCTGGTATTCGTATAAGAGCCGGTATCGACATCGACACTAAATGTGGAAACAGGTTGTTCAACAGTTCGCTGTATAGAATTCGCCTCTATCTGATCATATCTTTCAGTATTTTTCTGAGTATTGTGACTATAGAAATCAGGCCTGTGGATCGGAGCAGGTTGCGGCAACCAGTGTGTTTGATCCACATTAACGGCACTTGAGCGAACGACGGATTCTTCCGCGACCGCAGAACCTTTGATGGCCTGGATTGACTGATACTGCTTTGTCTCCAATTGCGCATTCGATTGACGACCCGTGCGATCACTGACGACAAACACATCATCATGGCTAGTTTCTTCTTTTAGAACCTGCGGCGACAGATCTAACGAATGATCAGAAGAACAGGCTGACAGGACAACGATGCTCGCAGTCACCGTGGTTAGCAAGATACTTTTAAGGCGTGGGTGTGTTGGGTAAATCATGGTCTAAATCCAGTATTGTTATTGAACATACCGGGTTAAACGACAGAAACAGAAAAGCGGGGTTAAAATTATCGAATTATTTTCGAGTCACACTCGATCTAGAGTAATTTTGTGATGTAAATCAAATTTCGTCCGCGCCTATACGTAACAAACGCTCCCGCTCTCGCCTGAAAGTTATCAAAGGCTTAGGTGCATATCCGGCGCTAAAATCAATTGCGGCCAACAATCGATCAAGCAATAAGGGTGTGTGAGTACGTCGTGTGACACGGCATATTTTGTTGTACAGCCATAACGCATCTTGGTCCTTTAGCTGTACGGGATGCTGTATCCCGACATCGCGCAATAACGATGCTACCTGCGGACCAATATGCGGTACATCCTCCAATCGCTGGGCAATACTGATGTGCTCAGCCTTCATACAATATTATCTTCCAGGAACTTAGCTTCCAGCACTTCAGCCACATGCAGGGTTTTAATCCCGGCACGATCTGCCAACTGCTCATGGCAGCTAAAACCATTAGTCACGACAACTGTGTCATCTGGTAGGTTTTCAACTGCCGGGCCCAGTCTGTTATCAAATATGCGCTCACTCAAGGGACGCGTAGTTTCTTGTAACCCAAACACACCTGCCATACCGCAACAGCCAGGCTCTGGTTCCTGTAGTGATTCAAAACATTGTTGTAAATAACGCTTTTCAGCTGATGTATTATCCAAGGACTTGTGATGGCAATGTAAATGCACAATCGCTGTACCAGATGGATTGTTTGGAGCTATATCGTGACGCTCAAGAAAATCTGCCAGAGTCAGGCAGCGAGCAGCCAAATCATTAACAGCTTCATTCGCCCCGAGTTGCTGTACAAGTTCTTCGCGAAACACCGACAGACAGGAAGGTTCCAAAACAATCACCGGTATGTCTTGTGGCAGGGTTGGATAGAAATTATCCATGATATGTTGGAGACGCTGCCTGGCTTCGATTAGCATCCCGTATTCGTATAGCGGTCTGCCACAACAAAAATGTGATCGCGCTATAGCAACTGAAACACCCTGTGATGTCAACAAACGCAGTGCTGACTCAATTACCTGTGGCTTGTAATGACTGTTAAAACTATCCAGCCAAAGAACCACTTTACGTTTTCTATTATCCGTTTCAAAACCGAACCAATAGAAATGCTCGCTTTCCTGGCAAGGAATTTCATCGACCAGAGCACTCAAACGCTTTTTAAAAGGCACTAACGCCAATGCTGGTAAAGCTCGCTCTGTAGCAAAGCCGAGGGTTTTACCTATAAGCTTGTTCACCACAGGCAAATTAACAACCACGTTTACTAATCTTGGAAATTTTGATAACAGCGGCAATCGATCACCTAATCGTCCAATCAGTTGATGTGCTACAGGACGCCTGCGTGAGCGATAATGGCGAGCCATAAATTCAGATTTGTAGGCAGCTATATCAACTTTTGTAGGACAGGATGATTTACAGGCCTTGCATGATAAACAATGCGCTAACGATTCTTTTATATCCACATCGTCAAATCCATCTGCAAGCACGTCACCACGTGCAAGCTCATGCAGCAAACGTGCGCGTCCTCGAGTTGAAAAACGCTCTTCCATACTCGCTTGATAGGTAGGGCACATGGCACCCGATGCCGCCCGACACTTGCCCATACCAATACAGCGTTCCAGTGATCGACCAAAACCACCTCGCCCGACATCGAAGTGCATAACTGTTTCGATAGAAGGTGTTTTGTAATCAGGACCCTGTTTAAGATTCTCATCCATGCGGTAAGCGTGTACAACTTTACGTGGATTCATTAATCCAGCAGGATCCCAAATGGATTTGAATTTTTCAAACGCCGTTATCAATTCATTACCGAACATAATCGGCAGAAATTCCGCCTTTGCCTGCCCGTCACCATGTTCACCGGATAAAGAGCCGCCATATCGCACGACGGTTTCGGCAATTTCCTGGCTGAATGAACGCCAGTGTTGAACACCTTCTTCGCTACGTGTATCGAAGGTGATACGTGCATGAATGCAGCCGTCGCCGAAATGTCCATACAAACTGGTTTCATAACCATAGCGCTCAACCAAGGCATGAAAGTCACGCAGGTAGTCACCGAGCTGCAGCGGATCAACTGCCGTATCTTCCCATCCTATTACCGGATCCGGTTTGGCCGGATCCAGACTCAAGGCTGTCGCCGATGCACCTTGTTCGCGAATGCTCCAGATATCAGCAATCTGTGCCTCACCATGGATAATTTTGCATTCCAGCACTTGAGGCATCTGTTGTGAGGCCTCGGCGAATGCGTTTACTTTAGTGTCGAGCGTTGATTGATTATCGGCTGCGAGCTCCATCATGATCCAGGCACGCCCTTCGGGTAATAAGGCGATTTCCCGCTGGCGAAGACCGCGTGCCTGTAAACCTCCGACGATGGTCCAGTCTATACCTTCCATGGCAATGGGTTTGAACGGAAGAATGTCGCGTACAACGTCACCAGCATCAAATATATCCTTGAAACCTAACACCAGGAGTTGTTTGACGGCAGGATTTTCTATAAGTCTGACACGGGCGCCTAGTATCGACACACAGGTACCCTCGCTACCGACCAGTGCACGCGCCAGATTAAAGCCGTTTTCAGGTAATAACTGATCCAGATTAAAGCCACTGACGCGGCGCTTTATGCTGGGGTATTTTTCTCTGACAAGATCACCATAGTTATCACTTAAGCTTTTCAAGTCACGGAAGATCTCCCCGGTTCGATCGTTGCGCTTCATGTACGCGGCAAGTGCTGCATCTGTGGTCTGACCCACTGTCAGCTCAACACCATCAGAGGTGAGAATATCCAACTCAAGAACATTCTCGACCGTCTTGCCAGCCAGCATGGAATGTGGCCCACAGGAATTGTTACCGATCATCCCGCCCAGTGTGCAGCGACTATGTGTCGCAGGATCAGGACCAAATGTCAGTCCATGCGGTTCAGCAGCAGCTTTAAGTTGATCGCAAACAACTCCCGGCTCTACATCCGCTATACCTTGCTCAACATCTATTGAGATAACACGGTTCATAAAACGTGAGCAATCGAGCACCACCGCATGATTGACCGTCTGACCGTTTTGCGCAGTACCCGCCCCGCGCATCAACACAGGATGGCCCGCTTCGCGACAGCACTGTGTGATGAACCGGATGTCATCCCGCGATGCAGGATAGACCACACCCAGAGGCACTTGGCGATAGTTGGATGCATCAGTGGTATACAGGGCGCGCCCGGCATCGGAGAAATTTAGTTCTCCGTCAATTCCGGCCTTGATACGAGCACTAAACTCGGCCAACTCCGGTCGGCTGCCACTGTGCACGTTTTTCTCCAGTTCGCTTTTCATGATGCTGTCTGACTGGTGCGAAACAAACTTTCGCTCCCCACTTTAAATATAATCCAGAAATATTAAAAAACGCTTTTCAGTTTACTGTAAAGACTGTATAAAGCAGCCACTTCCGCTCTTCCGGTATGCAAAGGAATGATATCTGTTTTCCGAAACTCATGGGCCTTGATGACAGGCATGCTCCTGCTGATGCTTGGCAATGGCCTGCAGGGAACGCTGATTGGTGTTCGAGGCGCAATAGAAAATATCGATTCGAATTGGCTGGGTCTTGTCATGTCAGCCTATTTTATCGGCTTTATGGGTGGCTCACGTCTGGCGCCACTGATGCTACGCCGGGTAGGTCACGTACGTGTATTTGCCGCCCTGGGCTCTTTGGTATCCGCCGCTTTCATCCTGTATGCCGCTTATGTTAATCCCTGGTTCTGGCTTTTCCTGCGTCTGGTAGTCGGGTTCTGTTTTTCAGGTATCTACGTTGTGGCAGAAAGCTGGCTTAACGAGTCCACCACTAACGAGACCCGTGGCCAGGCGCTTTCGCTCTACCTTATGGTGCAGATGGCCGGTATTGTTCTCGGGCAACTACTGTTGAACGTCGCTGATCCGGCAGGCTACGGACTGTTTGTCTTGATAACCGTCCTCGTATCCATATCCTTTGCACCAATACTCTTGTCGACCGGACCGGCACCTGTCTACCAGACATCGCGCCCCATGAGCCTGCGGGAGCTTATCGAAGCGTCACCACTGGCCTGTTTCGGAACGCTTATTCTGGGTGGAATTTTTTCGGCACTTTTTGCCATGGCCGCCGTCTATGCAACTCGGATTGAACTCAGTATTCGGGAGATTTCGTATTTCATTACTGCCATCTATGCCGGTGGTATGATCTGTCAGTATCCGATCGGGTGGCTATCTGATCGAATGGACAGACGCAAGCTGATATTAATAGTGACAGGCTGTGGTGCTCTCATAGCGATGGCCGGCTCCTTTGCCACCAATCTTACCGTGCTGTATTGCATCGCTTTTTTACTGGGTGGTGTATCCAATCCGTTGTATTCATTGCTAATCGCTTACGCCAACGACTATCTGGACCCTGAGCAAATGCCATCAGCTTCAGGCGGGTTATTGTTTATCAACGGCGTCGGGGCAATGAGCGGTCCGGCGATAGTGGGTATTTTGATGAATCGCTACGGCTCTCATTTCTTTTTTGTCTTTATAGCCGTACTAATGGCAGCGATTTGTTTATACGCCATTTATCGCTCATTTGTGCGCGAGTCAATTTCGGTTGAGGAAGCAACACCCTACCTACACATTACATCACGCAGCACACAGGTAGTTGCTGAAATTGCTATAGAAGTGGTGGATGAAACTGAAGAAGAAAAGCCAGATGAGTAACAGGCTTGGTAAGTGAGCAACGAATTTAAAATGGACGTAAGAGTCGAGCAATAATTTTGCTCGCCGGGCACATCACTATTGTTACCCGGCGAGACTAAGTCAAGCTAATCGCGAATCAAATCAATGACGATAGCCGTAACCATGGCCATATCGTTGACTATAGCGATAAGCAGGCTTTCGGTATTTATATTTCGGCCCATAATGCTTCTTGTATCCACCGTGGTAGCCATGTACGTGACCGCGACGGAAAGACCTGTTATTCGCAAATCTACGCTTTCCAAAACGTTTTCTGGAATGATGCCCGCCTTTGCCGGAATGATAACGACCTTTGTTGTAGCCTCCATAGCCACCCAGGTTAATGTTTATCGAAAAACCTGCCGGCACCACATAACTCTGGTGTGGATGGCTGGATAGCGCTTTGTTTGAAACGCTTTTCGAAACGTTATTGCCAATAAAAGAAGCTTTATTTTGCTGAGCAGACTGTGCAGAAAACGACGCTAGCGTCACAACACTAACAGCGACTACAGCAAGTAGTTTCCTTATCGTTCGTCTTGTATATCTATTTGTATTTTTCATCATAATAATCCTTTGTCTGTTAACAACTTACTGCGTCCAGAACAATTATGTCTCTGATTCTCAGACACGTCATATCTGAATAAGTTGCACTCAATTGCCTGTTTTACACAGGCAAACACACACGTTAAATAGATGATTAATATAGATTTTTTGCAACTAACGCCACAGTAATAACCCACAGTACATTACATCTATCTAACAGTAGGCAATACTAGATTTAGCTGTCTGAACAACAACTGTATGGGTGGTGCATCTTTGCGAATCA
>CAYPMR010000114.1:0-8672 GCA_964411665.1 uncultured Granulosicoccaceae bacterium | reverse complement strand
ATACTATTGATGATATCGATCGCTTGAAAGCAGCTATTTGGAGTACGCTGCCGACGCCTTGATAGCGGTCAGACTTAAATTAGTTTAAGTTAGTTAAAATTTTTACAACATGCTGTAAATGCACTGATTGCCTGCCAGGCCATTAGTGCATTTACCAAACACAAACCACCAAAAACAAACCGCTTAAACGGCTGTTCTATCCAAAGTCAAATCCAGGTGTTCAGCCAGTCGAACGGATTTAGCCTTACTTGCAGTTTTACCTTGTACCACCTGCATTTCCAGCTCAAGAGCCAGCGCGAGTTGAATAACCTCTGGCCATTCTGAGTTGCGACCCCGGGTCATACGGAACATTTCCTGACCAAGCTGTGCAAATTGTGTGATGTTTTTTTGCTGCGCGTAGCGTTGCATCAATCTCAAGCGCAGATCCTGGCGATTCGGAAGACCTTTGAGCGCCTCGGCCAAAGCATCATCGCTGATCCGCTCACTCTGCAAGTGCTCACTGAACCATGCAACAGCCGATAGATGCTCAGAATTTTCTTCCAGTTGTTGATCTTCGTTTGGTTGATTTGTATCCGCTATCGCTTTCATTCTATGATTCGGGTTCATTGACGTTGTGGTATTGGCAGTTTTTGTCGCGTTGGAAATTGCCTTTGCTGATGCAGACACATCTGGTGCAGACACACCTGGTGCAGACATATCTGATGCAGACATATCATCACTACGCTCAGTGATCACCGACTCTTTCCTGCGGGCCAGTATTTGTCGGGCAACCAAGACGAAGGAGAGAACGAGTGCCAGACACAAAAGCAAAATACTTCGTTTGTACTCAGATCCTGTAAACAGGCTATCGATTCTTTCAGACCACTTCGCGCTCAACACTGTCTTGTCAATCGCAGCATCAGCGGATTCTAAGACGGTGGTCGACTTTAGATCTTCGTTCGCAACGCGTAAAGAATCCAGTTGCAAGCCAACATTACCAACTCGTTCACTGGTTTGTTCAACAACACTATCCAGTGCAATAACAGAGTCTTCGATACTAACAAGCCGGGTGTTGATAGAGCCCACAGATTCATCCAAATCTGCGACACGCTGATCGGTCAACTGCATATCACTTTCTATCTGATCAAGCACTTGCCGCGTTTCAACAACGACGGCTTGATTTACCGCCAATTCACGTTCATCCGCTACTGGAGATACTGTCTCGTAAAGTGGTATTGATGCGTCACGTACCTGTAATCCATCTGTTGCCGCAGGACCTGCATTTATTGTTGTTGCTGACGGCGAAACCTCACTGACAAAATTGCTCGTGGTATTCTCTACAGAGCTTGTCGACACAGAAGACTCCGCGCTGAACAGCGCGCGCGCTTGCTCAATATCTATTGCGGTTATTTCTGCCAGTGTCGGAATATCAAGCGTAGTCCCTGCCCGGAGTTTGTCCGGCGATCCGGCGAAGGCTGCTGGATTGTTGTTGTAGATGGCAAACATAATCTGTACAGTGCCGGGCTGCAACGCAGCATTATTTCTGTCGTTGCCTATGCTGGAATCACTGGAAAATTCAACCGCACGTGCTATCGACAGCAAGCTGTCTCCTTTGGCTACCTGAACACGCGGTATTTTTTCTTGCGAGTCGATAGCTACAGATGACGTCTGCGATATGTCCTGAGAGCTCTGCGCCGAAGTGGTAAAACCATCAAAATTCAACACATATTCGCGCAGATAGCTGCCATTTTGCCAAGTCAGCTCGAGAATGATTTCATTGTATTCATTTGGCATCACTTCGCTGGAGACTAGCGTCAAATACCAACTTCCATCACCACGCTGGCTTAATTCCGATGAAATTAATGGCAGCGATTCGGTCTGGGTTAACTCTGCAGCTTTCGACAAAGCCTCATCTGCAACACTAGCAACCAAAGTCTGGGCAGTTTCTGGATCTACCTCAAAAATCGGTACTTCAGCTCGCAGGTTCTCACCAGGGCCAGACAGTATATCCATATCACCGAGGGTCGCCGCGAACACCGCAGGCCCCGGTAGAAATAGTACTGACGCAAACAACGCTAGAGCCTGAGCAGGCAGATGGCGCACAGGAGACATGGTCACCACAAAGGCTGACCGCAACCTAGTTAAAATACAATCCATATTCGTCTGGTGAGAGTAGCCCTATATCAGGGCCACCGTCACTTATTTGGCATTACGTCTAATGAGTATAGGACGAATTAATTAAAGCGGCGTAGATAGTTAGAAAGCCCACCTTGTCAGACAGAATCAATGACTAAACCAGCCGACAGGAACAACGGCCGAGCTAATCCCGGCAATGACATCAAAATGTGGCGTGTGCTGTATGCGGTCTTTGGTTTGTTGGCATTTGCCATCCAGGATGCGCTGATCAAGGACATGACAGTGACCTACCCGGTATTACAGCTTCTAAGCATTAGAAGTGTTGTCGTGTTGCTGACGATAGGAGCAATTGCTCTGGTTGTTGGCGGTGTCAGTCTACTCAAGACGTCAAGGCCAGGATTACTCATGCTACGAGGGGTGTTCGCCTTTTTTGCTTTCACCCTGTACTACATCGCTCTAGCCAAAATGCCGCTGGCTGATAGCGCCGCTATCTACATGACCGCCCCCTTGTTCGTAACTGCCCTGTCTGTGCCTCTATTGCGTGAACAAGTGGGCATGCATCGAGCGACTGCGGTGACAATTGGTTTTATAGCCGCCATAGTCATGATAGGCCCTGGCTCAACTATCTTTCAGGCTGCTGCCATTTTGCCTTTATTCAGCGCCATGCTGTATGCCTTCATACCGGTTATCAATCGCCACGTTGGTGTGCGCGAACATCCACTGACAATGGGTGTTTACACCATGCTGAGCTATATGGTGCTGAGCGCACTCACCGGCATACTGATTCATATGCAGGATTGGGGGATTGCCGAGACCCATCTCTTTGCAAACATTTTTCGACACTGGCGCCCCATGGCAACCGGAGATATGATCTTTATCGTCTTGTCCGGATGTATATTTGTCGCAGGTTTGCTCGGGCTGACACAGTCATATCGGGTTTTACCTGTCAGTATTGTCGCACCGTTTGAATACAGCTATCTTATCTGGGCAACAGCCATCGGCTATATTGCGTTCTCTGAGGTACCGCAATTGCGTACGATTATCGGTGGCCTGGTTATCGTCGCGTGCGGCTGCTATATCGCACTGCGTGAAAATCGCAGCGTAGAAAAACACTGAGTTCATAGGTCTCTCGACAAGGCCAGATTTAAATGTACAAACAATGATGCAAACCGAATCCAGCAAACATAGTAAGAAAAACGCAGGCGATGCGAGACAGTTTCCGCTCAACGGCGTAATCGGTGTGGTCGCAGAATCTGAAGATGAAATAAAGCAAGCCAGAAATTTTGGACTTGGCTGTGTCGAGCTGCGTGTTGATCTATTGTTGTCAGGCGGTAACTCTATCGCTGCAATCCTTGATATGGTTGCACAGGCGAGACAATCCGGTCTTACAGTTTTAGTAACGGTTCGCCACCCATCTCACGGCGGAAAGTTCGGCGGAACAGAGTCTGAACGCGTCTCTCTTTGCAAACAGCTGGTTGATGCTGGAGCAAATATTGTAGATGTGGAGTGGGATAGCGAGGCAGCAACTTTGCTACAAAATGATTCAATGGATTTGATTCTGAGTTACCACAATTTTGAATCCATGATAAGCGCTACAGAACTTGAACAGCTAACTCATGAAGTGGAAGCTCGCGGTGCGCGTGCAATTAAAGTGGTACCCACTGCGCATTCAGTAGCTGATGCTGCTGCCATATTGAGTTGGGTTGGACAAAGTTCCGATTCGGCCAACACTAAAGAGAGCGATTTAGCGCACCGTATTGAACGTATAGGGTTTGCAATGGGCGAACAAGGTGCATGCAGTCGTATTTTAACCACTGCATTTGGTGGGGCTGTAACCTATGCAAGCTTCGGCGCGCCAGTGGCGCCGGGACAAATTGATCTCAATGAAATGCTCGACAACTATCAAGTACCACTACTCGATAAGAATACAAGAATCACTGCTGTTATCGCCTCCAGCAATGACTTCGCAAAGCTCAACAGCAAAATCGCAACCCTCAATCAGGAATACGCATCTAGCCATAGTGATACAAGCTGTATGAAAAGCGTTGCTATAGGCTTCGATAAACAACAACTCAAAGCACTTGAAAAATACAAGCTACTCATGCGTATTGACAACATCATCCAGTTGTAGAAATTGCACTTAAGTTTCTGACATATTTCATACCACCAGCATCATGCCCAAACCTCTTATCGCTATCGCTGGCTTCCACCACGAAACCAATACATTCGCGCCGCAAAAGACGCCGTTCGAAGAGTTTGTAAAGGATGACGGGTGGCCTGGCCTGGTAACGGGAGAGGCAGTAATCGAGTCTCTTGAACCTTTGAACATAGGCATGGGTGGATTTATTCAAGCGGCACATGAGCATAAATGGCAACTCGCCCCTATACTGTGGTGCAATGCCGAACCGTTCGCACATGTTACCGAGGATGCCTACGAACGCATCACGAACATGATCGTGGATAACATATCCAACCTGTCGGCTTCGGCAACGTCACCGCTTGACGGCATTTACCTGTGTTTGCATGGCGCAATGGTTGCGGAGCAATCGAATGATGGTGAAGGTGATCTGCTCGGCAGAATACGATCCAAAGTGGGTCATGAAATACCGTTGGTCATCAGTCTGGATTTACATGCCAACCTCACCCCAAAAATGTTCGACATGTCAGATGGGATCACGATCTTTCGAACCTACCCACATATTGATATGGCTGACACTGGACGCAGAGCATTCCAACTACTGCGCACAATGATAGAAAAATCTGTATCAAATGGCTCTGTTCACAAACCCGCAAAGGCCTATCGGCAAGGTGCTTTTTTATTACCACTGACAGCACAGTACACAGGGGCATTGCCGACCAGCGCTATCTACGATGAGCTGCAATCGATCAGCGAAACGGACATTCAAAGTTGCGACTTCGCCTGTGGTTTTCCCCCTGCGGACATTCCACACTGCGGGCCAGCTGCCATCGCATACGCAGACGATCAAAAGACAGCTGATAATGCGATCGATCGCATTCTTGATCGAATGAATATACTGGAGGCGGATTTTGCACAGGATTTAATGGATGCCAGGACAGCGGTATCGATGGCAAAACAACTGGCCGCAGAGCAACAAGCCTGTGCAAAGCCAAAACCCGTTGTCATTGCAGACGTACAGGATAATCCAGGTGCCGGTGGCAGTGGTGACACCACCGACCTGTTATCAATGATGGTCGAACAGGATTTACAAAATGCAGTGCTGGCAGCGTTGTGGGATTCTGAAGCCTGTGAGCTTGCCAGCCGTACTGGAGTGGGCAAGCGCTTTAGTACCAAACTCGGTGGTAAGTGTGGCCCTCAGGGTGTCGAACCCTATGCTGGTGAGTTTGAAGTGATGGCATTATCCGATGGTAAGTTTGAGGGTGTCGGGCCAATGATGAAAGGCACGCTTTTCAAACTCGGCACAATGGCCTTGCTGCAAGTCGTGCATGCACGGGCCGATGTTCGCGTCATCATTGCATCGGAGCGCTCACAGTGTCTCGATCGGGGATTCTTGCTTGCCCTGGGTGTTGACCCTGAACAGCAGTCAGTGATCGCAGTAAAAAGCTCGGTGCACTTCAGAAACGACTTTGACAGCATAGCAAGCCACATACT
This sequence comes from uncultured Granulosicoccaceae bacterium, assembly GCA_964411665.1. GTDB lineage: Bacteria > Pseudomonadota > Gammaproteobacteria > Granulosicoccales > Granulosicoccaceae > CALFCE01. Next base: position 2,926 of record CAYPMR010000114.1, on the reverse strand, counting down.
GCTGGCAGCCTGTCCAGGTGCCAATCCCTGCGATGTAAGACAAATACCTTACCGGAATCTCAGAGAATCCATTAGGCTACCACGTTCGTCCTGACGTCCCTCACCTTCACATTTCCCCATGAAACTATACCTGCGCTTACTCCTGCTATTACTAACACAGAGATTTCGAAGTCGTTGCAAACTGACAGGGCCTGCAACAACGACACTACGTGTCTACCCAAACGACCTCGACGTATTTGGCCATGTCAATAACGGCGTCTATCTGACTTACGCTGATCTTGCACGCACAGATCTCATGCTCCGTTCAGGCTCCTTCAGACCGATGATGAACAAGGGCTGGTACCCGGTTGTGCTGGCAGAGACGATACGGTTCTATCGCTCATTCAAATTATTCCAGAAGGTCGAGATCACAACTCGCGTGCTTGGTTGGGATGAACGGAACTTTTATCTCGAACAGCAGTTCTACCGTAATGGCGTTCTATATGCCGTTGCTGCCATCACCTCGAGGTTTCTTTCTCGCAAAGGTGGCTCAGTAGGCACCGCAGAGTTACTTGAGCTAGTCGACCACAATGAACCCTCTCCGGTGTTACCTGACTGGGTTGCCGATTGGGACAAGACCCGAGTTGAACTGGATGCTTTAGTAAAATAGCCCTTAAACCCCGAAGCATGTGACTAATGCTTTTCCATAACAGACCTGTCGGGCTAAAATAACAGCAACAAACGAAAGTGATTCCCGAAACCAGAAGTTATCCCTTTCCTTGTACATTAAATTTTTTGAGAAAAACAACTATGAAATTTTCGAAATCCAAACATTGCATAGCAGCATTTGCAATAATGGCGGCCATCAGCAACGCATCAGCTGACACAGCAGACGGAAAGTCACTAATTGGAAAATCATGGGACGACGTTGTAGCCACTGCTAAAGGTGGTGAAGTCAATTGGTTTATGTGGGGTGGATCAGACAACATAAATCGTTACGTAACGGAATTCATTGGAGGACTACTCAAAGAGCGTTACGACATCAAACTAAACCGAGTGGGTATCAACGATACGGTCGAGGCAGTAAATCTTGTTTTAAGCGAAAAGGAATCTGGTAACAACGACAACGGATCAGTCGATCTTATCTGGATAAACGGTGAAAACTTTCGTTCGATGAAACAAGGTGATATGGCCTTCTGCGGTTATCTGGACACACTACCGAACAACAGCCTCATTGACTGGAGCAATGATGCTATCGCCAATGATTTCGGTGTAGCAGTCGACGGGTGCGAAGTGCCATGGTCAAAAGCACAATTTGCGTTCGCCCATGACGAGAAGCGCACATCTACACCACCAAACTCCATCCCGAAACTAATCAGTTGGGCACAGGAAAATCCAGGACGCTTCACCTACCCTGCGCCACCTGATTTCAACGGTTCAGTTTTTGTCAGACACGTTTTCTACCACGCAGCGGGAGGTGCACAAAATCTGTTGGGTGATTTCGATCAGGCGTTGTTCGATAAGGTAGCAGATAAAGCCTGGACCATACTCAACGATCTTGAGCCCTCGTTGTGGCGAGCTGGTAAAACCTATCCGCAATCAATTCAGCAGCTTGACCAACTGTTCGCAAATTCAGAAGTTGATATCACTTTCAACTACGATCCTTCCATTGTCGGACTCAACATTGAAAATGGCAGCTATCCTGAAACAACCAAAGGCTTTGTCCTGTCCGATGGCACCATCGGCAACACCAGCTACACATTGATACCCTTCAATTCGCCAAACAAGGCAGCAGCGATGGTCGCACAAAATCTGCTAACCTCAGCACAAGCGCAATACCAGAAGGCTCTACCCGACGTTTGGGGTACCATACCGGCTATTGACCTTTCACGGGTCGATGCTGAATACACTGAAAAATTTGGCAATCTGGAACGTCACCCAAATGTCGTCTCTGAAGCAGAGCTTGCGGCAGCCGCACTACCTGAACTGCAATCCGCTTGGATTACAGCGATTGAAGAGGGCTGGAAAGAAAACGTAGCACGATAGATACTGCCACGACTGCTCTCCGGAGCGCTAACATTGGCGCTCCGGGCGTAATTTTGTCAAGTCAACCCGGGCAATGAATCTGAACACCGAAGCTGACTAACCAAACAGGCCTTAATGCCGTCACGATCCACACAGCAGGCGACAACCACAGCATGGTTACTGCTATTGCCGGCTCTACTCTTGTTGCTGCCGCTGTTCATAGGCGGACTTGCAACGGGGCTGTTGCGCAGCTTTAACTACATGCCGGTTCTCGGGCTAGATCAACCGAACATCAACGCCTATATCAATCTGCTTAACGATGCAGAGTTCCTACCATCTTTGCTTTTGACACTGCATATATCGATTACTTCAACTGTAATTGCCTCAGTATTGGCTTTGGGCTCGGTTCTACTTTTACGCAGAATGCAAAAAGGCAGACAGTTGTTGAATTTTCTGTTTCAACTCAACCTGACTATCCCGCATCTGGTTGGTGCCGTTGGTATAATCTATTTGTTTTCGCAATCAGGCAGTATGGCAAGACTTGCCCTGCAGGCTGGTCTGATCACAGGGCCTCAAGACTTCCCGGCGATGATTTTCGATCCAGCAGCCATTGGTGTCATACTTGTCTATGTATGGAAAGAACTTCCCTTTATAGCGCTAATCATGCTCGCATCATTGCAACAAGGAGGTGAGGAATTCGAGTCAGTCGCACGAACGCTTGGCGCCTCTCGTTTGCAAGTATTTTTTTACGTGTTGTTACCTCAGTTACTACCTGCATTAATTGCTGCATCAACGATTGTTTTCGCCTTTACCTTTGGTGCCTATGAGATTCCAGCGCTTCTCGGTGCGCACTACCCGGCAGCTCTGCCTGTTCTCGCCTACCGAAAATTTACCGATGTCGATCTGGCATCCCGACCTGAGG
>CAYPMR010000113.1:0-8799 GCA_964411665.1 uncultured Granulosicoccaceae bacterium | reverse complement strand
GCGATAGAGCTGAGTCCTAATCATTTGCCGAGCAAGTTTACCCATGAATTGGTGCGTGGAGAATCATCCGGTCGGGTACGCTGTACACCTTATGAAATGCAACTACCTGCTGTTCCTAAAGCAACCTCTTTTTTTGCTCAACAGGAAGGGTCGGATAACTAGGCACTCGTCGACAGTTTGACCAGATACGCCCAAAAAGACAAAATTTGCCGCAACCACATCAGCCGGGGTAGTAACGCAGGATTAAACTCCGGCATTCCTTCGGTGAGACAAGCTAACAATGAACAAGAACACGGCCAGTGACTTTGGGTTCGGTACGCAAATCCGAAAATCTCCCTACTTTGATGCCACCGTGCGCTGGGGTGCAACCGGGTTCTCGGTTTACAACCACATGTATATTCCGCGTGATTTTGGTGACCCGGAGCAAAATTTCTGGAACCTGGTGAACAACGCCATTTTGTGTGATGTTGCTGTTGAAAGACAGGTTGAAATCACCGGGCCGGATGCAGCTGAATTCACACAGTTGCTGACCCCGCGTGATCTAAGTAACTGTGCTGTTGGACAATGTAAATACGTACTCATCACCAACGCTGAAGGTGGCATTCTTAACGATCCGGTGTTGTTACGGTTGGCTGAGAATCACTTCTGGATTTCACTAGCGGATAGTGATGTGTTGCTGTGGGCACAGGGTGTCGCCGTGCATGCTGGACTGGATGTCACTATCAGGGAGCCGGACGTATCACCACTGCAACTGCAAGGACCTAAATCAGGGGAGATCATGGTGTCTTTGTTCGGCGACGATATTTCTGATTTGCGCTACTACTGGCTGGAAGAAAAAGTTCTGGATGACATACCGCTAATTGTGTCGAGAACCGGTTGGTCAAGTGAGCTTGGGTACGAAATATATTTGAGAGATGGGTCCAGGGGTGATGAACTGTGGGAAAAGATCATGCGTGCAGGTGAGCCTTTTGGCTTGGCTGCGGGTCACACGTCTTCGATTCGGCGCATCGAAGGCGGTATGTTGTCCTACCATGCCGATATGGACATCAACACCAATCCGTTTGAGCTGGGTTTGGACAGATTGGTGGATTTGGATGCAGACATCAATTTCATTGGTAAAGCCGCACTGCAAAGTATTCGTGATAAGGGTGTGCAGCGCCAACAGGTTGGGCTTGAAATTTCGGGGCAACCCCTGAGTGGGCCCAATACCACGTTTTGGTCAGTGTCACATGAATCGAAAGTAGTAGGTAAGGTTACGTCAGCTGTTTATTCACCCCGTTTGCAACGTAATATAGCGCTCGCGATGGTGAGTGTTGAGGTTGCACAACCCGGTACGCGTTTGGATGTAGCTCTACCGGACGGCGTAGTGAGTTGCAAAGTTGTAGAGAAACCGTTTTATGATCCAAAGAAAAAGATCACTACATCGGGTTAATCTTCAAAGCGAATCAACTGTTTTGCAGCCTGGGTATTTTCTGGTGTTTATGGAAGGCTGACTGACCGACACAGGATGTGCCGATCAGACAGCATTTCTAGAGGTAGAGCTGAATTTTAGAATCCAGCGATTCCAACAAACATGCGAGGTCGGAACAACTCGGTATCTGTTATTTCGACATCCAGCATACGTGTCAGTGAGCCATCTGCGGCAATTGCAAATTGTGCAATTCTGCTGTCATTGTTTACAACCTGATAAAGGTAAGGGTAGACAATTTCAGCATCCAGTACGCCCGCACCGTTTTGGGTATCATCCCCATCAATGCCAGCGTCGCCTGCCAGTGATTCCAACCGTGTTAACCCACCCTCTTCACCAACGGCGAAACTGGTTATGGCTCCGTCGGGCGTATTGCTGACATAAGCAAAATCACCTGTAGGCGTTTCAACGAACTCCACCCAACACCCAAAAGTAAATCCGGTTGTTAGTGGATCGCCTTCGACACCAGAGCTAAGTGATATACCAGTCAAAGCACCATTCTCTTCAACTCTGTAACTGGAGAGTCCACTCAAGCCTGGTGCACCGTTATTGCCTTCAGATACGAGTAGAAACGTACCGCTTTCAGCTGGATAGAGATCCGTGCCAAACGGCTGGGCGGTGATACTGGGTATAGCATTGGCCCGTGGTTCGCCATCGTCGTATATCAGTGGTATACCTTCTTCGGTAAGCGTAATGTGCAGGATGTCATTGGTACGGCGTTCCGTCACGTACAGATTCAATCCATCATCTGAAAATTCGATGGAACCAGCATTGGCACCGACTCCCGGCATTTCAGAGCCTGGTAGTTCAGAGAGTGTGCCATCGTCGGCTACACGAAATCCAATGATGCTGGCGTTGACTCGGTTTCGATCAGCCGGAAGTGTGTCCAGCTCCTGACCTTCGCTATCAACGAAGTTTCCACTATTGACGACATAGAGGATATCTTCGAACATGGTTAAAGAAACAGGATTCTGGGCTCCACTTTGTCCGCTGGAAGATACATTCAGTGATGCAGGTGTCAGTCCGAAGTCATCGTCGATTGTAAATGAGCTTATAGACTCACTGCCTGCGTTGACGGCGAATACAAAACGCTGGTCTTTTGAAACTATCAAAGGGTCCTGCGATGCCAATGGGTTCGCGCCACTGTTACGTATGTTCTCTCCTACACCTCCAGTGTCATAGACACCGATCTGAGTAAGAACACCGTTTTCATCACGCGAGTAGGCGACAACTTGATTAATACGTTCGGGTTCGCTAGCTGCGTCTTCTGCAGCTGATATTTGCTGCGAAAGATCGTGTTGATTGGTTAGCGCATACATAGCTCCTGCAGCATCACTGGTAATGAGTCCTCCAGTGCCACCGTCGTCGAGGTTGACTACCAATGAACCATCTTCGTTAGTTGACAATACAACATCGATATCCTCACCCTGATCCAGGGTTGCTTGAATACTGTCAAGCGAAATTGCACCCTGGTCACCGCAGGCAGCCACCGTTAGTAAAACCGATGCGCTAGCCAGGCCAAGTAAGCTGTTGCTCTTTCTGGAGCGGGTCGTAAAAGGATTGTTTGTTTTCATAATATTATTCTCCTGGAGTAGTTATTGTTTCCTAGAAAGAAACAATTCCTTGTGTGTTGTTGTCAGGAAGGTTTCCGCTAACCACTTCAACCAGTGTCAGATTTCCATTGTCTACCGCATAAACGCCAACAGCACCCGACAGTCCAAACAGCTGATAGATGTACGCACCGTCATCAGAAATGTCGAGATCAATCCATCCGTCAGTCACTCCAAAAGCTGCAGCGCCATCGGTGATGTTGCCACCAGGTCCAGTACCTACAGCTGCCACTTCATTGATGAGTTCAATGTTGCCGGACGCATCAGTGAATCGAAACGAGGAGATAGTTGCATCAATGGCATTGCTAACATAGAAATATTCACCGTCTGGTGAAAATACTATCCAACAACTGGTTAACTGGCCTTCACCGCGGGTTGCAGATTGTCCTGCGACCAGATCGAGTTGTGAGCCGGTAAGAGAACCGTCATCACCAACCTGGTATACAGAAACGGATCCAGACTGCAGGCCAGGGAAGTTAGGAGGATCACCAGCGGCAGTGAACTCTCTTGCCTCAGTGACTACAGCAAACGTACCGTTAGAACGATCTACTACTTCAAAGCCGATTGCTGATGGCAGGTTTCTGTTTTCAGCATTACCCTGCAGGGTAGATGTTGCTCCACCAGTAATAGTCTCTGAAGCAACGCCATTTTCATCAAGTGTGAAAGCAACAATAGAATTTTGATCCGCACTTGCAAGTTGATTAGAACCTGAATTGATGCTGGTAACTAAAAGTGTACTACCATCGGGTGAAAATCGAACTGCTGAAGGGCGGTTGTCAAGTTCACGTAGAGAACCCGGGATTGCTGTGAGATCGCCGTCGCTAAATGTATAACCGTAAATTGAGCCTTCCTGATCAGGCTCACCACCGAACTCGCCGTCTGCATCGATATTTGTTACGTACACGATGCCATTGTTATATGCCAGACTGTTTGGCCCTGTACCATTACTGCCGATTGTGTCTGTGACAGTCAATGACATGTCTTCGTTGATCTGCATGACAGTGATGGTGTCGCTACCGGCATTAACTGCCATCAAGTATTCGTTGTCTGGTGTGTTTATCAGCGCGTAAGCTGAAATCAGAGGGTCAAGTCCTTCCGGGCCATCAAAATCACCGCCTTGGCCACCGGTTGGAAACTCGCCAACTGCTGTTAACGTACCATCTGCTGCACGTGAGTAGGCAACTATGGTATTTGCTTCCTGGATGTTGCTCATAACGAAAACACCACCGGCTGCTCCAGCTCCATCGCCATTTGCCCCGATCACAAGGTTGCCGTTGTCATCAGTAGACACATTAAGAGTTACTTCTTCACCTGCATTTAGATCGTCTTGTAAATCGGTAATCGAATTGCCATCACCGCAAGCGGCAACTGCCAATAGAATTGGTAAACTGCACGCTACTACTGGGCGAATATTTTTTTGTTTAATAATATTTTTTAGTTTCATTTTTTCTCACTCCACCTTTAATGGATGTTGCACGCAAAAAATAAGTTTGAGTTATCTTTAGTTGTTCCAACCACTGTATAAAAAATAAAAACTAAGTAGATAACTTAAGCTGTATGTTTGCTTTGTAAGATTAAAGTTCAGAAATGGAAATGTTTAAGAACGTATTGTTGTAAAGGCGTGTTTAAAAATATTATTTTAATAAAATATGAAGCACTAACTTATTTTTGTAGCATTTATAAAAGTTAGAAATAAACTAATGAATACTATAAGTGACAGTTGTAGAAAAAAATTTGGCACTCGAATAAGCATTTAAAAAATAACTTACGGTCTTACGGCTATACCGAAAACAGCAGTTGAAACTTTGAGAAAATAAATCTGTTTTTTGCGAAAAAATATTATTTAAGTACCGCGAAGCGTTTCTGCCCTTATTTAAGAGCAGCTACATGAATGAACTTTTACTACTCCCTGATTCCTCGGAGAACACGAAGGCTAATTTTCAGCTTTAGGCAAGACGGATAAAATCCCAAATTGGGCTGAACTACTAAGGCTGGTTTATGACTAAGTTGTCAGACTTCTTGCTACTGCAGTACAGGCTATGTGCAGTCGTAACAGTCAATTACAACAACTAATAAACAGCGCTTTGTAGTATAAAAATACAACCGCTATACACCATTTAAATAAATAGAAAGTGAGGAATTTTGTATGTCACCATCAGATTCGAACCCTAAAAGTAGCTCGCGATTAAAACTCAACCCGGTAGCGCTGGCTGTTTCACTATCTTTTGCAGGTTTGGGTGTTACCGGTGTTACCAATGCCGGTCAGGACCCTGCAGCACACAACAGTACTAATATTGTGTTAGCGCAGTCCACTAATCCGTGTAATCCATGTAATCCGTGTAACCCATGCGCAGCGACAGCGAATCCTTGCAACCCCTGTAATCCGTGTAACCCATGTGCAGCGACAGCGAATCCTTGCAATCCATGTAATCCGTGTAACCCATGCGCAGCGACAGCGAATCCTTGCAATCCATGTAATCCGTGTAACCCATGTGCAGCGACAGCGAATCCGTGCAACCCGTGTAATCCCTGTGCAGCAAACCCATGCAACCCATGCAATCCCTGCAACCCGTGTAATCCCTGCGCAGCAAACCCATGCAACCCATGCAATCCCTGCAACCCATGCAACCCATGCAACCCATGCAACCCATGCAATCCTTGTAACCCCTGTAATCCTTGCGCAGCAAAGTAATAAACTGCCTGGGTAGTTTTCAACCTGGATGCTGAGAGTATCCAGGTGAAAACCTGTATTTGGTCATGTATGCGTAAGTAGTCATCTGTGGTCTGAGGGCTATTTACGCAATTTTTATGTTGATTTTTATTGGTTATTAAAATTGAATCGGGCCGTGCGGAGTCTGATTACGATGATGAACAATGTTTCGGGCTTGAAAGGGCGTTTACACATTTTTTTATCTTCATGCGCTGCGATTATCCTGTTATTGCAAGCCAGTTTGTCCTTTGCTCAAAATCGCTTCTCTAGTCCTGAGATAGTAACGATCCCTGCAGGAAATTTTCTGTCGGGCTCGGAGCGGGAAGAACGAAACAAGGCCTACTCGCTAGATGAAAAAGCCTATGGCCATTCGACCACGCGTACTCAACGCTGGTATGAGAGCGAGCATGAGTTACAAACACTTAGCCTGCCTCAGTACTCCATCATGAAAAAGCCAGTAACACGTTGTGAATATGCACAGTTCCTGGATGATACTCATCACCCGTCGCCACAAATCGAGCAAGTCACCTGGAAAGCCCAGCGACTCAAACACACGTATAAAAGTACGCTAAAATTTCAGTGGAAGAGGGGGGAGCAAGATAAGTTCGACCGCTGTCAACACCCGGTGGTGCTGGTTTCTCATGCAGATGCGATAGCCTACGCCAGGTGGTTGTCTATCAAAAGTGGTCGAAAATGGCGTTTACCCAATGAGTTTGAATGGGAAAAAGCCGCTCGAGGCCTCGAAGGTAACCTTTTTCCGTGGGGCAATCGATACGATCCATCGAGACTCAATAGCCACGATAGCGGTCCGTTCGATACACTTCCCGTGGGTACTTTTACCCATGGGACTAGTCCTTTCGGGATGCTGGACGCTGCAGGTCAAGTATTTGAATGGACCTCGACTGGAGACTCGCAGGATCAGCGTTTTATTGTCAAGGGAGGGTCGTGGGATGACAAAGGCTGCGGTGTATGCCGTCCGGCAGCGCGCCACTACCGATCACAAGATATCAAACACATACTTGTGGGATTTAGACTGGTAACGGACTGATTTAAAATATGAAACAAGCTATACCACTTCCTGACATTGAATTCGATGCACTTTCCCTGGCTGAGTTAGCGTTAATGAAGCAAGGTGCCGAACAGGTTAACGAAGCGCATCGTACTCTTAAGAAGGGTGGACTTAATGTGGTCGGTGAGTGCCTTAAAAATCAGGGTACCTTTTTCCAACTGGAACATTATCCCAAGGGTGATGTTTTCGATGGCGAATCATTTTGCCAGTACTATTATCATGCTCATCGGGAAGACAGAGATGAACATGGGCATTTCCATACCTTTATGCGTGCCAAGGGTATGCCTTCAGGCATACAACCCGTGCCGTACGATGGGGAGGTGGAATGGCAAACCGGTACTAACGCTGTATCCCACGTTATTTGCATTTCAATGGATGGGCCAGGGTTTCCAATCGGACTGTTTGCAACTAATCGGTGGGTGACTGGAGAAACCTGGTATAGCTGGAAGGATGTGGTTTCTATGCTGGATGACTGGCATATTGATCATGCGTATCCAAATCTCGCGGTGAACCAATGGATTAGCGGCATGATGAAATTATTCAAACCGCAAATAACTGCCTTGTTGGAGCACAGAGATGCGGTTATTGAAGATTGGCGGCAGCAACACCCCGAGCAGGATGTTTATGAAGACCGTAAGCTTGAAGTCACTGGTGAGTATGATATTGCTGTTAATGCTCAATATGCCAAGGTGCTTGAGTTAATTGAAAAACACAATGCTAGTTCCAACTGAGTTCGCTTTCCACATAACCTGCTTTTCGATGGATTTCCCAGCGTTCTGAAGCGTTTTACCTCCATAGAGTGCGTTCACTGTAACCCGGACAGTCAGCTTGTATTGCCTGGTGGCTTGGTTTCTGCTTGTACGCCTAAGTTACCGGTAGTTGTAAGTCCCATTCCATAGACCTACCAGGTCCGACTGGTCTGCCTGAAATTCACAACCCCCTTACAAAGTTGGAGGCTCCGTATAAATAATGTTCCATTGGTCATCGGCTACAGCCCGGTCCTGTGGAATGTGATTTTGCTATATAATAATACTGTGAAGTCGTTAAAAACCATTCATGTGCTGCTTGTTGGCCTATTGTGTTATGGGCAGTTGGTTTCGCACGTGCACATGGTTAGTCATCTGCAAGCAAACGAGCGTGGGTGTTCCAGTCAATTTGTTGATGGCTGTAATGCCGCCATGCATAGCGTTGTGGAGATGTTACACGCCGCCAGTCAGATGAGCGACCACGTGCATGGCGGTACAGACGACTCTGTGGAGAATGACTGTAGCATTTACCATGCTCTTCTGAATTTAAGTGATGCGCTGTGCCCTATTTATAACAATGGTGCGGTGGTAATCCAGTCTACCGTAAAATCAAAATTTGCCCTTACGCATACGATTACTGATGCTCTGAACAGTGCAAGTATTCGTGCCCCGCCTGCTTACTCCTGATCGAAGCACCACAAGATTGTGGTGAAAAAATAATTTTCTTTTTTATTTTTCAGGAGCAACCAGTGAAACCAGTTACTATCTTGATATTCGCCGCGGCGGGTATCTCTACTACTTTAATTGCCCAAACAGAACGTGAACTTGGCAGTCATGAACATGGGTCTGCAACCATGAATGTCGCGCTCGATCAGGGTGCTGTATTGATCGAGCTTGAATCACCTTGGAACAATCTGGTTGGGTTCGAGCATGCGCCTAATACTGAACAACAACATGCACTGGTTGATGATGCAATGGCATCTTTGAATCAGTCCGATCAGCTGTTTGCTTTCAATGGGGCTGAATGTATCTCGACTGGGATAGATCTGGATAGCAGCCTTGCTGAAGGTGATCATGACGATCACAAGGATGAACACGACGATCACGAAGATGGCCACGATGACCACAAGGATGATCATGACGATCACGAAGATGGCCACGATGACCACAAGGACGAGCATGACGATCACGAAGAT
>CAYPMR010000112.1:0-9154 GCA_964411665.1 uncultured Granulosicoccaceae bacterium | reverse complement strand
CAGCACCAGCACCAGCACCAGCACCAGCACCAGCACCAGCACCAGCACCAGCACCGGAACCAGAAGTCAGTGAGCTGTCCTCGGAAATAAAAGAAACCCGTATCTCTTCCGCTGATGATGAGGCGCCTGTTCTGAATGCGATAGAAAATTTACAGATAACAGCGGGCGATCTGCTTACGCAGCGTGTTACTGCCACCGATAGCGACGGATCTGTTCCATCGATATATATAATGGCTGCTCCGATTAACGTCTCCCTTGATGACAATGGGGATGGCAGTCGTACCTTGCGCTGGCAAACCGATACTGATGTGATCGGCCTGCATACAATCGTATTGGTTGCAGCAGATGCGGATCAGCCAGAACTCAGTTCTCGGATACAATTTGATATTGATGTGCAAGAGCTGCCGATAGAGATAGAAAACCAGTCATTAACGAGCGAGTTAGCTAATGAACCGTTAGTGCCAATATTGGTTGATACAGTAAGTGACCCATCGCTTAATCCTCGCCTTCGGGTTGAAGGTGTCGGCATTGCACCCGTAGGGCGTCAAGTATCCTTGAGGATTACTGCAATTGACTTCGGCGGTCTGTTGCCAGATTTGCAAACCGAAGCACTACCTGAGGGTGCCGTTATCATCCCGGGTGGCGACGGTTCCATTATGCTAATTTGGACGCCTGGCGCTGACCAGATTGGTTCCCATGATATGAAAATCATTGCCACTAGCCTGTCCTTTGGTGGTGATACAACCGAGCGTTATATACGTCTCGTGGTGGTTGAGGATGCAGGGCAGAATCAGGCTCCTTACTTTGAAGGGCTAAGCTCTCAGTCTTTGACAGTCGGCATCCCCTTTGAAAAAGTTATCAGACCTGTTGATCCCGAAGGTATCGCTCCTGCATTGCAGGTAATGGGGGCACCAACAGGTGTGACATTTGAGGATCTCGGTGATGGAACGCGCCTGTTTCGCTGGACGCCTGGGGTTGGTGATATTGGCGTAACCGAGGTTACTTTTATTGCGATAGATCATGACGATGCCAGTCTGTCGGCTACAGTACAAGTAGAGCTACAGGTGAATCCACAGTAGAACTTTAAGCGCAAACTTAAAGTCTGTGGCTCCAGGGCCGGCTTATAGGCCGGTTCCATTTCGTTTGCTTGTGCGGAATCGAAGCGGCTAGAATTGCACCAGCTGGCCTTAACTTAATGTGGCTGGTGCAAGACAAAAAGTGGATACAAACATCTCGACGCTCTATAGCAAGGCCTACAGGTTTTATGACTCTGATTGCTCCTTCCATACTTGCAGCGGATTTTGCCCGGCTAGGTGATGAAATAACCGACGTCATTGCGGCCGGTGCTGATTGGATTCATTTTGACGTGATGGATAACCATTACGTACCCAATCTGACCATAGGCCCGACAGTAGCTAAGGCTATAAAGCCTTTTTGCAAGCGTAAGAACGGTACGAATGTTCCGCTTGATGTGCATCTGATGGTGCAACCTGTCGAGCGTTTGGCGGTGGCATTTGCCGAAGCTGGCGCAGACATAATCACTTTTCATCCCGATGCAGAACCACATGTCAACAGGACCTTGCAGTTGATCAAGGATCAAGGCTGTCAATGTGGCCTGGTTTATAACCCCGCTACGCCACTTGATTCGCTGGAATGGGTCATAGACAAGGTGGATGTGGTATTACTGATGAGCGTTAATCCGGGTTTCGGTGGCCAGTCTTTTATCAGTTCGGTACTGCCTAAAATTTCCAGGGTGCGCGAAATGATCGATGCCAGTGGTCGGGATATCAGGCTGGAGGTAGATGGTGGTATCAAAGTGGACAATATCGGTGCTGTTGCTGCAGCAGGAGCTGATACGTTCGTCGCTGGGAGCGCGATCTTTGGTCAAAGCAACTACGCCACTGTTATAGAGCAAATGCGTAACCAGCTCTCGGTGGCCTAAGGCCTCGTTTTGCGCGGTACCCCGTTGTGTACGATATGTATACATTCGGTGATACAGGTGCTTGAATGGTCCAAATCTGTAACTAACTGATTCGCAGCTATTTGCGGGTCCCACATCCCCTGACAGGTTCTACAACCGTTGATTAACGGTAATTCGGGTATACTGATCTCACAAATCAGCTAGTTAGTGTGCTGGCTGATCGACCGCATTGCTTCGGGCTGCGTTGCACCTTTAAAAAGCAAATCGTGAAAGCATGGATTAGCGGCAAACCCAAACACCAAACAATGCGAGCATAATAATACATTGGAGGAATAGAAGTGATGTCTAGTTTTCGCAGAAATTTCAAGACTTTCGTTGTGGCAGCAGGATTTAGCGCTGGCTGTCTATTAGCCCCTGTTCACGCTGCAGAATTTGAGTTCAACTTGCAGAGCTTTTTACCAGCGCAGGCAACCATCCCTGCCAAAATAATTGACCCCTGGGCTGACAAGATAGAAGAGGCCTCGGGTGGCAAAATAAAAATAAACCGTTTTCCATCGATGCAACTCGGTGGCAAACCGCCACAACTGATTGATCAGGTCATCGACGGTGTTATCGATATGACCTGGAACGTTGTGGGCTACACCCCGGGTCGTTTCCCCTCGACTGAAGTATTTGAATTGCCATTCCTTGTCAACGATGCCGTACCTGCTTCAGCAGCATTCTGGACGATGCTTGATGAAGATATTTCAGCACGTGAATTCAAGGAAGTTAAAGTGCTCGGTGGTTGGGTACATGGACCAGGGGTTATCCACTCAAACAAAGAGGTCAACACACCTGAAGACTTCAACGGCATGAAAATCCGTGGTGCCTCACGCCAGGTAAACGCGCTTTTAAAGCAGTTGGGCGCGACACCTGTCGGTATGCCAGTTCCAGCCGTACCTGAGGCCTTATCGAAAGGCGTTATAGACGGTACAACAATTCCCTGGGAAGTGACAAAAGCATTAAAGGTCCCTGAGCTCGTAGAGAATCATACTGAGTTTACCGGCCCCATGATGTATACGGTAACATTCGTTCTTGTGATGAACAATGACAAGTACAATGCGCTACCGGATGACCTTAAGAAAGTTGTCGATGAGAATTCCGGTTTGACATTCTCAAAGTTTGCCGCTGATGTCCAACAGTCTGCTGATGGGCCATCGCGCGTTCTTGCTGTCGAGAATGGTAACAAGATAGTGACTCTGGATGAAAGTCAATCGCAGGCGTGGGCTGAAGCTGCCTTGCCGGTTACTGACAACTGGCTCGCTGAGATGAAAGAAAGAGGGCTTGATGGCGAAGCCATGATCGAACGCGCTAAAGAGTTAATGACTGCGCAATAATATTCTGGACAATTATCGATGTAAAAGACGCCTGATCAGCCTGGCCAAATCGGTGAGTCGGGCGTCCTTTTTCGCGGTTGGGCTGATAGCCTGATAACTAATCCAACACCAATGGCCGACAATTCCATTCACCGTTTTGCATTGTCGGTAAGCAGATTCATGGCTTTGCTCGGCGGTATAGTGTTAACGCTCCTGATCCTGCTTGTATGTGTCTCCGTGATC
The DNA here is from genome assembly GCA_964411665.1 of uncultured Granulosicoccaceae bacterium. Classification (GTDB taxonomy): domain Bacteria; phylum Pseudomonadota; class Gammaproteobacteria; order Granulosicoccales; family Granulosicoccaceae; genus CALFCE01. Next base: position 5,635 of record CAYPMR010000112.1, on the reverse strand, counting down.
GGCAGAGCGCTCAACACTCTATTACACGGCCCCATTGATAATATTTTCCCTGAGTTCGCCGCTGCCGCTTTGGCGCTGGGTGTCGGCCCTGTTAATGGGGATTTTGAGCTCATCGAAGCAGGCATAGCATTCGCGATTTTTGCTTTTCTCCCGCTTTGCCAGGTTACATCCGGTCACGCCACTGTTGATATATTTACAGCGCGACTGCCAGAACGTGCGAGTCGTATTCTTGGTGCAGTCATAGAATGTGTGTTTGCTATCGTGTTGGTTGTGATTGCTCTGCAGTTGTATGAGGGTATGGCATCCAAGCGCCGTTACGGCGAGACCACCTTCCTATTGCAGTTCCCTGTCTGGTGGTCCTATGCTGCCAGCCTGTTAGCTGCCATCGTTGCGGCAGTCGCTGGTGTCTATATGGCATTGGTCAGGGTGACTGAGATGTTTGTTATGCGCAATTTGGTGCGCAAGGGTTTGGGAGTGGATTCTTGAGCAATCTTGAAATCGGTTTCCTGTCTTTCCCGGCTCTGCTGTTGTTGATATTTATTCGTATGCCGATTGGTCTGGCGATGTTCATCGTGGGATTATTCGGTTTGTATTTTGTGACTGGCAGTTTCAATATCGCTCTTGCGCGTCTTAAAAGCGAAACCTTCACAACGTTCTCCAGCTACTCATTGTCAATTGTTCCGATGTTCTTGTTGATGGGACATTTCGCCACACTGGGAGGTATGTCCAGCGCATTATTTAAAGCTGCTGAAAGTTTTTTGGGTCATCGCAAGGGCGGTGTTGCGATGGCAGCTATAGGTGCTTGTGCCGGATTCGGTTCAATCTGCGGTTCTTCTTTAGCTACTGCAGCGACCATGGGCCGTGTTGCTTTGCCAGAGCTGCGTCAATATGGCTATGCGGGTGGGTTTTCGACTGCAACACTTGCGGCAGGTGGAACACTGGGTATATTAATACCGCCGTCTGTCGTGCTTGTTATTTATGCGATATTGACCGAACAAAACATAGCCAAGTTGTTTCTCGCCGCATTTGTGCCTGGTCTGCTGGCTGCCTTGGGATACGTGATCGCGATATCCATATATGTTCGCGTGAATCCCAATTCTGCAGGCACTCGTCCCGCAGTACCAATGCATGAAAGATGGAAGGCCCTGGCGAAAGTCTGGCCCGTGATCCTTGTCTTTAGCCTTGTGGTAGGCGGCATTTATCTCGGTTGGTTTACGCCAACGGAAGGCGCGGCTGTTGGTGCTGCAGGCACTGGATTGATAGCCTGGCTAAATGGCGGTCTTAACCGCAGGTCGTTGGTTGAGAGTTACATGGTGACCGCTCGTTCAACTGCGATGATATTTTTTATTATATTGGGCGCTGCTTTCTACAACGGGTTCCTGGCTTTTACACAAGTCCCTCAGGAGCTGTCTAATTTTGTTGTTAGCCAGGGGCTTAATCCCTGGATGATTCTTACATTAATGCTGGTGTTCTACCTGGTATTTGGCTGTCTAATGGATAGTCTGTCGATGATATTGTTGACCATACCGATCTTCTTTCCTGTTATATCCGGCCTTGATTTTGGTATGACAACGGAACATCTGGCGATCTGGTTTGGCATTTTGGTGCTGATTGTGGTCGAGGTTGGTTTGATTACACCACCTGTTGGTATGAATCTGCTGATCATTAATACGATGGATTCTGACACACCTGTACTTGAAACCTACAAATCCGTTTTATATTTTGTTGCTTCTGATATTGTCAGAGTAGTGATACTGGTTCTGTTTCCGGCAATTACACTTTTTCTTATAAAGTAAGATTAAAGTCTGCATTGACATTGAAAAGAGAAGCCTGAAAGTAATTCACGTGCACGATCAGCGATCACTGTTAACTCTTTGCTGACTTTGCATTGTGTGGGGGAGACTAGCAATGAATGAAAACGCAGCTGACTGGTTTTTAGATCGACACCTGAAAGAGGGGCGTGGTGCAAAAACAGTTTTCCGGGAGTACGGTGGTGACAAACGTTCAATAAGCTATGCGGAACTTGTCCATCGCTCTGCGCAGTTTGCCGGTGCTCTGCAAAGAGCTGATATTCGTAGAGAAGAGCGAATAGCCTGTCTTGTTCTTGATCAGATCGAATACCCTGAAATCTTTTGGGGAGCACTAAAGGCGGGCGTCATTCCGGTTGCAATAAATACACTTCTCTCCGGGGATGTCTACGATGCGATATTTCGTGACAGTCGCGCAGTTTGTCTGATTGTATCCGAGCAATTATGGGCTGTGTGTGAATCGGCAGCACGTTCTAATCCTTATCTGCGAAAAATTATTGTCATCGGTGATGATACGGCTGTTGATACCACCAGCTATGAAGAATTTATGCATGACGCCGTGGAATTGGATGCTGTTGAGGTTAGTGCAGATGAGTGCGCTTTCTGGTTATATTCATCAGGATCCACCGGCCAACCAAAAGGTGTGCGTCACGTGCATGGTGCACTGCGTGCAACAGCCCAGACCTATGGCGCGCAGGTTTTGGGCATACGTGAAGAAGATGTTGTCTATTCCGCTGCGAAAATTTTCTTTGCCTATGGTCTCGGTAATGCGATGACATTTCCGATGTCTGTTGGTGCGACAACGATACTGTTTAATGGCAGGCCGACACCGGATGTAGTGCTCGATATTATCGAGAATGAACATCCAACGATTTTCTATGGTGTACCCACGCTTTATGCCGCTACTGTTGCGTTGCTTGATTCACGTAAAGCAAATCCAAATAAACTGCGAATGTGTGTCTCAGCTGGTGAGGCACTACCTGCTGCCATTGGTAATGCCTGGCAGGAAACCATGGGAGTAGACATTCTTGATGGTGTTGGTACCACCGAAATGCTGCATATTTTTCTGTCAAACAAGCCAGGTGATATTAAATACGGCACATCAGGTACTGCCGTCCCTGGCTATAGTCTGCGATGTGTTGACGAAAATGGTGAGGATGTTGAACCCGGTGTTGTTGGTGAATTATTGGTCAAGGGCGATTCATCTGCTGACGGTTACTGGAATCAACGCGATAAATCCCGTAACACGTTTGAAGGTGAATGGACGCGCACCGGTGATAAGTACGAGATTTCGCAGCAGGGCAGATATGTTTACTGTGGGCGTACCGATGATATGTTTAAGGTGTCTGGAATTTGGGTCAGCCCTTTCGAAGTAGAGCAGGCTTTACAATCTCATCCAGCGATATTGGAAGCTGCGGTAGTCGCAGCAAGAGACGAAGAAAATCTGGAAAAACCCAAAGCCTTTGTAGTCGTCAAAGAAGGTGCTGACACAAATGATTTGGAGTCAACGTTAAAAGAACATGTCAAAGAAAAGATTGGTAAATGGAAATACCCTCGCTGGATAGAAATTGTTGAGGACCTACCGAAAACCGCTACGGGTAAAATACAACGTTTCAAATTACGAGAGCCTGCATGAAGGCGTTTCCGTGGTCATTTGTGGCTGTCAATGAGAATACGTCCAGCGAGAGCGTCGATACAGATTTCATAGAGGTTAACGCTCTACAACTCGAGTGCACTGCTATCGGACCTGCACCGTCCGAACAGTTAACATTGGTATTGCTTCACGAAGGTTTGGGTAGCGTAAAACTCTGGCGCGATTTTCCACAGAAATTGCAGGCAGCGACCGGCTGTGGTGTTTTTCTCTTTTCCAGAGCCGGATACGGAAACTCGGATCCTTGTTCTTTGCCACGGCCACTTGACTACATGACACGCGAGGCGATGGATGTATTGCCACAGGTATTAGACGCTGTTGGTATTGATAAGTGTGTTTTGATAGGCCATTCTGATGGTGCCAGTATCGCAGCGATTAATGCCGGTTTTGTCGAGGATCATCGAGTAAGAGGTTTGGTACTGATAGCACCACATTTTTTTACCGAGTCTTTTGCACTCGATGCCATTGCAGACGCAAAGCTCGCCTACGATACGGGTGATTTAAAGAGTCGATTAGCCAAGTATCATAAGCATGTGGATGTTGCCTTTCGTGGATGGAACGATGCGTGGCTGGCACCTGAATTCAAGCAATGGAATGTAGCAGATGCCATCGATCATATAAGAGTGCCTGTACTAGCTATGCAGGGAGAGCAGGATCAATATGGCAGTATCGCGCAGATAAATGAAATTGAAGAACGCATCTACGCACCTGTTGAACGTTGCCTTATAGACAACTGCAAGCATTCCCCTCATCTGGAACAACCCGAACAATGCCTGGCCAATATTGAAAAATTTATTGCGAGGCTAATACATATAGAGAATCAGCCTAGCGGGCTCCATTCTAGTCCTATTAAGTCTTAGTGGTTGGTTATGGCAGATGATATGTATTCCTGGCGTCCGGCCTATCCTCATGTGCCTGGTCAAAACGCGCGACATGCTGAAGGGTTGTTTGATGAGATTAAATCAACTGCAGAAGGCGTGGCTCTTACGCGAATGCAAAACACCCAGGCCTGGAATTACGCGATAGCATTTCTGCAAGAGGAATTTTACTGGGAATCACATGAGGTAATGGAATCCGTGTGGTTGGCTTGTCCTCCCAATTCAGCTGAAAAACTCTATGTACAATCCATCATACAACGCGCAAATGCAGGATTGAAAAGGAAGATGGGTCGAATGAACGCTGCCAAGCGACTGGATCTGCAAGCTGATCAATTACGTGACGAGGCAGAACGGCGTAAGCCTGCAGGTATGTTTGAATAGTATTGCTCATGATGAATATACGACTCTTTTCATGCGTTGCTTTTTGTTCGTTTTGTCTGTTGGTAAATCTGATTTCTGTCAATGTTCATGCGGACAATTCAAGCTCTCTCACCAATGATGTTGCCATAACCGATAAAAACGGAATCTTACTTGAAATCAATAGTCCTCAATCTGCCAAAAAAAAAGAACGGGCGACTCTAATCCGATTGCTTTACGCAGCAGTTTCAACAAAGAACAGTAAATACAATATATTAAAATCTGATGCTTTGGATATCCTGTCGACATACCCACAAGCAATAAAACGTGTAGCTTTGTTGAATGAAGCTTTGCAGGAACTTGAAGATATAGGCGACGTAATTGCTGTGGGTGAATTTGCCGATGTCTGCAAATCACATCAATGCAAGTACCGAGATGAAGTAGGGTATGTGCAGTCACCAAGTGGTTTATTCAGCTATACAAGGACCGGTAATATTTTTGCCAGCCAGGCACTGTTCGATACGATTACGTCTCCCTAGGAGCCTGATATTTTATGAGCAGTAGCACTCACTCTTAATTTGGCTATATAGTGCCAATATAGGCAGCTGTTAAGCGACATCTATTGCCGATTCATCTGTTGATAACTCAGAGATTAACTATGTGTTTGCGCTTAATGGTTATAATATAAGGAAACAGCCGAACAATTTGTGTTTTTTCAATCGTAACCAAATAATATTTAAATTCAAAATTGGCAATAAAATGCTAATTACAGCTGCCAGTATTTTTTCTATGCTGCTTCCAGCCGTAAAATCCAGTAACACAAATGCCCGCTGTAGCATGCTTGTCTGCGTAGTTTTTTCTCTATAAAGGAGTGTCAACTTTGACGCATCACATAGATTTTCAGGTTGATCCGGCATCGTATCGTCATTGGCGTGTTGAAT
>CAYPMR010000111.1:7913-9294 GCA_964411665.1 uncultured Granulosicoccaceae bacterium | reverse complement strand
TGACTTGGAAAAGAAGCTTGTTATCAAGGATGAGCGAATCAAGAAGCTTGATTCTGCGATTAAGCAGAGTGAAATTGCGGAAGGCGAGAATCAAAAGCTTATCCAGCAAACCGAAGCTCTGCAAAACGATAACAAATCGCTCAGTATAAAAATTGCCGAGACCCATGGGCGTGCGGAGCGCCTTCAAGAACAAAATACCACGCTTGCTAAATCGACTGAGATTCAAGGTATTGCGCTGAAGAAATCAAGTCAGAATGTTGCTGAATTGAAGTCGCAGCTTGCTCAGAACAAAGAATCCCTAAGTCAATTGAATCAGCAGATGGCAGATATTCCTGCTCTTAAAGACAATATCCGGGCGTTTCAAAAAGAAAATTCTGATATGCGTTTGCAAATCAATCGGATCTCGACACTGGAAGCCGACATCATGGAAAAGGATGCCATGATTGCAAAACAAAATATGGAAATGCATCAGATTGGCGACAAGATTACAGAGGGTCTTGCTCAAAAGGATAGTGAGATTCAAGTTCTGAGAGATGACCTGGTAGATAAGAATGCAATTGAGAAACAATTGCAGGAAGTTCAAACGAATCTTGTCACGGCAGAGCAGCAAGCCAATCGTATTCCGGCTATGCAGGCGACCTTGCGAGCCAGGGATGAATTGATTGTTAAACTCAATAGCGAATCTACAATTCTAAAGGATTCACAAGTGCAGGCCGCGCAGTCGCAAGAAGAATTGCAACAAGAGATCGATAACAAGAACAAAGAGATCGATGGACTGCAAGCATCCGCGGAGCAGTTGCGTCAGGCGAGGCAGCATATTCTGGTTCTGCAGGAACAAACTAAAGATGTCGAACGGCTTCGCCTGGATGTTGCTGAAAAAAATCGAAACCTGACAACTCTGAAGGAGCAAAATGGCGCTCTGGCGTCCGAGTTCCAAAAGCTTGCAGCTGGTGCCGAAGACCATAAGGTTCTGAAAGGCCGTTATCGAGATATACAAAACGAACTTCAGACACAGAAACAGAGTTCATTGCAGTCACAGGCTCAGTTACAAGCCCAGATGCAAAGAGAGCGCGTACAATTTGAGAAGCGTCTCGAGTCTGTAGAAACGCAACGAACTCAAGTAGCGCAACGTCTTGAAACAGAAACAACTTTGCATGAGAAACTGCAGAATCAGATCGAATCTGCTGCCTCCGAGCACCGCAATTTGCAGGATCAGATGCAAAGAGAGCGCGAGCAATTTGAGAAGCGTCTCGAATCCGTAGATACACAACGAACTGAGGTGGCGCAGCGCCTTGAAGCTGCAACAACTTTGCATGAGGGGCTTCAGAAGCAGATCGACAGTGCTGCCACAGAGCGCAGCAATTTGCAGGATCAGATGCAA
>CAYPMR010000111.1:0-7813 GCA_964411665.1 uncultured Granulosicoccaceae bacterium | reverse complement strand
AAACTGCCTCCTCTGAACGTAATAACTTGCAAACTCAGCTTGGCCAGATGAGCAAGGAATTGGCTAAAGCGCCCGATACTGCCGAATTTGACCAGCTGCAAGAGCAGGTAATAGCGAACAAGTCTGAAATATCTGAGCTGGAGAAGAAGCTGCAAGTCAGCCGTGAACAAACAACTGATAGCAATACCCTCAAAAAACGCTTGCGGGCTGAAGAGGAGCTGACCGGAGCACTGACAGAATCTCAAAAGGAAAATGAAATTGAAATTCGTCGTATGCAAAGCGAAATGATGGCACTTCAGGAAAGCGTTAAAAATTATCAGAACGACTTGGCGATAAGCCGCAAACGAATGGCTGAGCTTGAAAGCAGTTCAAACTTTTCCAATAACAGTAAGTCTGCAGCTGCCAAGCCTTCCATCAAAGCTGCAAAAAACGATTCCAAAACCTCAGCACGCAAATCATCAACACAACTTTTCAAGCCACCTAAAGAAAAAGATGACCTGAAAAAAATCTACGGTATTGGACCGGTTATGGAGAGGACGCTGAACGGTCTTGGCATATTGTCCTACAAGCAGATTGCAGATTTTAGTGAACAGGATATTGAACGGGTTGCTGCTGCAATTGAGTCTTTCTCTGATAGAATTGAACGTGATGACTGGGTCGGTGGTGCGCGTAAGTGCTACGAAAAAAAATATCGCAGCAAGGCATGATAAGTATCAGCCCCTGTTTCTAGGGGTCTCCCGTGGGCGCAGCATCAATCAGTCCCTGTGACCGGGCTTCACGGATGCAAGAGGTTCTATTTTTGACCTTCAGATAGCGAAACAAATGTTTTGTGTGGTACTTGACGGTTGTTTCCCTGATTTGCAGAACCTGGGCAATTTGTTTGTTGGAGTTCCCGGCCGCGATTAGTTGTAAAACTTCCAATTGCCGTGCGCTTATCGAATCCGTGGTCTCATCCAGATTGACAGAGTCATTTGGTAGTTTGCTTAGACCGGGCGGCTCTAAATGAGCAGGTCGATACTTTTCTCCTGCCAATACCTTACGTAACGCTGCCAGCATTTCTGCTCCAGGTAATGATTTGTTTATAAAACCGGCAGCACCCTTGTCGAGTGCAGCCTGCGCTACTTTGGCATTGTCGGTCCCGCTGATAACAACCACCGGTGCGTTGATGGCTCGACTTTTCAAACCTTGCAGAAATCCCAGCCCATCGATCCCAGGCATGTAAATATCTGTCAGGATTAGATCGAATTTTGGTTTCTCATCGATCACCGAGAGAGCATGTTGGCTAGTATGGCAAATCGTGACCCTGACCGAATCGGCCAGGTCCTGCAACATAATGGCAAGTGCATCAGCCACCAATCTATGATCATCAACCAACAGGATATTCACGAATTACGTAATCCATCTTTTGCATGAGTAACAGCCAGTTCTTTTTTGCTCCGCGGAGGCTGGCTAAAAAGCGTAATTCTACTCCGAAATTTAAGATTTGCGTCGCTGTACCCGGTGCATTTAGTTGTGACTTGCGGGTGGATTTGCAGTAGCGAAGTGTTTAGTTCGCGAGCGCCTGCCAATTTTGGGTCTATCGTGCGGATCGAATCGCCTTTTGAACTCCTTTTTATTGGGGCTGACTAGCCCTGACTAGCCTAAAGGATAGTTTGCGATCATCCCAAACGCTGCTAATGTTTCTCTGTAGTGGCCGTTACACGCATTGTGAGGCGCATTTTGATGCTCAGGCCACACGAGAGTTTAAAGCAAAAACATTAAACTTGACGGTTGCCTGCAAGGTTACCGGCGCGAGTAACAGCGCGATTAACAACATCGTGCGACCAGAACACCGATCACCAGAATACCGATCACCAGTGCAGGGTGCACTGCATCAAGAACATGGAAAGGGATGACAAGGATGTTTTTTTAATCCACTCGAGATTTTACGCCCACTTTATCCAGCAACAAGTACCGTCCAGCAACAAATACCGTCCAGCAACAAGTACCCGTCCAGACACTAACACCGGTCAATTTCAGTTACTGATCTGCTTCAGATACTGACCCGTATAAGACCGGTTACAGTCACGTACAACCTGTGGTGGACCACAGACAACAATCTCACCGCCTTCATCTCCGCCCTCGGGACCCATATCAATTATCCAGTCTGCCGTTTTGATCACGTCCAGGTTATGTTCGATAACCAACACTGTATTACCTTGATCACGCAGTTGGTGCAGCACTTTGAGTAACATCCTGACATCCTGAAAATGTAATCCGGTTGTAGGTTCGTCGAGAATGTAGAGAGTGTTGCCGGTATCCTTTTTGGATAACTCACGCGCCAGTTTTACGCGTTGGGCTTCACCTCCGGACAGGGTGGTCGCATTCTGGCCCAGAGTTACATAAGACAGCCCTACAGCGTCCAGTGTCTGCAGTTTTCTAAATATTATTGGTACTGCCGAGAAGAAGCCCTGCGCCTCTTCGACCGTCAGGGACAGGATGTCTGAGATGCTTTTTCCTTTATACTGAATTTCAAGCGTTTCGCGGTTATAGCGTTTGCCATTGCAGACATCGCATGGGACGTAAACATCTGGCAGAAAGTGCATCTCGACCTTTATGAGTCCGTCACCTTTACATGCCTCACATCTGCCACCTTTGACGTTGAAACTGAAACGACCATTTTTGTAGCCCCGCGAGCGCGCCTCTTTGGTACCTGCAAACAAGTCCCGGATAGCGGCAAAAATTCCTGTGTAGGTTGCCGGATTGGATCTGGGTGTTCTGCCGATAGGACTTTGGTCGATTTCGACAATTTTATCGAATTTTGATAAACCACTAATACTCTTCGCTGGTGCGACAGTTTGTTTGCTGCCATTTATCTGCTGCGAAGCGTATTTGAACAAAGTAGCGTTTATCAAGGTGGACTTTCCGGAACCGGAGACACCTGTAATGCAGGTTAGCAGTCCTACGGGTAATTCCACATCAACGTCTTTTAAATTATTTCCGCTGGCGCCTTCTACGCGTATCCACTCATCACCCGGTTTTTGGGGTTCAGCGAATTCGATCCGCTCTTTGCCACTAAGGAACTGCCCGGTTAAAGAGCGTGGGGCGTTGATGATATCCTCGAGTGAGCCGCTGGCTATCACGTCTCCACCATGTGTGCCTGCACCAGGCCCGATATCGACAATGTGATCAGCTGCGTTGATGGCTTCTTCGTCGTGCTCGACAATAATCACAGTATTACCGAGATCTCTCAGGTAACGAAGTGTCGACAGTAGTTTGCTGTTGTCGCGCTGATGCAAACCTATCGACGGCTCATCCAGTACGTACATGACGCCCATTAGGCCTGCACCTATTTGACTTGCCAGACGTATACGCTGTGCCTCGCCACCTGACAGGGTGTCTGCGCTTCGCGCCAGACTCAGGTAATTCAGGCCGACGTTCAGAAGAAAGTGTAAACGCTGATTGATCTCTGCAAGAATTTTATCGGCCACTGTAGCTCTGTGACCGACGAGGACAAGATTCTCAAGATGCTCAGCAGCTGCAGCAATAGACATGGCTGTCAGGGTAGGCAAGGCTGTGTCACCCACCAGCACGTTTCTGACAGCCTCGTTCAGACGAACACCCTTACAGGACTTGCAAGCCGCTGAGGACATGAGCTTGGATAGTTCTTCTCGTACTGCGGTGGATGTCGTATCGCGGAAACGGCGCTCCATGTTGACAATAATCCCCTCAAAAGGATGTGTTGTCTTACGCGACCTGTTGCCGCGTTCGCTTAAATAGATAAATTCGATCTGCTCTTCATGGCTGCCGTAGAGCACTGTTTGTTGGAAGTCTTCCGGTAAATCCTGAAAAGGTGTTTCAACGTCAATATCATAGTGATTTGCAAGACACTGAATCATCTGAAAATAATATGTCGTGCGCCGATCCCAGCCACGGATAGCTCCTCCGGCAAGGCTTAATTCCTTGTTTGTGATAATCCGCGCTGGATCAAAAAAGCGTTGTACCCCAAGTCCATCGCAATCCGGACAGGCACCGTGAGGGCTGTTGAATGAAAATGATCGAGGTTCCAAAGGCGCTATTGAATAGCCACATGTTTTACAGGCGTAACGAGTTGAGAAAACAATGTCCTCGGAATTGCCAGTCGATGATAACGGTGCAACGATGGCAGTTTCATCGCCAAGACGTAGTGCTGTTTCCATGGAATCTGCCAATCGCAGCGCCAGATCATCTCGAATTTTGAAGCGATCAATAACGACTTCGATTGTATGTTTGCGCCGTACCGAAAGTTCAGGTGGTGTATCGAGTTCCAGTAGCTCCCCATTGATGCGAACCCTTAAATAGCCCTGTGCACGCAATGACGCCAGCACCTTGCTCTGATCCCCTTTGCGTTCGCGCACAATCGGCGCCAGCAACATAAATGCCGTGCCCTCGGGTAGCGCAGTCACTGTATCAACCATTTGACTGACGGTTTGTGCTTGCAGTGGTTCGTTGTGTTGAGGGCAGTGTGGTATACCGACACGAGCGTACAAGAGACGCAGGTAGTCGTTTATCTCGGTAATGGTGCCCACAGTTGAGCGTGGGTTGTGTGAGGTAGATTTTTGTTCTATTGCGATGGCCGGGGACAAGCCACTGATGTGATCGACATCGGGTTTATCCATTACCGAGAGAAACTGACGCGCGTAGGCTGAGAGAGATTCAACGTAGCGACGCTGTCCTTCGGCAAAAATGGTATCGAATGCCAAGGATGATTTTCCTGAACCGGAGAGTCCGGTGATAACAATCAGTTTGTCGCGCGGTAAATCAAGATCTACGTTTTTTAGGTTATGCGTACGGGCGCCTCGAATCTGGATACTACTGGCGCGATGATTCGGTTGTAGGATCGGCTCGCTGGCAGCAGAGTGCATATCCCCGCTATCGCTATCAGCAGTATGATCCGGTGTGTCTGGCGCCTTTTTATTTTGCGTTCTGTTCAACCCGTGCCTTCCCGATCATGTTGCTGGAGTATGCAAGACGCTTGCGCGAGCATATTTCAACTTCTTTTGTCCCGGTTTTGTATTGTCTTCATGACACGCGTGTCTGCATCCTGCTCTATTCATTCACATCGTTAGTACCACTGAGAGGCCGTTTTTTGTGAACCCCGCATCAGGGTATGGAATATCGGCCAGCCGAACATGATAGCCCTCTGCCGGGTAGCTGGCAAAATGCCGCTGTACCGTCCGGCGTGGGCGAGAGGTCACCGCAGTGCAGCACAAGTTGCGCCAGCAGGTCCATTTCCACTTTTCCGTGTGTGGCTGCAGTGTATCGCTGCAGGCTGACAGTGTCTTTGTGTCGCAATAAACTGACACGGTTGATGCAGAGCTGTAAAATGGAGGTTCTGGCGGTGGGATACGGATGCCCGCTGCACATTTCGGAGAAAAAATATGGCACGTGGCATTAACAAAGTCATCCTGGTTGGAAACCTGGGAGCTGATCCTGAAGTTCGGTACATGCCCAGTGGTGGCGCCGTAACCAATCTGAGTCTTGCGACCAGTGAGAGTTGGACGGATAAAAACAGTGGTCAGAAACAGGAACGAACAGAGTGGCACAGAGTGACGCTGTTCAATCGTCTTGGGGAGATAGCTGCAGAGTATTGTCGTAAAGGCTCGCAAATATACATTGAGGGTTCTATCCGCACTGATAAGTACCAGGATAAAACCAGCGGTCAGGACCGCTATTCAACGTCGATCATCGCACGCGAACTGCAACTGCTCGGCGGCCGCATGGACGGGCAGGGTAATGGCGCGCCAAGCAATAATACTCAGCCTGTTCCGGCCCAGCAGAGCGGCCAAGCGCCAAACTCGCAGCCTGTTGCTGAAACTGCTGGACAATTCGACGATGACATTCCATTTTGATCTGATTGGTTTAAACAGCAACATTTGATTGGCGAAAGAATGGTTGAATACAAATGACAGTAACACGCGAGCCGGATTTTTATAGCTGCGCTCTTCGGCTCGCAACATTCTGCACGCTGTTAGCCTGCGCTGCTTGCGGCGACACTGAACCCAGTGTAGAGAACATCCGTAGCGTTTCTAATACTGCGAGCCTGTCAGAACCATCTGCTGAAGAAAATATTGAAGGTGAACAAGCGTTCAAAGGCTTGTATACAAGGACTGCAGACAAGGACAATCTGTGTGCCGGTTTCGACGGATCGAAGTTACGTCGTAGCATTCCCAGACTCGATAAACCCTCCTATCTGGAGCCCTACCATGATCCGACATTCGGCGCTAAGGTCACCCGCATAACCAATAGCGCTCATGGCGAAGTCAACAAACCCGCCTATTCGACCATGCAGGCGTGGAATGCAGACGAATCACTGATGATTCTTTATCGAACCGGTGTGGAAGGGACAGGGCATTACCTGCACGACGGCCATACCTACGAGCGCATCGGCCAGTTGGATATCTTTCCGAGCGACATTGAAGACGTGTTCTGGTCCTATGAAGATCCAAATTCTTTCTATTACATCAGTCGGGATCAGGATAAAAAAGGCTATTTTCTGCGCGCCAATGCAGTAACGGGTAAGGAGATATTGGTGCTTGATACCAACAAGGTCTGTAGTGCCGGCACTCAGGCAACGGCAGGCGACGACGTTCAGATGCATTCCCATGATGATGATACGTTCGGATTTAGCTGCGCTGTTTCAGGCGATCGATCACTGGCATTCACCTTTAAGCAGTCCACGGGTGAAGTTTCAAAGCTTGACGCAGGTGGGAGTAGTGGCATTGATAGCGACATCGCGCCGATGGTCGCTCCCAGTGGTAATCGTCACTTGATACCACCCGTACTACTTTCCGAAAACCTGACAGATACCAATTTCGAGATTGATTACGCACAAAGTGAGCACTCGAGTACCGGCAAAGCATGGAATGGCGAAGACGCATTCTTCTCGACTATTTTCAATGGCAGTCCACGGGGGTGTGATGATGAGAAGTGGCGGGGAGTTAGCCTATTGACGGAATTCAATCTGGAGCAAAGAACCTGCAGAACCATACTCAGCCAGTCTGATGGCTGGCCACCGACCCGCAGTGGTACCCATATATCGGCAACTGGATACAAAAAACCCGGTTGGGTTGCAATCTCGAGTATCGGAAACAAGGACCTGCATTACCTGCGTGTAGACACACTGCAGGACAAAACCGCACCCGTGTTTTTCTCGGAAATAGTGTTGGTCAATACGCATCCGGAAGAACCGGCTGTGTGCCGTCTGGCCCAGCACCGATCTAACGGAAAATCGGCCAGAAACGGCGGCTATGATCCTTACTTTAGTGAACCTCATGCAACGTTGAGCCCCAGTGGCACGCGCATACTTTTCGGGTCCGATTGGTATGATTCGGGTTCTGTAGATGCGTACGTGCTTGAACTACCTGCCTACAACCCTGATCCCTAGTCTGCGATCGCGATCTGAAATCCCGGACGGATGTTTTCGATAGCGAGAAGCACCCCCGGAGCAGAAACACCCGGCGAGAAACTATCATTTCCCAACCTATGTCGTTTTGGCCTATCTTTTAATCGAAAATTGATATATAAAGATATGTTTATATATTTATAGTAAAGTATAATTCGTTGGAAAATAACGATTTGGCTCGTTATACCAACATCGATGATTTTTATTTATGGGTAATGGCATCATTCTGCCGAGCTGTTACTACACTTAATTTTTTTGCAACTCCGTTTTTTTGCAACTCCGTTGCGATCTCTGATTGGCCGAGCTGGATCGGTGCGAAGGGAGTAGAAGCATCACGGGGTGCAGGTTATTGAATAATTTTCACGTTTATCTATTTTCGAGGAATCATTG
>CAYPMR010000110.1:0-9320 GCA_964411665.1 uncultured Granulosicoccaceae bacterium | reverse complement strand
ATTTCGCCAGCAACTCACAGTTGGCTTTGTAGTTATCACCTTCGAATCGAGGGTGTGCGATGGTGCAACGCAGATCGCTGTCAGGTAATTGCGAAATCTCCTGTGCAGAGCCAGCAAAGAATCCACGACCCAACGGACAAAACGGTACGAAGGTAGTGTCGTGCTGTTCGCACAAGTCAAGAATGCCAAATTCCGGCGTGCGACTCCACAAGGAGTATTCAGATTGCACGGCTGCAATCGGTGTTTCGGCAATCGCTCTGGCAAGATTTGCACTACTGGTTTCGGAGACGCCAATGGCGCGTATTTTACCAGCATCAACCAGGCGTCGAAGCGCACCCACGCTCTCTTCAATAGGCACCTTGGGATCAACACGGTGCAGGTAATACAAATCAATCACGTCGGTTTGTAAACGCTGAAGGCTGATATCGCATTGTGCGTTCAGCGTCTCCGGTCTGCCATCAATTCCGCTATTGTCGAGCCCGCATTTACTGGCAATGAATATATGTTTTCTTTGGTCCTTTAATGTCTCGCCGAGGATTTCTTCACTTACACCGTTGCCGTACAAATACGCTGTATCGTAAAAATTGCATTCGGTGGTCAGCGATTTTTTGAGTAACGCTTTTGCATCAGCTGCCGAGACGGTGTTGTAGCCAAAGGCATAGTTCATACAGCCAAGGCCCATGGCGTGAACGTCAAAATCAGCGATTTTGCGTGTCTTTGAAATCATTTGTGGTACCTGAAACGTTATATTTACTGTCAGGGTTGAGATGTGTTATTTTGTTAATACATTTACGCATCCCACTGCCGTCCTGATTCTCTGCCTTTTAGCCCGATAGCCAAGGGGTACCGATATTTAGTCAGTTTTTTGTCTACAAGCCGAGAAAAATTGCAGAAATTTGCACCGAGGTACGGAACTAATGGTACTCATCAACAGACTTAATAGGAACCGCTTTTAACGTGGCATTGTGAGATTGATCTGCCTGTGAAAGTAATACGTATGTAACAATGGATAGTTACGAAGCCGGAGGGGTGAACATGTCAGGATCAGAAAATGTAGTGGAATCTACCGCAGTATCGCAGGTGAGTGGCGATGTGACATCTGATAATTGCGAAGCATCCTATTCAGACAGAACCGACAGTTACAGTGAACCGGATCGTGCCGAACGCTCGGTTGCATCTGGTTTGTCCGGCAATTCAGCCCGGCTCCATAGCAAAAGCGAGCAACAGACCGTGAATGATCAAGTAGAGACAACCAATACCCCGCAGGTAGACAGCGTTTCGGCTATGTTTGCACCCTTCGATGAGGAGTGGAGCAGCACTACCCGATCAATACGCATCGATGGCACTGTTACCAGTGTCCGTCTGGAGAATTTCTTCTGGCGTATTCTGGGTGGCATGGCTCAGGAGCAGGGTCTGCAAATCCCTCAACTGCTAACGCGTTTGTCGAAGGTTGCTCGATCGGGCGAAACTCGCCATTCTAATTTCACCTCTTTTATCCGTGTATGCTGCGGCCGGTTTATTGACCGGCAACTGCCTGCCAATCAGGTCACTGCTCAAGCAGGGAGCTTGGAAGCGCGGACGGATAACAGACTGACTAACTGATCTGCCGGTTCAGCAAGTCATCACGGTTTACCCTGGTAATATCCGGTAATACCCTGCGCGAGTATCAGCAGGCGGCTATGCGCATATACATCAGAGATACTGCAGACGAGTTTGCAATCGTTGCTACTTAGAACGATGCTGCAAACGGCTTATGCAGCTTGAAAAACTGGCAAGAGTAAAAGCTGGCAAGAGTAAAAATAGTTGGCAGTTCAAACTAGCCCAATGCCAGGTCAAGCCCGAGCAAGCGCAGCACGATATAACCGATGCTGCAAAGCATCAGTCCGATACTCCAGCAAATCAACCACAGTTTTTTGCCCTTCAATCCAAGCAGCAATAAAATAGCACCAACAATCAGCCCCAGTACGACCGAAAGCATCAGCGACGCATGCATACTCTCAGTGTATGGATTCGCAAGGTCTGGTGCTGAGCCGTCCCTGTAACGCATATCAGTTACTCAAGTACAGATTGGAATCGCGCTTGACACTATGCGCTGTCCACCTGAGAGCTTGCCAGGCGTTTGGCAATCCATTTATGAAAGTGATGTGTTGGCTCGTCCATAACCGGCGAGAATGCGCCGCCACCGTATGCAGGTGATGCTCGTCCTGCCTGCATTCCCTCAACGGCAAAAATATCTTCATCAAACACATTTTTCCAGCTTTTATGGAGTGCCTGTCGATGTCCGGTGAATTTGTTTTGCAAAGCTGACTCGCCAAAATAGAAGATACGTACATGTTCAACAGTTGTTTGGTGATCGACAGGTTGCAGATATTGAATGAACAACTGATCTGCATGTATACCAAGAAATGTGTTGGGGTAGAGCGCTGGATATTCAGCATTGTTGATTGCATTCTCCGGCCATTCCGGAATTGTTGGTAATTGATCTCCGTCAATATCGAGTCGCGTATAGCCCAGACTGGCCTGGCCAGCACCATTGTCGAAAGCATCCAGATATATGTGTTTGTCCAGTGGCGAAATCCTGTTTAACTCCGGGTGCACTGAGGGCAAATGGTAGGACTCCAGATAATTTTCAACTGGCAGCTTCCAGTTCGATTTCACTGTTAGCTCTAAATGGCTTTCGTGTTCGGAGATGATGAAATTTTCAAGACTTGCGATATCTAGAAATTTATCCCAACTGGTGGTTATGGGTTTTACATATTCTTCAAAGGGTGGAGCGTCGCCGGAAAGGTTGATAAAAATTGCACCTAACCAAATGTTAGACCGAACTTCTTTTAGCCCATGGGCGTCGCGGTTAAATTCATCATGCTGATGCTCACCGTATCCACCGATATTGGGTGTTGCCCGCAAGCTACCGTTCAATGCGTAGGTCCAACTGTGGTAGGGACAACGCATGGCGCCATTATTTGTACAAGGCTCATTGGCAAGTTTGAACCCCCTGTGACTGCAGACGTTGTGAAATACACGGATGCAATCCTCGGCATCGCGTGTGGCAACCAGGGGTAGTCCCATAAAGTCTATTGGCAGAACATAGTTTGCTGTCGGGAGCTGATCAGCAAAACCAATACAAGCCCAGTTGGGTGCCATGACCTGTTCACGATCCCGGATGAACGCTTCCTCGCTCGTATAGGCTTGATTTGGCAACCCGGTAGCTTGTGCAATGGGGCGATCAACACGTTGCAGAATATGTTCTGCAGTGTCGTGTTCTGAGGGAGACAAACTCTCTGGGGATTGAGCTGGTGCCATGGTAGTGTCCGTAATGAAGCTGCGGTGCGTACCGGGATATTGGACAGAAAAAACATTATTCGCAAGTCCTGTAGCGACTAATGCTGGGCTTACTGATCTAAAATGCGGGTTGATGCCAGTGTTGAAGTCCTGCAAAGCCGTTCCGGTGGATGCTTGCGTTTACCTGATTCAGTTGACTGTTAGGCGGCTTTATCAAGCTGCTTAAGTGCCAGTTTATCGGTCTGGTTGTGTTTGTCCGCGAATTGCCTGATAGCCCTCATCAGTGTTTCTGCCAGCTCGGTACGGTAACTTTCGGTTTCCAGGCGGATTGCTTCCTCTGCATTGCTCAAACAGGTCATTTCTATCAAAACGGCTGGCACATTGCTACCGGTTAATACAAACAGAGACTCGTTCTTGACGCCTGCATCTATTGCTCGGGGATTGTGAGATTGTACGGTTGAAAACACGGCTGACTGCACAAGATTTGCCAGATCGTGTGACAAGATGCCACGCTGTCTCCTATCGATCCTGGAGCTACTGCTATGTGCTTTTTCCAAAGCGATATTTCTCTTACGCAGCTTCCCAAGCAGCATATCCGTCTCGCTTGCATAGTAGGTTTCGACCAACGTTATGTTTGGTTGTGGCAGAGAATTCAGGTGAATGGAAATAAGCAGATCCGGATCCTGTTCAGCTATGGTTTCGATGCGGCTTTGTCGGGACATGCCAACATCGTCATCGCGCGTCAACACGATATCTATATCGCTGTGCAAGGATGCCAAAGTTTGCAGGCGCTTTGCGATATCCAGCGTCAAGTCTTTTTCCAATGAACCCCCTGTTCCAATGGTTCCTGTATCAGATCCACCGTGACCGGGGTCGATCATGACCACCAGTGGTTGTGGATTCTTTAAAGTCGAAAATCCTGTAAAGTCGTGTTCCAGGCCTTCTTGCTCTGCTATTTTGATCGATTCCAGGTCCTGTTCACTGTTCGCTAGAGGCTCGGCAGCAAGCCCGAAAAGAGGGTATTGATAAGAGTCAGTAAACAGACTGGTTGCGAAAGATTTGCTGTTAAGGCTATCTGATTCGAACTCGACTGTGTCAGTTGTTTGATCCGGTTTTATCTGTGTACTGTTTGTCTGTGTACTGTTATCCGTGAGAGTTAGTTGGCCATCAATAACGACTGCCATTTTTTTTGCAGACGTCTGAGAAACCGTGTCAGCAGGCTGATGGGCTGGCGTTGCTTCAATCTCTTCGTCAGCGACGGTACTTTCGATAGAAGGAATATCTTCGGTAGCCGGTTTTTTTTCGGCAAGCAAAATGTCATTGCTGTTTGGTTTGTCGTTGTTGGTCTCTGTACTGGTCACCGTACCAGTATTGTTAGCTTCCTTGTTTGATTCAAGCGCAATGTCGATTCCAGGTACATCCGTGGTATGACCGCTTCGCATACTTTGCGAGACTACAGAGCGTGTGGTTTTTGTGTTTATATGTTGTTTTGTGTCAACGCCTATATCCGCTGTTGCTGTGCTACTAATTTCTTCGGTATCGAGTGCCGCTACGAGGCATTGTTGCTTGTCGTCACCATCAATTGCGAATGGATCCGAGGTGACCAGAATTTTCGTACACCATGAGTTGGGCGTTCCTTTCGTACGTATGATCAGGCGTGAAAGAAGAGCGTCGTAATTCAGGTGTTCGCTGAGAGCTGCCAGGCGGCCTGATTCTTTGGTAATAGGTGACTGCAGAATCAATATAGACCCCGCAGCCAACGCCAGTACGCCAGCAGCTATCGCCACTCGCAGGTTAAAAATTCGTTGTCTGGTGTTGAGTTTCGCTTTGCTACGTTTTGTCACGTTTGCTCCAGTTCTTCTCGAGTACAGTTCCTTCCTGGTGCGAACTTGAGTTATTACTCAGTCGTGTACATCAATGATGTGTTGATATACAGATTGTTCGATCTTCCGTGGTTGTTCGATAAATCCAACAGTTGTTGCTTTACGCATTTTTCTTCCGCAATTTCCATTCCATGGCTTGGCTTTTGCGTAGAGGATTCAGGCATTCCCTGATAGGTATTACCGTGCATTTCCCGACAAAACGCCGATGTCGTCGATATTCGATGCACGCCCTTTTTTCCTGTAGTTTGCTTAGGCTGCGATGGTGTCTGCTACCGCTGACAATATCGATATCCATTTTTGCTCACGCGAATGAAGCCAGTGGCGAACTAACGCCACAGCAATGCAGCAGTGTCCGCAGCAAACTTGCTCAAATGACAGGTGTGATGGTGTCATTTGAGGATTTCCCGCAGTTGGAACAAGTTGCGCGCAAGGGCGAGCTCAGCCTGGTTGGATTACTGGGTGAACCTGATACAACGCTGCCTGCGAAAATAGCCAGACTGCAAAGTCTTTCACCGATACCGCTTCTGTTTGCCTCGGATGAAGAATCACGTTCCGTACAACGTCTCGAAAAGCTTATTTATAAATTACCAAGTAGCAGACGTATGGTCGCATCGGGTAGCAATTCAGTACGTGAATTGTTTAGGGATTACGGTCGAGCCATGCTTTCACAGGGCGTACAGATAAATCTGGCTCCAGTGGCTGATGTTGGGCGTGGGCCGGGTATCGGTTATCGATCGTTCGGTAACGATCCTGAACAAGTTGGAGAATTTGCTCAGGCCGTCGTGGACGGGCTGGTCGCAGCGGGTGTTATGCCGGTTATAAAACACTTTCCCGGACATGGCAGCGCGACGGTTGATACGCATAAGGGTTTAGCGCAAACACCTCCCTTGGCAGCATTGATGCCCCAGCTAAATGTATTCCGTAATCTGATTTCAAATGATGCTGCCATCATGGTGGGTCATCTTGTCATTCCGGATCTGACCAGTGGTCAACCTTCCAGTCTGTCCCGCCCTGCGATTACTCAGCTGTTGCGCGAGACACTTGAATTCGACGGTCTTGTGATAACAGACGCGCTCGATATGTCTGCGATTACAGATAGTTACTCGCAGTCCAGTGCCGGGTTAAAGTCCATATATGCGGGTGCCGATATCGCGCTGGTCAGCACGCTTGCACAACAACAACAGCTTTTGGACAAACTCGAACAGGCTTATAACAATGGCGATTTGTCGCCGCAGCGGATCGTTGAAAGTGTTCAGCGCGTTTTGGAAGTTAAAACGCGGCTGGTTGCTTCTACCTTCAAGCAAGTTAAGCTGGCACATGTCCTTTGCGATGGCTGACTTTTTCCGCTGGCAACAAAACGTCTTTTAGATAGGGTGCGGTTCTCGAACGTCGCGAACGTGATACTTTTTCAGGTGTCCCTGCAGCCACCACTCGACCACCTGCGTCGCCGCCCTCTGGCCCCACATCTATCAACCAGTCTGCTTCTGCCATTAAATCGAGATTGTGCTCTATCACGATCACTGAATTGCCGGACTCAACCAGTTGATGCAGGACTTGAATCAGTTTAGCCACATCTGCCATGTGCAGCCCGACGGTGGGTTCATCGAGCACGTAAAGTGTATGTGAGGCGGATAAATTCCTGCCACGTTTATCTTTTAAAACAGGCTTTGCCTTGGCAAGCTCGGCGACAAGTTTTACTCGCTGTGCTTCTCCTCCGGAAAGAGTCGGGCTCTGTTGGCCGAGTGTCAGATAGCCAAGCCCTACATCCTGCAACAGTCGAAGTGGGTGATGGATATTCGTATGTGTCTGAAAAAATTCGACAGCAGTATCAACATCCATTGCAAGTACGTCACCGATGGACTGATCGCGGTAACGAACCGACAGTGTTTCACCATTGAATCGCTGGCCGTTGCAGACTTCACAAGCTACCTTTACATCCGGTAGAAAATTCATTTCAATGCGTTTGACACCTTGCCCGTCGCATTCTGCACAACGTCCGCCTTTCACATTGAATGAGAACCGGCTCGGCGTGTATCCACGAATTCTTGCCTCGGTAGCTTCAGAGAATACCCGTCTGATGTTGTCCCAGAATCCGATATAGGTTGCCGGACAAGAACGTGGTGTTTTACCGATGGGTGTCTGATCCACTTCCAGTACCCGGCTGAGTGGTTCCCAGCCGTCGATGCGTTCACAACCGCTCCAGCGACTAATATTGCGGCGGCGTTTCATCGCGTTGATCGGTCGTAGATTGTCATGCACTACGTCTCGAATCAGCGAACTCTTGCCGGATCCCGATACGCCGCTAACGCAGACCAGAGCGTTCAGCGGCAGTTCGACATCGATATTCTTAAGATTGTTTTGGCTAGCGCCAATAACTGAAAGCGTATTATTGACAGTTCGACGTTTACTGGTCAGTGGATGCGTCAGTGGTTTGGCGAGCCATTGTCCAGTAATCGAATCTTTGTTGCGCTCTATCTGGCTGACAGTACCGGTGGCTACAATTTCACCACCACGCACTCCAGCTCCAGGGCCGACGTCAATGACATGATCAGCCTGGCGAATGGTATCTTCATCATGTTCTACAACAACAATGGTATTGCCCTTGTTACCCAGTTTATCCAGTGTATCAAGCAACATACGATTGTCACGCGGGTGTAAGCCGATGGTAGGTTCGTCGAGTATGTAACAGACGCCGCGCAGATTAGAACCGAGTTGCGCTGCCAGGCGAATGCGTTGCGCTTCACCTCCGCTTAAAGACGGGGCAGATCGATCAAGCGTTAAATAAGACAGACCCACGTCATTAAGAAAATGCAATCTGTTGGTCAGCTCTGTCAATACGTCTCGTGCAATCAGGGACTCACGTGCATTCAGCTGAAGAGTTTCAAATGCGCGATGGGCGTCACCAACAGAAAGAGATGCGAAATCTGCTATTGAGCGCTTCTTGAAGAAAACATGTAGTGATTCTTCGCACAGTCGTTGGCCTTCACAGTCTGGACAGGGCTGTGCCTCCTGCGTGTCCAGCCAATAGGCTTCTTCACCGCTTTGCTCGTCATCGAAATCGACTAAAAGTTTGCCGGTGCCAAAACAACTGGTACACCAGCCGTGAGTTGAGTTGTAAGAGAACATGCGTGGATCAAGTGGACGGAAACTGCTTTGGCAACCTGGACAGGCCCTTTCGGTAGAGAATAGTTGGGAGGCTGCCGTGCCTCGCGTTGAAACAGTCTCGACGATAACGACTCCTTTACCGAAATCCAGTGCGCGTTGCAGATTGGTTACCAGTACAGCTTCGTTGTCTGCGCTGACATCTATATCTATTACGGGTAGTTCGATGGAATGCTCTCGAAATCGATCTAGCCGTGGCCACTCGGCAGTAGGGAGGTATTCTCCGTCAACTCGCAAGCTGTCAAAGCCTTTTTTTAAGGCCCATTTAGCGAGATCAGTGTAATAGCCTTTGCGTGCAATGATGAGCGGAGCCAACAAACGTATCCGTTTGCCGCGCCATTTTTTCATAACTTGCGCTGTGATCGCCTCTATCGGTTGGGCGCTGATCGGAACGTTACATTCGGGGCAGTGCTGTTGGCCGAGCTTGACGAAAAGCAGGCGCAGGAAATGGTAAATCTCCGTCATGGTAGCAACCGTGCTCTTCTGTCCACCGCGACTGGTACGCTGTTCAATGGCAACAGTAGGCGGTATGCCATAGACCGCGTCCACATCCGGGCGTGAAGCCGGTTGCACGAACTGTCTTGCATAGGCGTTCAGCGACTCAAGGTATCGTCGTTGGCCTTCGTGAAAGACGATGTCGAAGGCGATCGTGCTTTTGCCGCTGCCGCTCATGCCGGTTATGACTGTGAGCTTCTCGCGCGGTATGTCAACGTCTATATTCTTCAGATTGTGCTCGCGTGCCTGATGTAGAGTGATACTGTTGCTGCCTGGGTCTTCGCGTACTGCAAGTGTTCTATTTTCTGTTGGGGTATCAACTGATACGGCTGAACTAGCCCGAAGCTTGTGTCCGGCAGTTGCATAGTCGTGCAGGGCAGTCGCGGTGCAGCTATTTTTATGCGACATGAGTTTCGTTAAATTTCCAGTAAATACAACCTTGCCACCGGCATCCCCACCTTCTGGTCCCATATCGATTACCCACTCGGCGTTGCGAAT
>CAYPMR010000109.1:0-9682 GCA_964411665.1 uncultured Granulosicoccaceae bacterium | reverse complement strand
TAAGTTTATACTTTTAAATCCACCGCTCTAACGATCGATACTCGCTAGTGGGCTGGAGAGTTCATATCTGTCAGTTTTCGGCACTGATCAGCCACCTAATCTCTCGTTTAGCAGGCAGTTATCCATCAGCGGACCTACGATCTATCTGTTTTGCAACAGTAAAAGAACTATATATCGATAATGCCGTGCAACAATATGACTCTAGACATTTCAATGCAGGGATACTTATATGAAACGGATATTCGCGTTGGCATTTTTTGCACTAGGTGGAGTTGCGTGTAATTCCGGCAATTCATCAGATGTATCGTCGAGTGGTCCAGGATGCGACGAGTTTAATCCAATCAATGTCGATGGGTATTTCAATACACAATCCAATCCTCGAATTTTGGGTTCCAGTTCAGATACATTTGGATTTTTGGTAGAGCGGGAGCAGATATTTAGCATCCTCGACCAAAATATATTTCGAATTGGCGTGGGGGCAACTTACAATCTTAACGGAGCAGATCCGCAGACCACCTTAGGTCTGGATGTGCCTGACAATTTGGCGCGCGGAGTCTGTTTGCCACCAGCGCGAATATCATTGGGGCCAGTATTGACCGATCTGGACATCGTAGCTAACCAACTATTTATTTCAGACTTCCCGGTTGGGAGTAGTCTTAAAAGTTTGTTTTCAGTAACTGTACTTGAACAAGCAATGGACGCAAATTTTCCTCCCACCCAAGCAATTATTCCCGATGCAGTACCCTCGAACGCAGATTATGTACCACTCGATGACTATGTCAGCAACGATCAGAACGCGCCGGTTGTTTATTTCTTACGTCTAGATGTGGAACCGCCATCTGAAGTACCGGTTGTTTTCACGATAAGCTATGTATTCGACAATGGCGTTAGCGGATCTTTTATAACTCCACAAATCATGTTTTAAAATCGGTAGTCTGCATATAGTCAGTCTGCATTGGGCAAAGCCTGTGTAAAAACTCTAGCCCAAAAATGAAATTCGAAAACTGTTGGCGACCTTGACTGTTAGCGACCTTGACTGTTGGCGACCTTGTACCCTGAACTCTCTTTCCTGGTGGTGGCGGCCAGCTTACTGATCGA
The DNA here is from genome assembly GCA_964411665.1 of uncultured Granulosicoccaceae bacterium. Lineage (GTDB taxonomy): Bacteria > Pseudomonadota > Gammaproteobacteria > Granulosicoccales > Granulosicoccaceae > CALFCE01. The sequence goes on along the minus strand of CAYPMR010000109.1, from coordinate 8,584 downwards.
GGTGTAATTGTCGGCAACAGTGATTCCGCTTCGGTCGTTGCCATGGAAATTGTCCCGGAAGGAGTTTGGCACACCATTGACCGGCCAATCGAAAGCTGCAAAAGCGTGGAAATTATCAAGCCACTGAAAAAAGTCGGTTAAACCTATCTGAAAAACTCACGTAAGTTTTTTTACCCGCTGATGACCAATGGACCAATGGACCAATGGACCAATCGGACCAATGGACCACTCGGACGAATGGGACGAATCGATGGGAACTGCTTAAGAGTAGCGCAGAAGAAAAAATGGCGCGCCCGGCAGGATTCGAACCTGCTACCCTCGGCTTAGAAGGCCGATGCTCTATCCAAATGAGCTACGGGCGCATTTTGGCATTGTGTCGCAGCTTATAACTTGAAGAGATAACTAAAATAAGGAAGGTTGGTCGGGGCAGCAGGATTCGAACCTACGACCCTCTGCTCCCAAAGCAGATGCGCTACCAGACTGCGCCATACCCCGACGGTGCTTATTTTACGTTAATCCTGCTCAGCGATCCATTGCATCTGGATGGCTTCCAGGATTTTTTCATTGGAATTCTCTGCTTCGTCATCGAATTCCTCCAGCGCACAAACCCACGCATGCATATCAGTGTAGCGCACATATTGCGGATCGACATCCGGATGTGCGTCTATCAGGGCTATGGCAATATCGAGTGAATCACTCCATTTCATCGTTTAGTCTTCCCGCGGCTAGTACTTGTGTGGCGACGCCAGTCGGTGCAAACGCCCGCAGCGCTGTATTCCTAGTGGTTTTCCGAGACCATGTTGATGGTGTATTTGGGTATTTCAATCACCAGATCCGAATCAGACACAATGGCCTGACAACTTAGTCTCGATTCCGGGTCCAGGCCCCAGGCTTTATCGAGATAGTCCTCTTCGAGCTCATCTGCTTCATCCAGACTATCGTAGCCCTCTCTAACATGGACATGGCAGGTGGTACAGGCACATGACTTCTCGCAAGCATGCTCGATATGAACACCGGCCGACAACAGCGCGTCGCACACGGATAAGCCGGGTTCGGCGTCGAAACTCGCACCCGAGGGACACATCTCCTCGTGCGGCATGATGGTGATTTTGGGCATGTTTAACTCTTTGGTCCTGTATTTCCTGAAGTCGTGCTTATCTGTGTTTCCAGCCTTGTTCCAGTGTCCTTTTGGAGCGATTTGGCTGATTTCGCTAGATCACGTCGGCCATTTTAACCGACCACGGCCTGCCTGAGTAGAATCCGCTACAAATCAATTGCCTTCGCTTTCAGCATCCGCCGTAGCGCTATTATCCGAGGCGGCCATCGATTGTTCCAACTGCCCTACTGACTGTCCCGCCATCATTTGCCTGACGCTGGCGTTCATGCGCCGCTCTACATAGGTCTCACTACCCTTCTCAAGCGCTTTGATCGCTGATTTTATGTCTTCGGCTGTGCCGTCCTCAGCAGATGAAAGCAACGACCCGCGCAGTTCATCGAGCGTTTCCCGCTCTTCCTTGCTGAGGAACTCCTCAGCATCGGATTGCAGAGCACTATCAAGTGCCTCTACCACCCGTTTCGCTTCAACCTTTTGTTCGGCGAGCTTACGCGCCTTCATATCATCGGAGGCATGACTCATCGCATCGCTTAGCATCTGCTCTATCTGCCCATCATTCAGGCCATAGGAGGGTTTGACATCGATACTCGCTACAGCACCGCTTTCCCTTTCAATGGCACTGACGGTTAGCAAGCCGTCTGCATCCACCTGAAAAATAACCTGAATGCGTGCCTTACCGGCAACCATTGGTGGGATGTCACGCAATTCAAAGCGGGCCAGAGAACGGCAATCTGACACCAGTTCACGTTCACCCTGCACAACATGCAGAGACATGGCTGCTTGTCCGTCACTATAGGTGGTGAATTCCTGGGCACGGGCAACCGGAATGGTGGTGTTGCGCTGGATGACTTTTTCTGCCAAGCCACCCATGGTTTCAAGGCCAAGAGAGAGCGGGATCACATCCAGTAACAACATGTCCGAATCCGGTTTGTTGCCAGCCAGAATATCGGCCTGAATAGCCGCGCCCACAGCGACCACTTCATCCGGGTCAATATCGGTCAGTACGTCACGCTCAAAAAACGCACTAACGGCATCGCGGATACGTGGCACTCGCGTCGAACCGCCGACCATAACCACCGAGCTGACATCCGATTTAGAAACGCCAGCATCACGCAATACTCGCCGGCACGGCGCCAAGGTTCGTTTGACCACAGGTTCAATCATACTCTCGAAAGCTGCACGATCGAGTTGCCCCTGAAAGGACTTCCCTGTGGACAGTTCTATTGAAATCCCGGCAATATCATTTTGGCTTAGCGCTTCTTTTGCGGCACGAGCCTGCAGCGCAAGCGTTGCTTTATCACCCGCATCATCAATAATACCGAGCTGCCCGTTCTCGACAATCCACGCGGCGATTAGCGCATCCATATCATCACCACCGAGGGACGTGTCCCCTGCCGTGGCAAGGACTTCAAAAATACCTCGTTTCATACGCAGTAGTGATACGTCGAACGTACCACCACCGAAATCATAGATAGCGACAAGACTCTGCTCATCAGAGTCTGCCTCGTCGAGTTGTTTATCGAGGCCATAGGCAATGGCTGCAGCAGTCGGCTCATTCAGCAAACGCAACACGTGTAAGCCGGCAAGCTGCGCAGCATCCTTGGTCGCCTGACGCTGTGCATCGTCGAAATACGCAGGTACAGTGATCACAGCACCAACCAATTCGCCACCGAGACTTTCTTCGGCTCGCAAACGCAGGTTAGTCAGGATATCGGCCGAGATTTCAACAGCTGTCAGCTCGGCACCTGCCGTCTCTATCCGCGGCATATTGTCACTGCCAGTCTTGGCAAAATTATTATTGAATTCAGCAATGGTGGCATCATCAGCGCCTTTACCCATCAGACGTTTGACCGAGCGCACTGTGTTCAATGGATCGCTGGTGGCAAGCGCAAGCGCGGCGGCTCCAAGAGTAACAACAGGTTCACCACTTGCACCATGGCCCTGTGCGTAGTGCACGACCGACGGTAGAATTTTTGCACCATCCGCATCTGCCAACACCGTAGCCGAACCACTACGTATCGTCGCAACCAGAGAATTGGTCGTACCCAGATCAATCCCCACTGCCAACCGGTGCTGATGGGGAGCCGTTGCCTGACCAGGCTCGGCAATTTGCATTAATGCCATAACGAGTACCTTGGGCAAGACCGCATTTTATTGTTGATCGCTATTCTCACTTTGGTAATTTAGAGATCATCATCCAATCGGGCTTCCGTATCATCAACCTCACGCATCAGCTTGTCGAGAAACTGCCATTCACGGGCTTTGTCTCGGGCCGAGTCAAGGTCGGATTTATCTAAATTTTCTTTGAAAGCTTTCTGCACTGCTTGCGTGTGCTCATCCAATTGCTTGCGCATTTTATCAGCAGCTACATATGGATCGCTGGATGATTCTATTTCTTCAAGTGCTTCACGCAATTCCATTTGCGTCATCAGAAAGTCAGGTGCCATCCGGGTATCGGTTTCCACATCCAGATCAACCGATTCAAGCTTGAGCAAATAGACAGCTCTGTCCAATGGCTTGGACAAGGTTACGTGAGCTGTATTGAAGTGAGCCGCCGCCTGCACGGACCAACGTTTCTCGGCTTCACTGGCTGATGCGAAATTATCCGGATGAGTGAGACGTTGCCATTGACGGTAGCGTTGTTCCAAGGCAGCTTCGTCAATGTCGAACTGAAGTGGCAAGTCGAACAATTCAAAAAAGTTAGCAGAGAAATCGACTTGCATAATTTACGCTTCAAAAGGCAGATGCTTTCATCAGCATGCCGATGAATCAAAAATTGAAAAATACTCTGAAAGGCTTGAAACTGACTGTAAGATAGATGTTTTTTGAACACCTGTTTGGCTACAAAACAGCCAAGGTCGAATTCTCTTAGACCTAGCAAATGACTTAAAGTAGCAAATGAATTAAACGTAACAAATGATTTAAAATAGCAAATGAAGTAGCGAATACATACGATTCGCTACAGTTCAACTAAACGTTGAAAGACTCGCCGCAACCACACTCGTCCTTGACGTTGGGATTATTGAATTTGAAACCTTCGTTCAAACCCTCTTTGCCGAAGTCGACCTCAGTACCATCGAGATAGACCAGGCTTTTGTCGTCTATGACAACCTTGATATCCCGATCTTCAAACACATTGTCGTTGGCAGCTACTTCATCAGCGAATTCGAGCACATAAGCCATACCCGAACAACCGGTGGTACGAACAGCAAGGCGCAAGCCTATACCCTTACCTCGTTCTTCCAGGTATGAGCGCACATGTTCTGCTGCATTTTCTGTCAACGTTATTGCCATTACTATTTACTCCATCCAACTCGAGCGCAGTGCTGCGGGTATTATTTCAACCCATCGGCCGTTCAACTCATTAGTTAAACGCAGATGACAAACAAGCGCTCGAATTCTCAGATGAGTCTTAAGCCACCTTATCAGCCTGCTTTGCCTTGATATCAGCAATAGCTGCGGCTATCGCATCCTCTGCCAGTACAGAACAGTGGATCTTGACTGGCGGCAAGGCCAATTCGTCAGCGATATGCTTGTTCTTGATTTGTTCGACTTCGTTGATCGTCTTGCCCTTTACCATCTCGGTAACCAGTGAAGACGATGCAATAGCAGACCCACATCCGTAAGTTTTGAACTTGGCGTCTTCTATAACACCATCGTCGTTGATCTTTATCTGCAGACGCATAACGTCACCACAAGCAGGTGCACCCACCATACCGGTACCCACATTCGGATCATCCTTGTCGAGCGTGCCTACGTTGCGCGGATTTTCGTAATGATCAAGTACTTTGTCGCTGTATGCCATGTTATCTCCCATTACCCCGATGTTAATCGGAGGATTATAAACTGTTTACGAGCCTGTGAATCGACTCAACTGAGCTTTTGATGTTTTGCTCGAACTAATGTTCAGCCCACTCTACGGTGGATAAATCGATCCCTTCCTTATGCATATCCCAAAGCGGCGACAAAGCACGTAATTTGTCGACCGCGCTACGTATGGATTTGATGGTGAAATCCACTTCTTCTTCGGTTGTGTACCGACCCATAGTAAAACGGATGGAACTGTGCGCAAGTTCATCATTTCTGCCCAGTGCGCGTAATACATAGGATGGCTCCAGACTGGCACTAGTACAAGCTGAACCACTGGAAACTGCGACGTCCTTAAGCGACATTATCAGGCTCTCACCCTCGACAAAATTGAAACTGATGTTCAGGTTACCTGGGATGCGCTGTTCGAGATCACCATTCAAATAGATCTCTTCCATGTCACTAACACCTTCCCAGAGTCTGTCTCTGAGCTTGCGCAGGCGGGCGTTTTCAACTTCCATTTCTTCGCCAGCTATTCTGAATGATTCACCCATGCCGACGATCTGATGTGTTGCCAATGTACCTGAACGCATACCACGCTCATGTCCGCCACCGTGTATCTGTGCTTCAAGCCTGACGCGAGGTTTGCGCCTTACATACAACGCACCAACACCCTTGGGTCCGTATACCTTGTGCGCGCAAAGCGACAGTAGGTCAACATTCATTTGGTCAACATCAATCGGCACCTTGCCAGGGCTTTGCGCTGCATCGACATGCAAAAGAATTTTTCGCTCACGCGTAATCTTGCCAATCGCCTCGATGTCCTGAATCACACCGATTTCGTTGTTGACGTGCATGATAGAAACCAGTGTTGTGTCATCGCGCAGTGCCGCTTCAAATTCCTTCAGGTCAATCAGACCATTGTCCATCGGATCGAGATAGGTCACTTCAAAACCGCTGCGTTCCAACTGTCGGCAGGTATCGAGTACCGCCTTGTGCTCGGTCTTGACAGTGACGATATGCTTGCCTTTCTTTTGATTGAATTCTGCAGCACCACGGATAGCCAAGTTGTCCGATTCGGTAGCACCCGAAGTCCAGACTATTTCGCGAGGATCGGCACAAATCAGGTCTGCGACCTGTTTACGCGCAATTTCAACAGCCTCTTCTGCTTTCCATCCAAATGGATGTGAGCGCGATGCCGGGTTACCAAAATTACCCTGGTTGGTCAGGCAGTCGTACATCTTTTTCGCTACCCGTTCGTCCACCGGTGTGGTGGCTGAGTAATCCAGGTAAATCGGTACGTTTAATGAACTCACTGTTGTTGCTACCTCGAATTGCTACTTGTAAGACCCATGCGGTCTTTGAAATTATTGATTACTTAAAACCAGTCGCTGCCAGAACCTTCGGCCGGATTGTCCCGGTTCACCTTGTCAATTGAATCCTACTGCCCTGATGACATTATATCGCCGTTTTGTGCGCAAAGGAGGACGACAAGCCTTCTCTGGAAAGGTTACGCTGCAATAAAACAGTCTCTGCTGATTGCTCGTCGCTTGATGCTGCATGACGATCAATCAGATCCTGCAGTGACACACCACTGAGAAACTCCTCTATTTGCTGACTGAGGCTCTCCCATAGATCATGCGTCAGACAGCGCCCGTGCGAGAGACAATCCTGCCGTCCGGAACAATTAGTTGCGTCGACAGACTCATTAACCGCGAAAATTATTTCTGCAACCGCAACCTTTGACAAAGGCCTGGCAACACAGTAGCCGCCACCCGGGCCCCGGGTACTTTTTACCAGGTTGTTTTTACGCAGTTTGGCAAACAACTGCTCAAGGTAGGACAGCGATAATTCCTGTCGCTCAGATATCTCGGCCAACGCGACTGGACCGTTTGTACCATGCAACGCCAAATCAAGCATGGCGGTCACCGCATAGCGTCCTTTGGTTGTCAGTTTCATCGCAATTATGCCCTGTAATACGATTTAATACTGGGGATGGATGTTTCCATAACCAAGTAAATCAGTCAAGTATTATTACGGCTCAGACCACTCGTATCGCCGGGATGATCAGGGTTTAGGTACCGGTCCTTGAACTCGCGCCCAAATCCTCCCTAAGATTTTGTTTTTCAATGGTTTTTTCAAGTCTTTTTATCTGCGCTTGCAGCGCAGTGATTTGTTCCTGCATTTTCTCTATTCCGGCAGATTCCGAGACAGCTGACGAATCCACCCCGTAGGATGCAAATTGCTGGTCTTTGCTGTGCACTTTTTCATTGCATTCGGGGTTGGATTCATCCCGGCAAGCGACGATTCTACCCGGTATACCGACCACCGTGGCACCGACCGGTACTTCCTCAAGCACAACCGCATTGGAGCCTATGCGCGCGTTATCACCTACGGTAAACGGGCCCAGTATCTTGGCGCCAGCACCAACGACAACATTGTTGCCCAGGGTTGGATGACGCTTGCCTGGCTTCATGATGCGACCACCGAGCGTCACACCCTGATAAAGAGTGACATCATCACCCAGCTCCGAGGTCTCGCCAATGACAATACCAATACCGTGATCAATAAAAAAACGCCGCCCAATGGTGGCGCCGGGATGGATCTCGATAGCGGTTATAAAGCGCGCGAAATAGGCAAAAAAACGGGCCAGCCATTTAAAGCCCTTGTTCCATATCCAATGATTGATCCTGTGCAGTATGATTGCATGAACGCCCGGGTAGCTGGTTAATACTTCCAGCACATTGCGCGAGGCAGGATCCCGGTCAAAAACACAATACACATCCTCTTTGATTAGCTTCCACATCGTTCACACACCTTTGCGCTGACAATTCCTGATAAATAACCCACTGTACAGGTAGGTTATTATACGATCATATGGGTCGCTGTAGGGACTTTTCAACGGCGGTTAAAAATCCTCGCACTATCTGGGCTTCTGATGACAGCAACGGTGCTCTGGAAAACAGCCGTCTAAAGCGTTGCATCAGCAAGCGCGGATTTTGTGGATCGAGAAAGCCCGTGTTAACCGCAACCCTCTCAATGTGATCAAACATGTGTTCGAGAGTTTCATGTGATGCGACTGGCTCGTTCGTTGTATCGCTCTGCGCAACACTTGCCCCGTCAGTTTCAAATCCGCGACCACGTCGCAACTCATAGGTTACAACCTGAACGGCACTGGCCAGATTAAGCGAACTGAAATCAGGATTACTCGGTATGGCCAAACGACTGTGACACAAGGCTAACTCATCATTGGTCAACCCGGAACGCTCACGGCCGAAAACAACAGCCGCAGCCAGATCAGTTGTATGAATTTCAGCCACCGCCTCGGGCAACTCCTGCGAACTCCATTCCAGCGTTCGTGATCTCGCACTGGTACCAAACACCCGACTGCGATCACGCAATGCATCCTCCAGCGAATCGAAAACCGGTGCGTTTTTTACGATGTCATCAGCACCGGAAGCTCTGGCAAGTGATTCGGCAGTCAGGTACTTGCACGGACGCACTAGACGCAGGTCGTTATAACCCATGGTTTTCATGGCACGCGCTGCCGCACCAATATTGCCAGCATGCGTTGTCTCTACCAGTACGATGCTAAGATTTTCTTTCATTGTTTTATATCAACAAGCTGTCGGTCTATTGAAATGCTGTTTGCACGTGTTGCGA
>CAYPMR010000108.1:0-9720 GCA_964411665.1 uncultured Granulosicoccaceae bacterium | reverse complement strand
CCAGATACGCCGCTTTTTTTCAACTCCTTTCAGACACTACTTTCAACCATACCTCCGATAAACATAGTGCATTTTTGATTCGCAATACACATCAATAGCAAGGGCAACATGTAATAGATTAGTAATCCTATTGGATTGATCGAGTGTTTCATATTGTAGGAAATTCACAGCTAACTAAACCCCCAACGAACATTCCGAGCTTTGGTACCAAAACTTAATTTGCTTCATATTCTTCTTTAAAGTTCCAAGATGTTGTTTGGCTCTGAACATAGAAGCAAAATCGACTTCCCTAATAACTAATAGGCTTTTGTTCACCTACATATTTTTTGTAGAACAGATTTGTTTATACAGATGACTATCAGTATGTAGGGTTGACAGACTTACTTGCTTGATGCACAACAATATAGCCGTCATTCAGTGCATCTACTTTTAGTGTTTTGTCTTCGCATCGTAATACTGCTTCTAGACACATAGACATCCTATTCCGTCTACGAGTGCGTCAGTGATCCCAACGAGCTATCACGACCTACGTATATGATTACTTACTGTGTGTTTTCGCACATTCATGCACATTTTCTATATAGCAGCACATAGACAATGGCAATTCTTTATGTCAATGTATTGACACTCAGACATAAAGGGAACTTGATGTTAATGAAATATCTATTACAGCTTGTGGTGTTGCTATCGGTGTTTTTGACCTCCATGCTGTCTACCGCTGCGATACACGATGGAGCCGTCGAAATACGCTCAGAAAACGGAAGTCAGGTTATAGGATACGTTCATGAGTTCCTACCATTTGATCTTAATGTTAGGCAAGACACTCCTATCGTGTTCATACCAGGATTTGATATCCCAGGGCTAGGTGATAATGAACGTGAATTACCGCCAGGTGAAAGGGATAAAGGTTTTCGGCTACTTCGAAGTTTGTCACAGAGCAACGAACTATTTGACGAAGAACCTGAAAGAGCAATAGAGCTGTTGGCGGATCAACATGGATTCAGAGTGTTCGTAGTTGAATCGGTCGATAACAATCAAAGTGTTGCCAAAAACTCTTTGATTGTGGAACGCTATCTAACCGCCGGAGAAACTGGACCATTTCAAACCTATATGCGAAATGGAACTAGGGGCGTTGTCATCGGATTCAGTATGGGGGGCATCATCGCTCGACATGCCCTTACAAAGCTTGAATTTGAAAACCGCGATCATCACACGTCTCTCTACGTGTCAATGGATGCCCCTCACAGGGGTGCTTTTTTACCGTCATCCCTTGAATTAGTCACCAGAACGTTAAATGGGGCAGCGCAAAAAAAGATCATAGGGGAGATTTTTAAAGGCGAAAATTTGGACCAACGCCTTGAAGATGGCGTTGAAGCATTGAACAGCGAGGCGGCCAGAGAATTATTAGGGCTTTATATTGGCTTTCGAGCAGAGGATTTTCAAACACCTGCAAGATTACAAGCTATCGAAGCAGACTATATGCAGGCTGCACACCCCTCCCACCATACACTACGCAACTCCATCTTACTAATGGGTGGGCATCCGACATCCCTCAGATCAGTTGCATTTGCTAATGGGAGTATAAATGGATTTCCATTGCACAACAGAGAAGCCCAAGGTCGTCAAGATGGTTTCTTGATGCTTAACGTGCCTATAAAGTTCAACAGCCCAACAGCGCCTGATGAAGAGCTAATAAGTATAAAGTTCTTTAACGACGCGACTTTACAGAGACGAACACCGTGTAGAGTACGAGTCCTTGCTGATACCGATAGATGTCCAAATTTCAGATTACCATCAGAGTTACACGACGTAACGGCGGCACCAGGGAGTTTTACAACCGGCTTGCGCGAAGTTGACGAAACTATTGACTCTACAGCTGACATCACTGTTCCCTTCGACATTCGTTTGGTACTGGATACAATAACCTTGTCATTGGCAACACTAAATCCTGTTACTGGTTTCGCCATAGCAGCCTCGAAAAATATGGTTGATACATGGCTTGCAGACTTCTTCGGTTTTGAAACAACAATTTCCTTCGCGGCCCACATGACTGCAGGAGAAGGCCTCACTACCTTTGTACCAACCATTAGCGCTCTCGACATAAACTCTTTAGATTGGCATGCCTCGGCCAATGAATTGACAAATCTATCACCATTTGATCAGTTGTATGCGAATTTTGATAGAAATGCCCAACACGATGTCGTTACAGATCCTCTGTTTGCTGATTTAGTAGAAGAAGTAACTAAAACAGAATCAACACGTGTTCGAAATCGAAATCGTTTAGCAGCTGTTATAGGCAGTTTCTAATACCTCAAGACGCCATATACATCAAGTTGTATCTATCACCCCACGTCATCGGAGTTGACATGAAAAAAATGTTCATCAAAACGTTACTAGTTCTTGGCCTATCAGCATTTGGTGGAAATGCTTTTGCAGTAGTATGTGGTCAAGGAAAAATAATTGATCTAAAGGAAGGAGGTTGGAATCAAAACGGACTTGCCATACAGTTATCTGGACCAAGTGCAAACGTAGGAAACAACACTAAAAGAGCGGGGACTGGTGGCAGTCGCTATGTTTATTATAGTGCTGCAACCCTTCCACCCGATCAATTAGAAGCGATACGAAGAATCGCCGCACTCGCATTTGCTGCCGAAAAAACAGTTTGGACAAATTCACATACTGGATCATGTGCCGACGCCACAGAGCTCTCCGTTTTAAATCCTTAATAGCAAAGCAGCAAAATAAAATCCCACCTGGCAGTTAGTTATTATTTTTCTGTCAGGTGGTGTCTGCAGTGTATTGCTAAACGCCTTTTTTAATCGCTCGGTAATTCGACTACAACGATACTGTTGTTTCAAGCAAAAATAAGTCAATCAACAATTCGGATTTGACCGAATTAAATAGAAAGTGCGCGTGCAATTGCACCTAGCAAGCTGCGGTTCTAACCCAGCTCATTCAGTTGTCATACTTTGTTTTCTATTTGCGCAACTTTCATTGTGTCTTTTCGCACATTTTAGGTTAACTACTTCACTCCTAATTTTGCCATTCCTGGATTACCGTAGTAGGTTACGCTTTACAGCTATTCAATTTCATCTTTAAGTTTTATCAACACCGGCGTAGCCGGAATAGTCTGGCGCGCTAGGCTCGTCTGTTCAAGCTATTGCGCTGCTTCACGCATGCGACGGTATGCGCAGCGTTGGATGTAAACTTCAGGTACCCAAGTACAAACGAATTTGTACCAAATTAGTAGGTTATCTCCGAATAGGAAGAGGGAACTGTCATGCAGCATGAATTTGTCAGTAATGCCACGCAGTTGATCGATGGCGGTGGTCCGAGCACCACTCAGTCTGTGATTGAAGCAGACCTTCCAGCGGACGCAAAAATCGAGGATGTCACGGTTAAGGTGGACATCCAGCACAGCTGGGTTGGTGATCTCATCTTAACGCTGATTGCGCCCGACGGAATAGATGTTCAGCTTGTCAACCGAACTGGTGGATCACAAGACGATTTTCAGGGAACAATCTTCAGTGGCAGCGCATCCACCCCTATAGAGAGTGGTACGACACCTTTTCGCGGCTCCTTCAAACCGATAGGTGATCTCTCAACCCTTCGTGGACGACCGGCAGGCGGGAGCTGGACATTGAAAGTTGAGGACCGAGCAAGTCAGGATGGCGGATCCCTGACCCGCTGGAGCGTTGGGCTGAATCTCGAATCGGAAACAGTTTCTCCCTTTCAAATTGACGTTCGTTTCGTTGGTGGTCTGTCGGTCAGCCAACAGGAGGCATTCATAGTCGCCGCCGAGCGTTGGTCACAGATCATCACTGCTGAATCCCAGCTGTCCAGGTCGAAGGTGAAATTATCGATGATCTGCTGATCTTGGCCGTAGGGACTCCGATAGATGGACCGGGTGGTACTCTGGGCGCGGCAGGGCCCACCCACCTCCGGTTGGGTTCTGGTTTACCCGCCAAAGGCATCATGCGCTTTGATTCAGCCGATCTTGCAGTGATGGAAGCTAGCGGTCAGCTCACAGACGTGATCATTCATGAAATGGCGCACGTGCTGGGATTCGGCACACTGTGGGAGAATATGGCGTTGATTGTCAATAAGGGCACCAGCAACCCAGTCTTTATTGGAACAAAAGCGCAGCAAGAATACCGAGACCTTACCGGCGATACCCAATTTCGGCCGGTACCGGTGGCCAACTCAGGAGGAGAAGGTACCCGCGACGGGCATAGCCAATCAATACCCGCTGTGTGCTCTCATGTATCGGCACATGACGGGACTTGCCGAACTTGGTATCGCGCACGGTTATAACGCCGCTATCAAGATTGACATCCTGTCGTTGAAGAGCCACGCTTCGCTGATACGCAATCCGGTGACAGGCAGAAGTCCGAACAAACAATGGTATGTCCAGCGCCGCAATGCATTTACAGGTGATAACGTTAATGCTGCCGTCAGAAGTGCTTGGATCTCGGCATCGCAATAGATATAGGGAGAAACTCTACCACTGTACGGCAGAAGTCCGTTTGGTGGCACCTCTGTGCGCGAATCAATCGACTGCAAGTGCCGAGCAAACCCGCGTATGTCTGCTAGGTTGATTGCCCAACTAGCCTGTTTGCCGGGGGATCGGGTTGCCCACTCAAGTGCAAGATCGGTTGTGACCACCGGGGCATCACGCTGTTCCATAAACGTGACGAAACCCTGCAGGCGTTGCGCTGGCTTTACAAATTTGTGCCCCAGCCCTCGCCGCATAGCCACATAGTCGCGTAGTGTTTGACGCAATGAATTCATTGTACCTCTCCTGGCCATGGCAGTGCGAGTGCGTTTAGGCCATTGATATCGACCTTCGCGTAGAGGCGTGTTGTGTCATGATCCTTGTGTCGAAGCACTTGGCCAATTTCCGATAGAGAGGCTCCGGCATCGAGCATTTGAGTTGCGAGGCTGCGACGAAAAATATGAGCGCCTTTGTGTCGCAGCTGCAATCCAGCGCGTGTTAGTGCTGTTGTGGCGATCATCGAAACGGCAGCGGAGGAAGCAAACCGGGAATGTGGCGCTAATGCACGGACGAACAAGTATCGGCTCTCGGTAATTGGGCGAGCGTGATGCAGATAATCAGTCACAGCTGCACCGACGTCGGATAAAATCGGCAGAGGGTCTTGAACACGACCTTTTCCTCGAACAATAAGACGGCCTGAATGCCAATCGATATCATCTAGCCTCAACAGGGCAACCTCATTGGCTCTAAGTCCTAAACGACTCAGCAGCATAAGCACGGCGTAATCACGTAAACCAATGGCGGTGCTCCTATCGCAACCATCCAACACCGACTGTATCTGCTCGATTGACAATAGCTCCGGAAGAGCAGCAAACTTCCAGGTTCGAATACTCGGCACAGCTGTTGATAGATCACAGGTCGTGTGGCCTTGATGTAATAAATATCTGCAAAACGCCCGCAGAGACCAGCACATACTCTTCGCAGAACTCGGACTTTGATCGTGGGCGTGTTGCACCAGAAATCGTGTTACATCTTTTCCAGTCAGTTTTGGAAAACTTGTAATGCCGTCGGCGCAGCATTCGCGAAGAAACTTTCGTAATGGGGTTCGATGTCTGGTAATCGATACCTGCGCAAGTCCACGAATTTGCAACAAGTACTGTTCAAAATCGTGTTCGATTTGTTGTAACGGCTCAAGAGAGTTTGGTGTTGCTGGTTTAGTCACCTCAATCTCTCTCAGAATTGATAACAGTCGGACAAGTGCAGCGTGATCACTTAAAAACGGGCGGCGATACTTCGCACGAAACCGCTCGTACCGTTCAATCGTATCCTCATCAACATCAGTAACCTGAAGATGCTTACTCAACAACCAGACACTGAAATCACCAACGACCCGTGAGCATCTGGCCCCACTTTGATAACAGTGCCGTTCAGCGATCAAACGTTCGGCATACAAATCAATATACGGGCCTAATGGGCCTTGGTATAGACGATCAATTAAATTTTTGCGTTTAAAAAAAGCGGTGATGGACATGTTCTTACTCCCGGAAATTTATCTACGGGAGTAAGATCTAACTATGCCGAACCTACTCTTTGCAAATATTGTATTCTTCTAGCAGGCTGTTGAAAAACACCCTTGCATGAGACAATACACGAAATCCAGATGAGACCTAAGTATGCGCGGTGAAACTGATACCCAGGCGGCTATGTTTAGCTACATCGATCTGGAAGAGCGAGTCCCAGCAGATCACCCCATCCGAAAGATCCGCCGTGTTGTCGACAAAGCGTTAAAGGCGCTGGAAGCAGACCTAGATGTACTGTACGCATCGGATGGTCGACCTTCAGTCCCCCCAGAGCAATTGCTGCGTGCTCAGTTATTGCAAATCATTTACACGATCCGATCCGAACGTCAGTTGGTCGAGCGAATCGACTACGATCTACTGTTTCGTTGGTTTGTGGGGCTGGGCATTGATGAAACTGTTTGGAATCATTCTACGTTTATGAAGAACCGGGATCGTGTGTTGTGTTCGGACATTGCACAGCGATTGTTTGACGAGATAAAGAACCAGGCCTATGCCAAGCATCTGTTATCGCGCGATCACTTTTCGGTCGATGGCACGTTGATAGATGCCAGTGCATCGATGAAATCGTTCGTTCCTAAAGAAAAACCCGAGAGTGGCTCAGGGTCGTCAAATCATAAGTCAGGCGGGGGGCGTAACGCGGACGTTGATTTCAAAGGTCAAAAAAGAACCAATGAAACGCATGAATCAACGACCGATCCTGATTCACGATTATATCGAAAGAGTCAAGGCCAACCCTCGCGGCTGTGCATGATGGGCCACATCATGACGGAGAACAGAAATGGGTTTATCGTTGAAGCCAAGGTAACTACGGCGGGAACCAGTCAGGAGTGGGATGCCGCACTGGAGATGATGGATAAACAAAGTATTCGACCGGGTCAAACCGTAGGTGCAGACAAGGGCTATGACACAAAACGCTTTGTCAGCGGTGCGAGGGAACTGGGAATGACACCCCACGTTGCGGCAAAAGTTTCCCGTGGTGCAATAGACGGTCGTACGATCAATAGTAAAGGTTACGAAATCAGCCAACGCAAGCGCAAACGGGTTGAAGAGCCGTTTGGCTGGATGAAGAATGTGGGTGGAATACGAAAACTATTTCACCGGGGGTTAGAAAAGGGGAATTGCATATTCGTGATGAACGCGGCGGCATTCAATGTGGTGAGACTGGTGAACTGTAGTGAATAAGGCAGAAAAGAGCCATTGCAAAACCACAGTAGCGACACACGAACGAGATACAAGACACAATCCATGTGTGCATCAAATCAAAAACGGATGACGAAAAACAGAATCATAAGTAAAAACGAGACTGATCGATTGTGAAAAAGCTTGTTTTACAGATACTTTTTAACTTAAATCGGATTTTTTCAACGGCCTGCTAGAGTAATCGCGCTCAAGAATCTCTTTCATACTTGAATGCGAGCCTGTAACGGCATGGACACCAAATGCCTTTCTAGGGGTGTAAATTTCATGCGATTTATCTACAGAAATACATCCTGTTGAGACAAAACCGACAAGTATGAGCGTATATATTCGCATTGGTTTATATTGCTCCAGAACATCTCCATGTTTCGGATGCACATATGATTCCAGATCGAAATTGAATTTGTGGCATTTCCCACAGTGTGTAACTGACAGACTCGAATGTGCTTGGAGCGGAAGTTGGAAAGCAATTCTGAAGTCGGAAACCAGCTGATGGTTGGAGCTATCACTTGCAGCTCACCTGTAACCGCGGATGCGCCCAACCACGCATGAGCTGCAAGTGTTCCCCAACATTGATGTTAGTTTTACTTGCTCATGTTATGTATGCGGTGCACAGCTTGGGTGCAGATTCGAACTGTTAAATTATCGGTAAACCAGTGCTACTATAGCCAGCTCATTATGGTGCAAATATTTTTCGAAAAGGTAAGATCATGAAACCTTCAATTTTTGTTGGCTCTTCGAGTGAGGCGCTACAAATTGCTGAAGCTGTTCAAACTAGCTTGAGTGATGTAGCGGATGTGACTTTGTGGAATCAAGCGGTATTTAAACTCAACGAAACCGCTCTAGATTCGCTTGTCGCTCAAAGTCGGTTTCACGACTACGCTATCTTTGTTTTGGCTGAAGATGATGTTCTTCTGATGAGAGATGAGCTGTACAACTCGTCTAGAGATAATGTAATTTTCGAACTAGGTTTGTTCACATCAGCATTGGGGTCTAAGCGATGTTTTTTTATTGTGCCTACAGGGACCGAAAAATTTCACGTGCCAACAGATCTTTCTGGAATCACATATGCAACATATGATCAAAATAGGCTTAGTGAAAACGTCGCTGCTGCAATCAGCTCAGCTTGCACTTTAATAAAATCAGAAATCCGCGATGTACATGTGTTGTCTGGTGAGTGGAATTTGATTGTGGACGATTCTGAACACAATAAGCCGAGTGGAAAGATGTTTGTAACTTGCGCTGGCAATCGTGCGGTAGCGAAGCTTAATGAATTCTTAGATTCTAAGGGAAATAGTGTGGATCGATCGTTCCGCTATGAAGGCCGATATGTGTCTGGACAATTCGTTTTGAACTTCGAACAACGTGGTGCCGAAGAGCAGATTGTAGGTTGTATGGTCTTAAGAGCAAGCGCTGATCGGCAGCAGATACAGGGTGTTACTTCGTTTTGGCATCATGATAGAGCTATGATGGTGGCAACATACTTTCAGCTAGTGCGATCCAAATAGAATTCTACTGACTATTTATTGAAAGACACTTCAAAGTTGAGGACTTGGCCTTTAGATCGCAAACCTAACAAGCGTGTGATAAAAATCAACCCTGCAACGTGTGTTCATTGAGCTACCTGCCAAGGCGTATCGTTACGCACCATAGTGTTTAAAATAACGATCATCTTTCGCATACAGGCAGTGATAGCGATCTTTTTGTGTTTACCCTGAGCAACGAGTTTTTCATAGAACTGTTTCATAATAGGATTGTGTTGTATGGCTGAAAGCATAGCCATATACAGAACAGTTCGGATAGGCGCTCTGCCACCTCTGATCCTTCGCTTGCCTCTGGATAGACCACTGTCACGATTAAAGGGGGCAAGGCCGACCAGGGCGCTAATTTCCCTATTGGAAAGTTGGCCTAGTTCGGGTAACTCACCAAGCAGGGTGTAGGCGACACCGGTCCCAATGCCAGGTGTTGAGAGAAGAATGTCCGAGGTACGCTGCCATTGAGTGATTTTGGTAACGCACTTTTCCAGTTGTACATCGACCCATTCAATTTCTTTGTTAAGAAATTTAAGCGCACGCGCATGAGATCTGGCCAAAGCGGTCGTGGCTTTATGATTTCGATTCAACTCCTGCGTTCTGCTCTCCATCAATTGGCGTCTACGAGCGAGAAGATCGCGAATATGGCGTATTTCAGGTGTTTGAAGTGCGCGTGGCTCCGGTTTCATGACAGCGCCAAATTGAGCAATGATTCTGGCATCAATCTTATCGGTTTTAGCCAAAATACCCTGTGCATTGGCAAACTGACGGATCTTCATGGGTTGAACAATGATGACAGGTAGTTCGCGCTCATAGAGAGTTGTAGCCAGGTTTCGTTCATATCCACCGGTCGCTTCGATGATGATTCTAGCGACTTTGTATCGAGAGAGTCTGGTGGCCAGTTTTCTAATGGATG
>CAYPMR010000107.1:0-10077 GCA_964411665.1 uncultured Granulosicoccaceae bacterium | reverse complement strand
TGCAACAACTGCTCGCTGATCGCTTGATACTTCGTGCGTCTGAAAATAAGGCTGAAGCGGCTGCCGTTGCACTGGCGCCATAAAACGACTGAACGCAAGCCCGCAAGAAGACAGGCCCGTACCTTGGATGCTATTTGATCATTCTGCAGGTGTTCGGGGTTGCCGGTAACCATAATGCGCGGGCTCATGTGACTGATGTTGTTTTTGTAAAGGTCTGCCAGATTGTTAATCAGTGTTTTGTCGGTAACTTCGAAGTCCAGTGTGTTTGCGTGCTCAATGCCGTGTTGTAACTTCTGAAGGGTTTCGGGCTGTTGCTGTAGATTGTTACCGAGCTGTAGCAAAGACACGCTATAGCGTGTTAGCTCAAGATCCCGATTGCGATTCATTGCTGATAGTTGTGAACCTAGCACGCGTAAGCCGTGTTTCAATCCATCGACACCATTATAAATATCCAATATATCGTCTGAATCAATTTTCAGGATAGATCCTAGAGACGCGGCCAGAGAGTCTTCATCGCAGCGTCCATAAGTCGCCAGATTTTTGCACAGAGAGACTGACTGGAAGATGCCAGCTAAAGCGATTGTCTGATTTTCATATGTGTTCAGATTGGACATGATTTAACGTTCAATTTGCTGAATTAGACAAAGTATGTTGGGCTTCACTTCTTCCTGCTGTGGAAGTCTCTATTGGGAAATCACTGATGATGCCGCCGCCGAGACAGACTTCATCTGAATAGAATACAATTGATTGACCGGGTGTTGCGGCTCTGACCGGTTGTTCGAAAGTGACAACCGCATGTCCCCCTGGCTCCAGTGTGACAGACGCGGGTTGATCCTCTTGTCTGTAACGGACTTTGGCAGTGCATTCAAAATCTTCTGTTTCGTTTTTGGACGAACACCAGTCTAGACTATGGACACTCAGGATGTGACGAAATAGTTTTGGATGATCATGGCCCTGGCCGACGGTGAGGGTATTGCTCGCCAGATCCTTCTCTAGTACGTACCAGGGCTCTTCTCCAAAGCCGTCGGTGCCGCCAATACCGAGTCCCTGACGTTGCCCCAGAGTGTAGTACATCAAGCCCTGATGTTGCCCCAGAGTTTTCCCGCAGCTGCTGACGATAGAGCCCGGTTTCGCTGGCAAGTATTCGGACAGAAAACTCTGGAATTTACGTTCGCCAATGAAACAAATACCCGTGCTGTCTTTTTTGCTAAACACATGAAATCCGGCATCGTTAGCCAGTTGACGTACTGTGGTTTTCTCTAGAGAGCCCACAGGAAAAAGACTTGCGCGCAGTTCATTCTGACCGAGAGTATAAAGGAAGTAACTTTGATCCTTATTACAGTCAAGACCGCGTAATAGTTTTACCGATGAATCTTTTGTTTGTGCTGTACGCTGTGCATAGTGGCCGGTGGCTATAAAATCGCAACCAACGTTCAACGCATGATTCAAGAATGCTTTGAATTTTATTTCCTTGTTGCACAAGATATCGGGGTTTGGGGTTCGTCCGACTGAGTACTCTTCCAGAAAATGCGCGAACACACGATCCCAGTATTCACGCTCGAAGTTTACTGTCTCGAGTGTTATTCCGAGTCTGTTACAAACTGCCATCGCATCGCGATAGTCTTGTCTGGCTGTACATTGCTCGTCATCGTCATCCCAGTTTTGCATGAATATCGCGCTGACCTCGTGCCCATGTTCTTTCAGTAGCAGCGCCGCTACAGATGAGTCAACGCCGCCTGACATGCCAACAATCACCCGTGATGACGATGCAGGTAAGCCGTTAGGTAGCAGGTCAGTCATTATTGCGCCCTGATTTGATACATGATTTCGTTCAGCTGACATCTGCCGTATAGCTTTCCAGCTTCAGGTCTTCCTGAACAGATGGCAGTTTGCCAGGCGGAATACTCTGGTTGTCAAAAAACCGGGTGTCCATGAGTTCGAGAAAACACTTTGCCTGCGGTGAAAGAAATTTTCCTCGCCTTATCACCGCACCGTAGCTGCGAGTAGGAAAGTACTTGTCCATCGGTATGACCGCGATGCCATCATTGTCTCGCAAACAGATATTGGTAACGATGCTGATGCCTACGTCCAGTTCTACATAACGTTTTATGACCTCCCAACCACCGACTTCCAGTGCAATCTTGTAGGGCACATTCTGTTGACTGAAAACAAGATCAACCAGGCTGAATGTGCTGAGATGTCGAGGTGGAAGAATCAGGCCGTAAGGGCTGATATCCTTAAGCGTCACTTCCTGCATTTTGGTCAGTGGATGATCAAGCGCAGTTATTAGTGACGGGGTAAAGTTGTATATCGGGTGATAGACCATGTCGTCGGGTATATCGAGCATTGATCCGACGGCGAAATCGACTTCGTCCTCGCGCATCAATCTCATCCCGTCTTTGCCAGTGACGTTGTGCAGGCGAACATCAATCTGAGGGTATAGCGACGAAAATTCCTTGATAAGTTCAGGCAAAATATAAAGCAATGTGGCGTGGCCTGATGCAATGGAGAGGGTGCCGGTACTGACCGAACCCAACCTGGCAGCGAAGGTTTCAGAGAGTTTTTCGACCCCTTCAACCAACGGTAGCGCCATTTTAAGCAGCAGTTCACCAGCGGGTGTCAAACGTATTTTTGGCCCGGATCGTTCAAACAAAACAGTGTCGAGATCTTTTTCCAAGGATTGGATCTGCAAAGAAACCGAGGGTTGGCTAAGCTTGAGCCGTTCGGCAGCCTTCGAGATACTGCCGTTTTGTGCAGCTCGACAAAAAGCCTGTAATTGTTTGATTTTATTAGTTTTACTTGTTGCCGTCAGTTGACTCATGTGCCCTCTTGGCGACATTTTGCTGTATGGATTCGCGAGCTGTATTGCTCTATATTATAAAAAATAATGCATTTTATCAAAAGCATAATAAACACCAATGTTGCAGTATAAAGCAATTTTCACCGATCGATTTGCGCATGGCTGAACTTTTCATAGATCCAATCGCTTTACTGTTCATTGCAGTAGTGTGTACCTTTCTATTCGCCTGGTTATTGCCCGGGGGTTCCTTTAGAAAGAAAATCCTGGCTTTTTTGACTTCGTGCATGCTTGCGGGTCTGGTGTTTGCTGCATCACCAGCAACGGTCAATCGCATGCTGGCAAAAACCGAGCGTGTGGCGGATGCATCCAAAGAATGTGTGTCCGCTGAATTACCGCTTGTCGTTTTAAGTGGTGGTGTTTCGTCCCGTGTTGAATCTGTTGATGATCTAGGAAAAATCTATCAGGCCACCTTTGTGCGTATGGTAGAGGCCATTGACATCATTAACAGCTATCCGGATGAACAACCTGTATATCTGCTAGGTGGCAGTCAACGAAATGGTATTGCCGAGGCAGATGTTATGCGTTCTTTCTTTGTGATGGCGGGTGTGCATCCGGAGCGGATCGTGTTAGAACGCAATTCGAACAACACAGTTGCCAGTGCCAATGAATTGAAAGACTGGTTTGCTCAGGATGTGCAGGGTACCGATGGCTCCACGTCGGTGTCTATACCTATACGATTATTAACCAGTGCGTTACATATGACCCGATCTGCTGCAGTGTTCAGATCGGCAGGGTTTGATGTTTGCCCGGTACCTGTTGACAGACAAGCAATACCAGGTGTTCCATGGTGGTATCTAGTGCCGCAAACTACGGCACTTAGAAAGTTTGATCTTATGCTACATGAGTGGGTTGGCTTTTTGTTCTACCGATTGAAGGGCTATTTGTAGATCTGTCTCGCTTGATAAATCAGTAATTGCCTAAACCTTGTAGTACTCGGTATACCAGTTAACGAAATTTCTTATGCCATCTTCTACAGAGGTATCCGGCTTGTAGCCGACATCGTCAATTAGTTGCGTAACATCTGCATAGGTATCGGGCACGTCGCCAGGCTGTAGTGGCAACAAATTGCGCTCGGCTTTTTTACCGAGGCAATCTTCGAGTACCGCGATATAGTGCTCCAGGTCAACAGGTGCGTTGTTGCCAATATTGTAAATGCGATAGGGCGCTGAACTGGTAGCCGGGTCTGGGTCTGCAGAGTTCCAGTCAGGGTTTGGCGCTGCCGTGGAATCGAGAGTCCGGATCACACCCTCTACAATATCGTCCACGTAGGTGAAATCTCGTTTGTGTTTGCCGTGATTGAACACGTTAATGGGCTCACCTGCGAGGATATTTTTGGTGAATAGAAACAGCGCCATATCAGGTCTGCCCCAGGGGCCGTAGACCGTGAAAAACCTCAAGCCGGTTGTAGGCAGTTCAAACAAATGACTGTACGTATGTGCCATGAGTTCATTTGATTTTTTCGTCGCTGCATACAGACTCATCGGGTGATCGACACCTGTGTGCACAGAGAACGGCATGTTTGTGTGCGAGCCGTACACAGAACTGGTAGATGCGTAAACAAGGTGTTCAACGCTGTTTTCCCGACAGGCTTGCAAGATATTCATAAAACCGATGATATTGGACTCAATGTAAGCGTGCGGATTTTCTATTGAGTACCTGACGCCAGCCTGGGCTGCCAGATTTACCACTCGCTCTGGTCGATGTTCAGCGAATGTTTTTTCAATTAATTTGCGATCTTCCAGGTCACCACGGACTTCGACAAAGCCAGCATGACTTTTAACTCGTTCCAATCTGGCAAGTTTCAGGTTGACATCATAGTAATCATTAATGTTGTCGATCCCGATAACTTCATCGCCCCGGGCGAGAAGTTTCAGAGCGAGTGTTGAGCCTATAAATCCTGCCGTACCTGTAACTAATATTTTCACTATGATTGTCCGTACCGCAGCTGCGGGTTTCTTATTACCGATTGGCTGGTATTTAAATCGGGCAAACTACCTTCAATAAATCAGCATGATGTTATTGCTTACCTAAACAGAGACTTCTGTTTAAAGCCTTTGATCCGATGCATCTTTTGGCAACAGGCTTTTTATATCGAAAAGAACCGTTTCGCCCCGTCCGAGTTTTCGGATTCCGTCAACGCCCAATTCAAGAAATTCGTTATGACCTACTGCAAGTATGATTGCATCATAGTGGTTTGGTTTCAGATCTTCTATAACCGCAATGCCGTACTCAGCCTGGGCCTCTTGCGCACTGACCCATGGATCATAAACGTCGACGTTAGCGTGATAGCTGTGTAGCTCGTTGTAAATATCGATCACTCGCGTGTTACGCAGATCAGGGCAGTTCTCCTTGAACGCAAAGCCCATAATCAGGATATTAGAATCAACCACATGTACCTTGCGCCGGGTCATCATCTTCATGACCTGATCAGCAACATACGCCCCCATGCCATCGTTAATCTGCCTTCCCGATAATATGACGCGCGGATGATAACCAATTTCCTGCGCTTTGTGGGTCAGATAGTAGGGATCAACACTGATGCAGTGCCCTCCCACAAGACCGGGTCTGAAATTGAGGAAATTCCATTTGGTACCTGCAGCTTCCAGAACATCCAATGTATCAATATCAAGTCGCTGAAAGATTATTGCCAATTCATTTATCAGAGCGATATTGAGATCTCGTTGAGTGTTCTCTATGACTTTCGCAGCTTCCGCAACCTTAATGCTGTCAGCTCGGTGCGTACCGGCTGTGATTATGGAGGCATACAGCGCGTCGATATCATCAGCGACTTCATCGGTTGACCCGGACGTCACTTTAGTGATGGTACTGAGCTTGTGCTTTTTGTCTCCCGGGTTGATCCGTTCGGGGCTGTAACCGGCGTAAAAATCTTTATTGAAAACCAGACCCGAATGCTTCTCCAGCAAAGGCACACACACCTCTTCAGTGGCTCCCGGATAAACAGTCGATTCGTAAATCACTGTGCAGCCTTTTTTCATCACTGATCCGATAGCTGTACTGGCTTTGATCAGTGGGGTGAGGTCGGGTTGCTTGTGTTGATTTATCGGCGTCGGAACTGTGACTATAAACACATCGCTATCAGCGAGTGCTTGTATATCGCTGGCGAAAGTCAGGGATGTGGCTTCTTTTAGTTCTTCACCGGAGATTTCCAGCGTGCGGTCAGTACCTGATTCGAGTTCCTTGATCCGTGCGTCATCGATATCGAAACCTGTAGTGGCGTATTTTTTACCAAACTCAACGGCAAGCGGGAGACCCACATAGCCGAGGCCGATTATGCTGATCTTCGGATTGTTACTTATGATTGCCATAGGAGTCGATAACTACTTCTGGAAAATGGAGGTTAATTAACTTTAGTCGGTATTGCGTGTTATGCTATCGGCAAGAGAAGTATTAAAGAATGCTATGCTTTCGTCATGGCAGACAAATAATCGTCTCTGACAGACTAGTTTTGCTCCAAAGTCTGCGATGTGTCTCGTTCTGGCGCTTCCAGTTCCAGTGATTCGGCTCTTTCCTGTTGTATTTTTTCCTGTTCCATAACGCGCTGCATCCTTGCCGACTCGCGGTTTTTCTCGCTGCTCTTTTTTTCCAGCTGGGAGATCATAATCAGTAAAATCACACCACCGACAAAAAAAGCAATCCCGGCAATCCACACGACTGGGGATATGCGTTTGTGAACATGGTTTCCAGAACTGGGGGCTCGATGTGGTTGAGAGTTGGCGGTTCTGGACGAGTTGGTTCCACCCCTTCCCAGGGAGCTATCCGGGATATCGGCTTTTACTGACGCGAAGGGGAGTGTCTTGTTTTGCTGGTGGTAAATTTTAAGCTTATTGTAGGCCTTGGTAATTTGAATGAAACGTTTCTCGGCACCATCTTGTTCAACACCTTCATAGCGATCCGGATGCCAGCGCTGAACCAGCCTGCGATAGCTCAGGCTTGCATCTTCCCAGCTGGCATCATTTGCCAGAGAAAGAATGTCATAACAGTTTTGATACGAGAGTGAGTTCATTATCTCACGATGATTTTTATTTCTATTTCTATTGGGTGCCTGCTAGTAATAATGGCAACGTCTGCAGGGTTCTCTCACATCTGGCATTGATTTCGGAAATAAAACCTTCTAAATATCCTGTTGACAGTACTAATCGGCAAAAAACTCCCATAAGTTAACGTTTTCTATAGTTTTTTTGTTGCTCACCGCTAGCTAGGCTATAAACATAATTTGTCTTATCCGTATATACAAGCTCAGAGGCTTTGAATTTGCGATGTTGCACAGGTTGCTGGTATCGGATACGGCACCAAACTGCTACATAAATGTGGAGTGCATAAAATTACATTGTCGCAAAATAATAACATGTGTCGCAAAGTTGTTGTGCCTTGTCACGCGGCAACCTACTTTGCTACACCCTGCAAAATACAATAGAGGCAGATATGTGTTGGAGTAACGGCTAGCTGTGGGTTCCTTACGTTTTTTCAAAATGCACTTGCGTGTGCCCTTCCTGCTGCTGGCGCTGCTGGAATTCGTCGTTTGTATTATCGCCGTTTACGTTGCTGTGTATGTACGTTTCGATGGCAGATTAAGCGAGACGGATCTTGAAAGGTTCAATATCCAGTCTCCCGTGCTGACCGCCATTTTGTTTGGTTTGGTCATGCCCACGACCATGATGGCTATGGGCCTGTATCAATCCAGATTCCGTGGCGGAATTATGGGTGTATTTCTAAGGTCCATTTCCGGATTTATTGCTGGTGGCGCCATACTGGCCATGTTTTATTATGTTATACCGGCTTTGTATCTCGGGCGAGGCGTTTTCGCGATTGCAATAGTTGTCGCCTTTTTCATGGTTGGTACTATCAGACCGTTGTTTTTTTATTATGTAGACAGGGATCTACTGAAGATCCGTATACTGGTCTGTGGCAGTGGAGCGGCCGCTGCGTCAATCAGTCAACGCCTAAGGCGCAGGGTAGATAGGCGTGGATTCAAGATTTTTGCTTACATTAAAACCCTCGATCGAACCGATAAAAATCAGCAAGCGGATGTAGAAATCACTAACGCACCGCTGATAGATCTACCTTCATCTCTTCTTGATTATTGCATTGAAAACGAAATCAATGAAATTGTTGTGGCCATGGATGAAAAGCGCAATGCCACACCAATGGATGAATTGCTCAGATGTAAGTTAAATGGCATCGAGGTTATCGACATACTGGAATTTTTTGAGCGTGAACAAGGAAAAATTCCGCTAGATATCATGCGTCCTGATTGGCTCATTTATTCAGATGGATTTGACAAAAGCGCTTTGAAAGCCGTCATGAAACGCATTTTCGACATTGTGGCCAGCCTGCTGATTCTGATTATTACCTGGCCATTCATGCTGTTGGCCGTTATAGCCATAAAGGTTGAAGAGGGTCTGGCTGCGCCTCTCCTATACAAGCAAGAGCGGGTTGGCCTTCTCGGAAAGGCATTTCCTGTTTTGAAATTTCGCAGTATGGGAGTGAATGCAGAAAAGGATGGTGTTGCTCAGTGGGCAACCAAAAACGATAACCGCGTTACCCGTGTGGGTGCGTTTATGCGCAAAACACGTATTGATGAGCTGCCGCAGATAGTCAATGTGCTGCGAGGGGATATGAGTTTTGTGGGTCCAAGGCCGGAACGGCCGCAGTTCGTCGAAGAGCTTGCCACCCAGATTCCTTACTACCACGAGCGCCATGCTGTTAAACCCGGAATCACAGGTTGGGCGCAAGTATGTTATCCCTATGGTGCGTCAATTAAAGATTCGATACAGAAACAGGAATTTGATCTGTACTACATCAAAAATCATACAATATTTCTCGACATACTGATCTTGTGTCAGACAGCAGAGGTCGTGTTGTTTGGTAAAGGCGGGCGTTGATACAGCGGATTATTCACTAGCAGCGTATTCACTAGCTGCGTTGTTAGTGTTGAAAAGCTTACTGACTGGTTGGCTGGGGCTCGGCTGGAACGCCCTGACCATTTTCTATCACAATGCGGTTTGCTTCATTTTGACGCATTTTTGATCCCGTCATGTCGAGGACAAGCACCAGCAACATCCCCAGTACAAGTAAAGAAACAATAGCCGCTATAGTGACAATACTGGGTTTGCTGCGCAAGTGACTCAACCGGTCTTTCAGTCCCGGCCGGGTATTCACTTTTACAAGACTGGCATCCTTCAATTGCTCATCTGATAGATTGAAAGAATTTGCACGAGGCGTATTTGTTGATGCCCTTCGTCTGCCTGTTTGCCTCGTTGTTTGTGGTTCGCTTGATTGACCTGCTCGAGCCACACCGCTGACAGTGCGTGGTGCAACAACAGAACTAACTTTCGAAAATGTAGTACTACCGTCTGATGCACTTTCTTTGTTAACCCTGGACGCTTTGGAAACCGAAATACTTTCTGCAGTATTTGGATTTTCTGATTGTGCATTTTCAGGTTCACGTTTGGAACCGGCAACCGGCGAACCCGCTGCAGGTACGTCATCGATGCCTACAGCCACTGCTGCTGCTACATTCGTCTGATTAACGGCAGCGACATCAGCTTGAAGAGGCAATCTGTTGTGGACACGATGATAATTCCGCAATTCGTTAAATGCGGCCGTAAGAATAATAAAATGTTGTGTAGCGTGTTTATGTAGCGTTTTGTTGTGTCTGTGCCGGTCTGGATGCCAACGGATCAACAGCTGCCTGTATTTTGACTGCACTTGCTGCCAATCGGCCTCTGGCGATAACCCCAGGTTCTTGTAGCACTTATTGAAGTCGATATGTGATGTCATCGGTTTTCAATGCACCCTGACATAATCCGGGTACTCAAATATGTTCAGTTAGAACCTGGACAGGGGTTCATTTCAATGTCTGGCTGTTGTTAGTCAGTGCCGTCGGGCGCGATGTCCAATTTTATAGAATGCCCGTATAACTATCATAGATTCTGCTGAGTAAGTTTACCGATGTTTAACCGAACAGTTTTGTTATGTTGGTAAACTTTCGCTGTAAGCAAGTGTGAGGCAGTACTGATAAAGCGCGGTAAGTTGTTCATGGGTGGGTAGGCGTCCACAGATTGGTGTTGATTAGTCCCAAATCGGGAGCTAAACGCCTCAGGCAGTAGAAAAACGTTGACGAGATAGCCAGCGCAAGGCGGGAATTGGCGAAAAAGGACCAGGCCTCCCGCAGCGTATATGCAATCGTATGTGCA